>JAZNKI010000001.1:0-31179 GCA_045578495.1 Faecalimonas sp.
ACTTGACCTGGATATTCCAATTCAAATTCAATCTGTTTCGAAATATTTCTAGCCATTAGTACCATGTCTGCATCAGACACTTGTTCCGGAACTACCATGATACGAATCTCTCTACCTGCTTGAATAGCAAAAGATTTATCGACACCCTTATATTGGTTGGCGATTTCTTCTAATTGTTTTAATCTGTTTGTATATGTTTCCAATGTCTCTCTTCTTGCACCCGGTCTTGCCGCAGAAATTGTATCTGCTGCTTGTACGATGCAAGCAATCAATGATGTTGGCTCCACATCGCCATGATGTGATTCCACTGCATTAATAACAGTTGCTGATTCTTTATATTTTTTACAAAGATCAACACCGATTTGAATGTGTGATCCTTCCACATCGTGGTCAATCGATTTACCAATATCGTGTAAAAGACCTGCTCTCTTTGCAAGACGAACATCCAATCCGATTTCGCTTGCCAACAGTCCTGATAACTGTGCAACTTCGATAGAATGCTTCAACGCGTTTTGTCCATAACTTGTTCTGAATTTCATTCTTCCCAAGAGACGGATTAATTCTGGATGAATTCCATGCACTCCAACTTCTAATGCTGCTGCTTCGCCTTCTTCACGAATCATAGTTTCAACATCTCTTTGTGCTTTTTCTACTGTCTCTTCAATTCTTGCTGGATGAATACGTCCATCCACGATCAATCTTTCAAGAGCAATTCTTGCAACTTCTCTTCTAATTGGATCAAATCCAGATAAAACAACTGCTTCTGGAGTATCATCAATAATCAATTCTACACCAGTCATTGTTTCTAAAGTACGAATATTACGTCCTTCTCTACCAATGATACGGCCTTTCATTTCATCACTTGGAAGTTGTACTACAGAAATCGTAGTTTCTGCAACATGGTCTGCCGCACATTTTTGAATTGCTGTAACGACATACTCTTTCGCCTTTTTACCGGCTTCTTCTTTTGCCTGCGTTTCTAATTCTTTGATTAACTTCGCAGTATCATGTTTCACATCTTCTTCAACAGTTTTTAACAAATATTCTTTTGCTTGTTCGGAGGTTAAACCCGAGATTCTTTCTAGTTCCTGTACTCTTTGTCGACTCAATTCTTCAACTTTTGCTTCGCGTCGCTTCATCTCTTCTTCTTTTGCTGCAAAGCTTGCTTCACGTTGTTCTACCGCTTCCATTCTCTTGTCTATGACTTCTTCTTTAGACAACACTCTTTTTTCATAGCGTTGTAATTCAGCTCTTCGCTCTTTGATTTCTTTATCGAGCTCATTCTTCGTCCGAATTGATTCTTCTTTCACTTCCAAGAGTGCTTCTTTTTTTGTCGTTTCGGCAGTCTTTAACGCTTCATCAATAATTTCTCTCGCTTTACTTTCTGCATTGCCAATTTTTGACTCTGCATCTTTTCTAAGCTTAGAAACTGTTACAAAATATGTAACGATCGATGATACAACAAGTGCAACAACCGCAGCCACGCTTGCGATAATAATTGTTGTTGGCACAGGAGCACCTCCTTATTTAATTTTCATTGTACTACTACAACAGTTAAATTTTATACTTTTTTAGCATCAATGTCAAGCATTCCAAGAAGAAACTTCTAATACTTTTCGAACATTCTCATAGCGAAAACCCCTGCGCAAAAAATATGCAATCAGTTTCTTTTTTTCTTCTTCTGTGCTACACTTTGGCGAAAAATGTTTCTTCTCTGCTAGCAAGAGTATCGCCCTACTTTCATCATCTTCGCTGTAGTTTTCTCGCAATGCTGACTCCACAACATCTCGCTCTAGTCCCTTTTGAAGAAGAGCCACATAGAGCTCTTTCCAACTCTTGTGACTCTTTTTTGATTCCACAAATTTTCTCGCATAATTCTCGTCATTCACATAACCAAAAGACTTTACATAATCAATTGCTTGTTCTACAACTTCTTCCGAATACCCTTTTTGCTTCAATTTCGTTCGCAATTCTTCTTCCGTGCGATCCATATCTGTCAGCAACCGCAATGCTTTTAATTTTGCTTGTTTCAGAAGTTCTTCCATCACTATGCCTCTACATCAGCCTTTAATCCGTAGTGCGCTCTTACTTTTGCTTCTATCTCGCTTAAAACTTCTGGATTCTGGCTCAAATACAACTTTGCATTTTCACGACCTTGGCCTATCTTATCACCTTTATAAGCATACCATGCACCACTCTTGTTAATCACATCAATACTTGTTGCAAGGTCTAAGATATCGCCCTCTTTCGAAATTCCTTTTCCGAACATAATATCAAACTCAGCTTCTTTAAATGGCGGTGCAATCTTATTCTTCACAATTTTGATACGAGTACGGTTTCCTACCATCTCGCCATTTTGCTTCAATGTTTCTATTTTTCTTACATCCATACGAACAGATGCATAGAACTTCAATGCTCGACCTCCAGTTGTTGTTTCTGGGTTTCCAAACATAATTCCTACTTTTTCACGCAATTGGTTAATAAATACAACAACACAGTTTGACTTACTGATAACAGGCGTCAATTTGCGAAGTGCCTGTGACATCAATCTCGCTTGAAGTCCCACATGAGAATCTCCCATATCACCTTCGATTTCTTGTCTTGGAACAAGCGCAGCAACAGAGTCGATTACTACAATATCCATTGCCCCCGAACGAACCATGGTTTCTGCAATCTCTAACGCTTGATCACCACTATCTGGTTGAGAAATATATAATTCATCAATATTTACACCGATATTCTTCGCATAAACAGGGTCTAATGCATGTTCTGCATCAATAAAACCTGCAATTCCACCGCGTTTTTGCACTTCTGCAATCATATGTAAGGTAACGGTAGTCTTACCACTTGATTCTGGTCCATAAACCTCAATTACTCTGCCTTTTGGAACGCCTCCTAATCCTAAAGCAATATCTAAACTCAAAGAACCTGTTGGCACTGTTTCAACAGAAACATTCGCTCCTGCATCACCCAACTTCATAACGGTTCCTTTCCCAAAATCTTTCTCTAATTTGGAAATCGCTGCATCCAGCGCTCTTCTTTTATCATCACTTACCATATTTCTATGTCTCCTTCTTATTAGCGAACTTATGTTCGCTTTTCTATTAACATACTATTACACTTGTTTTAAATTGTCAACACTTTTTTATTATGGGATACTTGGGAATATTCGAGCGAACGCTCTAAAGAAAGTGTATGTTTATCATAACAAAAAAACAGGAGACACACAACTATCTCCTGTATCAATCTTAATATTTTTCAGCCACTTCTCCGCGTTTCTTATAAATATGATTTGCTGGCACATATTCACGTACCATAGAAAGTGGATATATATTTGTGTTTCTTCCAACCACTACCCCTGGATTAAGAACCGCACCACAGCCAACATCTACATAATCTCCTAACATTGCGCCACATTTACGCAATCCTGTCTCAATTTTTCCATCTGGCGTATTAATTGTTGCCTGTGTTTTATCCGCCTTTACATTCGAAGTGATTGACCCTGCTCCCATGTGCGCACGATATCCCAAAATCGAATCGCCTACATAATTATAATGAGGAACCTGCACACGGTTAAACAATATGACATTCTTTAACTCTGTAGAATTCCCAACAACGGCATTCTTTCCAACAATTGCACTTCCTCGAATGAATGCACAATGACGAACATCTGCCTCATGATCAATAATAACTGGTCCTGTAATCGATGCTGTCGGTGCTATTTTTGCGCTTTTTGAAATCCAAACATTCTCCCCACGCAATTCATATTCATCTTGCGGAAGCTGTTTTCCAAGTTCCACAACAAACTCTGAAATCCTCGGCAAAACTTCCCATGGATACGTCACACCTTTAAAAATATCCTTTGCAATTGTTTCATCTAAATTAAATAAATCTACTACTTTGACTTGTTCCATCGCCAATCCTCCCTTATGAACGATAATATTGCGACGCTTTTTCGTAGCATTGCCGCAACTGACCCTGATTATGCAAACTCAGAACTCCATTTGTTCGACTTGCAATAAAATGTTCCAATTTTTCCATATATTCATCCGCTGTAATTTCCCCTTCTGCCACATAGGTCAACCCTTTTTCCCAGCTTGCAGTCAAATCAGGATTCAACAGAGATTTTATAGAATGATCCACCGCATCAAACACCATTTCTCCCAATAAACTTGGGGTAATAATCTGTGTTTTTTGATTTAGTTTTAAATATTGAATGTGAATTAACTTTTTCAAAATTTCTGCACGTGTCGCACTAGTTCCAATTCCGCTTCCCTTAATTTGAGCACGCAATTCTTCATCTTCAATGAGCTGTCCCGCATTTTCCATTGCTAAAATCAAGGAACCTGAATTGTATCGTTTTGGAGGTGTAGTCTCACCCTCTTTAATTTCCAACTTCATAACAGGCAACACAGCACCTTTTTTTACATCCTTTAATACTTCAAAAAGACTGGTATCAGTCTCATTCTCTTGATTTGTACCCGTAACTTTTAGATATCCTTCTTCTTCTAACACTTTGAAATTTGAGAAAAATGATTCTTCTTTCATCTGCGACACAATACTCATCTTACGGTAAACAGCTGGCGGATAGAAGATACTCAAAAATCTTCTTAGAATCGTATCATAGACACCTTTTGCCGTTGCAGAAACACTATTTAATGCTGACAATCCCTGTCCTGTTGGAATAATCGCATAGTGATCCGTAATTTGCTTATCATTCACATATTTTGTTTTTTCTAGTCCTTTATGACTACCACGTTGCAAAATATCTTGCAAGTACGGCTTCGCCATATCGTATTTTGTCAATCCATTTAAATTCTTACTAATCTCTTTTGCCACCGCAGTTGAAAGTACACGCGCATCTGTTCTTGGATAAGTCACTAGCTTCTTTTCATATAATTCTTGCACGATTTTTAGTGTTTCGTCCGGACTGAGTTTAAATCTCTTTGAACACTCATTTTGCAACTCCGCAAGATTATACAATAATGGAGCTGATTTCTTTTCTTGTTTCGTTTCTATGGATGTCACTGTACATTGAAGTGGCAGCGGTTGACTTAAATAAGCAACCAAAAACTCTGCAGTATCTTTCTTCTTAAATCCATTTTCTTTGTAAAGTTCAAAACTTTCAAAATAACGAGATCCTTTGACAGCTTTCCATTCTCCCTCAAAGGACTTGCTTCCCACTTGAATCATATTAACCACACGATAAAATGGTGTCTTCACAAACTCACGGATTTCCCGTTCTCTGCGCACAACCATACCGAGTACACATGTCATAACACGACCTACAGAAAGAACTGTGCGATTGGTTTGCATCAGATTTGAAATGGAATTCCCATATTTCAAAGTCAACAATCTCGAAAAATTAATTCCCATCAAATAATCTTCTTTTGCCCGAAGATAAGCTGAATCTGAAAGATGATCATATTCCTTTAAATCTTTCGCATCGCGAATTCCACGCAAGATTTCCTCTTCTGTCTGCGAATCAATCCATACTCTTTTTCTCTGCTTGTTCTTCACACCCGCCATCTGTTCTACGAGACGATAGATATACTCTCCTTCTCTCCCAGAGTCGGTACAGACATAAATAACATCTACATCACTTCGATTCAAAATCCCGCTGACAATGCGAAACTGCTTTTCCACTGCAGGAATCACTTCATACTTGAATTCCTTCGGCATAAATGGCAAGGTTTCTAATGTCCATCGCTTATATTTTTCATCGTATACTTCCGGATAACTCATTGTCACCAAATGTCCCACGCACCAAGTCACAATCGCATTATCGGCTTCCAAATATCCGTCTTTTCTACTCGTATTCAATTTTAATGCTTTTGCGAACTCTTGTGCCACACTTGGCTTTTCCGCAATGTATACTGCTTTTCCCATATATGTTCCTTATTTTGCTTGAATATATCCTTTAGCAGTCAAAGTTTCTGCACAAAGAATCGCTCCACCTGCTGCTCCACGGACGGTATTATGTGACAATCCCACAAACTTGAAGTCATATACTCTATCTTCACGAATACGTCCTACAGAAACGCCCATTCCGTTTTCATAGTCAACATCTAAGTTTACTTGTGGTCTGTTGTCTTCTTCTAAATATTGAATGAATTGTTTTGGCGCACTAGGAAGTTCCAATTCTTGTGGAAGTCCTTTGAAGTTCACGATTTTTTCAATCAATTGCTCTTTTGTTGGTTTCTTCGCAAATTTTACAAACACTGCTGCTGTATGTCCATTTAATACTGGCACACGGATACATTGTGTTGTAATCACAGGTCCTTCTGCTTTTACGATTTCACCATCTACAACTTTTCCCCAGATACGAAGTGGTTCTTGTTCACTCTTTTCTTCTTCTCCACCGATGTATGGGATGATATTTTCTACCATTTCTGGCCAATCCTTAAAGTTCTTTCCAGCACCTGAGATCGCCTGGTATGTAGTTGCAACTACTTCTGTAGGTTCAAACTCTTTCCATGCTGTGAGCACTGGTGCATAACTTTGGATTGAACAGTTTGGTTTTACTGCTACGAACCCTCTTGTTGTTCCCAGACGTTTCTTTTGTGCTTCGATAACCTCAAAATGTTCTGGGTTAATTTCTGGCACTACCATTGGAACGTCTTTTGTCCAACGATGTGCACTGTTATTTGAAACAACTGGTGTCTCTGTCTTTGCATATGCATCTTCAATTGCTTTGATTTCATCTTTTGTCATATCAACAGCACTGAATACAAAGTCAACACTTGCTGCTACTTTTTCTACTTCATTTACATTTGCTACAACAAGGTTTTTCACACCTTCTGGCATTGGAGTGCTCATTTTCCAACGATTTCCAACTGCTTCTTCATATGTCTTTCCAGCAGAACGTGGGCTTGCTGCCACTGTTACTACTTCATACCAAGGATGATTTTCCAACAATGCGATAAAGCGTTGCCCTACCATTCCTGTTGCTCCCAAAATACCAACTCTTAATTTCTTTTCCATCTTTTTCTTCCTCTCTCGTCTATTATTTTGAAAATGTTATATCATTTCTTTTTTTAATGCAAGTAATTCTCGTAAATTCGAATTACTTTTTCCATTGATTCCTTGCTTGGTGCGCCGATTGTTGTACGTTTTTCCACACAAGTCTTCATACTGATCGCTTCATAAATATCTTCTTCAAATACTGGCGAAATTGCTTTGTATTCTTCAAGTGTCATATCATCTAACGCAATATTCTTCTCAATACAGTACAATACCAATTGTCCAACAATACCATGAGCGTCACGGAAAGCGACTCCATGATTTACTAAATAATCTGCCGCATCTGTCGCATTGGTAAATCCATGTTTTGCACTGTTTTCCATCACATCATTGTTGAACTTCATTGTACGAAGCATTCCTGTAAACAATGCAAGACAACCTTTTGTTGTATCAATCGCATCAAAGACAAACTCTTTGTCTTCTTGCATATCTTTGTTGTAAGCAAGTGGAATTCCCTTCATTGTTGTCAAGAGAGACATTAATGCTCCGTAAACACGTCCTGTTTTTCCGCGTACAAGTTCTGCAATATCTGGATTTTTCTTCTGTGGCATGATGCTACTTCCTGTACTATATGCATCATCAATTTCCACAAAACGATATTCATTCGAGTTCCAGATAATCACTTCTTCTGAGAAACGGCTAAGGTGCATCATCATCGTTGCCATTGCCGAAAGTAATTCAATCAAATAATCTCTATCTGCCACAGAATCCATACTATTAAGTGTTGGTCCATAGAATCCCAACAAGTCCGCTGTATAGTTGCGGTCTAATGGATAAGTTGTTCCTGCCAAAGCACCCGAACCAAGTGGGCAGTAATTCATACGATCATAAATATCTGTCAAACGAGAACGGTCTCTCGAGAACATCTCAAAGTATGCTCCCATATGATGTGCCAGTGTGATTGGTTGAGCTTTTTGCAAATGTGTAAATCCTGGCATAATCGTCTCAGTGTTATCCTTCATAATTTGAAGCAATACCGTAAGCAATTCCTTCAACAAATCATCTAACGCATCAATTTCATCTCTTGTATAAAGTTTCATATCCAAAGCCACCTGGTCATTACGGCTTCTTCCTGTATGTAACTTTTTCCCTGCTTCTCCGATACGATCAATTAAATTCGCTTCTACAAAACTATGAATATCTTCATATTCATCTGTAATCACAAGTTTTCCTTCTTCTACATCTGCCAAAATATCTTGAAGTCCATTCACGATTTGAATCTTTTCGTCTTCCGTCAAAACACCTTGTTTTGCAAGCATTGTGACATGAGCGATGCTTCCTTTGATGTCTTGCTCATAAAATTTTTGGTCAAAAGAAATGGATGCATTAAAGTTATATACTAATTTATCTGTTTCCTTTGTAAATCTTCCACCCCAAAGTTGTGCCATAATTTATTTACCTTCCTTTTGTTTTTGTCTGTCGCGATACGAAAATTCGCATCCACAGTAATCTTGTCTATATAATCCATATTCATTGGATAATTCAATGGAACGCTTGTATCCATTCTTTTTTTTGAAATCAGATTGCAAATACTTCACTCCATATTTTTCACCCAGTTCCACTCCAATCTCATTTAGCTTTTCTGCATTTTTTAATGGGCTAATACTGAGCGTTGTTGTGAAATATTCATAATCTGCTTCTTTTGCTACACGTGCTGCTTCTGCAAGTCTCAATTCATAACATTTGAAACAGCGTTCTCCACCTTCTCTCAAATGTTCCAAACCTCTCGCCAGCTCTTTAAAACGCTCTCTGTCATAATTCCCTGCAAGAAACGACACTGGATATTTAAAATCCATATCTCGAATGAGCATTTGCTGTTCTAAAACGCGTTTTGTATATTCATTTTCAGGAAAAATGTTTGGGTTGTAATAAAATACTGTTATCTCAAAATAATCGGACAAATATTCCAGCACATAACTGCTACACGGTGCACAACAGCTGTGAAGCAAAAGTCTTGGTACGCGTTTCTCTTTTTCCAACTGTCCAATTAAATGTTCCAATTCTTTTTGATAATTCATGCGATTTCTCCATAAATAAAAATACTATGTCAAATTATACTCTTTTATTCCCATTCATTCAAGCACCGATTCATCTTTTATACATAAAATAATATATACTTTAAAGGAGGTGTGTTATGGAAAACATCCTAGAGCTGCAAAATATCTCTCACTCTTATCACGGAAAAGATGGTGAAACACAGGCACTCTCTAATTTATCCTTCTCTCTTAAACGTGGAGACTTTGTTAGCATTGTCGGTCCATCTGGCTGTGGAAAATCTACAATATTATCTATTATTTCCGGTCTCATTCCTCCAGAATACGGAACAGTCATCCTCCACGGAAATCACATTGGTTATATGTTACAAAAAGACCATTTGCTCGAATGGCGAAACGTCTACCGAAACATCATTCTTGGTTTGGAAATCCAACACAAAATCACACCACAAACCAAGGATCAATCACAAGACTTGTTAGAAAAATATGGTCTCGAAGGATTTGCAAACGCGAAACCATCCGAACTTTCTGGTGGTATGAGACAACGAGTTGCTCTCATTCGAACTCTGATTTTAAAACCTGATTTACTTCTTCTTGATGAGCCCTTCTCCGCCTTGGATTACCAAACACGTTTATCCGTTGGCGATGACATCGGACAGATTATTCAAAAAGAAGGAAAAACTGCAATTCTTGTAACACACGATTTGGCTGAAGCAATTAGCCTAGCTGACTATGTAATTGTTCTTTCTGAGCGTCCTGCTCACGTGAAAGCCATTGTACCACTTTCCTTTCCTGCAGATAAAAACACCCCTCTTGCGAGAAGAAATACACCAGAATTCAACGAATACTTTCATGCTATATGGAAGGAGTTGCATGTAAATGAGTAACGTATCTCAAAATCAATTACGGTTTCTGAAAAATCAAAAAAAACACCACCGTATTGTTCTTTGCAGTCGAATTCTTGTTTTGACAACCTTTCTCCTTTTATGGGAGTTACTCACACGATTTAAAATCATTGATTCTTTCATTTTTAGCAGTCCTACTAAAGTAATTCTTTGTTTTTGGAATATGGTGCTGGACAAAAGTATTTTTCTTCATATAGGCATCACACTTTATGAAACTTTGTTGAGTTTTCTCTTGGTAACGCTTCTTAGCATTTTGGTTGCAACTTTACTGTGGTTTAGTCGAAAATGTTTAGAAATCACAGAGCCTTTTTTGGTGGTATTAAACAGCCTTCCAAAATCCGCATTGGCGCCACTTCTAATTGTATGGCTTGGAGCCACTCCTACTACAATTATTGTAGCAGGCATGTCAGTCGCTCTGTTTGGAAGTATTCTAAATATGACAACTACGTTTCAAGAAGTCGACCCTGATAAAATTAAATTGATTTACACTTTGAGAGGTACGAAATTGCAAGCCCTCACAAAGGTAGTTATCCCAAGTAGTATTCCTGCCATCGTAAGCAATATGAAGGTCAATATTGGGCTTTGTTTAGTCGGTGTGATTATTGGTGAATTTTTAGCCGCAAGAAATGGACTCGGATACTTGATTATCTATTCCAGTCAGGTGTTTAAGATGGATTGGCTGCTCATGTCGATTGTAATACTTTGCGTCCTTGCGATGGGATTGTATGCGCTCATTAATCTGGTGGAAAAACTATATCAGAAATATTTCTAAGAAAGAAAAGTAGCTGCGACTAATTATCGCAACTACTATACATAATTATTTTATAAAATTCCTCTAACTTTCCCCCTTGACATTCTATGTACGTTATCATAAACTACTCTATAATAAGAAGTTTGTTTTTACCGTAAGTGCATGTCGCTAAAACGGGGCACACGCTTCTTATTTTTTTATTTACAATTCAAAAATTGTTTCAGATTCTTTCTTTATATTAACCACATCGTACAAACTCAATTTACCCTTATCGCTTTTTCTTACAATTAAAGTTGCAATGTAGATGTTATAATGTGTAATAACATTTTGACCATTTCGTACAGGCAGTGCAAATCTAGTTAAATATCTTAGCCAACCTTGAAATGCTTTTTTATAATTTTTCTGTTTCCTATTTTCACTCACACTCGTTTTTCGAGCAATTTCTATCATTGGTAAAATTCCTTGAACTGCATTTGCTTTTGCCTTGGCACTAGTACCTCTTACTTTTTTTGTGTCTTCTGATCCCTTGTATTCATCCGGAAAATCCTTCTCAATATGAACAATTTCTGCCGTCTCTGAAACTTCTATAACCGCACCAATATACCTTTTTAAATACTTTTCTACCTCTTTCCAAGGCAAGTTTTTCCTACCTTCAAAAATAATTTCGTTAATGACCTCAACTTTATTGCCTTTTTTATCTTTAGCAATAATAATCTCATTTTTTCGCTTTGTCATTTTTTCACTTCTCCTTATTATATTTCATAAAACACATCAACAAAAATCACCTATCCACAATCATAGGCATCCCTCTTTTCATATTTAATTTCATCAAACATTGGAATATAGTTGGCGAACTGCCGTTGACTGGTTTGAAATATTAGAATATTTGAAATGTTCACTTATAATAGCACATTGCTATTTTGCTATCAATAAATTTATTCCATTTGCTTTGGATATCACATCATACCCAAATGTCATCCTATCTCTTTAAGATGGATTGGCTGCTCATGTCGATTGTGATACTTTGCGTGTTGGCGATGGGATTGTATGCTCTCATTAATCTGGTAGAGAAACTGTATCAGAAGTATTTCTAAGTACTAAAAAGCAGCTATTCGAATTGTCGAATAACTGCTGTACATAACTACATTAGATTCTTTTCTATGAAATCTGCTATTTCTTTCAACAATTCCTCTGCTCTTTGATATTGTTCTACAGCATCCTTCTGTGACACAATATAGAAGTCATCATAATCACAACAATTTCGAATTTGAAATGCCTGCTGTAGATATTTTGAATATTTTTTATCAAAAAGTTCTGCTTTAATATATTCCTTCTGAAAATACGCAATTACGCCAGAATGTTTTGAATAATCCACATTTCTAGATGCCAAAACTGCTCTGACTGCTGAAAATATAGCATAATAAGATCTTCCAACAGAATCTTTATATTGCCCCGCATCTAAAAGCAATTTTGCTGAAACAAGTTTTTCTTTAGCAGAGTCTAAACGATATTTAATTAAATCATCCAATCTTTTGTCCCTCCTCTGCGATATTACGATAATACGGAAGTGTATCCTTGTACTTCATATATTCATCATAAGGAATCACGGTAGGTGAAACAACAACATCATTCTTCAATCCTACTTCTGCTGTAGCATCCCATACTTCTTTTAACTTTTCTTGCAATTCCATACGTTCACCACGAACAATTGCAGTTACATCAATATCAGAAGTTTCCGAAAAATCCCCACGCGCATATGAGCCGTATAAAATAATATCAACAATGTTTTTACCATATGCTTTCTCATAACATTCAACCACGATTTGCTTTATTTCATTCAATTGGCGTTCACTACACATCCATATCACCACCTTTGTTTATTCAGTATATCATATTGTCATTATACTATCTATATTTGATTAATATTTTTCATTTTCTTCCAAAATCTTTAGCAGTTTGTTTCGTTCTTCGACATTTGGCAATTTGTATTATATAAATTACATTCACTAGTGTATACCACAATAGCACATTGTACCCAAATATCATCACTTCTCTTTAAGATGGATTGGCTGCTCATGTCGATTGTAATATTGTGTGTGTTGGCGATGGGGTTGTATGCTCTGATTAATCTGGTGGAAAAAGTGTATCAAAAATATTTTCAAACACAAAAAGCAGCTATTCGAAGAATCGAATAACTGCTGTACATATCAACTAAAAATACCATTTGTTTTCATATATAAAAACACCTTTGTTTATTTGATAACACGGTTATTATCTGTCAACATAGGTGTTTTATACTTAACAATACATGCTTGTTTCTATAAACGCTGGCATGAAATAAATTTTGATTATTTGTTTTTCTCACTCTTATCACCAATAAGGCCGATACCTACTGTCCCTAAAACATATAATATCAAACATATAAGGTTATGTTTTCTAAAAATTATTTTCCTTATCATTTTTTCTTGAACTGCTTTATCAATGATATCAGGGTGTTTTTTTATGCTTACAATCAAACCATATGTGGAATACCCTATTAAAGCAACGATAGCTACACCATATTGTCCCACAATCAGTAAAAAACAAAAACGAGTATTGCATAGGTGCTAAAAACCTTGAAATCATTGTCTGCAATTTTTGCGTCATTTGTAATAGTCTCCACCTACCCATATTTGAGTAATATTCTCAAATTTTCTATCTTCATATTTTTCTTGATAAATCTATGTTACAATATAGCAAATGACTCAAAGGAGGCTCTTATGAAAACCATAAAAAAATCACATGCTTTGATTGCGTTGCTACTAGTAATTATCTTAAGTTTCACTGCTTGTTCGCCAAAAAAGCAACCACAATCAAATGATTCACAAGGTACAGCAAATGAATATCTCGAAGTAGAATGTTCAAACGAATTAAACCTTTTTGCTTCCGAGAAAACATCTACTCCATTTACCTACAATCAGGCACAATTACAATCACTGCTTCAATCATTAAGTTTGGACTCTTTTGATTTTAGTTATAGTGCATATTATGGGTTGGATGAAGCGTTACAATTGTATAACAATACAGAAGTGAAGAAATCAACAAGTTCTAATCTACTTGATTCGAATGGCATGATAGATTCTTCAAAACTTCTTGCTTCTGTTCGCGAAAACAATAAAAAGCACATGGAAAAAGGGAAAAATATATCAAATGCCTTTTATAAAGAAACCAGTGATGCAGATCAAAAAAAGATTTGTGATCTCATTGCAAAAATCGTCAATGAGACTTGTAACGAAACTGAGCGCAAACAAATGGGGAACACGTTGTCTGCCCTTACCATGTTCAATCACACCGGTAGTGCTTCCAATGCTTACATAACCAACTCTCTGACTTTCGTATACAATCCGTCTATGAGTAAGATGTACGCGGACACACAAAATATCGTTACCGGAGAATCGAAAGACAACATGCAAAACTCCGTTCTTGCACACGAAGTCATGCACTTAATTCAACACAGAGGTGATGACCTTATTGAAGAAAACGGACACGAAGTGGGGTTCTGTCGCGAATACAAAATCTCTGACAATGAAAATGTGATTCCTGTAGATTCCTTGTGGATTCCTTGGATATTAGAAGCTTCTGCCGAGTTGAAAATGGCAGACTATTTAGAAATGGATACACATACATACGCAAAGAAAATATCCTATACAAATTCTTTCAATCTAAGTCGCTTTCTTTCTCTTGATAACAAAGACGACTTTTTAGAAAATCTTGTATTTTGTAGCACTTTGGAAGAAGCTTATACTGCATTAAATTTAAGCACAGCACAAGAACAACGAAAATTCCTCGAATTCTTATATTCGGTAGAAATTTTGCAATCTGATCCAGAAGACTTTTGGACGAACTACATCAATCTTACTGGCAAAACTCCTTCTGATAATGAAAAATTAGCAATCCGGATGCAAATTCGTTCCGAGGTTGTAAAATATTTGTCCTACCAATTTTATCAAAACTTGATAAACGCAGTTCGCCAAAACAAAGTAAAAGATTTGGAAACCTTATTTTATGTGATACGCGTATGGGAAATCGATTGTTATGGACATTTAGAATATAGGAAAATCACTTCTTTAGACTCTGCAAAAGATTTTATTAATTGGCATGACCAAATTCAAACTTCCATTTTCTCTGCACTTTCAGGAACAAACATCGCAACTTCTTACGATGCGTACTGCTTACAAGTAAAGACTGAGGAATTGATATCCGACAACTGCTCTTTGGAACTTTTCCATCCATTTACGGGTACTTATCTTTCAGAGATTAAATCAAGCTATGCAACAAGTGGTTTTGTTCGCAACAAAACAATGATTACTTACCTTTCTCAACAATAACGAAAAAGCGTCGATTCACAGAATGGAATCGACGCTTTCTTTATCTTATCTTTTATTAGATTCTAGCAACACCTGTATCTCTTGCAGCCTGAGCAACCGCTTTCGAAACAGCATCCTTCACACGACTGTCAAATGCAGCCGGGATAATATAATCTTCGTGAAGTTCTTCATCTGAAATCAAATTTGCAAGCGCAAGTGCTGCTGCAATTTTCATTTCTTCATTAATATCTTTCGCACGTACATCAAAAGCCCCACGGAACAACGCAGGGAATGCCAACACGTTGTTAATCTGATTTGGGAAATCGCTTCTTCCCGTTGCAATCACACGAGCTCCGCCCGCTTTTGCTTCGTCTGGATAAATCTCGGGTGTCGGGTTGGCACAAGCAAAAACAATGGCATCTTTATTCATAGTCTTTACCATCTCTGTCGTCAATGCTCCTGGAGCAGATACTCCAATAAACACGTCTGCACCCACTACCACATCCTTGAGTAAGCCTTCTTCTTTCCCCAAATTCGTAAGTTTTGCCATTTCTTCTTTGTAAGAATTCATGCCATATGGACGACCTTCATAAATCGCACCTTTGCTGTCACACATAATGGCATTCTTTACCCCATAAGAAAGAATCAATTTTGTAATCGCCGTTGCAGCCGCACCAGCTCCATTTACAACTACTTTAATTTCTTTTTTATCTTTTCCTACCACTTTCAATGCATTGATCAGTCCTGCAAGTGTAATAATCGCTGTACCATGTTGGTCATCGTGAAAAATTGGAATATCGCATTTTTCCTTCAATTTCTTCTCAATTTCAAAGCAACGTGGCGCTGCAATGTCTTCTAAGTTCACACCACCACAAGAACCCGATATCAAATAAACTGTGTTAACAATCTCATCTACATCTTTTGATTTAATACAAAGCGGAAATGCATCTACATCTCCAAATGCTTTAAACAGCACGCACTTTCCTTCCATAACAGGCATACCTGCCTCAGGTCCGATATCTCCAAGCCCTAACACTGCTGTTCCGTCTGTCACTACAAGACAAGTATTCCAGCGTCGTGTCAAGTCATAACTTTTTTCTACATCCTTTTGTATCTCAAGACAAGGTTCTGCAACTCCTGGTGTATATGCGAGTGAAAGATCTTCTTTTGTAGATACTGAAACTCGACTAACAATCTCGATTTTACCTGCCCATTCATTGTGTTTTTTTAATGATTCTTCTGCGTAATTCATAATTTTGTCTTCCTTATTTTAGTCTATTTAGCAAGAATACAAAACTTCTCACCCATTATATTATATACCAATCTTTTCCCATTTACAATACAAAAAAGGGGACTTTTTCCCAAAAACAAAAAAGAAAGTAGTTATGACTACCATAACTACTTTCCTGATTTACTTAAAACTTACAAATCCATAACTTTCCAGTATTTGAAAAAACTTGGCAAGTCTCGGATACAACGGCTCTGCTTTCTCGCCAAACTGCTCTTTCACATCTTTTCCCAACTCAATGATGCTTTTTTCTCCATCAATGAGAGGCCAGACAAAGCTTCCATTTTCATCCAAGTGAACTTGCGTATACTCTGGCTTGAAAAAAAGTTTTTGTGTGATTTTCTTCAAGAGTCCAGTATTGTGAACATAAAGCGTCACGATTCCTTTTTCATTCGTATCCCACTTCAATCCTTCTTGTCTTACCGGTATGTTTTCCAAATAATTTTGATTTATAACTGTTTTCTTTCTACCCATTATACACCCTTATGCATTTTTCTTTCTTTTTTTCCAAACTGTGAATAAGAGTAAACACACGATGATCAATGCAAATACTACAAGGCTGAGGATATCGGATACAACTGGGGAGAACCCAAGTTTGCCACTCAAGTCAAACACTTTATCGATACCTAACACTGCGAATACAGCAAGTAAGATACCCACAAGACCTTCTCCGGCAATCATACCGGAACAATACAGAATACCGTCTGTAATAATTGCTTCTTTCTCTTTTTCATCCTTCTTCATCTTATCGAAGAATAAACGGACAAGACCACCAACCATGATACATGCATTCAAATGAATTGGAAGATATACACCAATTGCAAATGGAAGTACTGGAATTCCAAGAATTTCCACTACGATTGCAATTGCCACACCAATGAACACAAGTCCCCATGGAAGATTACTTTCCATAACACCTTCTACGATCATCTTCATCAATGTTGCTTGTGGTGCGCCGAGTTCTTTTGAACCAAATCCCCATGCATTATCTAACAAGTAAAGCACTGCACCGATTGCAATTGCAGATGCCACAACACCGATTAATTCACCAATCTGCTGTTTTCTTGGTGTAGATCCTAATAAATAACCGGTCTTTAAATCTTGTGATGTATCACCGGAAATAGCTGCTACGATACAGATAATAGAACCAATTGCAATGGCTCCTCTCATACCGTGTGCACCCGTGTCTCCTGTCAATTTCAAAATCAATGTTGCAATCAACAATGTTGCAATTGCCATACCTGATACAGGGTTGTTAGAACTTCCTACTAAACCAACCATTCTTGAAGAAACAGTTGCAAAGAAGAAACCAAAGATTACAACGATAATTGCACCAATTAGCGATACCGGTACCGCTGGCACCAACCACACAAGAAGTGTCAATGCTAAAATCGCCAAAAGCACAACTGTCATGTTCATATCTTTCTCGGTACGTTTCGTTGAAGTTGAACCAATGCCACCTTTTAAGCTCTTCATTGCTCCCGCAAATGTTGTTGCAATCAATGGAAGTGATTTCACCAAACTGATGATACCACCTGCTGCCAATGCACCAGCTCCGATGTAACGAATATAGCTACTCCAAATACCACTTGCTCCATCCGCTTTGAAGATTTCACCAATTGTCACTTCTCCTGGATACATAATGATTCCAGAACCAAAAAGTACAATCAATGGAATCAATACCATCCAGCTAATAACACCACCTGCGAACATATAAGAAGAAATCTTTGGTCCACAGATATAACCTACTGACATAACGGCTGGATAGATTTGTGTTCCGACCTCACCTTTGAATGCTTTTACGCCTTTGAAACGATAAGCAACTTCACTTGGAACTAATTTCAATCCATCAATAATAAATTTAAATACAGCTGCAATTCCCATACCAGCAAATACAGTGGTCGCATTTGCACCACCCTCTTCACCTGCAAGAAGAACTTCTGCACAAGCTTGTCCTTCTGGATATGGTAAAATTCCGTGTTCTTTTACAATCAACGCATTTCTAAGAGGTACCATAAAGAAAACTCCTAAAAGTCCACCAAGCAATGCGATTACTGTAATTTCCACAACATCTGGCTTTGTCATTACTCCATCTTTAGCCCACAAGAACAACGCAGGCAATGTAAAAATCGCACCAGCTGCAAGAGATTCACCTGCTGATCCTATTGTTTGTACAACATTACTTTCCAAAATAGAGTTCTTTCTCATAATCACGCGGATTACACCCATTGAGATTACCGCTGCCGGGATAGACGCAGATACGGTCATACCTACACGAAGTCCCAAATATGCATTTGCGGCACCAAAGATGACTGCAAGAAGAATTCCCATGATAATAGAAGTAACTGTTAATTCCGGTGTGATTTTTTCCGCCGGAATATACGGTTTGAATTCATTTTTGTTTTCCATTTAATATTTTTCCTTTCTTTTTCTACACATACTTCGACAGTATAACACAAAATTTGCATTATGGCTACGAATTATTTTGCAGTTTGAACGCGATAGGAAGTAACTCCCAATATTTTTTCACCGTCAATCTGCAAAGCGGTCGGTCGGTCAAATTCGACCGTTATATCTTTGCTAGTCAAAACTGCAACCATTTCTTTGTGCTTAATATGTTCACCTTTAAAAATACTTGGAAATACCATCAATGTTTTTAATTTTCCAGAACCATGAATCAACATCGTTGACACCGTTCCGCTTTCTGATAATCGGTCTTGATTTGGCGTCGGAATCATTCCGCCTCCGTAATAACGACCAAACATCGTTGGTGCAATCCACACTTTTTTGTAGTGATATTCTTGACCATCCACAGTGACTTTCGCATTGGTTGGTTTGTAGGCAAATAACAGTCCTTTTATAGCGATTGCAGTATAATTTACTGGTTTGTCCGACTTTTCCTTCAAGGCGTCTCCAACTTCACAGCAGTACCCATCTATTCCAAAACCAACTCCATTGATAACTCGATACGATTTTCCTTTCACTGTAACAACTGGTAAATTTTTCAAATATTTTGTAATACAAAATGGTTCACAATCTTTTCCTTTTCCCAAATCGTTGGCGAAATCATTTCCCGTCCCTATTGGATAATAGAAAATTTCATTGGCATATTCCAAACCATCCGTGTTATTTACAAAACAATTCAAGGTTCCATCCCCACCGCAGATTACAATATAATCATCTGGATTCAGATTCTGAAAAAATTCACCATAATTTTCAACAGTCATAACATCAATTAATTTCATTTCATCCGGAAAAAAGTCCAACACTTTTTGTACATCGTCTAATTTCCTTCCACTTCCGGCTTTCAAATTATATAATACGTATCCTGTCTTCATTTTCTCTTTTGTCCTTTTCTGCCTATTCTACAACTACAACTCCATCTTCTTTAATTGTAATTGTCATTCCATCTTGCACGTATTCAAGGAACTCATCTCCCAAGCAATCCACTACTGGCATTGAGATGTTATCCAACCATACATCGGCCAAGATTGCTCCTGCTGCCGCAAGAGAATCAATATGATTAGAGAACAATAAACAAGCTGGGATTCTTTCCATCGCACATGCACAATAGAGTACCATTCCCCCCGTAGTAGATCCTATGGTTTGTGGTAAGCAAAGTGCTTTTCCCAAAATAGACTTCCCATATAAGTCTTTGTTGTTTTGATCACCCACAGTCACGGTTTTGTCACCAAACTGCAATGCTTTTTGAAGTGAAGCTAATGTATTAAATCCTTCGTGTGTAACAACTGCTTCTGCTGTCACTGTCCCCGGTGTAACGACACGTCCTTTAAATTCTCTCATGCCTATTTGCCTCCCTTCGTAATTTGTGCTAAGATTTCGTCATCTGTGTAGTAACGCGATGTGGTATATGTACGCAATTTGTTTGAAGATGTAATAACTGGCATTTTTCCGCACAATGGATTGTTCATATACATTAACGGACAAATGTAAGACACTATCACACCTGTCTTTTTCAATCTTTCTGCATACTCTGTCTTTTCAAATTCTTTTAAAACTGCAGGTGCTGTAGTAAATACTGTTGGTATTACCACTTTTTTATTTCCTGCTTCTTTCAAACCTGCTTCTACACGTTCTGTCCATGTTTTCAATTGTTCTAATGTCATATGTGGACATCCCATAAAGCAAAGTTTTGGTTTCGCATCTTTGTTCTTCCAAATAACCGGATAACTGTCTTTCACTCTTTCAAGTTCTGCATCATCAATTACATAAACTTGTGCGTTCTCTGTAATCAATTCTTTTCCAAGTTCTTTTGCTTCCGGCGTTAATTGATCGATATGGTATAAACCGACTGCACCGTTGGAAGCTGTCGCTGCACCAAAATCTTTCAAATAAGAGCGTGCTGCATCATCCAATTCCGTTCCGAGCCATTTATCAAGGCCTTCGATATATGGTACATCTTCCATTACTTTCATACCGATTGCTGAACCCAAAAGTTGTGCCTCTGGTTTCTTTGTTGTTTCAATTTTTACAATCCAAGTTGCCTTACGACCTTCATCTGTCAAAAGCCCAAAGTACGGAACGTATCCCAATACAGAACCCATGATATCGATAATTCCCGAGTTACGATTGCAACGTGCCCCAAGCACAGAGTTTGCATAAACAACTGCTGAAGACTCTGCCCAGCTGAGTACTTCTCCTTTTTTTGGAACATTTCCCACTTCATCCATATAACATGCGCAGGTAAATGCATCCTTTTCCATGAGACCAAGTTTATTCAACTGGTCTTCATAGAAATCTTGTTTTGAATACATAAAATTATTAAAAATAAATTTTTGTAAAAAGTTTGCTGGAACCTTTGGATCTACCGGACGTGGGTCCACAGAAAACTTCTGTTTTGACAACGCCCCTGCTTCTAATAACTGATTCATCAAATCATATACTGGACCAATCATTTTTAATCCAAATGAAGTTACCAAGTGATTGTATTCAGAAGTAACCGGCACCATTTTTTCTGCACCAAATGCTTCGCCATACATCACCAATGTTTTCATAACTTTGGCTAACGTTTCGCCTTGTGCGCCATCTAATATGGCTTGTTGTTCATCTGTTAATTTCATCATATTTTCTATCTCCTAAAGTTTCATTGCAACATCCCATGCGCCCCAAATAACAGTACGCAAGTTTCCAACCTTCTTTGCATCACCAATTACATGTACATGTTTTCCTTTTTCCACAAGTGGTGCTGGATTATATCCAACAGAAAGAATGACATTCTCTGCATCAATTTTGAAGGTGTTTCCTTCTTTATCTGTCACCATTACTCCATCTTCCATCACTTCTGAAAGTTTTGTTTCTAAATGTACAGGCACTTTATTTGCATTGAAGAAATCACGCAAGAAACTTGAGTTTGCAAGACATACTCCTTTCACTGCAATCAAATCATCCTGCATTTCCACAATCACTGGTTTCTTTCCTTGCAAGTACAAGTCGTAAGCGATTTCACATCCAGATAATCCACCGCCGATAATTACAACATTTTCACCTACCGTCTTTGTTCCGAGTAAGTATTCTGTTGCATCCATTGCAAGTTCTGCACCTTTTACAGGGATTTTCTTTGCAACAGCTCCTGTTGCAATAATCACTTCATCTGCTTCTAAACTTGCGATGTCCGTCACTTCTGTTCCAAGTTTTACTTCGATAGGATATTTTGTAATCTCACGCTCATACCAAGCAATCAACGCTTTGTCTTTTTCTTTGAAGGATGGAGCTGCAGCTGCAATAAAGATACCGCCAAGCTTATCATCTTTTTCATAAAGAGTCACTGCATGTCCACGTTTTGCACAAACAATGGCTGCTTCCATACCTGCGATACCACCACCAACAACCGCAATTTTTTTCTGTTTTGCAGCTGGTTCAATTTTATATTTCTTTGACTGCATGGTTGGTGGAAGCAATGCACAGCGTGCAAGTCCACGTGTATCACCGAAATCTTGTGTATTTGCATGTCCCTTATGGCTTGAGAAGTTGAAACATCCGTTATGACAGCAGATACATGGTCTGATGTCTTCCAGACGGTCTTCAATTAATTTCGTAATCCATTCAGGGTCAGCCAAGAATTGACGTGCAATACCCACACCATCAATCTTTCCTTGTTCTACTGCTTCTGCACCTACATCTGGTTCCATACGTCCTGCACAAACAACTGGAATATCTACAAATTTCTTAATGTGTGCTACATCCTCTAAGTTACAGTTTTGTGGCATGTACTGTGGTGGATGTGCCCAATACCAAGAGTCATAAGTACCATTGTCACAGTTGAGCATATCGTATCCTGCTTCTTGTAAATATTTTACTGCTTTTTCACTTTCTTCCAAAGTACGTCCGATTTCAGTATATTCTTCTCCCGGAACCGCGCCTACGCGGAAATCTTTTACTTTTGATTGCACAGAATAACGAAGGGATACCGGATAATCATCTCCACAAGATGCTTTGATTGCTTTTACAATATCTGTGGCAAAACGATATCTATTTTCAAAAGAGCCACCGTATTCATCTGTACGTTGGTTGGTATAAGGTAATGTGAATTGGTCAAGAAGGTATCCTTCATGAACCGCATGTACTTCCACACCATCTACGCCAGCTTCTTTACAAAGTTTTGCAGTCTTAGCAAATGCATCCACGATTTTTTGGATTTCTTTCACCGTCATTGGACGACAAGTAACATCTGGTGCCCATCTGGCTGGCAATTCACTTGGGCTTGCCAATTCATGAGAAGTATCAATGATTGGTTTAGCCAGTGTACGAAGAACCGGATTTTTATGTAAAATAAGCACGTGGTCAGTAATCGCCCAGCTACGTCCCATACCTGCTGTCATTTGCACAAACAACTTTGCACCTGTTTTATGAATTTCTTCCATAAATGGTTTTAACTCTTTGAACATTTTTTTGTTCTGCCAAAGCCATCTTCCACCAAGTGTGTCTTTAATTGGTGCAATACCAGGAATAATAAGACCTACATTGTTTTTTGCTCTTTCAAGGAAGAATTTGGCTGCTTCCTTATCAAAATGGTTTGGTTCCATCCATCCAAACAAAGAAGTTCCTCCCATTGGACAGAGAACGATTCGATTCTTAATTTCAACGTTTCCGACTTTCCATGGCGTAAATAACGCGTCATATTTTGGATCTGTTTTTTGCATAATCATCTTTCCTTTCGTAATTCGTTCATGAATATTACTAACATTATATCACACTCTTTCTATTTTTTCACTAAAAAATCCCAAAGTCACTTTGTGCTTTGGGATTCCACTATGCTATTCATTCAAAAAACTTTGCGCCGACTTGTAACCATACATTTCGGTGGTTTCAAGGACTGCTCTGTTAACCGCTTTTCCAAGTACGTGTGCCGCAAGTGTTCCTACAACATCTGCACTGGTCTTTACCTTTCCTGTCGCCAAGGCATAAACAGAATCTCCATCCATAGAAGTATTTACCGGTCGAATAGTTCGCGCAATTCCATTGCTTGCCATCGCTGCTACTTTGTTCATTTCCGCTTTGTCCAAATCACCATTCGTAACAATCGCGCCAATGGTTGTGTTCAAAGAAAATTTACTGAGCAATTGAAGCAATTTTACCGCTTCTTCCTCACTGGAAATCATCTGGTCTTTCTTTCTATTCAACAGACCTGCCAACTGTTTATTTGAGTCCATTTCAAACACATCACCAATCGCGTTCACGACGACAATGGCTCCGACTTTCAAACTGCCAACCTGCACAGCATAGCATCCCAGTCCTGACTTCATTGAGAACGCATCTCCGTGCATTTTCCCTACTGTCGCACCCATTCCGGCTCCAACATTTCCATTTCTCTCTATATGTTTCTCACTATCCAAACAAGCTGCATACCCCATCTTTTCATCCGGTCGAACACTGCCATCCACACAGCCCAAATCAAAGATACAAGATCCCACTACAATTGGAACAACTGCATTACCAACTTTCACACCTTGCCCTTTTTCTTCTAGGTATTTCATTACACCACCTGCGGCATCCAATCCGTATGCGCTACCTCCGCTCAGCAACACCGCATTCACACCATCGTTACTCATAAGTGGATTCAAAAGTTGATTTTCTCTGGAAGCTGGTCCACCTCCGCGTACATCTACACCACAAATTGCTTTTTTATCACAAATAATAACGCTACATCCTGTAGCATGCTCCTCATCTTGTGCATGTCCGATTTTAATTCCCTTAATATCATGCAAACTGATTTCTTTCCATTTACTCATAGATTCACCTATATTTCTTCTGCCAAATCATAAATCAATCTCTCTGTCTTTTCCCATCCAAGGCACGGGTCTGTAATAGACTGGCCATATACTCTGTTTTCTGCAGTTTGCGCACCGTCTTCGATGTAACTTTCAATCATAATTCCTTTTACCAAAGAACGAATATCTGCATTCACACGACGGCTATGCATTACATCTTTGCTGATACGTATCTGTTCTATATATCTCTTATTAGAATTGGCATGGTTCGCATCAATAATAACAGACATATTTTTTAATTCTTTTTCTTGGTAACTTTCATATACCTTCATCAAATCTTCATAATGGTAATTTGCCAGATTGTCTCCCTGCGCATTCACACCTCCACGAAGAATTGCATGTGCGTATGGGTTTCCTGTACTTTCCACTTCCCAACCACGATAAATAAACATATGTCCTTGTTGTGCAGCTGAAATAGAATTCATCATAATCGACAAATCTCCACTGGTTGGATTTTTCATTCCTACTGGAACATCAATGGCACTCGCTGTTAAACGATGCTGTTGATTTTCCACTGATCTTGCACCTACTGCCACATACGCCAACAAATCAGACAAATAACGATAGTTTTCTGGATACAACATTTCATCGGCACAAGTAAACTCTGTTTCTTGCAAAGCACGCATATGAAGTTTACGAATCTTCGTAATTCCCGCCAGCATATCTTCCTCGTGCAACGGGTCTGGTTGATGAAGCATTCCTTTATAACCCACACCTGTCGTACGCGGCTTATTTGTATAAATTCTTGGGATAATAATAATCTTATCATCTACCTTATCTTGTACTTTTCTTAATCTATTAATGTAATCAATTACAGATTCCTCATAATCTGCAGAACAAGGTCCAATGATTAAAATAAACTTGTCACTTTTTCCAGATAAAACTTTCTTAATCTCTACATCCCTTTTTTCGTAAATATCCTGCATCTTACTTGTAATTGGATACATTTCTTTTACTTCCATTGGAATCGGTAATTTTCTTTTGAATTCGCAATTCATTTCTTATTCCTCCGTCCCTGCTAATCTCGACACTTGAATCCCTAATGATTCGATTACATCAAAGTAACTTGGAAAACTCTTTTTCACAGAGTCAGCGCCTTCAATGTTTCCTCCTGTAATGGTACAAAGGGTTGCCATTGTCATTGCAATCCGATGGTCATTGTGGCTACTTAAATCCTCAGTCGGCGTTTGCAATGTTCCTGGAAATACTGTAATGTCATTCTCTCCTACATCTACGCGAATACCAAACTTTTTCAATTCCTCCGCCATCGCTGCACCACGGTCACTTTCTTTGATTTTTAACCTCTTCGTTCCCGTAAAGTATGCCCCGTGCAAAGCACCAGCTAACCCCATTAAAATCGGCCCCAAATCCGGACACTCTGCCAAGTCAATTCGTGGCTCTTCCTTTTGTAATTCTTGATAATAGGTCTGATAAATTTTATCCCCCTGTAAGCTGTCCTCACGGAGTCCAATCGTTTCTACTGAACCTCCAATCAATGTAAGGGCATCCAAAAACGCTGCATTGGAATAATCTCCTTCCACGCACACGTTTTTTGATTGATAAGACTGCTTTCCTGAAATCCAAAAAAGGGTTCCTTCTTGTTTGATTTTAACTCCAAAAGTCTGCAATGCTTCCAACGTCATGTCAATGTACGGTTTGCTTTCGATTGGTGGCAAAACTTCCAACACACTATTTTCTTCCAGAAGTGGTAACGCAAACAGCAAACCTGTAATAAACTGACTGCTAATATCACCTTGCACTTTATAGTGTTTTGCAAAAAGCGTTCCCGACACGCAAAGCCTTCCTTCTTCTTTTTCAAAGAGAATTCCCTGTTCTTTGCAAATTTCTTCATAAACACTGAGAGGACGCTCTAATAAGCGTTTGGCTCCGACAAAGGTAGCATCTATGCCCTTTGCCAACACAATTGGAATGAAAAATCGAAGTGTACTTCCACTTTCATTGCTGTCCAATGCACTTTGCAACTTCACCTTTCTTGTTCCCATTCCTGACATTCGAACACTTCGGCCCTCAATTGTATAGGTCGCACCCAACTGTTCTAACATTCCCAATGTAGCTTTAATATCTTCGCTCAATTCTATATTTTCAACGATAGATACACCCTCCGCGAGTCCTGCACAAATCAGCATACGATGTGCCATACTTTTAGACGGTGGCACCACTACTACCCCGCTTGCTTTTCCGGGTGTGATTTTCACATTCATGTCTCTTTCTCCTCTAGCACCAATCTGTCCCGAAACGTGTTGCCAACAAATCTGCCAATACAATTGCTGTCATACTATCCACAACCACACGTGCACGATGAATAATCGCCGGATCATGTCTCCCTTCGATTTGCAACTTCGTATTCTCCATGGTTACCACATTCACCGTATCTTGTTCTTTATAAATTGATGGTGTTGGCTTAATAACCGTTTGAAAACGAATTGGCATACCATTGGTAATTCCACCATTAATACCACCATTGTGATTGGTTTTTGTAACAACAGTTCCATCTTTTACTTCAAATGCATCATTGGCTTCGCTTCCTTTCATTTCTGCAAACCCAAAACCTGCACCAAACTCAACGCCCTTTACAGCCGGAATACTAAATAAACCATGAGCCAACATACTTTCCATCGCGTCAAACCAAGGTTCTCCCACACCTGAAGGCATGCCCAGAACTACGGTTTCGAGAACACCACCTACGCTGTCCCCTTCAGTTGCTGCTTGTTCCATATATGCGTACATTTCTTTTGCTTTTTCTTCGTCTAACACAGGAAATATCAATTCATTCGCTTTACAAATTTCTTCCACAGAATCCATAAGTCTTTGATCCTCTATCGCTCCACATTTTTGAATATGGCTTCCGATATAAATCCCCTTTTTCTGCAAAGCCTGAATCAAAATCGCTCCCACCGCCACCAATGGTGTTGTCAATCTTCCCGAAAAATGACCTCCTCCTCGATAGTCCGCAAATCCGTGATATTTTTCAACTGCAGTAAAATCCGCATGTCCCGGACGCATTAAATCTTTCGTCTTTGAATAATCCTTGCTTTTTGTATTGCTATTTTCAAACAAAATGCAAAGAGGGGTTCCTGTTGTTTTCCCTTCAAACACGCCGCTTACAATCTTTGGTTCATCTGCTTCCACACGCTGCGTTGAAATCTTTCCATGTGGTTTTCGCAGTTCCAATTGCTTGCGCATAAATTCTAAATCCACATCCATCCCTGGTGCCAATCCGTCAACAACTGCACCAATCTGTGGCCCGTGACTCTCCCCGAACAATGTAATTGTAATCTGATTTCCAAATGTGTTTTTCACTCTATTCACACTCCAATCTGTCGAGCACTTCTTCCATGCTCCATTCTTCAATCGCGCCTTTTCCAATTTCTGAAACAAACACAACCGAACATTTATCATGATTTGCCTTCTTATCGTGGGTTATTGCTTCTTTTACTGCCTCCAAATCAAAGGTGTAGAACTCTGGTAATTCAAACTCTAACTTTTCATAAATCTCACAAAGTTGGTCCTGCACCTCTTCACTACTCATATAAAGCATTCCTAATGCCACACATTCCCCGTGTAAATAACGTCCGTTTGCAACACTTTCAAATCCATGTCCGATGGTGTGGCCATAATTTAAAATCTTTCGCAAATGACTTTCTTTTTCATCTGCTTCCACTACAGCTTTCTTTACCAACAATGCTTTTTTTATCAAAAGATCAATCTTTGTTTCCCAATCGTCTTCCAAAAACAGATTGAATAATTCTGCGTCACTGGTTGCTCCCATCTTAATCACTTCAAACAACCCATTTACCACTTGGCGCCTTGGCAAAGTTTCCAATGTATTTGGATCAATCAAAACCGCCTTTGGTTGATGAAATGCACCTACGATATTTTTAATTCCACTAAGGTTAACTGCGGTTTTTCCACCAATAGAAGAATCCACTTGAGATAGCATCGTAGTCGGAATATTGTAAAAATCAATTCCTCTCATATAAAGAGATGCTACAAATCCTGCCAAATCTCCTACCACACCTCCACCAACTGCAACTACACAGTCCTTACGACTAAACTGTTTTTCTAGCATGGCTTTTAATATAGTTTCTACCGTTGCAAAAGACTTGCTTCCTTCTCCCTGTGGAACCACTTCGATATATGCTTCTGTGCATTGGTTTGCAACCTTTTCTGCATATATGCTAGGAACTCCTTCGTCTGTAACAATCATCACTTTTCTCTGTAGGTTCAAAAGTTCGCCTGCTCTATCAAGATTCCCTCGTTGTAATTCAATGTTGTAGCTGTTTTTCCCCAAGTTCATTCGAATCATAACTCTTCTCCTATTTATAAAAAAATACCGGTATTTGTTACATTCAAATACCGGTTGCACGTTGTCTTCTTAATGAGGTGTGTCGGATATGAACGTAACAAAATTAGCCAGCGCAAAAGTAAAAGCCCTGGAAGTTAAAGAAAAAGTATGCATTTACATTTTTCCTTGTTGTCGTCATATCATTTGCTCCTCGCATAAATTTGTTTCTAATTATAGCACTCTCATTTTATTTGTCAACTCACAAAACTGAATATATCCTTGACTTTCCGACTCACAGCAATTATACTTGTTTTTGTGGTTTAAACACCTGCCGAAATGGCTCAGTTGGTAGAGCGACGCATTCGTAATGCGTAGGTCGTGGGTTCGAGTCCCATTTTCGGCTGTAAAAAAGGTTGTCCAAATGCACACGCCACATAAGGCAGTAATTTCAAAACACTAACTTATGGGCGTTGCAAAAGGGCAAAAAGCAAAGATGAATACCGAGAAGAACTGTAAAAAGGTTTTCTCGGTATTTTTCTGTTTTATGCGGTACATTCGACTATTAAACCGCCTTTGAGTACAATTATGGTAGAAAATCAAAGGAGGTAACAATATGGGCAAATTTATAGAAGAATTTTATTACGGCAACATTGATCCGCAAGCACGAAGCACCAAGCAGAACAATGCCGTGCAGAAGCAAATGGAAGTGCTGATGTTAAACGAGGAATTTCTGACCGAAGCGCTTTCCGGTGAGAACAAGAAAAAATTTCTCGACTTTGGAAATGCGTGGAGTGTGGTAAACGGCGAATCCAACCTCGACAGTTTTATGATGGGGTTTCGGTTGGGAGCTAACTTCACCTACGACACCTTCGTAGCCACCGACACCCCATTCCAAGACTTGCTGAAGGAGTGAACAATATGCGAGATAAGAAGTATTACATAGCGTTGGATGATTTTGAACGGCGGGTAATTGTGAACTGCCTGAACGAAATGCGAAACAATCTTATTGCTAACGGCAAGTACACCGATGCGGTGGATGAGGTTTTACTGAAAATCATTGATGCGAAACAAAAGCGATTCAAGGTAATCTACAAGGATGCTTGATTATGGAAAAACACATTTATAACGAACAGACGGGTATCAGCTACACTCTGCAAGGGGATTATTACTTGCCTGACCTTGTCCTTCCTGATGAAGAAGAACAGCCTATCGGCTTATGGGGACAGCGACACTTGCGGTACATCAAACAACACCGCAAGGTTCTATATCTTAATCTGCTGACAAGCGGCAAACTGAACGGATACCTTGCAGACCTCGATAAGCAAGCAGAAGAAATGTTTTCTCGGCTTGTGAAACAGATGGCGGAGAATGAGGGCGTGACCGAACAACTCAAAGCAGACAATCAAATGGAGTGGGTTGCTCGAATGAATAACATCCGTAGCAGAGCCACAGAAATTGTTAATACAGACCTAATCTACGGATGATGAAAGGCGGTAGTGATTTGCTCACTACCGCCTTTGCTAATGGGTTTTATTTATCTTTTGCTTGCTGTTCTTCTCTTTCTGTCAACTACGGTCAGTGTAACCAATGCTCCGTCGCTGATGAGGAGGAGAACAATCCACAGCATCATATGGCTATTATCTCCGGTCTGAGGATTATCAGAGACAGCATTCTTGGTGTATACAGCATTTACAGTGGCGTTGTCAGTTGCCTTTTCGATGGTGGTATCCCAAGTAACAGTATAGCCATCCTTCGCAGGAGCCTCAGGCATCGTAACTGCCTCGCCGTGCTTTACGGTCAAGGTCATGTAAACCCCGTTTTCGTCCATAAATGTGATGGTGTACTCGTTAATGGTGTAAACTGCATTGATCTCGGTATCAGCGGTGATGTTCTTGCCGTCCTTATCCCAGACAGGTGCAGTCTTGGTGTAGCCTTCCTTTTCGGGAATAGCCGGAGCGGTTGCATCCATGCCATGCTCGACCTCTACAGTTCCTACCACATTGCCGTCTGCCTTGTAGGTCACGGTGTATTTGTTGATGGTGTAAACTGCATTGATCTCGGTATCAGCGGTGATGTTCTTGCCGTCCTTATCCCAAGCAGGTGCAGTCTGTGTATAGCCTTCCTTTTCGGGAATATCAGGAGCTGTTGCATCCTTGCCGTGTCCAACGATCTGAGTACCAACGACAATGCCGTCCGCTTTGTAGGTAACAGTGTAGTTCTTCATCACTGTTACGGTATAGGTAGTCGTGTTGCCTGCGTGATCTTGAACCACAACAAT
>JAZNKI010000002.1:0-147219 GCA_045578495.1 Faecalimonas sp.
ATACACTCAGGTTAAGATTGACAAGATTAATGCTTAATTGTTCTTAATTTAAAGGACCGTGTGATATGACAACAATTACAATTTGTAAGACTGCAACCGGTGCATATAAAGGCTTTACCACAATTGGTCATGCCGAATATGTAAAAAAGGGAAAACCTGATATCTTATGTAGTGCAATATCTGCTTTGGTTATTAATGCAATTAATACCATGGAAGAGTTACATAACGAAGATATGACAGTTGTAACCAATGACGAAACGGGATTCATTAAGTGTGATTTTAATAGCAGTCTACAAAACGAATCCGTAGTTATCATGGATTCATTGGTTTTCGGATTAGAAAATCTTTCGAAGACCTACGGAAACAAATTCCTACAAGTAAAATTCGAGGAGGTGTAGACCTATGTTAAATATGAACCTTCAATTCTTTGCTCATAAAAAGGGAGTTGGTTCTACTAAGAACGGTAGAGACTCAGAATCTAAAAGATTAGGTGCGAAAAGAGCTGACGGACAATTTGTAAAAGCTGGAAATATTCTTTACAGACAACGTGGAACAAAGATTCACCCAGGCGTTAACGTAGGACGCGGTGGAGATGATACATTGTTTGCATTAGTTGACGGTGTTGTAAGATTCGAAAGAAAAGGAAGAGATAAGAAACAAGTTTCTATCTATCCAGTAGCTGAATAATTTATTCAACAAAAATAGGCTTCAAATCAGTTGGTTTGAAGCCTTGTTTTTTGTTACAGACTTATATATACTAAAGATATATTTGAAAAAAGTAGGTGAAAATATGTTTGCAGATAGAGCCAAAATATACATTCGTTCCGGAAAAGGTGGAGATGGACACGTTAGTTTCCGACGCGAACTTTATGTTCCAAACGGTGGTCCGGATGGTGGTGATGGAGGTCGAGGTGGAGATGTCATATTTGAAGTTGATGAAGGCCTTAACACCTTGGTTGATTACCGACATAAAAGAAAATATGTAGCCAAAGATGGAGAGCAAGGTGGCAAGCGTAAATGCCATGGCGCAGACGCAGATGATATTGTGTTAAAGGTTCCAGAAGGAACAGTGATTAAAGAAGCAGAAACGGGAAAAGTTATTGCAGACATGTCTGGAGAAAACCGTAGACAGGTTATCTTGAAAGGTGGTCGTGGTGGTCTTGGAAATCAACATTTTGCAACAGCGACGATGCAAATCCCAAAATATGCGCAACCAGGACAACCATCTCAGGAACTCAACGTCTTATTAGAGTTAAAGGTTATCGCAGATGTTGGTCTCGTTGGATTTCCAAATGTAGGAAAATCTACGTTATTATCGCGAGTAACGAATGCAAATCCGAAAATTGCGAATTATCATTTCACAACATTAAATCCGAACTTGGGCGTTGTTGATTTGGAAGGTAGTGAAGGGTTTGTCATTGCTGATATTCCAGGGTTGATTGAAGGCGCCTCTCAAGGCATTGGACTTGGACACGAGTTCTTAAGACATATAGAACGAACAAAAATGATGATTCATGTAGTGGATGCAGCTTCATCAGAGGGTCGTGATCCAATTGATGATATCTATAAAATTAACGCTGAATTAAAAGCGTACAACGAAGAAATTGCGTCTCGACCACAGGTTATTGCAGCAAATAAAACGGATTTAATCTATTCAGAAGATGAAAATCCAGTGGAAAAGATTCGAAAAGAATTTGAACCACAAGGAATAAAAGTATTTGCAATTTCTGGCGTTTCGGGAGAGGGAATCAAAGAACTACTATATTATGTGAATGAACAGTTAAAAACGTTAGATTCAAAACCAATTGTATTTGAACAAGAATATTTCCCAGAAGAAGAGTTGATTTATATTGATTTACCATATGAAGTTACGATAGAAGATGGTATGTATGTGGTAGAAGGACCTAAGATTGAAAAAATGCTTGGTTATACAAATCTTGATTCGGAAAAGGGATTTGCTTTCTTCCAAAAATTCTTGAAAGATTCTGGCATTTTAGATGAATTAGAAGCAGCTGGGATTGAGGAAGGCGACACTGTTCGAATGTACGGATTGCAATTTGACTATTACAAATAAAAGGAGAAATTAATATGACTTCAAAACAAAGAGCATATTTAAGAAGTTTAGCAATGACAATGGATCCAATTTTTCAGATTGGAAAATCTAGTTTAACACCTGAATTTACAAGTGCAATCAAGGAAGCTTTAGAAGCGCGTGAGTTGATTAAAATTAGCGTACTTCAGAATTGTATGGATGATCCAAAAGAGATGGCACAAGTTCTTGCAGAACGTACACATTCTCAAGTGGTACAAGTTGTAGGGAAAAAGATTACTCTGTATAAAGAAGGAAAAGATGATAAAAAGAAAATTGTTTTGCCATAATTTTTCTGAGGTGATTCTATGAAAATAGGAATTTTAGGTGGAACATTTGATCCGATTCATAACGGTCATTTGGCTTTGGGACATTATGCAAAGGAACAGTTTATGTTGGACCAGATATGGGTTATGCCAAATGGAAATCCACCTCATAAAAACGATGATATAATCGAATCAAAAACCAAACATCGAGTGGAAATGGTACGTTTAGCAATTCAAGACGAGAAAGATTTTGTTCTGGAATGCTATGAGGTTAATCGAAAGGAAACGAATTACTCTTATCTGACCATGGAATACTTTCAGCAACACTATCCTGAACACGAATTCTATTTTATTATTGGAGCGGATTCGTTGTTTTCGATTGAAAAGTGGAAGTGTCCGGAGAGGCTTTTGAAAACGTGTGTTGTATTAGCTGCGTATCGAGATGGAAAAAGTCGTATGGAAATGGAAGAGCAGATTCGTTGTATCAACCAAAAATATCAAGCGGATGTACGATTGCTAAGTATGCCGAATATAGACGTTTCGTCTACGGAAATCAGAGAGGATTTAAAGTATCATGAATCTATCCAAAAATTGGTTCCAAAAGCCGTCTATGAGTATATTTTAGAAAATCAATTGTTCAAGAATGGAGTATCATGAATCGATATAATTTAGAAAAAATGCAAAACAAAATCAAATTATTGCAAGATAAGAAACGCTATGAACATACATTGGGTGTGATGTATACGGCGGCTTCACTGGCGATGTGTCATGGAGAATCGTTGGAATATGCGCTTGTGGCGGGATTGTTACATGATTGTGCGAAAAGTTTCACTACCGATTTGACGCATGCGCCAATTGGTGCAAAGGTTGCAGAAGAAGATTTTGGCGTGAAAGATGCATATATCACAGATGCAATTCGTTTCCACACCACAGGACGCCCAAATATGACCTTATTAGACAAAATAATCTATGTGGCGGATTACATTGAGCCTAATAGAAATATGGCCCCTAATTTGACGAAATTGCGTAAATTGGCTTTTGAGAATATTGATGAATGTTTAAAACTAATTTTAGAGGATACATTAAGTTATTTGAAACAACAAGATAAGAAAATAGATGATATGACGGAACAGGCATATCTTTATTACAAATAGAAAGGAGTTTTTTATGCAACAATCAAAAGAAATGGTAAAGCTTGCGTATAAAGCATTAGATGAAAAAAAGGCAGAAGATATTAAAGTGATTGATATTTCAGAAATTTCTGTTTTGGCAGATTACTTTATTATTGCAAATGGAACAAACGAAAGCCAGGTAAGAGCCTTGGTTGAAAACGTGGAAGAAATGCTTAGTAAAGAAGGATTTGAACCGAAACAACGAGAAGGATATGGTCTTGGAAACTGGGTGCTTCTTGATTTTGGAAATATTATAGTTCATGTCTTTGATAAAGAAAACAGACTCTTTTATGATTTGGAAAGAATATGGAGAGATGGTAAGTATATAGAGGTAGAAAATCTGTAGAAAAGAGGTCATGCAAATGCATGACCTCGATTTTTTGTTATAAGAAACGAAATACACCAATTACTTTTCCTAAAATCTCACAATTTGTTACAAGAATTGGATCCATATCATCGTTTTCTGGTTGGAGACGGTAGTAACCGTTTTCCTTATAAAATGTCTTCACAGTCGCACTGTCATCTACAAGTGCAACAACAATCTCTCCGTTTGATGCGGTAGGTTTTTTCTCAACGAGAACGTAATCTCCGTCATAAATACCTACGTTAATCATACTTTCGCCCCGAACAGTTAACATGAATGTATCGTTGTTGGGCATAAATTCCATTGGAATAGGGAAGTAGTTGGTAATATTTTGTTCTGCCAAAATAGGTTCTCCAGCAGCGACTTGTCCAACCATTGGAACATTTACCATTTCACGTCTTGTTAAGTTAAATGTATCATCAATAATTTCGATTGCACGAGGCTTTGAAGGGTCCCTTCTTATGTATCCGTTCTTTTCTAATGATTCTAAGTGAGCATGAACAGAAGAAGTAGAACTAAGATTTACCGCGTCACAGATTTCACGTACTGCAGGCGGATAACCAATTCGTAAAATTTCTGATTTTATATATTCTAAAATTTCTGCTTGTTTTTTACTGATTTTACCTTTATTCATAGGTCAAAACCTCCTAAACATTGATTTATATTAGTATATTATCATATGAAAATAAAAAAAGCAAACAAATGTTTAGAAAATATGTTCGATTTTTGTTGACAAACATTTGTTCGTATAGTATATTAGACTTAGAAACAGAACAAAAGTTCGAACGCGGAGTGTTTGGATAGGAAATATACATAGGGGGATATAAATTATGACAATCGATGAAAGAAGACACAAATGTAGAATGATAAAGAAAAAAAGACTTTTAAAACAGAAGATGGCATTAATGATAGCAACAATCTGCGTGATTATGATTGGAAGCATTGGATTTGGAAGCATCTTTTCATCAGCAAAGAATTCAGCATCGGATGTAGCTGAATATAAGTATTACAAAAGCATTGTGATTGAAGAAGGTGATTCTCTTTGGAGCATAGCTGAAAGATACAATCACGAGACAATGAATAATCAAGACTATGTTAAAGAATTAAAAGAATTAAATTCTTTAACAGGTGAAACGATTCATGCTGGACAACATTTGTTAATTGCATATTACGATACAGAATTACGTTAATCTGTGTGAGAGTGACCCCAACATAGGCTGTTGTAGGAGATAAAAATCTTATGGCAGTCTATTTTGTTCAAAATACATCTATACGACAAACACCGATTTTTCCAAAAGATATAGACAAAAAACAGGGATATATGATATAATATACCTATATTCTAAGAAAGGAACTACTTTTATGGCCAAGGATATAAAAACATATTACGAGCAACAATATATTGACAATACGTTGCGTTTAAGAGAAATTCTTTCGACATTACCGTCTTGTGTAAAGGATTACTTTCGTGCAATTGAACCTTCTACGTCATCAAAAACAAGAATATCTTATGCTTATGATTTAAGAGTCTTTTTCAATTTTTTGATTGAAAATAATCCTGTTTTTCGTGATTATACAACGTATCAGTTCGCCACACGCGATTTAGAGCGTATTGAAGCAATCGATATTGAAGAATATTTAGATTATTTGAAGGTATATACCACGTCCGAGGATAAACAAATTACGAATACAGAACGTGGATTGGCTCGTAAGTTTTCGGCGCTATGTAGCTTTTACAGATATCTCTATAAGCACAAATTTATTACACAAAATCCAACTGTTTTTGTAGATAAACCCAAAATTCATGATAAAGCAATTATTCGTTTAGATGTCGATGAGGTTGTTCAATTATTGGATTATGTAGAAACATGTGGAAATCAATTAACTGGACAGAAAAAAGTTTATTACGAAAAGACTCGAACACGTGATCTTGCAATTTTAACATTGTTATTAGGCACTGGAATTCGTGTTTCTGAATGCGTTGGATTAGATATTCAGGATGTGGATTTTAAAAATAATGGAATTAAAGTCACTAGAAAAGGTGGAAACGAAATGGTTGTTTATTTTGGTGATGAAGTTAGAGATGCTTTGGAAAACTATCTAGAGACTTCACGAGCGGCTACTACTCCCCTACCAGATCATGAGAATGCTTTATTCCTATCGACACAGCGCAAACGTATGGGCGTTCAAGCTGTTGAAAATATGGTGAAGAAATATGCACGGCAAGTGACTCCGAATAAGAAAATAACACCACATAAGCTCAGAAGTACCTATGGTACGAATTTATACAAAGAAACTGGAGATATTTATCTTGTTGCAGATGTTCTAGGCCATAAAGATGTAAATACGACAAGAAAACATTATGCGGCAATCGATGAAGACCGCCGCAGACAGGCTGCTTCCGCAGTAAAATTAAGAGAAACATAGAAAAATTTAATAAAACCGAGAATGTTATAATTCTATCGCATTCTCGGTTCTTTTTTTTATAAAGTATCAGAGTCTAGAATTATGGTGAATGGTCCATCATTCACTAAAGAAACTTTCATGTCGGCACCGAATTCTCCTGTCTGTACATTCGGAATGCTTTCTTTACATTTTTGAATGATATATTCATAGAGTTGATTTGCCATATCTGGTGAACCAGAGTCTGTAAAACTTGGACGAAATCCTTTTTTGCAATTTGCATAAAGTGTAAATTGAGAAATTAATAATAATTCTCCGCCGACATCTGATAAAGCAAGATTCGTCTTTCCGTCTGCATCTTCAAAAATACGAAGTCCAACTAATTTTTTGACTAATTTATCTGCGATTTCCAGATTGTCATTTTGACCAACACCTATAAGTACCAAAAAGCCTTTTTTAATCTCTCCTATAACATTTCCTTCTACTGCCACAGATGCTTCTAAAACGCGCTGTATTACAAATTTCATATTATGTAGTCATCTCCTTGTCTTTTCTCATTATTTTGAAAATAACAGCCAAAATAAGCCATGTAACGCACATTGCGAGAAAGGCTGCTAAAAATATGTTGGTATTTGGAACAAAAGATGTTGTTCCATCATTGTTAGTTATTGTTTTTGCATTTTGTAGAACCTTTGCACCAATCCACGGACCAATAATGCCTGGAATAAGAACTTGTCCTACGATACGTAGACCTTGAAACATACCTGCACGATTGCTCGGAGTTAAGTCACGGATGATTGCTCCAAATACAGCCATCCCCATAAGATAACCACTCATCATGAAAAGCGAACCGATAAATACAAGCACTGTGTTTCGGAAGAAAAACAATACCACATATCCAAGCATCAAAACGCTTATTGAAGGGATAGTTGCTTTTTTGAATCCGAAACGATCATATACACGACCGTAAAATGCAGTTGCAATTGCAGCAAGAATAATGGCTGGCGCCATAATTAATACGTAATTAGTCATTTCTAATGAAACTTCGTAATATAAAATTAAGTATGGCATAAATATCTGTATTGAAATACAAAAAAGAGCGAATCCAAGTAATACAACATAAAAAAGTTTATGTTCCTTCATAACGGAAGGTCTAAAACCATAAAAAATATTCTTGAAGTAATTTTGATTCTGTGAGGTATCAACCGGAGCATCTTTTATCAAGAAAAATCCTAAAATTCCCAACGCAAAAACTACAATTCCAATGATTTGATAAATGGTCGTCCAGCTCTCAGCTTTATCTAAATTAAAACTCATAAAACCGCCAAATACAACCAAAATAGCCACTAATGGCATCATGGCATTAATTCCCTCTGCAGCTCCGCGATTTGTATCATCAGTGGTGTCTGTAAGCCATGCATTAAAGCAAGCATCATTAGCAGCGGAACCAAAGAAGGTCATAACACAGTCCATAATAATTACGAGCGATACACCAACACTTGCGGCGGAAACTGCCATAGGAAACATTTTATTGATTACATCCATACGAATTAAAGAAAAACTCCAAATGGAGATCCCCCATAAAATGTAACCGCCACAAATAAATATTTTACGTTTTCCGATTTTATCAGAAAGTGCACCAATAAAAATGGTTGTAAGTGTTGCGGAAATGGCACTTGCTGCAACCATAATTGAAATATCGCTTGCAGTAGCATTGAACATTTTATAAATAAAAACGTTAAAATACATATTTTCAACAACCCATGCAACCTGTCCTATTAAACTAAAAATCGTTAATGCTAACCAAAATTTAGTTGATAATTTTGTTTTTTTCATTACGCTCTTACTCCCTAGTAAACTTTCTTATATTCTAACATAGGACATCAGGAAAATCAAAAAAGATATGGCATTTTTGCCATATCTTTTTTTTATAAAAAATCTTATTTTACCGAACCTGTAGCAACAATGTTAATGCCTGTGTCGCAGATGTTTTCAATTAATACATCATACATTTCAACAGGAGTTTTAGCTACTTGTTTACGAATAACTTCCATACAATCCATTACTTTTTCTTTTGGAAGTGGTTTTTCCGAACGAACTGGAACCAATGGAGTTTTTTCGTTATCTGTCTTAATTGTTGTTGTTAAAATACGGACTGGATGACAGAATTCTGCTGAAGCATATACTTTACCACGCTTACAGATGTTACCTGTAACTGAAAGAATGTTTTCGCCTTCACCTTCAACTGTGATGCGGCATCCCATAGGGCATACTGTACAAATAATCTCTTTTTTCATATTCCTATGCCTCCTTTACCACTTCTACTACTACGTTGTCTCCTGCAACATCAGCAGTATTGAATTCGATATGTTCCATTTCTCCTGGATTTACACGTTGTGCTTTTTTAGAAGAAATGATTTGATCTCCAGATTTAACACGAATTGTAACTTTGTTGTCTGGATGAAGAACACGGAAATATAAGCTAACTTTTTCGTTCTCTTCTGCTACACTCAAAGAATGTGGACAAAGATATCTTACGTTTTCTCCGCTGATATTTTGTACTACTTTCTGAGCTTTTGGTAAGTTACCCATAGCATATTGAGCAGCAAATTTTCCTGCTTTCATACTTTCGACGCTTACGTTATCAACTAAGTCATTTACGTGAACTACATTACCACAAGCAAATACACCTTCTGAAGATGTTTGCATGTATTGGTTTACTTTTGGACCATTTGTAATTGGGTTGATTTCAATTCCTGCTTTTCTTGTAAGCTCGTTTTCAGGAAGCAAACCTACTGACAATAACAATGTATCACATTCAATGTATTGTTCTGTTTCTTTGATTGGTTTTTTGCTTTCATCAACTTGCGCAAAGTAAATTCCTTTTACTCTTTGGTAACCATCAATCTTTGTGATTGTGTGTGATAAGTACAATGGAATACCGAAGTCATCCAAACATTGAACTTTGTTTCTTGTCAAACCTGCAAGGAAGTCCATAAGTTCTATTACAGCTAATACTTCTGCACCTTCCAATGTCATTCTTCTTGCCATAATCATTCCGATATCACCAGAACCTAAGATAACTACTTTTTTACCTACTAATTGGTTTTGGCGGTTTACTAAACGTTGCGCAGAACCTGCAGTATAAACACCTGCTGGTCTAGCACCTGGAATCATGATGTTAGCTCTTGTTCTTTCTCTACAACCCATTGCCAAAATGATACTAGAAGCTTTAACTTCTGTCATACCATATTCTTTATTTACACAGATAACTGTGTTTTCTTTTTCATTCACTTCTAAAACCATAGAATTTAATAAAAATTCCACGCCAAGTTCCACAGCTTCTGCTGCAAATCTACCAGCATATTCAGGGCCTGTCAATTCTTCTTTGAAATATGTAAGACCAAATCCTGGATGGATACATTGTTGAAGAATTCCACCGATGCTTTCATCTCTTTCAATAATAAGAACTTTTTTTGCGCCTTCTTTTTTTGCTGCAACAGCTGCTGATAATCCTGCTGGACCACCACCAACGATTGCTACATCACATTCGAATTTATACATAATCCATTCTCCTTTCTACTGTTTGTCCTACTTGTTTTGTCCAACTACCATGTAAGATCCTTTAAGGTTCTTGTTGACCTCTTCTGTTGGAATATTAAGTTCTCTTGCAAGAATCTCAATTACCTTTGGACCACAGAAACCGCCTTGGCAACGCCCCATACCAGCTCTTACACGTCTCTTAACAGCGTCAACACTGCGAGCTCCGAGTGGTCTGTGAATTGCTCTCATGATTTCACCTTCAGTGATTGTTTCACAGCGACAAACAATAGTTCCGTATAATGGATCTTCTTTGATAATGTTTTCTTGTTCTTCAAGTGACATTTCGTGGAAGATTGGAATTCCTTTTCTTGTGGAAATAAAATTGTCTTTCAAAGAAACGTTCATTCCGATTTCTTTCAATTTTTCTACAACATATTTACCCATTGCCACACACAATGTTAAACCAGTAGAACGTACACCTGATAAGTTCACATAACCTTTCACATCATCATATACATCCACATGTAATCCTTCTGGATTTCTATTTGGACGGAGTCCACTGTATTGTGTGATTGTATCACGAATATTTACATTTGGAATCATTTTACTTACATCATCGTAAATAGTTGCCAATCCTTCTGTTGTTACAGATGAATCTACCTTATCTGGCAAATCTTCTGCTGTTGGTCCAACCAACATGTTTCCGTGAATTGTTGGGCACATTAATTTACCTTTTGTAACTTTTGTAGGAATTGGAAGTACAATGTTTTGCACTTTGCAACTTGTGTTCTTATCTAAAATATAGAATTGTCCTCTTCTTGCAACAACTTTATAGTCAGCTTTACCTACCATTGCTGCTATGTCATCACAATGCAATGCAGCTGCATTTACAACATATGTAGTTTCGATTGTACCTGCTGTCGTAACAACTGATTTGATTGCACCATCTTCTACATTGATATCTGTAACTTCTGTGTTAAGCATGAAAGTAACGCCATTTGCATTTGCGTTTTCTGCAAGTGCTTGTACAAGAATGAATGGATCAATAATACTTTCTCTAGGAATAAATAAACCACCTTTAACTTCTGGGTTTAATTCAGGTTCTTTTGCAAGAATTTCTTCTTTTGAAAGATATTCTACATCATACACATGATTTTTAAATGCTTTTTCTTTGATTGCTGGCAATTGTTCGAATTGCTCATCTGTAAAAGCAGGTAAAATAGCACCTATACGTTTAAAAGGAACCTCTAAATCTTTTGTCAACTCATCATACATCGGATTTGCTGCTACAACAAGTTGAGATTCTAATGTACCTGGTGTGGCATCATAACCTGTATGAATAATCGCACTGTTTGATTTTGAAGCATCGCCTCCAACATCATCTCTTTTATCTACTACGATTACATTTACATCGTACTTTGATAACTCCCGTGCAATTGCACAACCAACCGCTCCGGCTCCAATTACAACTACATCAGTTTTAATCATTTTGTTTCCTCCGTTCTGCAATGAATATTTCATTATGCTGTAGTTTAACACATTTTATATTTGCTGAAAATATGTATTTTTACAACAAATAACGGATCTATTTTGAATAAAACGCAAAAAAAATGTGGATTATCAAACAATATCCACATTTATCCACAATTTAATTAAACTATAATCACTTGCACTCCCATTTCTTTTAATTCTTTTAACATTTTCTTATCGGCTTTTTCATCAGTGACAAGATAATCCAATTCTTGCGCACGACAAACTTGATTAAATGCCTTAATTCCAAATTTGCTGTAATCTGCAAGAGCAATTACTTGTTTTGCTTGTTTAATAAAATGACGTCTCAAATTGGTTTCTTCTATATGATAATCCATGAGTCCGTATTGGGGGATAATGGCGCCAGCACCAAGAAACAATTTATCTGCATAAAAATTACTAATCATTTCTTCTGACCAATATCCTGAGGTTGTGCCTTCCCCATATCGAACCTTTCCACCGAGTAACAATACAGATATGTTTTTTTCAGTCATTAACTCATACGCAATTTTTAATGAATTTGTTAAGACTGTAAGGTCTTTCTTTCCTTTTAGGAATCGAGCAAACTCCAAAGTGGTTGTTCCTATATCAATAATAATACTATCACCATCATTCACCATCTCAGATGCTTTCTTCCCAATTAAATATTTTTCATTATAGTTTTCTGATGTACGGTGACTATAATCTGGTTCAATTCCATATTCTGTATATAGCATAGCTCCACCATGAATACGACGAATTCTTTTGATTTCTTCAAGTTCTTTGAAATCGCGACGAATTGTTTCCAAGGAAACTTGAAACAACTCGGATAATTCAATTGTTGAAACGACTCTCTGTTCTGAAAGTAAGCGAATAATTTCTTCTTTTCTTCCTATCTTCATGGTATAGTACTCCTTGTTATAGTTGTTTTTTAAAAAAAAATCAACATAAATCATTTGTTTTTATTTGTTAGAATTGCACAAAATATCGAGATAAAAACGTTAAAAATTTTACGTCAATTTTCAAGTGTCTCCTTTATATTATCACATTAATTTTCTTGACTCAACTTTATTGTGTATCTATACTGTATTTTAGAGAAAAAAAGAAAGGTTTTGGCCATTTATGAAGCTACAACAGTTATTAAGTTATACTAGAAAAGCCGTTGATGACTATCAGATGATTGAAGATGGTGATCATATTGCCGTTGGTATTTCTGGTGGAAAAGATAGTTTGACATTACTCTATGCTTTGCAAGGCTTGCAGAGATTTTACCCTAAGAAATTTCAGTTAAGTGCAATTACTGTAAACTTAGGGTATGAAAAATTTGATACAACTCAACTAGAAGAACTTTGTGAAAAACTTCAAGTTCCATATAGAGTTGTAAATACAGAAATCGCACACATCTTGTTTGAAGAAAGAAAAGAAAGCAATCCGTGCTCTTTGTGTGCAAAGATGAGAAAAGGTGCTCTCAACGATGCAGCAAAAGAAATGAGATGCAATAAGATTGCTTATGCACATCATAAAGATGATATTATAGAAACGATGTTATTATCGCTAATTTTTGAAGGTAGATTTCATTCGTTTTCTCCCAAAACTTATTTAGATCGAATGGATTTAACTGTGATTCGACCGATGATGTATGTAGATGAAATCGATGTAATTGGCTTCCAAAACAAATACGAACTTCCAGTTGCAAAGAGTCGTTGTCCAATAGATGGTTTTACAAAGCGTGAATACGCCAAGGATCTAGTAAAACAGTTGAATAAAGAGCATCCTGGTGCAAGAAACCGTATGTTTACAGCGATTCTAAACGGAAATATTGCAGGTTGGCCACAGAGAATATAATAAAAAAGTTAGGAATATATCCTAACTTTTTTAAATTCTCGGTTTATCAATTTTATGTTTTAATTTTATATAATCTTCAATAAGTTTTGCAGTTCCGCCAATGCCAAGTTTACTGCTATCTACACAGAGATGGTAAGACTTCGCATCTCCCCATGTTTTAGTTGTATAATAGTTATAGTAACTTGCTCTGCTTTTATCTTTTTTCTTTATGAGATCCTTAGCAGCAGAAAGCCCCATGTTATAGATTCGAGAAATTCGACGAGCTCTTTCATCTAAATCTGCATATATAAAAACGTGGAGTGCATTTTCATTCTCTGCTAACGCATAATCAGCGCAACGACCAATTAACACACAAGATTCCTCTTCTGCAATCTTTTTGATGGTATTAAATTGATCCAAAAAAATCTGCTGATTAATTGGAAGTGTGTTGTAAGCCATATGAGAAGGATCCATCACAAGCGAATATAAAAAGCTATGATTTAGTTTTTCATCATGTGCTTGAAAGAAATCTTCGCTAACCCCACTTTCTATAGAGGCTCTTTTAAGCATTTCTTTATCATACAATTTAATCCCTAAATCTTGGGCAATTGTAGCACCAATTTCATGACCACCACTGCCGAATTGTCTTCCTATCGTAATAATTGTTTTTTGTTTTGTCATCAATGACTCACTCCTTCCAGTTTTCTTAATAAATCTTTAAAATAATATGGTAATGGGGCATCCACTTCGATATATTCACCTGTTCTAGGATGCGTAATTCCTATTGTTTTTGCGTGTAGTGTTTGTCCTTGTAGTTTATAAGGACATTTTGCTGGTCCATAGACGGAATCGCCAAGAAGCGGATGATGCAAGCTGGACATGTGAACACGAATTTGATGTGTTCGCCCAGTTTCCAGACGACATTCAATATATGTAAAGTTCTTAAATCTTTGAAGAATTTTGTAATGTGTCACTGCTTCTTTTCCGTTGTTATAGTTGATGCTCATTTTCTTTCTTTCGATCGGATGTCTTCCAATAGGAGCATCTATCGTTCCTTCATCTTCTTTCAAAACTCCATGTACAATAGCATGGTATACTCTGGTGATAGAATGTTCTTTTAATTGTTCCGCAATCTGATTGTGTGTGAAATCATTTTTGCAGACAATCAAAGAGCCAGTTGTATCCATATCAATTCGATGTACAATTCCAGGTCTTGTGACACCATTAATGCCGGACAAATCTTCTTTACAATAGTGCATCAATGCATTTACTAATGTGCCACTGTAATGGCCTGCCGAAGGATGAACCACCATTCCTTTTGGCTTATTTATAATCAGTAAATCCTTATCTTCATATAGAATATCTAAAGGAATGTCTTCTGCTAAAATATCAGGTTCTTTTAGTTCAGGTTCTTCTAACAATAAAATATCGCCTACGTTTGTTTTGTAATTTGCTTTGACAATTTTGTTATTTACAGATACATGCCCATCTTTTATTAGTTTTTGAATATAGGATCTAGACATATCAGGCAAAACTTCGGAAAGGAGCTTGTCAATACGAATATCTGCCTGGTCCTCAATGATTTCAAATGTTATGCTCATCGCCATTCTCCTGCTTCTTGTTCTTTAAATGAAACGAAGAAAAAATTACATCAAAGTCTTTTTCTTTATAGTAAAACAATGTTAGAACAACCAATGTGCATGCAGACACAGACACAAAAATATCTGCAACATTAAAAATTGGGAAATCAATCAATTCAAAATATAGGAAATCAACCACATATTGATAGCGAATTCGGTCAATCATATTTCCTATCGCACCTGCAGTAATAAAAATTAAGCAAATACGAAGTGGAATGTAACGTTTGTCTCGTGGCAAACGGATGTATAAAATTGCAATCAAAGATAATACAACAGTTGCAATCAATAACAGAAAAAACCATTGATTTTGAAACATTCCCCATGCGGCACCTTTGTTTTCCAAATATTCAAAACGAAATACGCCATCAATAACAGAAATGCCTTCTTGATTCTTTAGATGCGTCTGCGCAAGTCCTTTTGTATATTGATCTAATACAACAGCAACTACAACTGCTAATATAGCAATCACATAGTTCATAGTGTTATCTCCTTTATTAAATATATAGGTCGATTGAAACATAGAGACGTTCTTTCTTTGTCTTTGAAATGACTTCTCTATATTGAAAGCGTCCTAACCCGCGAACAGATATAATATCTCCTTCTTTGATTTGATATCCATTTGATGTTACTAATTTCCCGTTCACAAACACTTTGCCATTTTCAATATAAGCAACTAATTTACTTCTAGAAGATCCAAAGGCCAATGTTAGCAAACTGTCTAGTCTCAATGAAGAAACGGTTCCTTTGATTTCTTTTGTTTTAGGTTGATAAAACCATTGCTCTTCTTCCAAGACAGCTACTCGCACTGGTGTACGACGAATGCGTGTTAACTCCTCTATAATGAATGATTCCAAAGACTTGTGTGCAAATAAAACTGCAGAATCCGATTGAACTAAGATGTCTCCTAATTTACTGCGCTCTATACCTAGATTTAAAATTGCACCCAAATAATCGCGATGTGAAAGTTCCTCTGCAAATTTTTTCTGTAGAGGTTCTATTTTTAATACGGAAATCGGATAATCCTTATTATAACAAAGAGCATCAGGTAAAAATGCAATCATCTGACGCTCTGAGCATTCATATCCACCAAAAGTTTCGTAACAGGTATAGAATTCCTGTTTTGGCGTTGTATGAAGAATATTTAATTCATTTAGATTTAGAAAATCCGTATATGTTACAATTTCACGTTGATATGCAATCTTTGAGAGTTCAATAAATCTCTTTTGTAACATAACTTCTTCTTTTTTTATAACGAATCCTTAGTATCTTAATTTGATAGATGGTACATCAAAAGATGTGGTCAACAAATCTTGTAAATCGCCAGAAATATCTACGTTAGCTGGTGTTACAAGGAATATGTATGTTGAGATTTTTTGTAAATTTCCATCTATAGCAAAAGTTGCACCCGAAGTAAAGTCAATAATTCTTTGGGCAATTTCTAAATCAAGACCTTCTAAATTTAAAATAACGGTACGTCCACTTAATAATGTTTCCGTAATTTCTCTTGCTTCATCAACTACAGAAGGTTTAATTACACATACTTCCATCGCAGCTCCCCTTCTCACTGGTTGACGCATAGGTGTAACCTTATTGCCTGTTGATTTGCTAGATGTCTTTGTGTCATTATAAGAATCATCTTCATCTTTATCCGCTTTTTTAAATCTGCTCATAAACCCCTTCTTTGGTTCATCATCCTCTTCGAAGTCATCGTCATCTCCAAAGAAATCATCTTCGTAATCGTCTTCATCATCTAATTTCATAATTGATAAAAACTTGTCCAAAATACTCATATCTACACCCCTACATTTATTTATTATTGATAGCAATACATACCTATCAACACTATTATTATCAATGTTTTTTCATGCTCTGTCAACTTCTTTTTAAAATACCACATCATTTTCAGCAATGCTCTTGCTGTCTAGCGCAATATGGTCATAATTTGACAAACCAAAACTATTTCCTTCTTCGATAATATAATATTCATCGCTTTCACAAAGAATTTGGATTTGTTTAAAAACAGCATATCCTTTGTTAATACAATACACTCCTTTGAGCGATTTTTTCTTGTTTAATTTCATCGTTTCTGTTGAATCTGGTCTAAGAATAACCGGATTCTTTTCAAAAGCATTCGGATCTAAATAGATGGTTTCGTCTTCTTCATAATACACAGTGACTGGTAAGAATTGGGTAATACTATTCCCTTCTTTGTTCGTGGTTTGAAGTAATACGCCATCACTATTGCTATTTCCGCCTTGTGTCAAATAGGACTTGGGCACGGTATAAAACTGCTTTGAAGTTTCGGCTGTCTTTGGAATTTTCAGGCCTGTTTCATCTTCTAAGACCAATTCGATGTCTAAATATCTGTCATTCACATAGCGAATCATGGAATGTTGAAATGTCAAACACGCCACAGGCTTTTCTGTATCTTCTAAAAAGGTGAGTTGTGCTCGCAAAGCTTGACTATCTTTTTTGAAGTTCACTTTTACAGTTTTCTTTTCTTGTAAAGCTTCTTTTGTGTCTTCAGAGACTTCTACTAAGAGCGACCATTTATCGTTCGTAACAACTTTATAAACCGGCTCGCCTTCTTTTACTTTGCGATTGTTAGAAAATTCGGTTCTTTTATATTTTTCTTTCTTTAATTGTTTTGATGTGATGTCATCAATTGTTAAGTCTTCCATTCCGTCTACGGAATACACAACAATACCGTCACGTGTAGCGGACTTCACACTCAAATCAGAACGATTTCCTTGTTCAAGCATTTCTTCTAATTGTTTTGTCTTGCTCTGGTTTACATACTTATCTAGTACTCCTGTTAATTCGTCCTTTAATTGATAAGTATCTGAAAAGGAATCCTCAACAAATTGATCATTATAGGACTGTATTTTTAATAAAATAGAATCCATTTCCTTTGTATTTAATACAATATCATTTTCGGAAGCGGTTTGTTTGAAATCTAATTTTTCATCTGAAATTGTATAGATTTTTGCACCGACTCTTATTTTGCTGTTATTTTCTACATAATAGTTTGCATATCCAGTCTCATCAGAGTAGATAACATGCTCTTCGCGAATGGCAAGTCCTGTATAGGCATTGTCTTTCAAAATAGAGCCTTGACGCACTTCGTACACCGTGACATGTGGTGCGGTCAGATACATGATTATTGTTGCAACTAGATAGATAAAAATAATACCAAATATGATAATTCCAATATTTATATTTTTTCTGTTTTGATAAGGGATAACCTTGTTCTCTTTAATTTCAGGTGTCATAATTTTTCTAATGCACTCCCGTTTAAATAATGAAATTGTTTTCCTTGATATGAATGTTGTTCGTTCATTTGTTCAAGTAACTCATCTTGTAATTTCCACCAGCTAGTATTCCAATTGCAAAATTCAGCATCGGATTCTGGAATACGACTGAAAAGTCTTTCCACAATAATATGTGGAGATAAATGTTCTAAAAACAGAATGACTCGTTCCATATATTCATCTTTTGAACATATTGTAATTGTACCATTTTTGTATTGATTACACAACTTTGTGTTTTTGGCAATATACAACGAATGAATTTTTACAATGTCTATTTCTAATGCCGATAGAATTTTGGCTGTCTCTATCACATCTCGAGTCTGATCTTGCGGTAGATTCAAGATTACATGTGTGCAAATAGAAAACCCATATTTTTTGATTCTTAATACTGCGTCGATGAATTCTGCTAAACCGTGTCCTCTTTCAATCGCATCTAGAGTGTGATAGTTTGCACTTTGTAAACCCAATTCTACATTCATATTTATTTGATAACGGTCTTGGATTTCTTTCATTACTTCCAAATAAGTATCTCTGATACAGTCTGGTCTGGTAGAAATTGATATTTCGACAATATCCTCTGTTTCAGCTGCTTCGATTAACCGTTTGCGAAAGGTTTCGAGTGGCAGAAATGTATTTGTATAGTTTTGAAAATATGCAATAAATTTCTTTGCTTTATATTTTTCTGAAATATGCGTTTTTGTTTTTTGCAACTGTTCCGAAACAGAAAAACTGGACTGCATTGCTTCAAATCCAGTGCCTACTTCTGCACAAAAGGTACAGCCGCTATTTCCAATCCTGTTTGGACATGTAATTGGCAAATTGATTGGTAATTTATATACTTTTTCACCATATTTATTTTGTAAATAGTCGGAATATCGATTGTAAAGATTTTCTTGATTCATATTTTAAATTCTTTCTGTATAGATTTTAATTCATTGGTAATAATGCTATTAGATATTAGAATGAAGGAGGAAACATTCATGAAATGGTTTGATAACATTAGCTTAACACTTGTAATTATAGGAGCACTTAATTGGCTTTTGATCGGTGTTTTCCGCTTTGACCTTGTAGCATTTATCTTTGGAAATATGAGTCTGCTTTCTAGAATTGTCTACATTTTAGTTGGATTATGTGGTCTATATCTTCTTTCCTTGTATGGTCGAATCAGCGACAGACGCGAATCATAAATAGATTGCAAAAAGGGTTCTGTGTACAGAACCCTTTTCTTTTATTCGTTTGGTATCGCACGCATTAAGGACGTCATATTATCATATAAATTTCTTTTTGATGAAGCGCCCATCATGATTGCGATAAATGGTGTTCCTTCTTCATTTGTGCAATACAGAGCAAGGCAAGAACCAGCATCAAAAGTATTTCCAGTTTTACCTCCAATTACTGTGATGCCATTTGGAACTTTTCTTTGACCATTAATGAACTGATTTGTTTGGCTCCAAGCAGCAGTTCTGCTTCCACCGTTCGCCTCTCTTACAGTCGCCTCTTTTACTTTTGAAGAAATGATCTTGATAAATGTTTCATCGTTTAGACACTCCTTAAAGATCAAATATAAGTCATAGGCTGTTGTATAATGGTCTTTGTCATGATATCCATGCGGGTTAACAAAGTGCGTATTTGTAGCACCTAAGCGTTTTGCTTCTTCATTCATTAAATCAGCAAAGGATTCCACGTCACCAGAAATATGCTCTGCGATTGCAACGGCACTATCGTTTCCAGAAGGTAACATTAATGAATATAAAAGATTTCTAAGCGTCAATTTATCTCCTGCTTTTAAATGTGCAGTAGATGAATCTTTTGGAATATTCGTTGCATTTTTACTTACCGTTACATAATCATCTAAGTTTCCGTATTTTAAAGCCAAGTAAGCAGTCATGATTTTGGTTGTACTTGCAGGATACAAACGCTCATGGGCATGTTCCGAATACAAAACCTCTTGTGACTCTATATCAAACAGTAATGCACCGTGAAATTCATCATGTCTATAAAACTCTTCAAATTCTACTTCTTCATTAGTGACACAAATATCGGAGGCAAAAGTCTCTGCAGTATAAATACCTTTTTGGTATTTATCTGGAGCAATTCCTTTGGATGCTTTCACCATAGCTACAGCAACAAGAACTCCAACAAAAACGAGTATAATACTTGTGAAAAATAATGAAATGCGAATTCGAAGTTCATTTTTTCTATTTCTTCTTTTTCGTCTTCTACTATTATTTGTACATCTCACGCCAATCTAAATCTCCTCTATCAAGTGCAAGAACAATCAACTCAGCTGTTGCCAAATTTGTAGCCATAGGAATGTTATACACATCGCACAGGCGAACAACATCGTTAAAATTTGGTTCATGTGGTTTCGGTTCCATAGGATCGCGTAAGAAAATCAAAGCATCAATATCATTTTGTGCGACTTGACTTCCCAACTGCTGCATTCCGCCCAATGGTCCTGCTAAATATTTGTGAATGTTTAAATTTGTAACTTCTTCAATTAAACGTCCTGTTGTACCTGTTGCAAATAAATTATGTTTTGATAAGATTCCTTTATACGCAATACAAAAATTTTGCATGAGTGTTTTTTTTGAATCGTGTGCAATTAATCCTATATTCATCCAACTAGACTCCTTTAATATTTTTTCGGTTGTAATCCTACATTTAATACAAATCCTATTCCGGCAAAAAAACAAATAATGGATGTCAATCCAGCACTTACAAATGGTAGAGATAAACCAGTATTTGGTAAAACTCCTGTAGCAACCCCCATATTAATAAAACTTTGAAATCCGATTAAAGATGCTACACCGCCACATATGATTTGTCCGGAAAGACTCTGCGCCTTCCTACCAATTATAATACATTGTATAATGATTAACAATATCAAAAATATCACTACACAGCATCCTATAAATCCTAGCTCTTCGCCAATAATAGCAAAAATAAAGTCGGTATCAGCTTCTAATAAAAAGTTTCCGTTTTTTACAGACGTAGTTGTGTTATTATCCAACCCTTTTCCACTTAGTTGACCAGAACCTATCGCCATAATAGAGTTTTGCTGTTGATATCCCGTATCTGTCGCATATTTTTCAGGATAAACCCATGCAAGAATACGATCTTGTTGATAGCCTTTCAAGAAAGGTTGATTCGGTAATAATGCCAAACCTAATAAAAGCGCAGCCAAAGGTATTGCCGTTCCAAGTGCAATTCCAATCACTTTATAACTTACGCCACCCAAAAACATTAAAACACAAAAAACTGCGGTAATACAGATAGTGTTTGATAAATTTGGTTGTGTAAAAATCAGATATAATGAAGGCAATACCAAAAGCACGCATTTGAGAATCATTCGTGGCTCTTTTATATAATCTTCGTAGTTCATTAAAAACTTCGCAAAGAACAATATTAAAAAGATTTTAGTCAAATCAGAAGGTTGCAAGGTTGTAAATTTTAAATCAATCCAACGCTGTGCACCATTGTAATTTGCGCCAAAAAATTTTACACAAAGTAATAAGAAAATATTGACACCGTAAATGATCCAATAAAAATTCAATATCCATTCGAAATCGATGAATGATATTATGAGCATAACCACAATTCCAAGGCACACTCCGATGATTTGTTTCGATTGTGCCGACGGAGATGCGCTTCCAACTGTCAGAATACCTATTATAGAAAGAATCGTTACAGCAATCACAAGTATATAGTTGTAATCTTTTAATTGATATTTTTTTAAAAAGTTCACAAATCTTCTCCTGTTAGTTGTATGTATATATATGTCGAGGTCATTTTGACCTTGAATTCGTCTGGAATTACTTCCATGTATTTCGAAATTGTTTTGTATAAATCTTTTTGTAATTTTTCAAAAGTATCTGGAGTACAGTTCACGCGGTCTGAAACAAGTAACGCTTTAAGTCTATCTTTTGCAACATCCACTGATGTATTCTTTTTCTTTGTTTCAAATACGTTCATCCATCCTACCTCCTAACTTTTAAAAACTTTAGAAAGTTTTCCGAAGAACCCTTTGTGTTTGTCGAGATTTAAAAATGGAATTTCTTCCCCCATAATTCGCTTGCAAATATTTATGTATGCTTTTCCAGCCAATGAATCGGTGTCAATAACTGGTTCACCTTGATTCGTGGAAACCACAATTTGTTCATCGTCTGGAATTGCTCCAAGTAATGGAATTGCTAAGATTTCAGTCACATCTTCTACGGACATCATATCCCCGCGTCTTATCATCTCCATACGAATACGATTAATGATTAAATCCACTTTTTTTATATTATTTTTCTCGAGTAATCCGATGATTCGGTCCGCATCTCGAATTGCAGACACTTCTGGTGTTGTCACAACTAGTGCGTGAGATGCACCTGCAATTGCATTTTGAAATCCTTGTTCAATACCTGCAGGGCAATCAATTAAAACAAAATCAAACTCTTCTGCCAACTCTTCTGTTAACTTTTTTACTTGTTGTGGAGATACAGCAGATTTATCTTTTGTTTGTGCAGAAGGCAACAAATATAGTGTTTCATAACGTTTATCTTTGATTAGGGCTTGTTTCATGCGACAATTACCTTCAATCACATCTACGAGATTGTAAACAATTCGATTTTCCAATCCCATAACAACATCTAAATTTCTCAACCCTAAATCAGTATCTAATACGACCACTTTTTTATTTAACATTGCAAGACCTGCACCAATATTTGCAGTTGTGGTTGTCTTACCTACGCCACCTTTTCCTGATGTGATTACAATCACTTCTCCCATAATATGTCCTCCTTTTTGTATGCTCTATGGTTATTCGGCGTATCTTTTGTGTTTCAAAATTTTAATCACTATTTGTTTCAGCTCCAAGTACACCTGCTCTGCCAAAAATCAATTCGGAATCATCAGCCTTGCCAAAGTATTTTAATGCCAAATCTCTTCCAATTTCAGCGGTATAACCAGAATTGTAACCATTTGTAATACGAATGCAAAATGCAATTTCTGGCTCGTTAATCGGAGCAAATCCTACAAACAAAACGTTGTTTGCATGCGTTTTACTTTGTTGTGCAGTTCCTGTTTTTCCAGCCATTTCAATTCCTGCAGCTCTCAGTTTTTGAAAACGGGAATCGCTAGAAACCATTTTTTTCATTCCATCATGCACAAGTTCATAGGTCTTATCACTAACTTCTGTAACTTTGTTGTACACAGAAGGTTTGTATTCTTTAATCACTTTTCCTTTTTGATTCACAACTTTTTCTAGTAGTGTCAGATTATATACAGTTCCTTTATTCGCAACACCCCCGATATATTTCGTCAACTGACTAGTAGAATATACGTGAGTACCTTGTCCAATTGAAGAACGAACAGAGTCTTCGCTACTGATGTTTGGAGTTCTCTCTGATATTTCAAGTCCAGAAGTTTCTCCTAAACCAAACATCTTTGCATATTTTTCTATTTTTTCAACACCTCGCGTTGAAGAATAAGTCTCTTTTTTGTTTAAACCAAGACGGTAACCGACTTCATAAAAATAACAGTTACATGAATTTGAGATTCCATCCACAACATTTAAATAACCGTGACCAGACGGATATACCCAACAAGTAGGACTTGGTGACACTTTTTCATATGGACCCATACAGTATACGGTTGTTTTTTCTGTCACTACTTCTTCTGTCAATCCGGCAATTGCACTTAATGGTTTGAATGTAGAACCAGGTGCGGTTAATTCTTGTGTGGCCTTATTATAAAATGGTAGAGATGTGTTTGCGTATACTTGATTGTAATATCCCACATCCATTTTATTAGCCAAACGATTGTTGTCGTAACCTGGATAAGATACGCAGACCAATGTGCGTCCTGTAGTTACATCAGACATTACGACAGAACCTGTAGATGGTTCCACTCCCAATTGACCAGGTGTGATTTCTAATGATTCAATCTTTGAACGAATAAAGCTGTATGCACTATATCCACTTAATAAACGATTATACTGTTCTTCGTCATATTCTAATACACCTTGGTCATATAATAGAACACATACCATTGTGCCGGAAACTGTTCCATCTTTGACCATGTAACGATAGACTAATTTTTCAAAAGCAGCATCTGATTTTAAATAATCAGAAATAAAATTCAAGATACCTTGATATAATTGGGTTGAATCTGAGTATTTTCCATCTGATTTTAAATAGCTTTGCACAACAGATGCATCCACCCAATTTTTTGAAATTGCATGGTTTAAATATTGATTTAAATTAATTTCTTCAGCTTTCCATGCTTCATATACATCATCGTTTACATCGATTTTTGCTTTGCGCAATACACCTGTGGTAGAAAGTAAATCTGAAGCAATATAATTCATATATGCCTGCATTTCTTTTGGAAGTTCTTTGTATGCAGGTGATGATGAGGATTCTAACTGTTGAATAATCTTTTGAATGGATTTATCTTGTCTGTTTGTATAAAGCTGATAAACCTTTTTTTCTGTTGGTGTGGCATCTTCCTCCGCAAAATGGTCAGTATCTAAAATTTCATTACCTATAAACGAATAATAGATGTCCCCGGAAGGAATAATCACTTCTGAAGCATTTCCGTTTGGGTTTCGGGTGTAATCTAATACATTTGCCATTTTTCGCAAAATAATTCCGGCCAACTTTTCTTCTAATAAGTTATACGCCGTAATCTGCAAGTCTTTATCCAATGTTAGGTATAAGTCGTTCCCAGCTTTTGGTTCCGTTGCACTTTCTGTTTCGATTACTTTACCAACACTGTTAACGTATACGATTTCTTCCCCTTTTTCTCCTTGCAAATATTCATCCATCACTTGCTCAATTCCGGATTTACCTACAATGTCTGTCAAGGAATATTCTTTTTGTTTCTCTTTTGGTAAAGCATCATATTCTTCTTGTGAAATTTTTCCAGTGTATCCAAGTACAGATGCAAAATATTTGCTATCAGGGTATTCACGAAGAGCAACTTCTCCGATACTAACACCTTGCAGTTCATTCATATTTTCTTTGATCACAGCCACTGTTTCAGTACTCACGTCAGATGCAACTGTTGTGGAAATATATTTTTGGAAACTGTTTAAATGCATATCATAACGGATCGTAACAATCTTTAACACACGCTCTTTCTCATATGCTTTTTGATCAATTCCAAATCCATAATCACTTTTTCTCTTGTTTGCACATAAGAAATCCATTACGTCTTGAGGGGAAGAATCTTCCAAACCTTGTTCTTTCAATTTGTCTATGGTTGCATATCCATAAACATCAGCTAAAAAGCGCAGTCTTTTTGTCCCTTCGGCATATAAAAATTGATAATTTCCGTCTTTGTCTAATATAATCCCAAAATCGCTATCTAATGTATCTCCATTTTTTTCGATTAAGGTGATAGTGCGATCAATGGTCTCATTGATGATTTCGTTCTTTTGTGTACGATTTTCATAAGAGCCATTATCTTCAATCTGAACCGTGTAAGAAATACGGTTTGTTGCAAGAAGTTCACCGTCTCGATCGTAAATGTTTCCTCGAGTTCCTTGTATCACCTTTACCTTACGGATGGACAATGTATAGTTTTCCAAGTAGTCTTCACCTTCAACGATTTGCAAAACAAACAATCTTTGCACCAAAATAAGAGTTAATATGCAAAACAATGCAATTAACACATTTAGTCTAGATTTAAATACAGTTGCAAAAAAATCTTTGATGCTGTTAAACAAACTTACTTGCACTCCTTTTCTCTTCGGATTCTAGTTTCTTATTAATATATAAAATTAGTTGATACAATCCTAGTGTTACTATGATTGTATAAATGAGTTCTGGCAATATTACTGTTCCTAAATAATAGAAATAGTTAAACTTACTTCTCATTATAAACATAAATATACAAACAAGATGTCCATATATTAAATCGCTGCAGGCAATCAAAACGAGAGGTAATTTGATATCTTCGTTGTAAAAGATTTTTCGAAACCATCCGTTTGCGTAACCTAACAAACTATAAATTAAAGCATAAAATCCAATCAATTCACCAAACATGATATCTATAAGAAGACCTGAAATAAAGCCAACCAAGAGTCCTTCCTTTTTTCCGCGCATGAAGCCAAAGGTTGCGGTGACAATAATCATAAGATTTGGCGTTATGGATGCGAAAGACAATTTTTGAAACACTGTACTTTCTAATAGAAAACATATAATAATAATACCAATGGTAATAATCTTTCGTTTCAAACTTATTCCTCCAACAAATCTGCTTTTGTAGACGTGATGACTAAAACCTCCTGTAAATGTCTAAAATCCACAGCTGGAGTAATATAGCCTGATCTTGTCAAATTATTTGCGTCTACTTCAATATCACTGATATATCCAATTAAAATACCTTGCACATATTTATCGCTAATGTGAGATGTAAAGACTTTTTCCCCTACTTTTATTTTCGAGTCATTGTTTGGCAACTGTTCAAAACGGATTTTCCCGTCATTCATAAGAGTCAAATCTCCATTTACAATACAAGTATCAGAGGTCGATAATACAATGGCACTTACGTTGCTGGAGTCATCAATAATTGAACGTACTCTAGCCCAATTTGGCCCAACCTCTGTTACAATTCCAACTAATCCAGTTCCTGCAATAACATTCATATCTTTTTTGATTCCATCTTTTGAACCTTTATCAATTACAAAGGAACTAAACCAGTTTCCAGAGTCATTTGCTGTAACATGTGCCCCAATTTTCTTGTAATCGCCATAGTGCATATCAAGATCATAGAGTTCTCTCAAACGTTCGAGCTCATGTTTTTCTTGTTGAAGCAAATTATTCTTTAATGTAAGTTCATCGAGTTCCGCTTCTAATTCTTTGTTTTTTTGACGGACTTCTTTTAATGTTTCCATATTTAACGACAAATCACTCATCCAAAGTCCCACCGTATTAATCCCTTTTTGCATAGGAACTACAGTATAGTTCGCAATGAATCGAAGTGGTCCATTTACTTTGTCTGTCACTAAAGATAATCCCATCAATATAACGCAGATGGCAGCGATTGCGATCAACCAATATTTACTTGATAATGATGTTGGGTTATTTTTCTTCATTCCTATCTCATCCACCTATAATTTTCATCTAACATAGAATATGTCATTTTCATCAATTCTTTTGAATTAATCATCTTTTTCAATCCATTCACGGCACAAAGTTCCGGGTGCTCCAAGGTATGAACTTTCATACCCAATGCGTTTCCTAAATAAGAAGCGATTCCGGTTAAATTTGCAAGGCCACCAGTAATATATATACCGTTATTTTTTATTGTTCGCTGTACTTCTGGTGGGGTTCGCTCTAACATTGAATTTAACTCTTGAACACATGTTGTCATCGTTTCTTTCATTGCAGCACGCACTAATCCGACAGATACACTCTTTTGTTCAGGTACTCTTGTGATTAAGTTTCGACCTGCTACTTTTAATGTTTGATTGTCATCCTCAGCATAAATACCAAATGCTTTTCGCAACTCTTCTGCTGTGATTTTTCCAATCAAAAATTCTTGATTATATCTTACGGAATTAATAATCGTATTGTCGATGGTGGCACTTCCCAACTTCAGTAGTTTATTAAGCACCACTCCTCCATAGGACAAGACTGAGAGTTCAATTGTTTCTGCTCCTAGATTAACAACAAACAAACCAGGTTCGTTTTCTACATCTAATCCTAATCCAATCGCATCAGCAATCCCTCTTTCTACAATCCGAACTTCTTTAGCTCTTGCTGTCGAGTGAACAACCAAATCATAGAATGCTCTTTTTTCAACTTCTGTTACATCTGTTGGAACTGCAATGATGTATTTTGAACCACGTGCAAAGTGACGTTCTTTTTTTAATAGATTTTGCAATAAGTATTGCATATTATAAAAATGCGAAATAACGCCCTCCTTCATAGGAAACTGAATTTCTATGTTATAAGGCGCTTTTTCGTACATAGCATAGGCATCATCTCCAACGGAGAAAATTTCTTTCTCATTTGCAATCGCTATCGCATTTTTTTCTTTCCATATGACATCTTTCTTTTTATCAAACACCTTGATTTCGTAAGTTCCGAGATCAAGACCGTAGACATTTCCAAACATATTTATCCCCTCAACTGTTACAGTAATTTTTCTTCTGCAAAACTAATATAACAATTATTTCCAATAATAATGTGATCTAATAATTCAATTCCGATTAATTTACCGGCTTCTTTAATTCTTTTCGTAAAAAGAACATCGTTTTCGCTTGGTACAGGATCGCCACTTGGATGATTGTGCATCAAAATGATGGCAACGGCTTTCTTTTCTAGAGCTTCTATAAAAATCTCTCTAGGTGAAACAATTGCGGAATTCACAGTTCCCTTTGAAACATCTTTTTCACCAAGCAATTTCGACTTTGTATTCAACATCAAAAGCCTTAGGTTTTCTTGTGTTTGATGTCGCATATCTTCCATGTAATACCTAGCAATTGTGGACGGTTGATTGAAGATAAGTCCTTCTTTTGCGCTGGCTTTTGCAAGACGTTTTGCCAACTCAGAAACACATAATATTTGTATTGCTTTAACCGTTCCAATTCCTTTAATTGTTTTTAACTTTTCTAGGGTGAAGGAATGGATGTTTAAAATTCCATCCTCACCGCATTCTGTTCCCAAAAGGCGTTGCGCCAAATCAAGCGCACTATTTCCTTTTGTGCCGCTCCTTAGTAAAACTGCAAGTAATTCCGCGTTTGACAAAATGCCAGCGCCGTGTTTTATGCATTTTTCATAAGGACGGTCTTCTTTATGAATCTGTTTTATCATGATTGATGGTTAAGACTCTCTGGGCAAATCTCTTAAATAAAACGATACGCAATTGCTGCAATAATCAATCCAATGATGCTAGAAATTGTTATTTTAATAGAAAGTGCAAATGTAATAACCAATATTCCCAAGTTAAGAACAATTGGGTGTTCACTCGCAAGACCAAATTCTTGTCCATAATTCAGCCAACTAAGACCAGGTATATTTTGTGTGAGTGTTCCTAGAAACCCTCCTAAAACAATTCCTGCAAGCAATAAAAGTAATAATACCCAAGGATTTTTTGAACTTATTTTTTTCATATGTACTCCACCTCGTTTTCTATAAAAACTTTATTTATTTTACCATATTTTAAAAATAGTGTATAGAGTAGTTTTTGTCACGATGCGTCGAATGGCAAATATTTTTCTGCAATTTTTTCCGCAATTTTCATACCATCCATCGCTGCAGATGTGATTCCTCCTGCATATCCCGCACCTTCTCCACATGGATAAATTCCTGTGGAATCAATTTGATAAGATTCATTTCTTACGATACGAATCGGCGAAGAGGTTCGACTTTCAACACCAGATAACAGGGTATCATCATTTGCAAAACCACGAATTTGTCTGTCAAAGGATTTTATTCCCTCTTCGAGTGATGCATTAATCTCTTCAGTGAAAATTTCTCGAATATTTGCAAAAGTATACGATCCTTTTAATTGTGGCTTAATAGAACCCAATGTCTTTGTCACTTTGCTTTGACAAAAATCCGCGAAACATTGAACGGGTATTTTTCCATTACCAATTTCAAAGGCCTTTTGCTCTAACCTTCGTTGAAAGTCCATTCCACTTAAAGGATGGTCACTGCCATAATCATCTGGTGTAACCGTTACAACAATAGCACTGTTTGCATTTTTCCCATCTCGTGCGTGATAACTCATACCATTAACAGCCAGCCTTCCCTCTTCGGAAGATGCATTGACTACATATCCACCAGGACACATACAAAACGAGTAAACACCTCTTCCATTGTCTAAGTTGGTGGCTAGTTTATAGGATGCAGCAGGTAATTCATAGGAATGTTCTGTGCCGTATTGTGATGTATCAATCTCTGTTTGGAGATGTTCCACTCTCACTCCCACTGCAAAGGATTTAGCATTCATCGGAAGTTTTTTGGTGTAAAGCATAGTGAAAGTATCTCTTGCACTATGTCCTATGGCCAAAACCAGTGTTTGTGCATCTATTTTGCTACGTTCGTTGTTTGATTCAATTGTAATTGAGGATAATGCTCCATTTGTAATTTCAAAGTCTACAAATTTGCTCCAAAAATGAACTTCTCCACCCCATTTTATAATCTTTTCGCGCATATTTCGAATCACATGGATCAGCAGATCTGTTCCAATGTGTGGTTTGTTTTGAAATAAGATTTCTTTTGGCGCTCCGTTCTCTACAAATATTTCTAAAACTTCTCTATTTCTTCCAGATACATCTTTTACAAGTGTATTGAGCTTGCCGTCGGAAAACGTGCCTGCGCCTCCTTCGCCAAATTGAACATTTGTTTCTGAATTTAATACACCCGTTTCCCAAAATCGTTCAATCTCTTTTTGACGTTCTTCTACTGATGCACCACGTTCGTATACAATTGGTTGGTATCCATGTTTGGCTAATAGATATGCGCAAAATAAACCAGCGGGTCCTGAACCAATAATTTGTGGTCGATGAGTCATTTTTTCGTTTCCAATAGCTTGGAATTGATAGATAACATCTTTTGAAATCGAAACATTAGGAATCTTCTTCTTCAGAATTTGTTGCTCATTTGAAGCTATAACATCAATGGTATATACATATTTGATATCATGTTTCTTTCGTGCATCAACAGATTGCTTTTTTATCTGATAACTTTGGATATCGTACTCAGAAACCTTTAAGGTCCTTGCAAGTTTTAAAAGCAGATCTTTTTCTGTATGATTTGGTTGTAATTTCAATTGACTGATACGAATCATATTCTATCCTTTCGCAGCGTTCTCTCCTGCAATAATGCCTGTTGCCCAAGCCCAGTGCAAATTATATCCACCACAAATTCCATCTACATCAATAACCTCTCCGACTAAATAAAATCCTTTTTCATAAACAGATTCCATAGTTTGAGCGTTTATTTCTGCTGTTTTCACACCACCTGCACATACTTGCGCTTGTTCAAAATCATTTGTGGCTTCTATTGCTACATTAAAATGCTTGCATAAAGCGATTAATTTTTGAAGCTTGTGTTCGTGAACGTCTCTCATTTTTTGGTGAAGTGGAATGTTAGCTTCTTTCAATAACATTACTGCCAGTTTTTTGTGAAAAACTCCAATTAAAAATTCTTCAGCAGTCTTATCTTGTTGCTGCTGTAATCTGTTTTTAATCAACAGTTGAAATTCAGCATCGTCCCATTCTGGTCTGAAATCAAGTTCTGCAATCACTTCTTTTCTTTCATGCAAAGCTTTTGATGCAAAGCGACTCACTTGAAATACAGGGATTCCGGAAATCCCATAATTGGTCAATTGTAATTCACCAATGTCGCTTGATATGCAAGAGCCGTCCACATAGATAGATACCCTTGCCTGTGTGCGAACGCCTGAAACTTGTTTGAAATAAGTACCTTTTCCTCGCAACTGTACAAGTGCTGGTACAACCGGTGATATATGATGACCAAATTGTTTTGCTAGAGCGTACCCTTTTCCGTCTGACCCTAATGTAGATGCTGCTTTTCCTCCAGTAGCAAGAATTACAGCATCACATTGAAATTGAGAACGATTGGTTTCTACCAGAAAACATTTTGGGGTCTTAGTTATACCTGTTACGCAGGTTTCTGTTACGGTCTGAATTCCAAGCGATTCGAGTTCCATACGCAGCACATCTAAAATTGTGGATGCTTGATCTGATATTGGATAAATATAACCATTTCGATCCTTGTAAAGGACACCCAAATCTTCAAAGAAATGTTTAATTTCCTCAAAGCCAATACGCGCAAGAACCTGAGTTACTAATTGCATATCGTCACTGCGAAAACATTCAGATGTCATAATTTTATTTGTGAAATTGCATCGTCCATTACCTGTGGACAATAGTTTCTTACCTACACGATCTTTTTGTTCAAGTAGCGTTACGCGTGCGCCATTTCTGGCTGCAGAAATTGCTGCTACAAGTCCAGAAGCACCGCCACCTACAACGATGACATGTTTCATATGTTTACCTTCCTATCTTGGAAGTGTGACAAGTCCTTTGCGAACTAACTCTTCCAATGATCTTAAAATTCCTAATTTTGCATGTGTCCAAGTCAACCCGCCTTGGAAATAAACTGCATATGGAGGTTTGATTGGGCCATCCGCGCTCAATTCAATGGATGAACCTTGTACAAATGCACCTGCTGCCATTATGACTTCACTGTCATATCCTGGCATAGCCCATGGCTCTGGAGATACAAAGCTATCTACTGCAGCTGCAGCCTGAATCCCTTTACAAAACGCAATTACACCTTCGGGACTTCCCAATGTTACTGCCTGTATAATGTCATGTCTACTTTCTGTACTGTTTGGAATGACAGGAAATCCTAGTTTTTCATAAATATTTGCTGCAAATATGGCACCTTTCAATGCGCCCGAAACTACAGACGGTGCCATGAAAAATCCTTGGAAAAAGGATTGCATAACACCAAGGGATGCTCCGACTTCTTTTCCTAATCCAGGAGATGTCAGTCGATAAGCACAGTTTTCAACACATGCCTCTGTTCCAGCAATATATCCACCAATCGGTGCCAATCCACCACCAGGATTTTTAATCAACGAACCAACTACCATGTCTGCACCCACATCACTTGGCTCGATGGTTTCTACAAATTCACCATAACAATTATCCACCATACAGATAAGATCCGGTTTTATTTCTTTTACAAACGCAATCAATTCTCCAATCTGAGCAACAGAGAAACTTGGTCGAGTCTGATACCCTTTGGAACGTTGAATGGTCACAAGTTTTGTCTTGTCAGTAATCGCGTTTCGGATAGATTCGTAATCAAATGAGCCGTCCTCTAACAAATCCACCTGGCGGTAGGAGATACCGAATTCAGCCAAAGATCCTTTTGAAGGTCGAATTCCTATCACTTCTTCTAAGGTATCATATGGTTTTCCTACTGGAGAAAGGAGTTCATCTCCAGGTCTTAAATTTGCGCTCAAAGCCAATGCCAATGCATGTGTTCCGCAGGTAATTTGGGGTCTTACCAATGCTGCCTCTGTATGAAAAACTTTTGCGTACACTTCTTCTAATGTATCTCTACCTTGGTCACTATATCCATAGCCGCTTGCATAATGAAAACACGCTTCACTTACTTTGCACTCTTGCATTGCGTGAATAACTTTTAGCTGATTGTATTCAGCTACACGGTCCAATTCGGCAAATCGTTCTAATAATTGAGCTTCTATTTTATTTCCATAAGCAAGAACTTCTTCTGAAATTCCTAATTTATTATACATTGGTCGTTATCCTCTCTTTTATAATATCTAACATTGCTTGTAGTACTCTTTCTTCTTCTCTTTGATAGGCATCTTTTTGTATCCAGATGACATCACGCTCTCTTCGAAACCAAGTGAGTTGTCTTTTGGCAAAATGTCGAGTGTCCCTTTTTAAAATATATACCGCTTCTTCTAACGTGCACTCATTATTTAAATAGTCTAAAATCTCTTTATAGCCAAGGCCTTGCATAGAAACCATATCCCTGGTATATCCTTTTTCTTTCAAGAAACGAACTTCCTCTACCAAACCTTCTTCTAACATGGCATCTATTCTTTGGTTAATTCGTTCATATAAAAAATCGCGATCATCATTTAAAACAAAATAACAAAACGCATACGGTGACTCTTTTGCACGCTCTTGCTCATTGTGTTCTGAAATTTTCTTTCCCGTCAAATGATAAAATTCCAAAGCGCGAATGACTCGTTTTACATTATTTGCATGAATTGCTTCTGCGGATGCTGGGTCTACTTCTTGCAACATTTCATGAAGTACTTCTGCACCTTTTTCCCTTGCCAATAGTTCTAACGATTGCCGGTAACTGTCATTCACCTCATTCTCTGTAAAATCAATATCATAGAGTAATGCTTGAATATAAAAACCGGTTCCACCAACAATAATAGGAACTTTGCCTTTTGCATAAATCTCTTTTATTGCTTGCTTCGCCATTTCCTGAAATTTCACAACATGAAATTCTTCATCAGGCTCCAATACATCCACTAAATGATGAGGGACTCCTTCCATTTCTTCTGGTTTAATCTTTGCGGAGCCGATATTCATATATTTATATACTTGCATAGAATCAGCTGAAATAATTTCACCATTCAATGCTTTTGCTAATCCTATGGATGCTTTCGTTTTTCCTACCGCTGTCGGTCCCGTCAAAATAATCAAAGGTTGTTTCATAATTCTCCTAAACAATTCGCTTGAATTTTTTCTCTAATTCTCGTTTTGTCATTGCAATAATGGTTGGTCTTCCATGTGGACAATGGTATGGATTTTCTAACTTTAAAAGTTCCTTTACTAATTCTTCCATTTCCATTGTCGATAGTTTGCAATTTCCTTTTACAGCTGCCTTACAAGACATAGATGCAATCTTTTCTGCAATCATATCCGGTGCAACTGAAGCGTGAACTCCATCCACTAATCCATCCAACATTTCTATAAACAGCTCTTTTTTTGCAATTCCGAATAAATTATCTGGAATCGCACGAACGGCATATGAATCTCCACCAAACGCTTCAATTTCAAAGCCTATATTCGTAAAAATATCCATATGATTTTTCAGAACCTCAGCTTCCTGCATAGATAAATTTAAAACAATCGGCGGACTTAAATATTGTGATGTAAATTCGCGTTCCTTCATACCGCGTAACGTCTTTTCATATAAAACACGTTCATGGGCTGCATGTTGATCTATAATGTATAATTCTTCATTGAATTCAACTAGCCAATATGTATCAAAAAGTTGACCAATCATTTTATGCTCTACAAGTGTTTCTTTTGTCAGTAATTTTTCTTCGAACAAATTCAACTGTTCTTCTTTTTGCACTTGATAAGTTATTGGTTCTTGAATGATTTTTGCCGGTTCAATTGTTTCTTCTTTTTTTGAAGATTCTGCTTTGTGATGAGACGTTACTCTCTCTTGCATTTTCTTCATGAAATAATCTAAATCTCGGTTCTCTTTTTCGACTGTTTTTTGTATAACAGGCTCTTTTGTTTCAGCCACCTTCGTTTGTTCCTTTGCAAGAGGAGCCTCAACCCTCGGAATGAGTTCGGGTTCTGTAAGCGCCGTTTTAATCGCTTGATATACAAAATTATAAACTTCTTGTTGTTTGCTGAATCGCAACTCCATTTTTGTAGGATGTACATTGACATCTAAATCATTTCCATCCATGGTAAAATGTAACACCGTAAAAGGATATTTGTGTTGCATCGTAAAGTCCTTATATGCATCTTCAATTGCCTTTGCAATAATCTGACTTTTTACATATCTTCCGTTAATATAATAATTTTCATAATTGCGATTTCCACGAGAAATTAAAGGTTTTCCAATATAACCTGTAACTTTTAATCCAGGAATTGCCTGGTCAATTTCAAGAATCTCTCTTGTGATTTCACGTCCAAACACTTGATAAATCACATCTTTCAATTTCCCATTTCCCGAAGTGTGTAGTTTGGATTGATGATTGGTGATAAACTCAAAAGAAACCTCTGGATGTGACAATGCCAAACGAATCATCAATTCATAAATATGACTTGCTTCCGTCATCGGAGTCTTCAAAAATTTTCTTCTGGCAGGTGTGTTATAAAAGATTTGACGTACTAAAAAAGTAGTTCCATCTTTCGCACCAATTTCTTCTGTTTTTTTCGCTACGCCACCTTCAATAAGATAGCGAGTTCCAAGCAAAGATTCTTTTGTTTTTGTAATCAATTCTACTTGAGCAATCGCAGCAATGCTTGATAATGCTTCGCCGCGAAAACCTAAAGATGCAACGGTTGTCAAATCTTCTACTGTTCGAATTTTACTTGTAGAATGACGCAAGAATGCCAAAGGAACTTCCTCTTTGGGGATGCCACAGCCATTGTCCGTGATTCGGATGAAGGAGATCCCGCCTTCTTGAATCTCTACTGTGATAGCGCTTGCACCTGCATCAATTGCATTTTCAACCAATTCTTTTACAATGGAGGCAGGTCTTTCAACAACTTCACCTGCTGCAATTTTATCAATTGTAATCTGATCTAAAACTTGAATGTTTGCCATAGTACTCCTTTAATTACCATCGATTCTTCAATTTGTTTTGAAGTCGATAGATTGTATTTAACGCATCCATTGGCGTTAAGTTACTAACATCAATATTTTTTAATTCTTCCAACACATCATCATCTTTTACGGTATCAAATAGTGACATCTGTGCTAAATCTACTTCGTCATAGCGTTTTACTTTTTTGGTAGGCTCAGTTGTTTGAACTGAGATATCGCGAATTCGATTTGTAATATCAACATCGATTAATTCACTCACAATTTCTTTCGCTCTCGAAATGACACTTTCAGGAACACCTGCTAATTTCGCTACCTGGATTCCATAACTCTTGTCTGCCCCACCTTTTACAATTTTACGAAGGAATACTATATCGTCGCCATTTTCTTTAACTGCGATGCAATAATTATTGACACTCTCGATTTTTCCATCTAATTCCGTTAATTCATGATAGTGTGTTGCAAATAACGTTTTTGCTCCGAGGAGACGTTTGTTACTAATGTGTTCTACCACAGCCCATGCAATACTGAGACCGTCAAAGGTGCTTGTTCCACGACCAATTTCATCTAAAATTAAAAGACTCTTGTTGGTAGCATTTCGAAGAATGTTTGCAACCTCTGTCATCTCTACCATAAATGTACTTTGTCCGGATGCCAAGTCATCGGATGCGCCAACGCGAGTGAAAATTCGATCCACAATTCCGATATTTGCACTTTCAGCAGGAACAAAAGAACCAATTTGAGCAAGTAAAACAATCAATGCAGTTTGGCGCATATAAGTGGATTTACCAGCCATGTTTGGACCTGTAATAATCGAAATACGATTTTTCTTGTCGTCAAGATAGGTATCATTTGCAATGAACATATCATTTGGTATCATTTTTTCAACAACCGGATGACGTCCATTTTTTACATCGATAACTCCTTTGTCATTGATTTTCGGTCGCACATAATTGTTGCGCTCTGCTACTAATGCTAATGAAGCCAGAACATCTATTTGTGCAATTGCTTTTGCAGTTTTTTGAATACGAAGCATTTCTGCTGCGATGCGTTCACGTACTTCGCAGTATAATTCGTACTCAAGTGCATAAAGTTTATCTTCTGCACCAAGAATCATATCTTCTAATTCTTTTAGTCTTGGCGTGATATAACGCTCTGCATTTGCTAAGGTTTGCTTACGTGTATAGTAGTCTGGAACAAGGTTTTGATAAGAATTAGTAACTTCTAAATAGTATCCAAACACTTTGTTATATTTGATTTTCAAATTCTTAATACCCGTCTTTTCGCGCTCATCTGCCTCTAATTCAGCCAACCAGGTTTTTCCTTCTACTTTTGCATTGCGAAGCTGATCAACGGTTTCGTTGTATCCTTCTCTGATGATACCGCCTTCTTTCATGGCAAGAGGTGGCTCATCTTGAATGGAACATTGAATCAAGGCGCACAATTCTTCCAATGTATCTAAACTCTGATATAATTCCTTCAATAATGGTGTTGACATATCACCTAATATGTATTTGATATGTGGCAACATTTCGAGTGAACTTCTAAACGCAATCATATCTCTTGGATTTGCAGACTGATAAGTTACTTTACTAATCAAGCGTTCAAGATCGTATACAGGTGCTAAATATTCACGAATTTCTTCTCTGCAAATTGCTTGTTCCTTTAGTTCTTCTACTGCATCTAAACGCTTCAAGATTTCCTCTTTGTCAATCAGAGGTTGCTCAACAAAACTACGCAACATACGTGCACCCATCGCGGTTTTTGTCTTGTCTAACACCCATAACAATGAGCCTCTTTTTTGTTTTTCGCGAAAGGTTTCACATAATTCTAAATTTCTTCTAGAAGAACTATCCAATAACATGTATTTTCCAGTTGTATAACAGGTCATGTGAGATAGATGTGCAAGCGAATTCTTTTGTGTCTCATATAGGTATTGCAACAATGCACCTGCACCAATTGCACCGCAATTAAAATCAGCAAGACCTAAGCTTTCAAGTGAAGAAACTTTGAAATGCTCTTTTAATGCTTTTTCACACAAAGCATCATCGAAATACCATGGATCCAATGGATAAATTGCTATTCCAAGTCTGTCTTTCAAATCATTTAAATCAATTCCGCTTACGTATAAAGGTTCGTTACATATAATTTCAGAAGGTGCAAATTTTGTGATTTCATCTAATAATTTTCTGGAATTATCTAATTCTGTCACAAAATAATCTCCGGTTGTGACATCTGCTACAGACATGCCAAAGTGATCGCCAATGTAGACAATACACATGATATAGTTGTTCTTTGTCTCGTCCAGCGCCTGCATGTTCAAATTTGTTCCAGGCGTTACAATGCGAACCACTTCTCGTTTTACAATTCCTTTTGCAAATTTCGGGTCTTCGACTTGTTCGCAGATCGCAACTTTGTAGCCTTTTTGAACCAATCTATTTAAATAAGCATCTACTGCGTGATATGGAACACCGCACATTGGTGCACGCTCTTCCAAACCACAACTTTTTCCGGTCAACGTAATATCTAATTCTTTGGTCACAGTCAGTGCATCTTCAAAGAACATTTCATAAAAATCGCCTAATCTATAAAACAAAATACAATCCTGATATTGCTTCTTTGTCTCCATATATTGCTGCATCATAGGTGTTAATTCAGCCACGTTTTTTCTCCTTTGTTAACTCAAACTTATACAGAGTAAAGTATAGCTCAATTTTCATGAAATTACAAATGTTTTCTGCTATTCAAAGCACTCGATAAGAGGGTTTTTCTTCCCCAAAAAAGCAATATAAAAGATAGCTGGATAAGAAAATCCCACCAATACACAGAATTGTAAAAAGTAGGATGAAAGGGAGGCAGATTTGACCAAATACATGAAACGGTAAATTGCTATAATCCCACACTTCCCAGTGTAAATATTTGTTCACAATCAATCCAGTTATAAATTCGCACGATGTTACAAAGACGGCACATCTTAACACTTGTTTCCAGAGCGCCTCTCGCCAATGAGACATTTTCCCTTGAAAAGCAAAGAACATCATACAAATTCCACCCAACACAAACATTGTCCAATGCGAAAAACCGCGAAAGAACACCTCGAGCATATAATAAATGCTTCCACCAATTATCCATAGAAAACCATATTCTAATATTCTCTTAAAAACCACAAAACGTCCTCCCTATGCATTTACTACATAGTTTGGACGTTTTATCGTTTTCTAAATGATGAAATCTACTCCATTTCACCCAAAAAATAGAAACCTTTACATTCATTTAGTTTTACATTTACGATTGTACCAATCAACTCTTTATTTCCAGGAAAATGAACCAATAGGTTGTTGCTCATTCGTCCAGTCATTAGTGAGTCGTCATGGTCATTGATCGATTCTACAAGAACTGGTTGCGTCGTTCCTTCGTGAGCATTGCAAACGTCTGCAGAAATATCTTGTACTTCTTTAAGAAGACGATCAAAACGATCTTTTACTACTTCCTCTGAAATTTGGTCTTCCATTACGGCAGCAGGTGTTCCTGTTCGTTTTGAATAAATAAAAGTAAACGCACTATCATAGCGAACTTTTCTTACGACATCCATTGTTTCTAAGAAATCCTCTTCTGTTTCGCCAGGGAATCCGACGATGATATCTGTTGTAAGAGAAATATCTGGAATTGCAGTCTTAATCTTGTCTACCAATGTAAGATATTGTTCTTTCGTGTATCTACGATTCATCTTTTTGAGAATCTCTGTGCTACCAGATTGAACTGGCAGATGAAGATGCTTACAAATTTTCTTTGAGTTTTTCATGACTTCAATTAATTCATCCGATAAATCCTTAGGATGTGAAGTCATAAAACGAATTCTCTCTAATCCTTCAATTTTTTCAATTTCTTTTAAAAGTTCTGCAAATGTCATAGGTTCTTCTAATGTTTTTCCATATGAATTTACATTTTGTCCCAACAGCATTACTTCAACAACACCGTCTGCAACAAGTGTTTCTATTTCACGAAGGATGTCTTTTGGATTTCGACTTCGCTCTCTTCCGCGAACATATGGTACAATACAGTAACTACAGAAATTGTTGCAACCAAACATGATATTGACGCCGGATTTGAATGAGAATTTTCTTTCGCTAGGAAGGTCTTCTACGATTAAATTTGTATCTTTCCATATATCAATTACCATTCTCTGAGACTCAAATCTTGTTGCAATTAATTCTGCAAATTTATAAATGTTATGTGTTCCAAAAATAACATCTACAAATTTATAACTTGTTTTTAGTTTTTCAACGACATGTGGTTCTTGCATCATGCATCCACACAAACCAATCATCATGTATGGATTCTTCTTTTTTACGCGTTTCAACTGTCCTAAACGTCCATACACACGCATATTTGCATTTTCGCGCACCGTACAGGTATTGTAAATGACAAAGTCTGCTTCTTCCTCGCTTGTCGCTTCTTGATAGCCAATCTTTTCGAGAATTCCGACTAGTTTTTCAGAATCTCTTGCATTCATTTGACAACCAAACGTGGTGACACAAAAAGTCAGTGGTCTTCCTGCTTCTTCTGCAGCTTTTTTCACATATTCTTTTGCACGTTCTATGTAATAAAACTGGCGTTCCGGTTCCTTTGTTGGTATATTATTCATACGTTTTCCTCTCTATACAAACTGATTCGTATCTGAATCATATTCATAGTCTATTTTTTTCAATTTTTGAACCAATTCACTTTGTTTAATTCCCATGGTTTTGCATAATTCTTCAACAGAATGATAGCAATCTCTCAATTTTGTATTTACGACACTCAAACAAAGCATGGGGTCATTTGGTAATTGCTGTATCATAAACCATTTCCTCCGTTATTAAGATGTTCGGCCGAATGTCATAAGCATCAGCTGGTATTTTCGTTATTATTTGTAATTCGAATGCTAAAGCCATTCTGTGTGCCTTTGGATGTTTCATTAAAAACTTATCATAAAATCCTTTTCCATATCCTATGCGATTACAATCTGTATCAAATGCAACGCCTGGCATAATTACAAGCGGACGTTCTGCTGTTGCAATCACGCATTCATATGGTTCCCATATTCCACGATAGCCTTCTTTTAAATCTGAAACATGATTTATATAATAAAAATTCATTTCGTCGCCTTCCACTTTAGGAACCGCTACTTTCTTATTTTGTTTCCACGCTTCTTTGATGATATTTTTAGTCCCAACCTCATGCCGATAATCAATATAGCAATAAATGGTATCTGCATCCAAAAAGAAAGGATGATTCACCACTTTCTCGCAAATCTTGTGGCTCTTGTCATCCCATTCTACTTCTGTCATTTCACTTCGCATTTTAAGAACATGACGTCTAATGTCCTTTTTTGTTTCCATATTTTTCCCCTAAATTTGTAATGGTTCCATCTTCGTCTTGAACAGAAATATTGTCTAATTGACCTCTTAAGTTTCTTTTAAAGTCTTCTATAAATTGTTTTCTTAATTGTTGTTGTTCTGTTTTTTCTTCTTCGGTTAAACCTTCTGCTTTTGCCTTGTTATACAATTCATTAATTCTTGCAATCTTTTCTTCAGTCATTATCTTGTGTCCTTCCTAAAATCTTCTTTTATCATACACTATATCTCTTTTGTCGTCTATAAGTTTTAACTTGAATAATTTTCTAAAAATCCATAAATCTGGCTAAGAGAATTTACTTTTATTCCTTTCTTTAAGGCCTTCTGTGTTTGTTCGGGTAAATCTTCTACATGGATGGTTGTATATTCATAGACTGTTTTTTCGTCGCCTTCGTACACAATGACATAACCATCCTTTTCTTTTATATAATAATAATTTTCTACATCACCTTGCGTTCTGGCTTCAAGTTCTTTTTCAGATTCATCTCTCATTCGCTGGTAACTCATGCGAAATGCAAAACTAAAACCTACAATCAATAATAATGTTATAACCAAAAAACCAATACTATATATTTTTCGCATAAAAGCCTCCTTTTTGCTATATAGTATTGGTTTCTATTCTTTTCTTATACAAGGTTTGATAAATTTCGTTCTATTAACAACCCTTCTCGCTTTGGATATTTAAATTTACAACTTTCTTGTATACATTTCACTACAAATTGATGTGCCTCTGTGATTGCTTCGTTCAGAGGACACTCTTGTAAGTACTTTCCAATTAGCACTGCGTCAAACACATCTCCTGTTCCATGAAATTCGGTCGGTTGCACTTCTACCGTCCGTTTTTCTACACCTGTTTTATTAGAGATTAAAATGCCACGTTTTCCATCTGATATAGGCGTACTAGTAATGATGATTTCTTTTACATTCGTTTTGTGTAATTGCTCACATAAGCATGATAGAAACGTATCGCTTGGTGACTCTTGATAGGTTTGTCCTGCCAAGAAACATGCTTCTGTATAATTCGGAATAATCATATCCATATCCGAACATAATTTACGAAATGATTCCACATGCCGCTGACTAATATTTGAATAAAAGGCGCCGTGATCGCCCATAATTGGATCTAAAATTTTCTTTGCATCTGGGAACTGTTTTACAAAATATTGAACTGCTGATAACACTTCATTGTTTCCTAAATAACCTACAAATATAGCATCGAAGGAAATGTTGTTCTCTCGATAATGATCTGCACATGCACGAATATATTCCGGAGATATCTCTTGCTTCATTGGAGTTCCAAAACCTCCGGTATGTGTAGAAAGAACTACAGTTGGCACAGGTGAAACTTCAATTCCTAATACACTTAAAATCGGCATCATATTTGTAAGTGATGCTTTTCCAACTCCACACATACTGTGTAACAGAGCTATTTTCTTCACAGGTTTCATATTAATATTCCTCATTTACTAAATGAATTTTACGCAACAATTTATAGATTAATGCGCCTTTTGGCAGAGCAAGAATTTCTTTGGTTGTTAACGCGCCAAATTTCAAAAGCAATAAACCATATGCTCCACCTGCTATCATAATTGTAACAATTGTTGCAAGTTTATCAGGCATAAGTAAAACAAGACAGTACCAAACCATAATCACAACAATTCCCATAATTGTAGCTGCACAAAGAGGTAATATATAAGTTTTCTTTATTTCTTGCTGATAACCAGTTACACGCTTGATTGCTCTTGCATTTAAAATACACATTGTAAGAGAAAATACAATATTTCCTGCTACTAACGCATAAATTTCCCACTTAAATGCAACCAACATTAAGAAAACTGCTACTAAATGCACACCTAGCGAAATCGCGCCGTGCATTACCGGTGTGGACATTTTGTTTAATCCTTGTAAAATCGAATTGGTTACAGTCGACAAACAATAAAAAATAACTGTAATGGCTCCAATGCGAAGCATGTTCGCAGGAACACTTATATTCCCAACATATAGTAATGACAAAATCTGTTTTGGCATTACTAAAAAGGCTACAAAACTTGGAATAGCAATCAGCATTACAACACGTATTACCATACCAATTTTTTCTCGAACTTCACTCTTTGTTCCGTTGGTAACAGTCGCTGTTAAACTAGGAATTAATGATGCACCCAATGCATTGGCAATTGCAAGCGGAATATGAATCAATGTATTGTATTTTCCAGTAAACATACCTAAGAATTTCGCTGCTTCTTTTTGAGTATGTCCTTGTGCAACCATGATACTACTAAAAATACCTTGATCCAAAGTGTCGTTTACATTATAGATTGCAGTACTTAAAATAACTGGTGCAATCGTTAAAAATAAAACGGAATAAATTTTTCTATAACTTTCAACCTGTTGCGTTTGGTCACTTAACATTTGACGACGCATTTTTGGATAATACAGTCTCAATAAAATGAGTAAAAATATCAATCCAAACAAAGCCCCAGATACGGTACCTAAGGTTCCTCCTGCTGCTCCCCATGCATATGGCAAGGATGGGTTTGTTTTATATTCAGAAGCTAATTTCCCCATTTTCACCAAATAGCTGGCACCAATTACGCTGACAATCGCATTTACAATCTGTTCCAAGATTTGTGAAATCGCTGTTGGAACCATCGTTCCCATTCCTTGGAAATAACCGCGAACAACTCCCATAATTGCAACAATAAATAGACCAGGCGCAAGCACTCGAAGTGCATATGCGCTTAATTTCAGCGACATAATTTCGCCTGCAATAAAATCAGAAAAGCAAAATACAACTAATGCCGCAAAAAGGCCTGCAATAATCGCAAAAAATAAAGCACCTTTTAAAATACCCATTACATTCTTGTATTCTTTTTTTGAAACTCGCGCAGAGACCAATTTCGAAACCGCTAATGGTAAACTGTATGAAGTTAATAAAAGTGCAATATTATAAATTGAAAATGCGCACCCATAGAAGCCTTGCCCTTCATCTCCCAGAATATTATTAACTGGAATACGGTAGGCAATTCCGATTAATCTGGTAATAATTCCTGCACCGGCAAGAATCATACCCTGTATCAAAAAACTATTGCTTTTCTTCTTTCGTTGTCCGCCCATAACATCCCTCTATCTTAAAATTTGCAGTTGTTCTAATATTTCTGCTTGCATGCGTTCCATAGTAATACGCTCATCTTCTTCCATATGATCAAATCCGAATAAATGTAGCATACTATGCGCTATCAAAAATGCGTATTCACGTTCCACAGAATGACCGAAGTCTTCTGCTTGTGCAACTACTTTCTCCTTAGAAATTACAATATCTCCTAAAATCAATTCTCCCGTCTCAGGATGGAAATACTCATCGCTTTCTTCCAAAAAATCAAAGGCTCCTGCCTCCTCGTAATCAACCATTGGAAACGAAAGAACATCTGTTGCTCGGTCGATTTGACGAAAGTCTCGATTCATTTCTTGAATTGCATCATTCATTGTCAATAATAAATTCACCTCTGCCTCATAAGGACAGACAATGTAATCTAAAGAAGCGTCTATTACTTTTTGCGCCAATTCCTCACATGGTAATGGTAAAGATAAATTTCCTTCTTCTTCAAAAAATAGTGCCATTATTTTCTCCTTTTGTCTTTTGCTCGTTCAACCTTATGCTCGTACTCTTCATATGCTTTTACAATCTTTTGTACAAGAGGATGTCTCACAACATCTTTGCTTGTCAAATTACAGATTGCAATATCTTCAATACTTTTTACGACCTTTGTCGCAACATCCAAGCCAGAAATCATTCCTGTTGGAAGGTCTTTTTGTGTCGCATCACCAGTGATCACAACCTTTGAACCAAAGCCAATACGCGTCAAAAACATTTTCATTTGTGCCGGAGTAGTATTTTGCGCTTCATCTAAAATGATAAATGCATTATCTAGAGTTCTACCTCTCATGTATGCTAATGGAGCAACTTCTATCAATCCTTTTTCCGAGTTTTTTATAAAACTTTCGGCTCCCATAATCTGATACAACGCATCGTATAGTGGACGCAAATACGGATCTATCTTGCTCTGTAAATCACCAGGTAAGAATCCTAATTTTTCTCCTGCTTCAATCGCCGGACGTGTTAGAATGATTCTTCCAACTTCATTATTTTTAAATGCAGTAATTGCCATCGCCATAGCTAAATAAGTTTTTCCGGTTCCAGCTGGTCCTAATCCAAAGACGATCATTTGCTTTCGAATTGCATCGACATATTTTTTCTGACCAACAGTTTTTGGTTTGATTGGCTTTCCTTGCAATGTGTGGCAGATAATATCTTTATCTATCTCTACAAGCTCTTTCTCATTGTCCTCAAATACTAAAGAAATTGCATAATCGACATTTTGCTCTGTAATAACATTTCCGCGCTTTGATAATCCCATTAATTGCGTCAAAACACGTTTGGCTTGATTTACGCGAATTGCCTCACCTAGAATCTTCACTTCCCCATCTCTTGCAATGAGTGTAACGTGAAGGGTTCGTTCTATTTTTTTTGCATATGCATCAAATTGACCAAAAATATTACTTTCGTGTTCAGCTGGTATTTCAATAAATTCTTCAAGAATGCTCATGTAAGATTCCTTTCATCTGTTCATAATCCATTTTATTTTACCATAGCCAAATATTAGAAATCAACGATTTTCCTACGAACACCACATTCTTCTTGTAGCATTAAACGCACGGTGGCTGTTGCCCCCGAATTATTTTGTTCAATAAACATTTCTTTTTCTAATATAACCGCGTTGTTCTGCTCTAATTTTTGGCAATATCTTTCGATTTTTTCCTCTAATAGCCTTTCCATTTCTTCCTTCGTATATTTTTTTGTTTTTCGCTTGTACTCTTTCACTATTTTTTGTCCGTAGCAAATTGGCAAGAAGAAATTTTCATTTATTTTCAATTGCTTTTCTTTTGTTTTTACATCATATTTTTTATAGGATATATCAAATAAATCAAAACAAATCATATGTTCTTTTATTTTTAAATAAGGAATCTTGCGATTCTTTTTTGTGTACACTTTTTCTTGGTAGGTATTCGAAATATGTTCTTTGCATTCTGTAAATGTCTCAATTGTAATATCGGCATCTGAGAGAATCATATGGGTAGCAGTCACTTCTTTTGCATCATTTAGTACTTCTAATTGCCCGGATACCAAGACATCTCCTTTTTTTACCTCGCTTCCAACTTGAACTTTTGGAACACCACTTCGCACAATCATCTCCGTTATGATTCCTGTCTTATCTGCAATAATGTCACAGGCTGTCATCTCTTCAACCTCCTCTGTGAAAATGTCTGTATTTTCTTTTATATGAACCATAAGATTGGTTCCTTTTATTGATACAGACACCCATATAATTTCATCAAATTCTTTCCGTATATCTTTTGCAATTTGTTCACATTCTAGATTTTGTTTTATCATTCCGTGTTTTACTTCTTTTGTTTCTAAAAATTCCAAAAGAACTTCGTCTGTAATCGCCTGGTTTCCTTGGAAGTCTATTTTCCATACAAAAAAGGTGGCGAAAAAAATCATGAGAATACAGAAGATAGAACCAATAAAAAATGCAGTTCGTTTTCGATACTTATAAAAAAAGAAGGGCAATCCTATGCGCTCTTCTATAGTCACTTTTGTTTTTGTTTTTCGTAAAATCGGTTTTAATTTGCGAAATCCATTTATTTTAATATACATCTCATATGAATTTTTTGCAGACTCCAGTCCCCAAATATCCAACTTTTTGTTCTTACATAAATTTAAAAATCTTTCTGGGGAATATCCTGTTATACGGATTTTCAAATATCCTTGTATATAACGAAAAAAAGAAATGAACATTATATCCCTCCTTCAAGAAACTCAATCCGCTCCACCTGTCCTATAATTTTCATTTCATCGTTTGTGTAATATTCAATTTGCAATTCTTTCCCTGTTATATGAATTTTCCCTAATTTTGTCTGTATGCGAATAAATTTTTCAGTATATTCTAAAATTCCCCTATAATTTTCAATACAGGTTTCGTTTTGACCAATTACTGTAACCAATGGTACACCCAAGATAACGTCTTTGGGCATTCCCGATGCATCTGCTATCCGTGTTTTCAAGGTCTTTTTTTTCATAAAAAACCACACATATACTTTTAGATTAAATATATGTGCGGTACTTTATTTTCATACTAAAATCCGTTTGATTAGGATTGGTTTTTCTACTGCTTCATCGACAAATTCATAAGCATCTAAGAGCATTTTTTTTGCAAGATTTAGTTTTTCCATGTCATTTGCATAAATAGTTGCTAAAGCATCATTCTTATTAACAAAATCCCCTGTTTTCTTATGCAAAATCAAACCAACAGATAAATCAATTACACTTTCTTTGGTCTCTCTTCCGCCTCCTAGCAGTAAGCAAATTTGTCCGATTTTTTCTGTGAGGATGTTTGAAACATATCCACAAGAAGGACATTTTACGACTTCTTCAAACTGTGTTTTTGGAAGTAATTCCGGATGCAACACTTCTTCTATATATCCACCTTGTGCTACAATGAACTTTTTGAAGGTTTCAAAAGCACTTCCATCCCGGAGCGTTTGTTTGAGTTTATTGCGAGCTTCTTCGATAGAATTCGCCTTCTCTGCCAATACAACCATATGAGAACCAAGGGTTAGAACCAACTCTTCTAAATCTTTTGGTCCATGACCTTTCAAAGTATCTATTGCCTCTATCACTTCTAAAGCATTACCCACAGCATTTCCTAACGGTTGATCCATGTCTGAAATCACAGCGACTACTTTTTTGTTAGCAAGTTTTCCGATACGCACCATTGTTTCTGCAAGTGCAATAGAGTCTTCTAAAGTTTTCATAAACGCACCATCTCCGGTTTTGACATCAAGAACAATGGCATCTGCTCCGGAAGCAAGTTTTTTACTCATAATACTACTTGCAATCAATGACAGTTCATCTACGGTAGCTGTCACATCACGAAGTGCATACAGTTTTTTGTCAGCTGGAGCCAAATTTGCTGTTTGTGCCGCAATTGCAATCTGAATTTTATTTACATTTTCTATAAATTGTTCTTTGGAAATGGCGGTTGTAAATCCCGTAAAACTCTCTAGCTTATCAATTGTCCCACCTGTGTGACCAAGGCCTCTTCCAGACATTTTTGCAACAGGCACTCCAAGTGTTGCTACCATTGGCGCTAATACGAGGGATGTTTTGTCTCCAACGCCTCCTGTGCTATGTTTATCGACTTTTATTCCATTGATTTCAGATAAGTCCAACCGTTCCCCACTATTGGCCATCGCTAGCGTTAAATCGGTTGTTTCTTTTGGTGTCATTCCTTGAAAACAGATTGCCATCATCATAGCAGACATTTGATAATCGGGAATTTCACCATTGGTATAGCCTTGTATCATCACCTGAATTTCTTCGTCTGATAATGCTTGGCCTAATTTCTTTTTCGTGATAAGGTCATACATCTTCATATGATATCCTCCCTTGTTTCGTGTTCTATTCTAACCGCATCATTCCATGTGTTGATATGATTCCATCAATCAACTTAGACATATCGCTTCGCGTCATTTCCTCAGCATTTTCTTTCATTGGCAAGTTGTGGTAACTGCAGAGCGTTCTTAAATACTCTATTTGTTTCAATGTACAAGCTTGCACTTTTTTTGGTTTGAATTGCAGTACTTCTGGTTCAAATAAATGTGGGTATTCTTCTTCAAAATCATGCGCCAACATATGATAAATTTTTGCAGTAGCCAAGGCGTCATGATATGCTCGATGCGCAGCCATATTTTTTATCTCATAATACTCACAAAGGCTACTCAAACTCTTTGATTTTAAATTTCGATGTGTCTTTCTTGCAATTTGAAGTGTGTCAATTCCTTTCTTTTCAAATGAATAGCCATATTCCACAGCATAGGTTTTTATAAATTTATAATCAAATAAAATATTGTGCCCAATCAACATATAATTTTCGCAAAACTTTATGAAATCATGTATTACCTTTTCTGTAGTTCTAGCACATTCTACCATTTCATTTGTAATTCCTGTGATTTCAGTAATTCTGTCTGGTATTGGTATCGGAGGCTTTATGAATTCAATAAAGCGCTCACATACTTTCCCATTTCGAACCTTCAGGGCTCCGATTTCAATTATAAAATCATTATCCGACTCAAAACCGGTGGTTTCTAAGTCGAATGAGATATAATCCTTTATCATTTCAGAAACTCCTCTCGAATATCATAATCTGCAAACAACATCTTTATTGCGTTTTCATAATCAATCAAACGTTCACATTTTCTGATCTTTTTCATCGTTTTCTCAGATTCTTTAAATATTGGCATCATATAATACCATAGTTCCTTCATCTTAAATAACACATTTCGATCTCCAGAGCTAATTTGAATGTATTCTTCTAAGATTTCTTGATGAAATGCAAATAGCTTTTCTTTTGTTAGCGCTGTAAGAAGACCTGGATTTTGAATGATTCCACGTCCAATCATGACAGCTTCTACGTTTGGAAAACGTTGTTTAAAGAAGTCTATTTTTTCGGCCGTTGTAAGATCTCCATTGTAACAAATTGGATTTACGCTTTCACGATATGCAACTTCAAACATATCTAAATTTGGTTCGTTCTTATAATAATCCGTCTGAATTCTAGGATGAATTGTGAGTTCTTTAATTGGAAATTTATTAAAGATTTTTAACAAATGATAGAATTCATCTGGAGATTCTTTTCCTAGTCTTGTTTTTATTGATATAGCGCCTCGACTTTCTGAGAATATTTTGTCTAGAAATCGTTCGAGTTCTTCCGGATGAGCGAGAAATCCAGATCCTTTATTTTTTGATACAACTGTTTTTGAAGGACAACCTAAATTCAGATTGATTTCATCATATCCCATTGCTCTAATTTCATCACTTGTCTTTAGGAAATCTTCCGCATTATTTGTCAAAAGCTGTGGTACAACCTTCAACCCATCATTATGCTCAGTGGATAATTCTTTTAACTCTCTTGTATTAAATCGTTTCTCTTTGTGCGGGACTATAAATGGTGTGAAATATTTATCCATTTGTCCAAAGTGTTTATGGTATGCATTTCGATATACATAGGTTGTTATCCCTTCTAAAGGTGCCAAATAATAATTCATTTGCGTCTCCGTTATTGCTTCATCAATTTGTCTATAATTCTCTTTGCCTTTTCAAGTCTGCTTGAAAATTGCACATAAAAATCTTCTTCCGCATTATATTTTTCAAGAAAAAATTGTTGCAAAATAAAAATATCTATTTTTTTAACAAGATCATCACTTGCAACTGTCGTAAGTTTGTTTTGAATATCATCAATAAAATCATGCCACTCCATGATAAATTTTTGATTTTGTGGCAAGTCCGGTGTGTCAATCCATTTTTTCACCTTTACTTTTGTTTTCTTTGGATGCTTGCATTCATGTATTTGTAAAAAATACTTAAAACCATTTTCTTCGTAAAATCTACCCAAAGGAAACAACCTGCAAATACCTGGTCTAAATGGATGAATCTTGCATCGTCCGTCTTCATTCAAGAAATAACAGGCTCCTTCTTCATTTGTCATTTTGAGATTTGGAAGAATGACGCCATCAAATACATTTAATTCGATTGCCTGTTCTAATAATTGCTCAAAGGTTGTTTGTAATCCTATGGTCAAATTATAGACATCTAATGGATCTAAAACAATTGATTGCCCCATTCCTCGACAACAAGCCGAACAGCCTTTGCAATCCTGGCAATCCGCTTTCACCATATCGTTTAAATCGTATAAATTTCCGTCGGAGATTTCACTCATATCTACATTGCGTTTCATCTTATTTTCCTATCTATTTTTTCGTAAAATATCTAATGTGTGCGCACTGGCACCTAACAATTCTGGTCTTTCGCAAGTGGATAAATGATATTGAATAAATAATTCATAAGTCTCTTCATCCATTGCATTTAACGTTTGTCTCATGTAATTTGCCGGACCATCCGCTGCTACAATCTGAATGCGTTCTACATCCGCTCCTTGATTCACCGCTTCGATATCTTCTAGACGCACATAATCATATAAGTCTTCCGGCTTTGGTGTGACGCGAAACAGTTCATTTACTTTCCCTTTTTCTATGCTTTCTTTGATGTAATTATCTTTAAAACCGTGTGTCAGAATACTGTATTCATTCATGCAGTATGCGACCAAAATGATTCCACCCTTTTTTGTTACTCGGGTTGCTTCTTGCAGTGCTTTTTGTTTCTCTTCCAAACTGTACAGGTGATACATAGGTCCAAATACTAATGTCATATCAAATTGGTCATTTTCAAATCGTTTAAGGTTTAAAGCGTTTCCCTGATATGCCTTTACCGTACTTTTCTTTTGCTTTAAGATTCCCAAGTTATATTTTACCAATTCAACAGCGGTTACATCATATCCTTCTTCTGCCAGCGCAACCGAATAACGCCCGGTTCCTGCCCCTACATCGAGGATTTTTGCATCTAACGGCAATTCCTGAAGATATTTATGAATATATTTCATAGATGTAATATATTCTACGTTACCGTGTCTTCTAGTAAGTCTTTTTTCTTCACAAAATTTATTGTAATAAGTTTCTAATTCTTTTGACATCTTTCTCTCACTTTGAAACAAAGGACTAACTCTCGTTAGCCCTTTTCTTTTTATGTATTATTTTTCTTCTAATTCTGATGTACAGTGTGGACATCTTGTTGCATCAATTGCAATTTCTGATTTACAAAAAGCACAAATTTTTGTCGTAGGTGCAGCTGGTGCTTCTTCTTTCTTTGGTTTTAATTTTCCAGTCAAGGTATTCATAAGTTTGATAAACAAAAAGATTACAAATGCCATTAACAAGAAATTAATAATCGCACTGATGAAATTACCATAGTTTAATGTGACTGCAGGGATTTCTTCGCTTACTGCTTCTACGAGTGTAATTTTCCATTCGGAAAAATCAGTGCCTCCAGTTATCACACTTAAGAGTGGCATAACCATATCGTCTACTAAAGATTTGATGATTGCCTGAAATGCACCACCAATAATAACACCGACTGCCATGTCTATCACATTGCCGCGACTGATAAATGTTTTGAATTCATTAAAAAACTTCTTCATTTGTCATTCTCCTTTAAAAATAAATTAAGCCCATGCATACATTATAACGCATGGGCTTATAAATAGCATCCTATTTTTTATTTTTTTCTACATCTTTCAAAGAATTTGTTACCATTTTTGTAAGAGCAAATAGTGCCAAGGCATTCGGAAGAACCATCAAATAGTTAAATGCATCTGTAAGTTCCCAAACCAAATTGTTAGAAACTAAAGTACCAACAAAAACAAACACTAATGCTACAACTGCATAAATGATTGAGCAAAGTTTTGGATTTTTCTTTCCAAACAAATACATAATATTTACTTTACCAAACATGTTCCAACTAAGAATTGTTGAGAAAGCAAAGAATAACAAACAAACAGCTACAAACATCGCGCCAATGTTTCCATTTGAAAATAAGCTACCAAATGCTTCTTGTGCAAGATTTGTCTTTGTGATTACTCCGCTTTCTTTTGCTGCTGCTAACATTTCTTCTGTGTGAAGAACTCCATCTTTTGTAAACATTGTAGAAATGATTACAAGTGCATTTAATGTCAAAACGATAAACGTGTCAATAAATACACCAATCATTGCAACAATACCTTGGTCATGTGGTTTTTCTACATTTGCTTGCGCATGCGCATGTGGTGTAGAACCCATACCAGCTTCATTTGAGAATAATCCACGTTTTGCACCCTGGCTGATTGCGCTTTTCAATGCAATACCGATTCCACCACCGATAATTGCCTTTGGATAAAATGCAAATTTAAAGATCATTGCAAATGTTTCTGGAATATATTGGATACGACAAGCTAATACAATTAATCCACCAAGTAAAAACAATGCAGCCATAATTGGTACGAGTTTTTCACAAACAGATGCAAGACGTTGTACACCACCTAAGAAGATGAATGCACAAAGTGCAACTAATACAAGACCAATTACCCATGTTGGAATGTTAAATGCTTTGTTCATAGTCTCGCCGATAGAGTTTGACTGTACCATACATCCCATAAATCCAAGTGCTAAAACAGTTGCTATGGCAAAGAATGCAGCCAAGAACTTTCCGAAAGTTCCTTTAAATGCAGTTGTTATGTAGTAAACTGGTCCTCCTTGGATTTCTCCATTTTTATCAACTTTACGAGTTTTTTGAGCCAATGTTGCTTCAGCATAAATTGTTGCCATTCCTAAGAATGCGATTACCCACATCCAGAAGATTGCACCAGGACCACCTGTTAAAATAGCACCAGATGCACCAACAATATTACCAGTACCTACTTGCGCTGCAATCGCTGTTGCCAACGCTTGGAATGAAGTCATACCTTGTTTTTGTGCACCACCTTTTAAAGAAAGGTTTCCAAATACTTTTTTCATACCTTTACTAAAGTAACGCACTTGTACAAAACGGGTTTTAAATGTGTACCATAAACCAACGCCGACAAGTAAGAACACCAAGATGTAATCTGAAAGATATGCATTGATATTCTGCACAACTGGTAATACAGCCCCTTCAAATGAAGTGAATGCTTGTTGAATTGTTTCTAACATAATTTCTTCCTCCTAAATAAAAAAACGGAACAGTTGAATGATTCACTGCTCCAAAGAAGTCCATAAAATATGCATAGTTCTATTTTCCTATGAAATATTCTCTGTCCTTTTACCTGAGAGATTCAGCAGTATAAACTGCCTTGCACCTTCGGTACCCATTACTGAGCTTCTCCAGAGTCACATCCATTCTTAGTCCTCATCTAATATTAGACACCTGAGAGTTTTACTCCTTCGGTAGACTTTCGTCATTCCCCTAAGAACTTCATCTGCCGTTATACAATTTTATCCTAATTTATCACTTTTTGTCGTACATGTCAATACTATTTTATCAAGATTATGGTTTGACTTTATTTGTAGGATTATGTAAAATTTTATTATTGATACTATATAGGAGAAAACATATGTCTGATACGAAAAACGAACGAAAAAAGAAACGTAGAATACGTCGAATTATACGGATTACTTATCTTCTGACTTCGGTTGCAATCTTTGCTTTGTTGTTAACCCTTTGTTTGAAAAAAGATTACAGTCGAAATGTGCCGGAAGAATCCATTTCTGAATCAATTGAAATAAAAGAACCTGAAAAAAATGTAATTACTGCTTCTATTCTTTCTGCAGGCGATGTCATGATGCATCATCCATTTATTATTTCAAATCAATACAAAAGTGAAGATGGAAGCTACGATTACAATAATATATTTAAGTATATAAAAGGCACCTACGAATCAGCAGATTTTATGGTTGTAAATTTCGAATCAACGATTACGAATCAAAATTACAAAGGATATCCACGTTTTCATGCACCGGAAGCTATCGCAACTGCACTATCTAACAATTCGGTAGATTTGTGTTTGCTTGCTAACAATCATATCTATGACAACAACGACGCTGGAATGAAAATGACCATGGAAGGAATGGAAGCTAATTCCCTTTCTTATATAGGAATCCGTAAAACAACTTCTGAAAAGAAATATCTTGTTCGTGAAATTAACGGTATTAAAGTCGGTATTTTGAATTATGTATATGCAAACGGTACGGAAGATGCAAAGGTTCTCAATACACATCCTGTAAGTGCCGAATCTTCTCCTTTAATTAATACTTTTAATTATGGAAGTCTTCAAAAATTCTATGATGAAGTGCAAGGGGCTCTTTCTGAAATGAAAGAAGTTGGTGTGCAATATACGATTGCTTATCTTCATTGGGGAGCAGAATATAGTTTGGAGTCGAACAGTCGTCAACAACAAATCGCTAATAGTTTATGTGAAATTGGTATTGATGCTTTGATAGGGGCCCATCCACATGTGGTTCAACCAGTCGATTTGTTGACAAATGCAGCAGGCGATCACCAAATGTTATGCGCCTACTCTATTGGAAATCATCTATCCAATCAATACCGTGCACGAATCGACCAACTACCAACTGGCCACACGGAGGATGGACTAATGGTGAATCTCGTACTTCAAAAGAATGATGATGACACGGTTTCTCTTGCAAAAGTAGATTTTATTCCAACATGGGTTTATCGAACTCCTGGTGCTGATGATGCAGACAATCCAGAGTTTTATATTTTACCATTGCATAACAAAAATCAAATTTTAAAGGAAACTTCAAGTTTAAATATTGAAAAATCCATTAACGAATCATTGGCACGTACTAAAGCGATTATTGAAGCTGGTGAAAAGAAAGTGAAAGATGCACTTCCGATAACAAATAAATAAAAAATAAGACTTCCACTCTTTTGTGGAAGTCATTTTTTTAACCTCTGTTTTGTGCAGCAACAAGACTTTCGCCGCAATACATTTTACGAAGTTTTGGCTTTTCAATTTTTCCAGTTGGATTACGTGGAATGTCTGCAAAAATAATTCGTTTTGGACGTTTATATCTAGGCATTTTCATACAGAATTTTTCAATATCTTCTTCTGTACACTCAAACCCTTCTTTAATTTCAATAATTGCAGCAGCAATCTCGCCCAAACGTTTGTCAGGAAGACCGATAACTGCAACATCTTTTACTGCATTGTATTCGCGTATGAAGTCTTCAATCTGTACTGGATATAAGTTTTCACCGCCACTAATAATAACGTCTTTTTTACGGTCTACAAGGAAAATAAATCCATCTTCATCTTCCTGTGCCATATCACCAGTATATAACCAACCTTCTTCATCCATAACATCTGCAGTCGCCTGAGGATCTCGATAATAGCAGGTCATGACACCTGGTCCAAATACCGCTAATTCGCCGACTTCTCCCTTACCGACTTCTTGTCTATGTTCGTCTACAATCTTTGTTTTCCATCCATATCCAGCTTTTCCGATTGCGCCTACTTTATGTACGTTTTCCACGCCAAGATGTACGCATCCTGGTCCAATCGATTCACTTAAGCCATAATTTGTATCATATTGATGATTTGGGAAATACTCCTTCCAGCGACGAATCAAACTTGGCGGAACTGGTTGTGCACCAATATGCATAAGTCTCCATTGTTCTAATTTATAATCTTCTAATTTTACATCTCCACGATCGAGTGCATCCAAAATATCTTGTGCCCATGGAACTAACAACCAAACAATCGAACAATTTTCTTCTGAAGCAGTTCGAAGAATGACCTCTGGACTTGTTCCCTTTAAGAGAACTGCTTTTCCACCTTCCAAAAAGCTACCAAACCAATGCATTTTTGCACCGGTATGATAAAGTGGTGGTATACAAAGAAATACGTCGTTCTTACTAGTGCTGTGATGGTTTTGCTCCACTTTACAAGCGTGCATAAGGCTTGTATGGTTGTGTAAAATTGCCTTTGGAAATCCTGTTGTACCAGAAGAAAAATAAATTGCTGCATCGTCTTCATCTGTAATTGGAATTAATGGTGATTGACTAGAACAATTCATTGTTTGTGACAAATAATCCTCTGCGTAGAGAGGCGTACGTTCTCCAACATAGTACAATAAACGGTTTGTCATGATTTCGTCTGTGATTTCTTCCACACGTCCAATGAATTCTGGACCAAAAACTAATACATCCGCTTCGGCTAATTCCACGCAGTATTTGATTTCATCTGCAGAATAACGGAAATTTAATGGCACTGCCAAGGCGCCCGTTTTTAAAATACCAAAATAAATTGGAAGCCATTCTAAGCAATTCATTAAAAGAATTGCCACCTTATCTCCTTTTTTTATCCCTCTTTGAATCAAAAGATTGGCAAATCGGTTTGCTTTTTCGTTAAACACATTCCATGTAATTTCGCGTCTATAATAAGATGGAGAATTCGATTCAATCAACTCGTATTCTTTCCAAGTAACTCTACGGTTTTCTTTAATCTCTGGATTTACTTCGACAAGACACACTTCATCTCCATACAACTTACAATTGCGTTCTAAAATTTCTGTAATTGGCATTATTATACCTCTTTCTCTTGCTATTTTGACACTTTAAAGTGTCAACGTAAAATGAATTATAACATATACCCATAAAAAAAGGAAGATATAATCTTCCTAATTTTTTAATAATCTAAACAAGCTCTATCTTGAACATAAGGACGTACATATGTGTTCGCAACTCTTACATGTTCTGGATGTGCTCCGTACACTGCAACATCTTCTGCTTTTTCCAGAGTTGTTACAAGTGCAATGTCATGTGTGCTTGATGGAATTGGATTTGATACAAATTCTACTGTTAATAAACCAGGAACCTTCCCTACAAGCGATTTTAATTGTTCTTCCATGACTTTTTTAATAGCATCTTTTTCTGTTTCAGGAACTTCTGGTTTGAAATTCCACATTACAATATGATTTACCATTTGTATTCTCCTTATTTCTTTGCCATATAATTTCGTATTACTTCTACTTCTGAAAAATAAAATTTTGTCCCATTGACTTCTTGATATTCTTCATGACCTTTTCCAATCAAAGCGATAATATCATCTTCTTTAGCGTGGTCTAACATGTATTCAATCGCTTCCTGACGGTCATCAATAATCTGATAAGTTCCATTCTCAGAATCAATTCCCTTAATAATATCTGCATTGATTGATTCCATAGACTCATATCTTGGATTGTCCATTGTAATAATAATATGGTCTGCATACTTTCCTGCAGCTTGTCCCATATCAAATCTTCTTTGTTTTGGTTTGTTTCCACCGCCACCAAAAATACAAATCAATCGTTTTGGCTGATATCCTTTTAATGTGCTCAATAAACTCTCTGTACTGATTGCATTATGAGCATAATCAATTACAACGGTTGTAATATCTGCAGCTTCTCGAACAACCTCTGTTCTTCCACGCACACTCACCTTTGCCAATGCAGAATTGATTGTTTGGTTATCTACTCTTTCAAAGGAACAGATTGTGCTTGCAATTAATGCATTTTGCACGTTATAAACTCCTGGCATATTAAGACCAAATTCACCAGACATTTTCCCAATTGTTTGGTAGGATACCCCTAAGAAGCCTTTTTCCCACTTATTGTTGATATCCTGTGCCATAATATCTGCTTCATGTTCACAGGACACAGTAAAGCGATTGTTACAATCACAAGTAATCTCTTCCCACAAATCAGCGTCTGTATTTACTACCGCTAAATCGCATTGTGAGAACATCATTTTCTTGCATTGCATATATTCTTCAAAATCTTTGTGTTCGTTTGGACTAATGTGGTCTGGTGATATGTTTAAAAATGCACCATAGTTAAATTGAATACCATGTGTTCGTTTTAACTTCAACCCCTGCGAAGACACTTCCATCACTACATGTGTACATCCTTTTTCAAGCATTTGATGAAAAAGTGAATGTAATTCATAAGATTCTGGAGTTGTATTTTTTGTTGGAATTTTTTCGTCTCCAATATATGCACCAATCGTGCCAATCATACCAACCGTTTTTCCGTCTTCTTCTAAAATCTTTTTGATCATATGAGCAGTTGTTGTTTTGCCTTTTGTTCCTGTCAAACCAATCATGGTAAGTTTTGTCGCTGGATACTCAAACCACGCCGCTGCTAAAATTGCTAATGCTTCTCGCGTGTCTTTTACTTGAATAAACGTAATGCTCTCGTCGCGTGTATCAGGCATGTCTTCTACTACAATTGCCTTTGCTCCTTCTTCAATCGCTTTTTCAATGTAAGAATGCCCGTCAAAACTATACCCTTTGATACAGACAAATAATGAATTTGGTACCACATTTCTTGAATCATATACAACCGCTGATATCTCGATGTCATTTTCTCCAAAGATGACTGCACCATTTAGATTTTCAATTAATTTATTCAAGATCATATAAAAATTCTCCTTCGTATACCACATGAGATGGTCCGTACATATGCACGTTATCCTCTGAGTCCCATACAACATCTAACAGACCGCCTGGTTGCTCGACGCTTACTTTTCGTCCGCATTTTCCGAGAATGTTTGATATAACAACGGATGCACAACATCCAGTTCCACAGCCCAGTGTTTCACCAGTTCCTCTTTCCCATTCTCGCATTTTGATATAGTTTTCATTCACAACTTGTGCAAATGTAACATTTGTTCTTTCTGGGAAACATGCTAAGTGCTCAATGGCATTTCCATATTTCTCGACATCAAATGTCGTAACATCATCTACATAGACAACAGCATGTGGATTTCCCCACGACATTGCTGAAATCATCAATGTCTGATCCACTACCCATTGTGGCTGTTCTAAGAAACGCTCTTCTGATGAAATGGCAGGTATTTTTGATGCAACTAATTCTGGTTTTCCTATAATTGCATGGATGTTTGTAACTTCTCCATTTTCAACAGTAAGGTCTAGTGTTTGGTTTCCACCATAGGTCTCGATTGTAATCGTTTCCTTGGTTGTAAGTTTATGATAATATACAAACTTCGCAGTGCTTCGCAATGCATTTCCACACATTTGTGCTTCTGTACCATCTGGATTAAAAATTCGCATTCTAAAATCACAACACTCTGAATAAGAAATAAGCACCATACCATCGGAACCTACACCATAATGTCTGTTAGAAATTCTTTTTGCCAGTGTATTATAATCCTTAATATTATATCCTTCAGTGAAAATATAGACATAATCGTTTCCATATGCCTGCATTTTTGTGAATTTAATTCTCATCTGTAACGATTCCCTTCTGTTCTTATGCAAGTGCTTGCTCTAAGTCAGCAATAATATCATTCACGTCTTCAATTCCGATTGAAATACGAATAAAACGTTCATTAATACCTAGTTTCTCGCGTGTTTCAGCTGGAATGGATTCGTGTGTCTGTGTGAGTGGATATGTGATTAACGACTCCGTTCCTCCGAGACTTTCCGCGAATAAAATCATGTTTACATTTGATAGCAATTGGATTGCAGTTTCTTCTGAATCTAATTCAAATGAAATCATTCCGCCAAATCCTTTTGTTTGTCTTTTTGTAATTTCATATCCTATATGATCTTCAAATCCAGCATAATAAACTTTCTTTACTTTTGGATGATTTCTAAGCCAATTTGCTACCTTATATGCATTTTCATTATGGCGTTGCATACGAAGAGAAAGTGTCTTAATACCGCGAAGTAGCAACCAAGAATCAAATGGTGCTAATCCACTTCCACGCGATTTCAATTGAGTGCGGAAATGCTCTGAAAACATTGCATCTTTTGTAACGACAAGACCAGCAATGACATCATTGTGACCACACAAATATTTTGTTCCACTGTGCATAACAATATCGGCACCTAAAAGCAATGGTTTTTGAAAATATGGTGTTAAAAAGGTATTGTCAACAACCAAAATTAAATCATGTGCTTTACAAATCTTAGAAACTGCAGCAATATCTGCGACTTTCATCATTGGATTTGTAGGGGTTTCTACAAAGACCATTTTTGTAGATGGTCGAATTGTTTTTTCTAATAATTCTAAGTCCGACATGTCTATATACGAAAATTCACAGTTAATATTTGTAAATATTGTTTCACAAATTCTAAAAGTTCCACCGTAAATATCATCAGACAGAATCACATGATCTCCTGGTTTTAAAAATGCAAACACGGCCATGCTAGCTGCTTGACCACTCGAAAATGCAAATGCTTCATGTCCTTCTTCTAAAATCGCCATGGTTCTTTCTAACTCTTGACGTGTTGGATTTTGAAGTCTCGAGTAATCATATCCCGTTGAAATACCAAATGCACGATGACGGAACGTTGCTGTTTGAAAAATCGGAAAGCTTACTGCTCCCGTAATCGGATCGCAACCTTGTCCACCATGGACAACCTGTGAATCAAAACTTAAATTTTCTTTTTTATCATAATCATCATAATAGCATTCGTTAATCATGATTTTCCTCCTTATGAAAACTTTTCATACTACGTTTCATAATATCACAAACAAGTATGTTTTACAAGAAAAGTTGACTTCCAAAAGAAGCCAACTTAAAAAATAAATTTATTTATAAATCTTTTTTCTTTGTTGTTTTGCAGCAATTCTTATGTATAATGCAGAAGGAAGAAATCTTGCAAGAACAACCAATGCTTTCATTTTCAAAGCAGGTACAATGGTGATTTTTCTTCGGAACATTTTCGAAATTGCATAGTTTGCACAATAGCTTGCTGTAATACCTTTGAGTGCAAATTCTACATTTGCAACTTTATTAAATTCTGTATCTACAGGACCTGGACATAAGCATCCAATATAAACAGAACTTTTTGCACGCCGCAGCTCTTCTGCCACACCTTTTGTAAAACTTGTCACATAAGCTTTGGTTGCATAATAAGAAGACATATATGGTCCTGCCGGAAGAAGTCCTGCTGACGAAGCCACATTTAATAAATAGCCGCGGTCTTGTTTCACCATTTTCTCCAAAACTAGTTTTGAAAGTAAATGCATTGCCTTGACATTCAAATCAATCATATTTAGTTCTGTCTCTGTCTCAATATTAAGTGTTTCACCACAGTAACCAAACCCTGCATTATTAATAAAAATTTCAATATTTTTATCCTTCAATTCCTCCATTATGCGTTTACATTCATCCATAATGGACAAGTCTGCGGTGACAATTTCACATTTGGTATCCAACGATTTCGAAATCTCTTCTAAGCGTTCTCTTCTTCTGGCTATTAGGATTAACGGATAACCTTCTTTTGCCAAGCGTTTTGCAAATTCTGTTCCAATACCCGAACTTGCTCCTGTAATTACTGCAAATTGTTCTTTCATACTTTTTTCCTGTCCCTTTTTATTTTATAAAATATTGCGCCTGCTCAAAATCTTTGTTATATACAAATATTTCATATTGATACATTTGCTCAGTAGGATTACCGAAACTCCCCATTGTCCCGCGTATCGTTCCCTTGCCATTCCATTGGCCAAGATGATTTCTTACTTTGTATTTGTATGAAACTGAATGATTATCCAAGGCCTCTTTAATCTGATTAAATCTTGTTAAATCTGTTCCTATCCATAAACTTTTTGAATTAAATAATGTAAACATGGTTATCCTCCTAAGTAATTATTTATGATATGGTTCTCCGTTGATAATTCGATAGCTGCGATAAATTTGTTCTAACAATATAACTCGCATCAACTGATGTGGAAATGTCATTTTAGAAAAACTAAGAGCAAAGTTAGACCTATTTAAAACCTCTTTTCCTAAGCCAATCGACCCTCCGATAATAAATAGAATATGGCTTGTACCTTGCACACCAAGTTTTTCCACTTTCTCTGCTAATTCTTCTGAAGAAAGTTGCTTTCCATTAATTTCAAGAGTGATAACATATGTATCATCTTTCACATATTTCAAAAGACGTTCCGCCTCCTTCGTCCGAATAGCATCTTCCACTACCAAGCTGGCATTTTCAGGTGTTTTTTCATCTGCAACCTCTATAATCTCTAATTTACAATACTTATTCAAACGTTTGCTATATTCACAAATTGCATCTTTTAAATATTTTTCTTTAATCTTTCCTACTGCTAAAATTGTTATTTTCATTTGTCATTACCCTATATAGAAATCCATAAGCAACATCGTGATAAATCCGAAAATCAAAGAATACGTAGCTAATCTTTCATAACCATGACTATGTGTTTCTGGAATCATTTCATCACTTACCACATAAATCATTGTTCCGCCTGCAAAAGCTAAAGCAAATGGCAAAATTGTGCTTGCAACGGATACCGCACTATAACCAATCAAGGTTCCGACGATTTCTATAATACCGGTAAAACTTGCAATCAAAAATACACGCCATTTTGGAACTCCCGCCATAATCAATGGTGATACAATAATCATACCTTCCGGTATATTTTGGAGGGCAATTCCAATTGCCACAGTAAGAGCATTACTCACATTTTCGCTTCCGAATCCAACTCCAGCCGCAATTCCCTCTGGAAGATTATGTATTGCAATTGCAATCACAAACAACATAATCTTGTTCAATGAATTCTGTGATTCTGAATGAGTTTCTTGATCAACACCGGTTATATGATGTAAATGCGGTGTGATTTTATCCGCGATATTTAAAAAAATGGCACCGCTCACAATTCCTAAAACAGTAATCCAAACATTTCCTTCTTCCATAGAAGGTACAATTAATCCCAAAACAGAAGCCGCGAGCATAATTCCGCCTGCAAATCCTAAAATAGCATCATTAAACTTATGTGGAACTTTCTGAAAAAGAAATCCGATTAAAACGCCAAATATTGTAGCTCCTCCCACACCAAATGCTGTCAATATCGCCAATTGCATTTTTTGACCTCCATATAAAAAATATCGTTATTTTATTATAGCAGATATTTATGTTTTTGACACAAAAAATAGGGAGAATATTCTCCCTATTTTTCCTGGTTTTATGTATTCTATAGATTTACCTCTGTTCCATAATATATACATGTAAATAATTCTTTCATTGTAGCAGGGTCAATTGCTCTTGGGTTTGAACCTGTACAAGCATCACCAACTGCAAGTTCTGCAATCGTATCAATTTTCTCTTTAAATTCTTCTTCGATAATTCCAAATTCTTTTAATGTTGCTGGAATACCAAGAATCTTGTTGAACTCATCGATCTTTGCGCATAAGCTGTTGATTAACGATTTTTCTGATGCTCCTTCAAGACCTACCATACGAGCAATTTCCGCATAACGTTTTGCTGCGACTGGGTCTTTTGCATTATATTTGATAACATATGGTAAATACATTCCGTTTGCAAGACCATGAGTAATATGTCCTGTAGAGAATGCAGCACCTGTCTTATGTGCCATCGAATGCACAATACCTAATAATGCATTTGAGAATGCCATACCTGCAAGACACTGTGCATCATGCATTTGAGCTCTTGCTTCCATATTTCCCTTAAATGAAGCTGGCAAGTAATCAAATACCATTTCGATTGCTTTAATTGCAAGAGGATCTGTGTAAACGCAGTTACAAGTAGAAACATATGCTTCAATTGCATGTGTAAGAGCATCCATACCTGTGTAAGCAACTTGATGTGCTGGCAATTGTTCTACTAATTCAGAATCAACAATTGCAACATCTGGCGTGATATTAAAGTCTGCCAAAGGATATTTTACGCCTTTTGCATAATCGGTAATAACAGAAAAAGCGGTTACTTCTGTAGCTGTTCCGGACGTTGTAGGAATCGCCGCAAATTTTGCTTTTTGTCTCAATTCAGGGAAGTTAAATGGAATGCATAATTCTTCGAATGTCACATCTGGATATTCATAAAATGCCCACATTGCTTTCGCAGCATCAATTGGAGAACCTCCACCCATAGAAACAATCCAATCTGGCTCGAATTCTTTCATTGCAGCAGCACCTTTCATAACGGTTTCAACCGATGGGTCTGGTTCAACACCTTCAAACAAAGCCACTTCCATACCTGCTTCTTTTAAATAGTTTACAGCTTTGTCCAAAAAGCCTTGGCGTTTCATAGAACCGCCACCTACTACAAGGATTGCCTTTTTTCCTTTTAGATTTTTCAGTTCTGCTAAAGAACCTTTTCCGTGGTAAATGTCTCTTGGTAATGTAAATCTTGCCATTTTCATTCATCTCCTTTTTTGAAAAATTTCATTACATTTCTTACTATAAATTGTAATGGAAAAACAATGGAAAAGCAATACAAAAAAAGATGTAGTAGATCACAAAATCTACTACATCTAAAACATATTATTTATTGCTTAAATATTCATGGATTCCTTTTGCACCAGCTCTTCCTGCACCCATTGCAAGAATTACTGTCGCTGCACCTGTTACGGCATCTCCACCGGCATAAACACCTTCTTTTGTTGTTTTTCCGTTTGATTCATCTGCCACAATACATTTCCATTTGTTTACTTCCAGACCTTCTGTTGTTGAAGAAATCAATGGGTTAGGTGATGTACCAAGAGACATGATTACAGTATCAAGCTCCATTTCAAACTCAGATCCTTCTACAACAACTGGACGTCTTCTTCCAGATGCGTCTGGTTCTCCAAGTTCCATTTTCACACATTTCATTCCCTTTACATAACCTGCATCATCTACTAAGATTTCTGTAGGGTTTGTTAAAAGATTGAAAATAACGCCTTCTTCTTTTGCATGGTGTACTTCTTCTACTCTGGCTGGTAATTCTTCTTCACTACGACGATATACGATATGTACGTCAGCTCCCAAGCGAAGTGCTGTTCTAGCCGCATCCATTGCCACGTTACCACCACCGATAACTGCTACTTTTGTTCCAGCTGCAATTGGAGTGTCATAAGAAGAATCAAATGCTTTCATAAGGTTATTTCTTGTCAAATATTCGTTCGCTGAAAATACTCCATTTGCATTTTCTCCTGGGATTCCCATAAATTTAGGAAGTCCAGCCCCCGAACCGATAAATACCGCTTCGAAGCCTTCTTCTTCTATTAATTGATCAATTGTTGTTGATTTTCCAATTACAACATTTGTTTCAAATTTTACGCCCAATTCTTTTACTTTATCAATTTCTTTAGCAACTACTTTTTGCTTTGGTAAACGGAACTCAGGGATACCATACACAAGAACTCCTCCAAGTTCATGTAATGCTTCAAATACAGTTACTTCGTATCCTAACTTAGCTAAATCACCAGCACAAGTAAGTCCAGCAGGACCAGAACCAATCACTGCCACCTTGTGTCCGTTTGTTGTTTCAGCTTTTTCTGGTTTGATGTCGTTTTCCAATGCATAATCTGCCACAAATCTTTCCAATTTACCAATTGAAACTGGTTCGCCTTTAATGCCACGAATACATTTCCCTTCACATTGTGATTCTTGTGGGCAAACACGTCCGCAAACTGCTGGCAACGCCGAAGATTTTCCAATAATTTTGTATGCTTCTTCAAACTTGCCTTCTTTTACTTTGCTAATGAATCCAGGAATGTCAATTGATACCGGACAACCTTCCACACATTTTGCATTTTTACAATTGATACATCTAGAAGCTTCTTCCATCGCTTCTTCCTTGTTGTATCCATAACATACTTCTTCAAAATTCTTAGCACGAACTGCAGGATCTTGTTCTCTTACTGGTACTTTTTTCAATACATCTGCCATTATTCGTCACCTCCACAATGTCCACATCCACCGTGATGTGTGTCACCTTCTTGCAATTTCAAGATTGCACGACCTTCTTTTGATTTGTACATTTGTTGTCTCTTCATTGCTTGATCAAAGTCAACTAAATGTCCATCAAATTCTGGTCCGTCAACGCAAGCAAATTTTACTTCATTTCCCACTTGAAGACGACATGCTCCACACATTCCTGTTCCGTCAACCATGATTGGGTTCATACTTACAATAGTTGGAATGTTTAATTTCTTTGTTGTTAAGCAAGCAAATTTCATCATGATCATTGGACCGATTGCTACACAAAGATCATATTGCTTTCCTTCTTCATTTACTAATTGTTCAATTTTAGTTGTTACAAGACCTGCATGGCCATAAGAGCCATCATCTGTACATGGATAATAGTTTCCTGCAACAGCAGTCATTTCCTCTTCTAAAATCAATAAATCTTTTGTTTTAGAACCCACAATAACGTCTACTTTTACGCCATGATTATGTAACCACTTCACTTGTGGATATACTGGAGCCGCACCAACACCTCCAGCCACAAAAAGAATCTTTTTATTCTTTAATTCTTCGAGGTCTTCATATACAAATTCCGATGCGCATCCCAACGGTCCTACAAAATCTCTGAAGTAATCTCCTTCTTTTAATTCTTTCATTTTTTGTGTTGATGCTCCAAGAGCTTGAAATACAATCGTAACTGTACCAGCTTCTCTATCATAATCACAAATTGTGAGTGGCACTCTTTCACCTTTCTCATCAATTTTAACGATTACAAATTGTCCCGGTTCACAATGCGATGCAACTCTAGGTGCTTCAACATCCATCAGGTAGATGTTCGTTGTCAATTCTTTTGCTTTTTTTATTTGATACATCCTGCGCCTCCTAAGTTTCTTTCTTCTTTTTTCATTATATTAACTCTAAAAAATATAAAAATCAATTCTTATCTGACAGTCTCTACACAATTATTCATAAGCATTGCGATTGTCATTGGTCCTACTCCTCCTGGAACCGGCGTAATCGCATATACCTTATCAACTACATCATCAAAGTCCACATCTCCGCAAAGCTTATTGTCTTCGTTTCGATGAATACCAACATCAATGACAACAGCACCATCTTTCACATATTCAGATGTAATGAATTTCGGTTTTCCTACTGCCGCAATTAAAATGTCTGCTCTTTTTGTAATCTCTTTCAAGTCTTTTGTTCGAGAATGAGCGATTGTTACAGTTCCATTTTCTCGAAGTAATAAAAGTGCCATTGGTTTTCCAACAATATTACTTCTTCCAACAACTACGCATTCTTTACCTTCAATTTCGATATTCGAACGCTTTAACAATTGGATCACACCTGCTGGTGTACAAGGTAGGAATCCCTTACTTCCAATACACATATTTCCTACTGTCTCTGGGTGAAATCCATCCACATCTTTTTCTGGAACAATCGCCTTAATAACAGCCTCTTCATTGATATGTTTTGGAAGTGGTAATTGAACTAAAATACCATGAACCATTCCGTTATTATTTAACTCATCAATGATTGCAAGCAATGCTTCTTGTGATATCATTTCTTCCACTTCGTAAGACAACGATTCAATCCCAATATAAGCGCATGCTTTCTTTTTGTTATTTACATAAACAGAAGATGCAGGGTCTTTTCCCACTTGAATGACAGCTAGACAAGGACGAATTCCTTTTTCTTTTAACTGCGCTACTTCTTCTTTTAATTCATCTTTTATTTGTGTGGAAATCAACTTTCCATCGATCAAACGTGCCATTTTTCCCTCCTAGAACAATCCTGTAATTACGCCATCTTCATTCACATCGATTCCATTTGCAGCAGGTACTTTTGGAAGTCCTGGCATCGTCATGATTGCACCGGTGAGAGCAACTACAAACCCTGCACCTGCATTCACATATACTTCACGAATGTGAATTTTAAAATTCGTTGGACGTCCAAGCAATGTAGCATCGTCAGATAATGAATACTGATTTTTTGCCATACAGATTGGGAAATTTCCATATCCCATTTCTGTAATTTTTGCTAATTGTTTTTCGGCTGTAGGTGCGTATTCCACGCCATCTGCGCCATAGATTTCTTTCGCGATTGTTTCAATTTTTTCTTTTAATGATGCCCCGTCTTCATAAAGAGGTTTAAATTGACTTTCTTTTGTCTCCAAAGTATGTACTACTTTTTCAGCCAATGCAATTCCGCCTTCTCCGCCTTTTGCCCAAACTTCTGACAACGCAAAATCACAGCCTCTTTCTTCACAGAAATTGCGAATATATTCATATTCAGCTTCTGTATCTGTAATAAACGAATTTAATGTTACAATTACCGGTACCCCATATTTCTGTACATTTTCAATATGTTTTTCTAAATTTACAATTCCTTTTGCTAACGCTTCAAGGTTTTCTTCGTTCAAATCTTTTTTCGCAACACCGCCATTGTATTTTAAGGCTCTTACTGTTGCTACAACTACTACCGCGTCTGGTTTCAATCCACTCATTCGACACTTGATGTCCATGAACTTTTCTGCACCCAAATCAGCACCGAATCCTGCTTCTGTAATTGCGATATCCGCTAATTTTAATGCCATTTTTGTAGCAATTACACTGTTACATCCATGTGCAATATTTGCAAATGGACCACCGTGAACTAATGCAGGTGTGTGTTCTAATGTTTGAATCAGATTCGGTTTAATTGCATCTTTCAACAATGCTGTCATAGCACCAGTTGCTTGTAATTGTTCAGCTGTTACTGGTTCTCCCGCAAAATTATATGCAACAACGATTCTTCCAAGACGTTCTTTTAAATCTTTAATGTCATTTGCCAAACAAAGGATTGCCATAATTTCTGATGCAACTGTGATGACAAAATGGTCTTCTCGCACCATACCATCCATTTTATTTCCCAAACCTACTACAATATTGCGCAGTACACGGTCATTCATATCTAAACAGCGTTTCCAAACAATCTGTCTTGGATCGATTTGTAATGCGTTACCTTGCTGGATATGATTGTCCAGCATCGCAGCCAATAGATTGTTTGCAGAAGTAATCGCATGGAAATCTCCTGTAAAATGTAGATTCAAATCTTCCATTGGAACGACTTGAGCATATCCACCACCTGCTGCGCCACCTTTTACACCAAAACAAGGACCTAAGGATGGCTCACGAAGTGCAATGATTGCTTTTTTTCCAATCTTTGCCATTGCCTGACCAAGACCTACGGATGTAGTTGTCTTTCCTTCTCCAGCTGGAGTTGGATTGATTGCTGTTACCAACACTAACTTTCCGTCTGGCTTATCCTTCATCTCGTTCCATAACTCATCACTTAATTTCGCTTTGTATTTCCCGTACAATTCTAATGATTCTTCTTGAATCCCTATACTTGCGGCAACATCTTTAATTGGTGCCATCGTTGCTTCTTGTGCAATTTGAATATCTGTTTTCATATCTGTCCCTCCTACGTTTTATACATATTCATCAACATATTGTTCAAATTCTTCTGGTGTCATTAAGACTTTTCTCGGCTTTGTACCTTCTTCTGGTCCAACCACACCAGCTTCTGCCAATTGATCCATAATTCTTGCAGCACGATTAAATCCAATTTTGAATTTTCTTTGCAACATTCCTATCGATCCCTTGTCGCTTTCAATTACAAACTGTCCGGCATATACAAAATATTCATCTCGCTCGTCTGAACTGCCATCTGAAAATCCCGCACCAGATGAATTATGTGCTGAATTAATATGGTTTGTAATATCTTCGCTGTATTGTGCTCCATTACCATGGTTCACTAAATAATCAACAACTGCTTGCACTTCTTGGTCTGACACAAAGGTACCTTGTACACGTGCCGGTTTAGGATAACCAGCCGGATAAAATAACATATCACCTTTTCCAAGTAATTTTTCAGCACCATTCATATCAATAATTGTTCTTGAATCCACTCCCGAAGACACAGCAAATGCAATTCTTGAAGGCATATTTGCTTTAATCAATCCTGTGATAACGTTTACAGACGGTCTTTGTGTTGCCAATACCAAGTGGATACCACAAGCTCTTGCTAATTGCGCCAATCGGCAAATGGCATCTTCAACTTCTCCTGGAGCAACCATCATAAGGTCTGCAAGTTCATCTACGATAATTACAATTTGAGGAAGTTTGTCAGGTTTGTTTTCCAATTCTATGGATTGAACAGATTCAACCTTTTCGTTGTATCCTTTCAAATCTCTTACATTATATTCTGCAAACAATTGATAACGTCTCGTCATTTCTGTCACAGCCCAATTGAGTGCACCCGCTGCTTTTTTAGGGTCTGTTACAACTGGGATTAACAGATGTGGAATTCCGTTATAAACTTTTAATTCAACCACTTTAGGGTCAATCATAATCATTTTTACTTCATCGGGGCTTGCCTTATATAAAATACTCATAATTAAAGTATTAATACAGACAGACTTACCTGATCCTGTTGCACCTGCAATCAACACATGAGGCATTTTCGCAATATCTGCAACAACCACTTTTCCACCAATGTCTCTACCAGTAGCAAATGCAATTTTTGATGGATGTGTTTTAAACTCTTGTGACTCTAATAAGTCACGCAACATAACTGCCGCATTTTCTTTGTTTGGAACTTCAATTCCAACGGCAGCTTTTCCCGGGATTGGTGCTTCGATACGAATATCAGATGCTGCTAAGTTTAACTTAATATCATCTGCAAGTCCTACAATTTTACTCACCTTCACGCCCTGTTCTGGCTGTAATTCATATCGAGTAACTGCAGGGCCACAGCTTACGTTAGTAACGGTAACATTTACGTTAAAGTTTTGAAGCGTCTGCTCCAACTTCTTCGCAGTTTCCAACAAATGAGCATCTGAATCTCCTTTTGTTGCACGACCTTTTGTCAATAAATACAACGGCGGGAATTTATATGCTTTCTTTGGTTTGATTTCTTGTTGTTTAATCTCATCCTGTACTTGGGAAGCTTCTTTTTCCGTGTTCTCACGACTTTCCTTTGTGCTTTTTGGTTTTTTTTCTGTTCCGACTCTCTTGACCTCTTCAAAATCCTCTTCTTCAGCAACCAATGCGGTTCTATTAATCACAATATCTTCGGCCTTTTCAGGTTCAAATAAACGTTCGGTTTCGTTTTCTTTAGGCGTTAACTCTTTTATATCTGGAGCCTTTTTTTCTAATGTTGTATTGAAAGATACACCTGAAACAACTTTATCTACCCTCTTTAATTCTGCTTGATTCTCATTTTGTTCTTGGCGACGAATCGCTTCTTCTTTTGCGGTTTGATAGATTTTTTCGCTTTCTTTCTTAACTGCGCCCACGAAAGATTTTCCGGTAATCACAACAAGTGAAATTAAAATCAATAAAATTGCAATAATATATGTACCAAAAAGTCCAACTGTTGGTTCTAAAAGATTGACTATGCCACCACCTAGAATACCACCGCCATTCTTACAGTCTTTATATAACACACCAATCGATTCACCAATCTGTTCTTTGCATAAAATTAATTGCAAAAGGATGCTAAGCGAAAGCGCCAACACTCCGCCAAAGCTCAACTTTATATAAAGGCTTCGATTTCCTTTATTGGACATAATCAAAACAAGATATACTAAAACAAGAATTGGTAAAATATATCCTATAAGTCCAAAAACTCCTCTTAGAAATTGAGATGAAAAATCGCCAACCGCTCCACCTATTCCAAAATGACTTATCTCAAGATAGATGCACAATGCAATTGTTAACAATATAAAAATTTCTTTTTTCAAGAAACTTTGTTGTTCTCTTTTTGTCTTATTTGATTGTCCTGTACGGCGTTTTGCTCTTGTACTTCGTTTTTTTGTTTTTTTTGATGTAGACATGAAAATCCTCCTTTTCATCTAACTAGAATATTATACCATTATTAGATTCTCATGTCACCCATTTTTCCTGAAATTAATCATTTGATGCAATTTTTCAAAGGCTTCTTTTATTCCGCCCACAGCATCTATTATTCCTTCACATACAGCTTCTTCACCTTCTAGCATTGTACCAACATCTTTTACAAGTTCTGTTGGATTTAACATCAATTCTTCTACACGTTCTTTCGAAATATTCGAGTGACTTGATATAAATTTCGTAATTCTATCTTGTGTTCTAACCATGTTTATATAACTTTGCTCTACACCGATAAACATGCCGCTTGTTCTTACTGGATGCACAACCATCGTTCCACTTGGCACGATAAAGGAATAATCTGAAGCAACAGCTAAAGGGCCTCCGATGGAATGACTTCCACCAAGAACGAGTGATACAGTTGGCTTACTTAAGGATGCAATCATTTCTGCAATTGCAAGGCCAGCTTCTACGTCTCCTCCAAGAGTATTAATTAAAAAGAGTACCCCGTCTATCTCTTCACATTCTTCTACTTCAGCTAATTGCGGTAACAAATGGTCATACTTCGTTGATTTTGTGTTGCTACTTGCCAATTCATGACCTTCAATTTCTCCGATAATCGTAAAAACTTTAATTAAATGTTTTTCTTTTTTTACTTCTATTACACCAGTTTCTTTTATAATTTCTTGTGATTCTTGATTCATTTCCTTGTTTCCTTTTCCTTTTTAGTGATAGTATGTCATCTTTCAAGGAAAATATAAAAAGGTTTAGAAAGTTTCCTCTCTAAACCCTTTTTTTAAATATTTTCTAATGCTTGTTTCAAGTCTTCAATAATATCTTCTATATTTTCTGTTCCTACACTAAAACGAATCAAATCAGATTGAACACCTGCTTCAAGGAGTTCTTGTTCATTCATTTGTCGATGTGTATGGCTTGCAGGATGCAATACGCAGCTTCTAGAATCCGCAACATGTGTCACGATTGCAATCATTTTTAACGCATCCATCATTTTTACGCAGGCATCTCTTCCTCCTTTTACGCCAAATGTAATGACACCACAAGTTCCGTTTGGCATATATTTTTGTGCCAAATCGTAATATTTATCTCCAGGAAGTGCTGGACAATTTACCCATGCAATTTTTTCGTGATTCTGCAAGAATTCAGCTGCCTTCAAAGCATTTTCACAGTGTCTTGGCATTCTTAAATGTAATGTTTCCAATCCAATGTTCAAAAGAAATGCATTCTGTGGTGATTGAATTGAACCCAAATCACGCATCATCTGTGCTGTTGCTTTTGTAATATAAGCACCTTTTCCAAATCTTTCTGTATAGATAATTCCGTGATATGTCTCATCTGGAGTTGTAAGTCCAGGGAATTTTTCTGCATTTGCATTCCAATCAAAATTTCCGCTATCTACGATACATCCACCTACAGCAACCGCATGTCCATCCATATACTTAGTTGTAGAGTGAGTCACGATGTCAGCGCCCCATTCAAATGGTCTACAGTTGATTGGTGTAGCAAATGTATTGTCCATAATCAGTGGAACACCGTGTGCATGTGCTGCTTTTGCAAATTTTTCAATATCTAAAACGTTTAAGCCAGGGTTCGCGATGGTTTCACCAACTACTGCTTTTGTATTCTCACGAAATGCTGCATTCAATTCTTCTTCTGTACAGTCTGGATCCACAAATGTAGTTTCAATGCCCATTTTCTTGATAGTGTGTGCATATAAGTTATATGTCCCACCATATACAGCCGAAGAACATACAATATGATCTCCTGCCCCTGCAATATTAATAATTGCATAGAAATTCGCAGCTTGACCCGAAGATGTTAACATTGCAGCAGCTCCACCTTCCATATCACAAATTTTTGCTGCAACAGCATCGTTTGTTGGATTTTGAAGACGAGTATAAAAATATCCCGACTCTTCTAAATCAAATAGTTTTCCCATAAAATCACTGTTATCATATTTAAAAGTTGTACTTTGATAGATTGGAACTACTCTCGATTCTCCATTTTTCGGAGTGTATCCTGATTGAATACACTTTGTTTCTATTTTATAATTACTCATCGTATTTCTCCTTATTCATCCCAGTTATGATAAACTTCCTGCACATCGTCATCTTCTTCTAAGAGGTCTAATGTTTTTTGAATATTCTTAAGATCTTTCTCATCGGTTAACTCAACATAAGTTTGTGGAATCATTGTAACTTCTGCATTAACCATTGGAATTCCCATTTCTTCCAAAGCCAAACGAATTTCGCTAAATGAATCTGGATCAGTCAAGATTTCATAACTATCCTCTTCTTCAACAAAATCTTCTGCACCTGCATCAAGTGCAGCCATCATCAAATCATCTGCATCCATATCGCATTCTTCTTTATCTACGATGATTTGCCCTTTCTTATCAAACATAAACGAAACACATCCTGGTGTTCCAACATTTCCACTTCCTTTTGTAAATGCATTACGCACATTAGAAGCTGTTCTGTTCTTATTATCTGTTAATGCTTCTACGATAATTGCCGTACCGTTTGGGCCGTACCCTTCATATGTAACGTGTTCGTAGTTTGATGCATCTGCATCTCCTGCAGCTTTTTTGATACTTCTTTCTATATTGTCATTTGGCATATTATTTGCCTTTGCCTTTGCAATTACGTCTCGTAATCTGCTGTTATTTGCAGGATCAGGTCCGCCACCTTCTTTCACGGCAACAGCTAATTCTCTACCGATTTTTGTAAAAATCTTTCCTTTTGCAGCATCGTTTTTTTCTTTTTTATGCTTAATATTCGCAAATTTTGAATGTCCTGACATCTTAACTTCTCTCCTAAATTAGTAAAATATTTGTATATTTTAGCATTCTTTTTTCGTTTTGTACAGTTCTTTTAACATTGTTTCGACTATGTACACAGTCCCATACTAATTTTCAATGCTTCTTCTACTTTTGTAATCATGCTCTTATCAACATGACATATAAAATCTTTCAATCTCTGCTTATCAATTGTTCGGATTTGTTCTAATAAAATAACGGAATTTTTCACCAATTGATATTTTCTAGCATCCAATTCCACATGCGTCGGTAATTTTGCTTTGTTCATCTTTGAGGTAATTGCGGCACAAATAACTGTTGGACTATGCCGATTTCCCACATCGTTTTGAATAATAATAACAGGTCTTATGCCACCCTGTTCTGAACCTACAACAGGACTTAAATCTGCATAAAATATATCGCCTCGTTTGATTTGCACAATATTCACACTCCGATTAATAAAGATATCATCATTATTTCCATCTTTTTCGGATGTATTCTAATCAGAGTTTAATTCCTTTTTATTTTAAGCAAAATAATCAACTTGTTCTGTAATTTTTCCTTCTTTCACAAACACCCTAGGGATTCGTTTTCCTAAATCGCAAACAAATTCATAATTGAATCTTCCAGATAGTTCACTTAAATCTTCTACTGCAATTGCTGCATCCCCATCTTTTCCAACCAATGTAACCTCGTCTTCAAAGGAAACTCCTTCAATCCCTGTTACATCTACCATGAATTGATCCATGCACACACGTCCTAGAATTGGCGCTTTTTTGCCACGTATCAACACATGGCCTACATTCGAAAGACTTCTTGGATATCCATCACCATATCCCACCGGGATTGTTGCAATCACCATTTCTTGTTCGGAAACAAATGTTCCTCCATAACTAACCGGGGTTCCTGCCTTGATTTTTTTCACGAATGCAACGTGACTTTTCAACTCCAACGCAGGTTTTAATTTCACACAATCCGTTTGAACTTCTTCAGATGGATATAACCCGTACGTAGAGATACCTGCTCGAACCAAATTACAATTTGCCTCTGGAACATCAATAATCGCAGCGCTATTTGCACAGTGTTCATACGGAAACTCAATTCCTTTCTCTTTTAGACGCTCTATCATCCAATGAAATTCTCGAATCTGCAGATAAGTGAATTCTTTGTCTGTTTCATCTGCTTTTGCCATGTGTGTGAATACACCTTCCATGCAAAGATGTTTCATTTTTGAAATTCGCTCTATAACTGATACGTTATCCTCATTCACATCAAAACCAAGTCTAGTCATCCCTGTATCTAACTTGATATGTACATATGCAGTCATGCCTTCTTGCTCTGCAACTTGTGAAATTGATTCAGCCATCTCTTCTGTATAGACATTCATTCGAATCTCACGCTTTAGTAATTCCTTATATTGGTCTGGAAAAACACATCCTAATACCAATATCGGCTTGCAAATCCCTGCTTTTTTCAAGACAATTGCCTCATCAAGGGTGGCTACAGCAAATCCCCATATAACATCCATATCTTCCAAAATTCGGCCAATCTGCACTGCACCATGTCCGTATCCATCGGCCTTGATTACTGCCATTATTTGGGTCAAAGGATTTAAGTTTTCCTTCATCTGATTTATATTGAATGCAATTGCATCTAAATCTATTTTTGCATAGACTCTGCTATATGTTTTCACTTTGTCACCTCTATATTTGTCTTAAAATCTCATCGATATTCTCTACAATATCGCTTGCTAAAACACTGTATTGACCTTTCTTCTTTGCAACGAATTCACCAGTCAATCCGTGTAAATATACACCCAAACAAGCACTGGCATACAAGTCTTTTTTCTGTGCTAATATGCCTGTAATGATTCCACACAAAACGTCTCCGGTTCCACCTTTTGACAACGCGGAATTTCCTGTAAGATTCAAAAACCAATCTTTCTCGGAACATCCTACCAATGTTCTTGCATCCTTCAATACACATGTGATTGCATATTCGTCACAAAAACGTTTTAGCATTTCTAATTTATGTTCTTTTAATTCACCAATCTCACATCCAAGAAGCCTTGTCATTTCCTTCATGTGAGGAGTGATTATAATTGGTTGAGTTGCCTCTTTTAACCGTTGCATATCAGCTGCAATTAAGTTTAACCCATCTGCATCAACTACACAAGGCGCTTTTGCATTTCTTATAACATATTTCGTAATTTTCCATGCCATTTCTGACACACCAATGCCACAACCGATTCCCACAACATCAGCCCAACCAAGAAGTTTTTCTAATTGTGATTCATCATATTCAATATATGCTGTCACCATTGCTTCTGGTAAAAGTTTTTGCAAAATTTCTCTATTTTCTTCCGGTGTGTAAATTTGCACCAATCCTGCACCAACAGCATATGCCGCTCTCGCACATAAAAGTGCTGCCCCTGACATACCACAACTTCCAACAACTAGCAAAACCTTTCCATAAGTTCCTTTATGGGAATTGGCCAATCGTTTTGGATAGCCTTGACGAAAATCTTCAAACTCATAATGATATATTAGTTTTTCTTTCGTCGGAAGAGCCTCGTTACCAATACCAATATCTACGATAGATAACTTTCCAATATAGGGGTTTCCCGCTTGCAAAACATGTCCTAATTTTGCATATGCGAGTGCAACTGTAATATCTGCTTTGAACGCAACCCCAAACACATTTCCTGTTTCATCATGAAGTCCAGTTGGTATATCAATTGCTACTTTCGTTCCAGCCATTTTGTTCAATTGCTCTAAAACTTGTTTATATTCTCCCTCAATCGTTCGACTCAACCCAGTTCCAAATATTGCATCTATAATAATGGTATATGTTTCTTCCTCTAACTTTTGTTTGACTGGAATTTGATAATATTGTGTAATTTTATATTGCTGAAGATTTTCATTTGTACGTTTCGTTTCATTTCCCACAAAATATAGGCTAACACGATAACCTTTCAAATGTAGTATTCTTGCAACGGCATATCCATCTCCACCGTTATTTCCAGGACCGCATACAACAAGCACATTTGTAAAATCCAAACCTTCTATTTCCATGGTTTCTACTACGCCTAACGCAGCTCGTTCCATCAACACCATGGAAGGTATGCCAATTGTTTCTATTGTGTGTTTATCTGCATATTGCATTTGTTTTCCTGTTAAAATATATTTCATGGTTTCTCCTATACAAAAAAGCGTGTAAGAAAGTATGTTTTGCAAACTCACCTACACGTTTCCTTTTTATTCTTGTGAAAGCCCTTTTTCGTGATGTCCAATCTTATACGAGAGCCTCATTAAACTATCAGAAAGATGTACGTCTTCTACAATAATTCTTTCTGGCAATTTCAAATCAGTATGAGCGAAATTCCAAATACCTTTAATGTCTGTGTCTGCTAATAACTCAGCAACATCTGTTGCATTCTTTTTTGGAATAGTCAATACTGCGATTTCAATTTTGTTTTTATTGACAAATTCTTTCAACTCATCCATCATGCGAATTTTGATGCCACGAATACAAGTTCCATCAATCTTTGGATTAATATCAAAGATTCCTTTCAAAACAAATCCACTTGTTTCAAAATCTGCATAATTTGCCAATGCCTGTCCTAGATTTCCTGCACCTATTATAATAAAATTGTGAAATTCATCTAATCCAAGAATCTTTCCTATTTCCGTACGTAAATATTTCACATTGTATCCATAACCTTGTTGTCCAAAACCACCAAAGTTGTTTAAATCTTGTCTTATTTGGGATGCGGTTACATTCATTCGCTTACTCAAATCACTAGAAGAGATTCGTTCTACGTTGTTTTCAAGTAATTCTCCAAGATAACGATAATATCGTGGAAGTCTTTGAATGACTGCCTGAGAAATTTCTCTTTCTTCCATTGCTTTCACCTTCCTCTCTAAAACAACTAAGATAATTATATAGAATTGTGAATATAATGTCAAACTTTTCATTGTTTTTTATTACATTTACAGTATAATAAAAACGTGTAACTTTTATTCTATTAGGAGGTTGTGAATGATACTGACATGCCATAATATTGAAAAAGCTTTTGGAGACCAAACAATTATTAAATCTGGTTCTTTCCATATCAAAAATCGTGAAAAAGTTGCTCTCATTGGTATCAACGGTGCTGGAAAATCGACCATCCTAAAAATATTGGTTAATGAATTAGAACCAGATGCCGGCGAAGTCATCTTGGCAAAAAACAAAACAATTGGATATTTATCCCAACACCAAGATTTATCCGGAAATCATACGATTATAGAAGAATTAAAATCCGCAAAAGCGAATTTGATTGAACTCGAACGTCAAATTCGAACAATGGAATTAGAGATGAGGTATCTAGACGGTCAAGAATTAGAAAATCGTCTCCACTCCTATCATCTTCTCACGGATCGTTTTGAGCAGGAAAATGGATATGCGTTTCAAAGCGAATTGGTCGGAATTCTAAAGGGTCTTGGATTTTCTGAAGACGAGTTCACAAAGGAAATATCCACACTTTCCGGAGGTCAAAAAACTCGTGTCGCTCTAGGAAAGCTTTTATTAACTAACCCTGATTTATTGCTTTTAGACGAGCCTACGAACCATTTAGACATGAATTCCATCGCTTGGTTAGAAACCTATTTGATGAACTATAACGGTGCCGCTTTGATTGTATCTCACGACCGCTATTTTCTAAATCGAGTTGTTTCGAAAGTGATTGAAATCGAAAATGGAGAGCTAATTATGTTCCAAGGTAATTATTCTGCTTTTGCAGAGAAGAAGAAACTTCTCCGAGAAGCAAAGATTAAAGCATACTTAAATCAGCAGCAGGTAATTAAACATCAGGAAGCTGTCATTGAAAAACTTCGTTCTTTTAACCGCGAAAAATCAATCAAACGTGCGGAAAGCCGTGAAAAAGCATTGGATAAAATCGAGCGAATTGAAAAACCCCTAGAAGAACATGCTGAATTACGTTTTCAATTAGAGCCTTCTTGTATTAGTGGAAATGATGTGCTTACTGTAGAAAATCTTAGCAAATCCTACGGCTCTAATGTGCTATTCAAAGACGTTTCTTTTGAAGTAAAACGTGGTGAGCATATCGCCATTATTGGTGATAACGGAACCGGAAAAACCACCCTGTTAAAAATCTTAAACGAGTTGGTGCCTTCTGATACAGGTTCCTTTCATTTAGGCTCAAAAGTAAAAATCGGCTATTACGATCAGGAACACCAAGTACTTCACATGAATAAATCTGTATTTGATGAAATTTCGGACGACTATCCGAATATGACACAGACTCAAATTCGAAATACGCTTGCTGCATTTCTCTTCACTGGAGATGATGTATACAAATTAATCGGCGATTTAAGTGGTGGAGAACGTGGTCGCGTGTCACTTGCAAAACTAATGTTGTCCGAAGCCAATTTTTTAGTTATGGATGAACCTACTAACCATTTGGATATCGCATCAAAAGAAATTTTAGAAAAGGCTTTAAACGATTACACTGGTACAGTTCTCTATGTATCTCACGATCGTTATTTTATCAATCAAACAGCAAATAGAATTTTAGACTTAGTAAATCATACATTCGTTAATTATATCGGAAATTATGATTATTACTTAGAAAAAAAAGAAACTTTGACCGCAGTGTACGCTCCTTCTCTCCAAACAACAACATCTTCCGAAGCATCTGTTTCAGATACGAAATTAGATTGGCAAGCACAAAAGGAAGCACAAGCAAAAGAACGCAAACGTCAAAACGATTTAAAAAAGATCGAAGAAAAAATTGCTTCTCTCGAAAATAGAGATGCCGAAATCGATTCTCTTCTACTAGACCCTACCGTTTATTCTAATAGTGCAAAATGCCAAGAGCTTTCCTTAGAAAAAGCAAATTTATCCAAAGAACTTGAACTACTTTATGAGGAATGGGAAATCCTTGCTGAATAAGTTTTTCTGAACCTCACCTACAATCTCTTGACTACTGATTGTACCAATTGTGTATTGTTGTTGATTCATAAAGAAAAAAGAGGCAAATATTATGATTGCTATCACAGCACGGATTATGAATGGGTGATATGTGGTTTGCTTTTCCAGTTCTTGTTTTCCGTATATTGAGCGATAGGCCGCTTGATATCTCGGATGCACAGCAGGAGGAAAGGATTTTTCACTATACATATTTCTCGTTTGTGTTAAAAGTTCTAATCTTCGTCTTTCAATATCAGTCATAAAAAAAGCATATATTACAATTCTTAGTGTAATATATGCTTTCTATTTTTCTTTAGAACTATCTATCAGCCAACTCTTTTACAATATCTTCCCATGTTACGCCACGTTCAACCATCAATACCATTGCATGGTATAAGAAATCCGACAATTCATACTTAATTTCTTCTGGATTTGGATTTTTTGCAGCTATCACAAGTTCTGTAGCCTCTTCTCCCACTTTTTTTAGAATCTTATCAATTCCTTTATCAAAAAGATAATTGGTGTATGAACCTTCCTTTGGATTCACCTTACGGTCTGCAATTGTATCATACACACTTTGGAATACTTGCAGTGGATTTAATTCATCGCTATAATCTTCTACTAACGGTTGGAAAAAGCAGGATTTTGCTCCTGTGTGACAAGCAACACCTATCTGTTCGACTTTTGCTAAAATTGTATCATTGTCACAATCAAGAGTTAACGATTTCACATACTGGTAATGTCCAGAAGTCTCACCTTTTACCCAGCGTTCTTTACGACTTCTGCTATAATAAGTCATCTTTCCAGTCTTTATAGTATGCTCAAATGCATCCTGATCCATGTAAGCAAGCATAAGAACTTCGTCTGTTTTGTAATGTTGTACAATAACTGGAATTAAACCATCTGCATTTAATTTAAACGAAGAAAACTCCAACTTAGTTTCTAATATCGACATCTTAATATTCTGTTTTTCGCATATGTCTTTGAATTGATTGAAATCAAATGAAGGTTCACTAACATACGTTCCAGACACTCCATTGATTCCGTCTTTTTCCAAGATTGCGAAAATTTCTGATTCTTCCGTCTGTGAAGTTACTATTATGGAAGATAATGTTCCTGAAGACGAAACAAAATCACGACTTGTTAAATTCACATATATAATTTCACTTGCAAACATTTCTAACGCATTCTGATGTTTTTTTAATGTATCTGTATTACTGATAGAAGCAGCAATTTTTTCTTTCCCGAAGCGTTTTGAAACCTCTTCTATTAATTCCACTCCTGCTTCTTTTTCGAAATTCAAGCAGGCTTTTTTAGCGCCAGCATACAAAATTTTCTTTACATCTTCTAGACGTTTTACATTACCACCTGCAATCATAGGTATTGGGATGATACGATTTATTTTTTTCATCAAATCAATGGATTCATCGTGATCTTTATCATTGTTAGACAAATCAAATATCAACAATTCATCTGCGCCCATGTCACTATATTGCTTTGCCAATGCGACAACATCTTGTGCTATAATTTCATTATTATCAAACCATTTTACTGCTTTCCCTTGATGTATAAAAATACACGGAATGACTTTTTTACAATTACTCACTTTATAAACTTCCTTTCGTAGACCAAACATCTTTTATTCGTGGTTCATCCATCGTCGCAATATCAAGCGCCTTTCCAAACGCTTTAAACAACGCTTCCGCCATATGATGATTATTTCCGGCATCTAATACTTTCAAATGCAGGTTCATTGCTGCACTGTAAGATACTGCATAAAAGAATTCTCGGAACATTTCTGTATCAAAATCTTCGATTTTTTCCACTGTAAAATCTGCTTTAAAATTAAGGTATGGTCTTCCTGATAAATCAATTGCGCAAAGTGCCAACGTTTCATCCATTGGAATCATGAAACTTCCATATCGTTTGATTCCTTTTTTATCCCCTAAAGCTTCTGCAATCGCTTGTCCAAGAACAATTCCTGTATCTTCAATTGTATGATGACAATCTACTTCCAGGTCGCCTATCACTTTCAACTCTAAATCAAATAAGCCGTGTCTTGCAAACCCATCTAACATGTGGTCAAAAAATCCCACACCAGTATCAATCTTTGTTTTACCACTACCATCAAGATTGAGTGTTAACTGAATATCCGTTTCTTTTGTTTTTCGATTACAAGTTGCTATTCTCTCTTTCATATTACACCTCTACTTTTCAAAACGTACTTTAATAGAATTCGCATGTGCCGTCAATTGTTCTGCTTCTGCAAATTGTTCGATATCTCGATGAATCTCTTCAAGTGCTTCTTTTGAATACGCAATAATACTTGATTTTTTAATAAAATCGTCTACACCAAGTGGAGAAAAGAATTTTGCAGTTCCATTTGTTGGCAATACGTGATTTGGTCCTGCGAAATAATCGCCTAACGGTTCGCTACTATATTCACCCACAAAGATAGCGCCCGCATTTCTCACTTTCATCATAACATCGTATGGATTTTTTGTCATAATTTCCAAATGTTCAGATGCAATTTCATTGGCAATATCAATTACATCTTCCATCGAATTCGCAACAAGTATATATCCGTAATTTTCCAAAGATTTTTTCATTATTTCCGTACGACTCAATTTCTCTACAAAAACATCTACCTGCTCAGATACTTGTTGTGCTAGTGTTTCACTTGTCGTAACTAAAATTGCAGATGCCAATTCATCGTGTTCAGCTTGAGATAATAAGTCAGCAGCTACGTATCTTGGGTTAGCTGACTCATCAGCAATTACAAGAATTTCACTTGGTCCGGCAATGGAATCAATGCTTACATGTCCATACACTGCCTTTTTTGCAAGAGCTACATAAATATTTCCAGGTCCTACAATTTTGTCTACTTTTGGAATGCTTTCTGTTCCATATGCCAATGCTGCAATTGCTTGTGCACCGCCAACTTTATAAATCACATCTGCACCCGCCTCTTTTGCAGCCACTAATGTATTTGGATTAACCTTTCCATCCTTTCCAGGAGGTGTAACCATTATGATTTCATCTACACCTGCTACTTTTGCAGGAAGAATATTCATTAATACAGAAGAAGGATATACGGCTTTTCCACCCGGTACATACACACCAACTCTTTGCAACGCCGTTACCTTTTGTCCAAGCATGGTTCCGTTTGGCTTGCTATCAAACCAACTGTATTGTCTTTGTTTTTCATGATATGTTTGTATGTTCTGTTTTGCTTTGCGAATAATATCTATTAAAGAAGCATCAACTTTCTCATACGCTTCTTTAACTTCCTCCTCCGTAACACGAATGTTTTCGCTTGAAAGTTCAACCCCATCAAATTGCTTCGTATATGAAAAAATAGCTTGATCACGTTCTTCTTTCACTTTACTTAAAATCGCTGAAACTCGTGCTTCATATTCGGTATATTGATTCGGACTTCTCTTCAGTAAGTCTTCTAACAAGTTCTTTTTTGTGTTGTCATCTAACTTTTGTATTCTCATCTTACGCCTCCTGTAGAATACTTCTTAACTTGATTAACAAGTCTTTGATTCTCTCGTTTTCCATTCTCATGCTTACAGGATTTACAATCATTCTTGCTGAAAGTGGGCATACCTCTTCCAATACATCCAATCCATTCGCACGAAGGGTGGATCCTGTCTCTACAATATCGACAATCACTTCCGACAAGCCAACCAGCGGTGCTAATTCAATAGAACCATTAAGTTTGATGATTTCTACAGTTTGATGTTTCTTGTTATAGAAATAATCCTTGGCGATTTTGGGATATTTGGTTGCTACACGAATCAGTTCACGGTGTTGCAACAATTCTTTTGCAGATTCTGGTCCACACACGCACATACGACATGCACCAAAACGCAAATCACAGACCTCGTGTACTTTTCGTCCTTCTTCTAATATAGTATCTTTCCCTACAACACCGATGTCAGCTGCACCGTATTCTACATAAGTTGGTACATCCGGACCTTTTGCTAGGAAAAATTTCAATTTCAGTTCTTCATTTACAAAAATGAGTTTTCTGGAATTTTTATCTTGAATTTCTTCACATGTAATCCCCAGTTGCTCTAATAATTCCATTGTTTTATTTGCTAATCGACCTTTTGTCAAAGCAAATGTTAAATATCTCATATATTTTCCTCCAAAACTATTTTACAGTTCTCGAGACACTTTTTACCGTCCCTGTCAACAAATTGACCATGTCTATGTCTTTTGCATTTTTCAAAAACATCATACTTACACATAAATTTTTCTTTGCGCATTCCATGTATACTTCAAAATCAATATCTTCTTTCTTCTTTACAAGTTCTGTTGGCTTTCCACTGTTTCTGAATTCTTTTGCCAGTTTAATCGCTTCTTCTTGTCTATGTTCTTCATAAAGAATAAAAGTATTTTTATATTGATATGGTATTTCTAATTTTTGTCTTACAAATGCATTCATCAGTTCATCCACAACAATTACGAATCCTATAGATGGTGCTGAATTTCCAAATTTTTCCATTAAGTTGTCATAACGACCACCTTTTACAACCGCATCGCTTGTTCCGTATGTATATCCACGGAAAATAATCCCAGTATAATAGCCATATGCTCCACTCATACTCAGGTCAAACGTCACATATTCGTCTACACCAAATGCTACTAGCAATTTCGAAAGTGTTTCAAGGCGTTTCACAGCTTCCACCGCTTTTTCGCTCAAAAAAGAAGCAGTTTCTCCTGCGTCTTTCAAGATTTCTGTGCCTCCTATTAATTCTGGTAAAAGTTGGAATGCCGCTTTTACAGCAAGCGTAGCTTGTTCTTGTTCTAAAAGTTCTTCTACCCCAAAGTAATTTCGATTACGAATCAATTCGCGCAATCTCAACTCGCTCTCTAGTTTCAAATTTGTTAAAGAAATTAAGCTTTCAAAGAATTCTACACTTCCAATATGAATCTGAAAATCTTTAAGTCCTACACTTTTCAAACTTTCTATGGCCATTACAACCATTTCTGCATCTGCCTCTACAGAATCAATTCCAATCAATTCCGCTCCAGCTTGTGTATTTTCATGTAATCTCCCTTTATAACTAGAATGATTAATAAATGTATTTCCTTTATAGCACAAACGAATTGGCACTCTTTCCGATTCATATAATGTGGTAGCTACACGCGCAATTGCAGGTGTCATATCTGGACGAAGTACTAATGTGTTTCCTTCCCGATCAAAAAACTTGTACAATTCTTTTGCAGAAGTGGTTCCCATTTCTTTTCCAAATACATCAAAATATTCAAACATTGGTGTTTGAACGTCCTGATATCCATACAAATGAAATACATCTTGCAGTTTTGTCTCCAAATTTTGTTTTTTTCGATATTCTATGCTGTAGATATCTCTCACACCTTCTGGTGTATGTAATATCTGTTGTTTCATGTCATTTCCTCCTAGCTAATTCCTGTTTTCCAAATCCAACTGTAAAGCGTCTAAATAAGGTACAAAACACCCATTTTTTAATTGCATAAAATATATTGGATTTAACTCTTCATGACGAATACTTTTTCTTCCACCGTTTTTCGCTCTGTCCCAATACGCTTTCAATTCAAGAAACGGCATATAATACAATTCATTTTTCTTGCTAAAATATATAATCAAAAAGGCAACGCCGTCTTGCTGTTCAAACTTTTCCATAAACTCGACTTGATGTTCATGAATGTTTTGCAACGGAAATGTATCTGCATTGCATTCTTTTGCATCAAAGCAAATTGGAATCCCTTGAACAGTTCCAATATAATCCACAGTACTTCTCTGATCAAAATACGCTAGCGTTATATGTCGATGTTCTTTATCAATTTGAACCGGAGTTATCGGTGTCGGTATCTTTTGTATAAGTGCTAATCCCTGCTCCGAATATTTTTCATTTGTCCGATTTAGAAATTCTTCTAATGTAGAACCACGAAGTCCTCTTGAATTCCATGTTCCCATACAAATTATCCTTTGCTTTTTTCTGATTTCAAAATATACTCAAACAACTTCGGCAATGGTGCCACAATTGTTCTTTCACTGACCGTTTCTAATTCTTCATCCAATTTAGGGAACTCTAATCGATATGCATGCAACAATTGACTTTCCAATTGATATTGTCTTTTGAAATTGTCATTGATTTTTCGATTTCCATATTTATAATCCCCTATAATAGGATGTCCTTCAGACGCTAAATGAGCTCGAATTTGATGCGTTCTCCCTGTAATTAAATACACTTCTAACAAGGTTATGTTCCCATTTGTCCAAACTGGTTTATACTCTGTTTCAATTGGGAGTGCATCTTTCGTCTCTTTACTTAATATACATACTTTATTCGTTATTTCATCTTTTGTCAAATATCCTTTGACATATTGTTGTTCTTTTACCTCTCCAACCACTAAACAACGGTAAAATTTCTTCAAAAATCGGTTTTTGAAAAGCTCTCCCATCCTTTGAAGACCAATCAAACTTTTCCCTGCCACTATAATGCCACTTGTGTTTCGGTCTAAACGATTACAAATAGATGGTCGAAATTTTTGCAAATCTTCTGCGGAAAGTTGCTCTGATTTTAACAAATAAGAAACAACGTGTTCAACTAACGACTCGTCTTTTGCCTCTGCTTTTTGTGAAAGCATCCCTACCGGTTTGTTAATCACCAACACATTCGAATCTTCATATAAAATGTCTAATTGCGTGTCTGTCTCTACAACTTCAACTTTCGAGAATTTATCAATGGTTTCATCTGCTAAAAACAATTTCACAGAATCTCCCTCTTTTAGCTTTTCATTTCCAGTTGCTTTTTTTCCGTTTAGTACAATATTCTTTTTTCGAAGCATTTTATAAATGAAACTCTTAGGCGCTTGATTTAAATATTTTCCTAATAGTTTATCAAATCGCTGCCCTGCTTCATTTGCAGTAACAATAATCTCTTTCATGCATCGTCCTTCTATTTCTATAGTTTTCTATTGATTCTTTATCGCTTCTTCTTGTGTACATTTCGAATGGCTTTTTTCTTTTTTTGTGTTGTGGTTTTTGGGGCTTCCTTTTTACCAAACGACTTTCCTTGGTTCATTCCTTGTCTTGGACGAATCAAACATTTCTTATCAAAGCCTACCAGATCCATTCGTTCAGCAATCTTCAATGCTTCCATTATCAACTCGTAATTTTTCGGATTGCGATACTGTATCAAAGCTCTTTGCATTGCCTTCTCATGCGGATTTTTAGGAACATATACTGGTTTCATTGTTCTTGGATCCACTTCTGTATAATACATACATGTAGAAATTGTTGAAGGTGTCGGATAAAAATCTTGCACCTGTTCTGGCATATATCCTAAATCACGTAAATATTCTGCAAGTTCCACTGCATCCTTCATGGTGGAACCTGGATGTGAAGACATAAGATACGGCACTAAAAATTGCTTTTTCCCTAATTTTTCATTGATTTGCTTATATTTCTTAGAAAATTCTTGGTAAACACTATTTTGTGGCTTACCCATCTTCTGAAGAACATTATCAGAAACATGCTCTGGAGCGACCTTCAACTGTCCACTGACATGATGCTCACAGAGTTCACGGAAAAATCGGTCATCCTTATCTGCAATCAAATAATCAAAACGAATTCCCGAACGAATAAAGACTTTCTTCACGTTCGGAAGCTCTCTTAATTTGCGAAGTAGCTTCAAATAGTCCTTGTGATCTACTTTTAAATTTTTACAAGGTGCTGGAAACAAGCATTGTTTTTTTGTACATGCTCCCTTTTCCAACTGTTTTTCACATGCTGGTGCTCTAAAATTTGCAGTCGGCCCTCCTACATCATGTATATATCCTTTAAAATCTTTATCCCAGATAAATTTCTTTGCTTCTTCAATCAAAGACTCATGGCTTCTTGTTTGAATAATTCTTCCCTGGTGAAAGGTTAATGCACAAAAGCTACATCCACCGAAGCAACCTCTGTTGCTAATCAAACTGTATTTCACTTCTTCTATAGCTGGAACTCCGCCTTGTTCTTCGTAAGACGGATGATAAGTTCTCATGTATGGAAGACTATATACGCGATCCATTTCTGATTGGGACAGCGGCTTTGCTGGTGGATTTTGTACTACAAAAACGTGTTCTGAATATGGTTCTACCAATCGTTTCCCTGAAAATGGGTCGGTGTTGCAATATTGGACATAAAAACTTTTTGCATAATTTAATTTGTCTTTTTTCAAATCTTCCCAAGATTCCAATACAATCGCATCATACACCGAATCTAAAGATTTTACTTTACATACTGTTCCATCGATATATGTGATATCTTCAATCGCAAGACCACTGTCTAATGCATCAGCAATCTCTACAATAGAACGTTCTCCCATTCCATAGGAAATCAAATCTGCTCCTGAATCCAGCAAAATCGAACGTTTTAATTTGTTTGACCAGTAATCATAATGGGCCATTCTTCGCAAACTTGCTTCAATCCCACCTATAATAATAGGCGTTTTTTTATAAGTTTGACGAATCAAATTACAGTATACAACGGTGGCATAATCTGGTCGTTTTCCCATTACACCGCCTGGTGTATATGCGTCATTTGCACGACGTTTTTTTGAGACGGAATAATGATTAACCATGGAATCCATATTGCCAGCAGACACAAGAAACCCCAATCTTGGCTCACCATATTCATTAATACTTTCTTTGTCTTTCCAATCTGGTTGTGCAATTAATCCCACCTTGTATCCGTGAGATTCTAAGACACGCGAAATGATTGCATGTCCAAAAGAAGGATGGTCTACATAAGCATCTCCTGTAACATAGACAAAGTCTACTTGTTCCCAGCCACGCTCTTCCATATCCTTTCTGCAAATTGGTAAAAATCCATTTTTCATCATAATACCTCGTAGGTTTGATTTATCACATCATCAAAATCTTGTATATAATAATCTGCTAATTCTCGTTTTCGCTTTTCTTGTGATCTTGAGAATGGGTCATCTATTGCACATACTTTCATTCCTGCACTTTTTCCTGCTATAATGCCTTTTGGAACATCCTCAAACACCAAACAGTGTTCTGGAGATACACCCAAACTTTCTGCCACTTTTAAATATACATCTGGTGAAGGTTTTCCAACTTTCGCTTCATCAGAAGTCCAAATAGAGTGGAAAAACTCAAATATCTTATTATTTTTTAACGCTCCTTCTGCTAAAACTCTCGTATTACTTGTAGCAATTCCAAGTTTCTTTCCTTCTTCATGCATTTTTGCAATAAATTCATATGCACCTTTCTTTAAAGGAATCTCCTTTGTATAAACATCAAATGCCATCTGATGCCATTCTTCCTCCAGTTCTTGTTTGGTATGTGGCAATTCTGGAAAGATATCTAAAAAATATTGAGCTGTTTCAGAATAACTTTTTCCCTCCATGCCTTCATGAAAATTTGGAGGTTCAGTCAAGTTATATTTTGTAAGAAACAAATCATCAATATTTGTCCAAATCCACATAGAATCAATCAACGTTCCATCTATGTCGAATATAATTGCTTCTATATTTTTTAACATAATGCTTCTATCTCCTCTTTTGTGAGCAATCGATACTCACCTAAAGCTAATTGTTCATCTAACACTAATGTTCCCATAGACAATCGCTTCAAATAAATCACTTTCTTATCTACTGCTTCAAACATGCGTTTTACTTGATGAAATTTTCCTTCTTGAATCGTAAGTTTTATTTCTGATGTAGCATCTGATTTTAAAATTTCCAACTTTGCAGGTTTTGTGGTTTCGCCTTCGCCTATAGAAACTCCTTCTGCAAATGCGTTTTGGTCCTCCTTGGTTACGATGCCATCAATTTTTGCATAATAAACCTTGTTCACATGCTTTTTCGGTGAAAGTAAATTATGGGCTAATGCTCCATCATTTGTAATGAGCAAAAGACCTTCTGTATCCTTATCTAACCTTCCTACTGGAAATAAATCTTTTTTTCTTTTATCTTCAATCAAGTCAATCACGGTTTTGTCTCTTAAATCTTTTGTTGCTGATATAACCCCTGCCGGTTTATTTAACATATAGTAGACATAGGTTTCATATTGAATTCGTTTTCCTTCATAACAAACAATTTGCTGATTTGCATCAATCTTCGTTTCTGGAGTTTTTTCTACAACTTCGTCTACAGTTATTTTCCCCTGTCGAATATATTTTTTTACTTCTGTTCGGGTCCCTACACCCATATCTGCCAAGAATTTATCTAAACGAATCATTATGATTGCCATCTCCATCCAGGTAAATATTTATTCTTTAATGTACCATTTGCAAGTTTTCCCCATCCTAATGGATAATCATCTACTAACACTAAAAACCATCCTTTTTCTTTTTGAGAAACAAGATCATCTACTTCAATAGTTTCACCTTTTAAATATTTAATTACGCGCTCGTCATCAACAGAAATACGAACGCACTTCTTATACTCTTCTCTCTTAAGACACATCGCTAGGGACTGACTTGGTTCGAAACGATTTTTCTTCAAATCTCCCAAATATAATCCGGTTCGCAAAAAGCGAATTCCTTTTACATTTGGAATTCCTTGCGGCATATAGTAAACTTTTTCACTATAACTTTCCAATCGATTCCAATCCATATCCCAATCTACATTTTTAAAGAACTCCACAATCTCATCTGGCACTTTTTTTATCTTTTCTTTCACACCTGAATCTTTTATTTGCTCTACTGCATCCCCTTTTTGAAGTAACGCTAAATAATGACCTTCTCCTCGTAACTTATGTGGCCAAATACGAACAGTCTTTTCAAACGAAGTATCCTTTGATTTTGTTACTTCTGGCTTTCCTGGTGCAAAACCCTCGTATGGTATAATCTCTTTGATTTTAAATTCTGGAAATTGCTCTTTTAAATATTCAATCGTACCTTCGTTCTCTTCAGGATCAAATGTGCAGGTTGAATACAATATCATGCCACCTGGTTTTAGCATTCTAGCCGCCTGTGTCACAATACTTTTTTGTATTTTCGCAAAGAACTCGGGACCATGTTCTTCCCATGCCTTCACCATCTTTTTATCTTTACGGAACATTCCTTCTCCAGAACATGGAGCATCAATTAAAATTTTGTCAAAATATTCCGGAAAATAACTTTCTAATTTTCCAGGTTCTTCACTTAACACTAATACATTACCAATACCAAACACTTCTATGTTCTTTAACAGGCCTTTTGCTCTAGAGTTGCTAATGTCATTGGCAACCAAAACACCTTCCCCGCATAATTTTGCGCCGAGTTCTGTTGCTTTTCCACCTGGAGCCGCGCACACATCTAAAACCTTATCTCCCGGTTCGATTGGCAGACGATTTGCAGGTGTCATAGCACTCGGCTCTTGCAGATAATAAAGTCCGGCAAAGTAATATGGATGTTTTGCAGCTTGCACGTTTTCTCCATCATAATAAAAGCCGTTCTCAATCCAAGGAATTGGCTCTATCGGAAACGGACATATTTTTTTAAACTCTTCCACGCTTATTTTTTTCGTGTTAACACGAAGTCCATACCATCTTTTTTCTTCGTAGCATTGTATGTATGAATCAAACTCGTTACCAAGTAATTTTTTCATTTTATCGACAAACGCAGCTGGTAAATCCATAAATTTTCCTCCATATTAGCATTACACTTCAGTATAACATTTTACCCTTTTATTTTCAATATATCTTAGCACCCAATATGGATTCACACTGAGTTCTTTTCCATTAGGATAAATATAGATTCCCAAATGCAAATGAACAGCAAATTTCCCAAGTGTTCCTTCTTCTCCATACCCACTATCTCCCATGAATCCTAAGATATCACCCGCTTTCACTTCATCACCAATTTCAAAATGAGCGTACGAATCCAAATGAGCATAATAAAAATAGGCTCCACCAGGAGCCATCACTCCAATTCGATATCCCCCTTTTTCTAACCAGCCTTTATTTGTAATCTTTCCATCTGTCATACTGACGATTGGATAAAGGCCTCTTTCATTCTTGCTTGCTATCAAATCCACACCTTCGTGCCCTCTTTTTCCGCCATAAGTTCGCTCAGACATCCAAGTATTTTGATATGAAACTGTTAAGTTTGCAGTTGCTTGAAATTCTGGTATCGGAAAATATTTCACATCGTCCCATATAGCTTTTGTAAAACTATTATACGCTTCAAAAGTGTCATCATTTTTCCACTTCTCATAATCCCATTCTTTCTTCAAAAAATATTCTGCTATGTATTCTCCAACTTGCTCTTTATTTCTCAGCTCAATACATAGTTCCTCATCAAGTTCCTGTTTTCGGTATGTGTCAGTAAGTACAATACCTTCCGGCAATATGGTTTCCTCTGTCTGTATAAAGATACTCCTTGTTGCGACAACACAAAGAACACTGTTTAAAAAAACAGCCAAAATATATATCATGATTTTCTTAAACATCTGAATCCTTTTTCTTTTACTATATGCGTCATAAATGTTTTATTTTCAAAATAAACTGTAAAAAAACGTGAGGCTAATATGAAACATCGTTTTTCTTTTTTTATCATCTTAGTATTCTTTTTATTAATGCTAATTTTTCCACAACAAACTTTTCTTGGTGCTCAAGAAGGATTGTTGTTATGGTTTCAAACCCTTTTACCTTCTTTACTTCCGTTTATCATTTTTTCAAATCTGTTGATTTCCACAAATGCAGTTTCATACATTTCACAGATTTTAAAACCATTTCTATGCCATCTGTTTCAGATTTCTGATTCTGCCAGTTATGCTGTATTTATAGGTTTTCTCTGCGGTTATCCAATGGGCGCAAAAACAATTTCAGATTTATCAAATGCAAACTATATCACAAAAAAAGAAGGGCAATATTTGCTCTCCTTCTGTAATAATACAAGCCCTATGTTTATCATTAGTTTTATTGTCATGCAAAATTTTAGAAATGATGATTATCTTCTAGGCACTCTTCTTATTTTATTTATTTCACCCGTTATATGCAGTTTTCTGTTTCGAAGATTTTATCAACCTTCTTTATACTTTTCTCAGACGTTTAAACCACACAAACCATCTTTTCAATTTGATTTTCAAGCTGTAGATACTAGCATACAAAACGCATTTGAAACCATCACTAAAATCGGAGGATATATTATTCTTTTTTCTATTTTGTATCAGTATGCAAAGCGTTTACCCCTAAAATACTTTCTTCCGTTTTTAGAAATCTCTAACGGAATTCCTTTTGTTTTAAGTTGGAACCTCCCTTTTTCAATTTCGTATATCCTAATTTTAGCCCTGTCGTCTTTCGGAGGACTTTGCAGCATCGCTCAAACTTGCTCTATGATTCAAGGCAGCAAACTTTCAATTTTTCCATATATAATACAAAAGCTGATTACCACTATGGTAACCAGCTTTCTTGCATATATATATGTTTCTTTTATTCATCGATAAGGTCGATTCCAAATTCTGCTTCCATTCCTCTTGCAGATTTATCTGGAATCTCTAATTCTGCGCGATTTGCACGTACGATTTCATAACATTCACGAAGTGATCCTACTAATCCTTCGTATTTTGATGTATAACTATCCAATGTATGTCCGATAATTCCTTCAGCAGTTGCCATCAAATCGTTTGTATATTGCATTGCACCGATACGAATATCATTTGCATCGTTTGTTGCGTTATCCAAAATTTGTTGTGCTTGTTCTGTAGCTGCTAAAACAATATCATTTGCTTGTGCGTACGCACGTTGCATAATTTCATGTTCACTAACCAATTCTCTTGTTTGAATTTGTGCTTCTTCAATCATGCTTTCTGCTTTTGCTTGTGCATCTGCGAGAATCGCATCTTTGTTTGCAATGATTTTTTGATATCTCTTGATTTCATCTGGAGTTTTCATACGTAATTCACGTAATAATTCATCCATTTGTTCTTTGTTTACAATAATTTTTGTTGAAGACAATGGTTGGAATTTACAACTATCAATGTATTCTTCAATTTCTTCAATAATTTGTTCAATACGACTGCTCATTTAATTCTCTCCCTTTTCTTTCATCTTTTCTGTTATTTTTTTCGCCACAATCTCTGGCACAAACTGCGAAACATCACCACCAAAACTTGCAACCTCTTTCACCGTTGTTGAACTCAAAAACGAATATTCAAGGCTTGTAGTCAAGAAAATGGTTTCCACATCGGAATTCAGTTTGCGATTTGTCTGCGACATTTGTAATTCGTATTCAAAATCTGTAATTGCTCGCAATCCACGCACAATTACGTTTGCGTCCATTTGCTGCGCAAAATCAATCAGTAATCCTTCAAACGGAACAATTTTGACATTTTTCATGTCTTTTGTGACTTCTTTTAACATTGTAACACGTTCTTCCACAGAAAACAACGGAGTTTTTGCTTTATTTTGTAATACTCCGACAATTAACTCATCAACAATCGCTGATGCTCGTTCTATAATATCAAGATGTCCCACCGTTATCGGGTCAAAACTTCCGGGATAAATCGCTCGTGACATATCTAACTCTCCTTTTCCAAAAAAATATGTTTGTTTGTTTTATATTCTTTTACTTTAATAATTGAAAATCCAAAATCTTTCACATAAGAAAAATCGGTTTTTAAAGAGGCCTCCACAATGATAATGCCATCTTCCGATAATAAATCTGACGAACTCAAATATTCTAGCACAGATTTTTCCAAGAACTTATCGTAAGGTGGATCCATAAAAATATAGTCAAATGTTCTTCTATTTTCTAGCATTTTCAACGCAGACAACACATGCATTTCTAATACTTCTGCATGATTTTCTAATTTCGTCGCCTTTAAATTATTGCGAATACACGCTGTTGCCGCCTTACTTTGTTCAACAAAAACTGCATGCTCAGCACCTCTACTTAGCGCCTCAATTCCTATCGCACCACTTCCGCTAAATAAATCTAGAAAACTGGAATCTGCGATATACTCTGAAATCATATTGAACAACGTCTCTTTAATTCGATCTGTCGTAGGTCTGGTATCTAATCCTTCTATTGTCTGTAATTGTATTCTTTTTGCAGTTCCTGCTATCACACGCATTTTTTATGCTCCAAACTTCACTTTTGTTAAATTATACTCAGAACAAAAACAGTTGTCAACAATCGCAAAATACGCAAAAAGGTGCGACTCTTTCGAATCGCACCTTTTGTGTTGAACTTGTTTTATTTACCAGACATTTGTCTTTCTTGTTGTTCGATCATTTTCTTAACCATATAACCGCCAACTGAACCGTTTTGTCTAGATGTTAAATCTCCATTGTATCCTTCTTTCAAAGGTACTCCAAGTTCACTAGCAACTTCATATTTGAATTTGTCTAATGCAGCTTTTGCTTCTGGCACTGCTGCTCTGTTTGATGAACGACTTGCCATATTCATTTCCTCCTCATTCTTTAGATACTTTTTTTGTAACTTTATGTTACATCCTTAGTATGTGAGAAAACAAAAAAGATACACTAGCAGTTGTTTCAACATTTACCATTTTTTGAATATTACAATGTAGTCTCTAACAATTCTCGTTTCATGTATTCTTGCAAATATTCTTTTAAATTCTGATTTTCATCATTCTGTAACAGCGGATCTCTTTTAGCAAGTTGAGTGGCGGCTTCTGCTGCTCGTTGTAAGATAATCGCGTCTTGAAATACATCAGCTAATTTAAAATCCATGACACCGCTTTGTCTAATTCCAAAGATATCTCCAGGTCCCCTAAGTCTCAAATCTTCATTTGCTATATAAAATCCGTCATTTGATTTATTTAAAATATCCAATCTTTCTTGCGTTTCCATGCTTTTGTTTCCACTCATAAAAATACAGTAAGACTGATGTTTTCCTCTTCCTACACGTCCACGTAATTGATGCAATTGTGCAAGTCCAAAGCGTTCTGCATTCTCCACCATCATGACCGTCGCATTCGGAACGTTGATTCCTACTTCAATCACAGTCGTAGATACCAATACCTGAATTTCATTTTTTCCAAATCGCTCCATGATATCATCTTTCTCAGACTGTTTCATTCGTCCATGTAGATACTCTACTTTTATGTTCGGACCCAATTCTTCTTGAAGTAACTTTGCGTAATCAATCACATTCTCTGCTTCCAGCGTTTCACTTTCTTCTACCATTGCACAAATCACGTAGCACTGTCTACCTTCTGCCACTTGTTTTTGCATGAACTTATAGGCTGTTTTCCGGTAACTCGTATCCACAACACAATTTTTAATTGGCATTCGATTGCTTGGAAGCTCATCAATAACAGAGACATGTAAATCTCCATACAAAATAATAGCCAAGGTTCTTGGTATTGGCGTTGCACTCATAACCAAAATGTGTGGTAAATTTCCTTTCTCAGCAAACTTTTCTCTTTGCTTCACTCCAAAACGATGTTGTTCATCCGTCACAACCAGTGCGAGATTATGATAGACCACTTTTTCTTGTATCAGTGCATGTGTTCCAATGATAATATTCGCTTCACCTGATTCAATCTGTTCATATGCTTCTCGCTTTTCTTTTACAGTCATAGAACCTGTAAGCAAAAGAACTTTTAATGGAATCTGATTTTCTTCAAACAATTCTTTTACAAACATAAAATGTTGTTTTGCCAACACTTCCGTTGGTGCCATAAAAGCACCTTGATAGCCATTTAAGGCAACATACAATAATGCAAGAACGGCAAGAATTGTTTTTCCAGATCCCACATCACCTTGGATTAACCTTGACATCATTTGCTTGCTATGCAAATCTGCCATAATTTCTTCCCATACTTTTTTTTGCGCATTTGTAAGTTCGTATGGCAATCTTTGTATCACGTTTTCTAACACTTTCTGCTCAGAAAAAGTGAAGTTATTTCTGGCTTTCTCATTTGATTCCGCCATTTGACGAAGTCCTAAAATAAAAAGAAGAAACTCTTCAAATACCAAACGTTCTCGAGCCTTAATTAGAGCATCTCTGTTGTCTGGAAAATGTATTTGACGTACAGCATAGTTATATTCTGCCAGATGGTTTTCTAATCGAATACTTGGTGGCAAAAATTCTCTTTTTAAATCAATATATTCCAGCGCTTGTTTCGTTGCTTTTAAAATAGTGTTGTTTGATAATCCTTCCGTGCGTGAATAAATCGGTTGCATTGTATTCTCTTTTTCTGCATATGCTGCGCTTGGAAAATAAACCTCAGGTTGTTCCATGCACAATTCACCTCTGCGCTCTACAACCTTCCCTCTCAAAGTAACAACTCCACCTTTTCCTAAGGTATTACGCAAAAACGGCATACGAAACCATGTGGCTCTGATTACTCCTGTTAAATCTTTTACATGAATGGACGTGATTTGTAAGTTTTTTGCATTATTTTGCTGTACTTTGCCATAAATAGTACCCGTGATTGTTGCAATCATACCTTCTGTCACTTCTCGAATAGGAATTGCCTTCTCATAAATTTCATAACTTCTTGGATAGTTGTGCAACAAATCTTCCACAGTATAAAGATTTATTTTGTGGAACAATTTCTCGGATTTTTCTCCAACGCCTTTCAGTTCTCGAATTTTGGATTGTTCATTCATATATAGCTCCTATTATTCACAAAAGAGAGTTCGCACGCGAACTCTCTTTACTTCGTCTATTCGACTGATACTACATAATAATAGATTGGTTGTCCACCAAAATGTGTATCTACATCTAATTGTGGATATAATTCTGTTATTTCTTCAGTCAATTTCATTGCATCTTCCTCTGAGACATCTGCACCGTAGTAAATGCTAACAAGTCCAGATTCTTCGTCAATCATTTCTGCAAACATTGCTTTTGTAGTTTCAGCAAGATCTGTTCCTACAGAAAGAATACCTTTGTCTCCAATACCCATGATATCATCTTTATGAATATCTTTATCATCAATATGAGTATCTCTAACTGCATAAGTCACTTGACCAGTTTTTACCCTTTTAATTTCTTCTAGCATCACTTCTTCGTTTTCTTCTGCACTCATGTCTGGAACAAAATTAATGATCGCCGTGATTCCTTGTGGTACAGTCGCTGTTGGAATTACAATAACATTCTTATCTTCTACTAATGACTTTGCTTGATTTGCAGCGAGTGTAATATTTTTATTATTAGGGAAGATAAATACGTTTTTCGCATTCACATTATCAATGGCATTTAACATATCATCCGTACTTGGATTCATAGTTTGTCCACCTTCGATGATATAATCCACTCCAAGTCCGGTAAAGATTTCATTCAAGCCTTCTCCAATAGAGACAGCGATAAAGCCAAAATCTTTTTGCGGTTCTTGAGCTTTCGCTTGTTTCTTTTGCTCTTGTGCCACTTTTTCTGCTTCACGAATCAATTTTTCTTCGTGTTCTTCACGCATATTATCAATCTTCATACGTGTAAGTTGACCGTATGTCAATGCTCTTTGAATTGCAAGACCCGGGTCATTTGTATGAACATGAATTTTAACGATATCATCATCTGCCACACAAACAATAGAATCACCGATAGACTCTAAGAATGCTTTAAACTCCATCTCATCTTTTTGAGTGAAAGCTTTTTCTGTCATAATAATGAATTCTGTACAATATCCAAATTTAATTTCTGCATTTGTTTCTGCACTGATTTTAGTTGGAGAAACAGATGCGCTTGCTGCAATTTGAGTATAATCCACTTCTTTTCCAAGGAATGCATCAAACGCCCCCTTCAAAATTTCAACCAAACCTTGTCCACCGGAGTCTACTACGCCTGCTTCTTTCAGTACTGGTAACATTTCTGGAGTCTGTGCTAATACTTCTTCTGCATAGTCAATAACTTGAGAAATAAAGCTTTGCAAATCTTTCTCTTTTCTTGACAATTCTACTGCCTTGTCTGCAATTCCTCTTGCAACAGTAAGAATGGTTCCTTCTTTTGGTTTCATAACTGCTTTGTAAGCAGTTTCTTTTGCTTTTACGCAAGCTTTTGCCAATATCTTAATATCAATTTCTTCGTATTCTCTAATTGCTTTTGTAAAACCACGGAGCAACTGAGATAAGATTACACCCGAGTTACCACGTGCACCTCTTAATGAGCCAGAAGAAATTGTTTTCGCCAAAATTTCCATGCTTGGATTTTGAAGTGCTGCAACTTCTTTTGCTGCTGCCATAATCGTTAATGACATGTTTGTACCTGTATCTCCATCTGGAACAGGGAATACATTCAATTCATTAATGATTTCCTTCTTTGCCTCGATGCTTGCAGCGCCTGCCATAAACATCTTTGTCAGCATTTCCGAATTAATTGTCTTTATTGCCACAATAATGTCCTCCTTAATCAATCACTCTTACACCTTCGACATAAATGTTTATTTTATCTACTTTCATACTTGTGAATTCTTCTACTTTATATTTTACATTACTTACTAAGTTCTCACATACAGCTGAAATACTCACACCATAAGAAACAATGACATGGAAATCAATGATAAATTTATTGTCCTTTGATACATCTACTTTTATTCCATGTGTCAAACTTTCTTTCTTTAATAGTTTAACGATTCCATCTTTCACGCTTACAGCCGCCATACCTACGATACCAAAGCATTCTACTGCAACGCTCCCTGCATATTGAGCAACCACTTCAGGTTCAATTGTAATCAAGCCTAATTCTGTAGTCATATTTCCTTTCATATCATCTTCCTCCGATATAATATTATTCATCCTCATACATTTTCACGTACTTAACATACATATTATACTCTGTTTTTTCCAATTTTACAACACCTATAAATCCTTTATCTAATTTATCAAATTTGTGCTTGCATAATCTGTATTTATCTGTTAGAATACAAATGTTGTGAGTCTGTAATGACTATTAATATCGTTAGGAGGTGCTATGATGGCTAAATGTGCTATTTGTGAAAAGGGTGCTCATTTCGGAAACAATGTAAGTCACTCTAATAGAAAAACACCAAAAATGTGGAAATCAAATGTAAAATCTGTAAAAGTTAAAACAGAATGCGGAAATGTGAAGAAAATGTATGTATGTACTTCTTGCTTGAAATCAGGCAAAGTTGAACGTGCTTAATTTTTACAACGCAAAATAAAACGAGATGATTCATATCATCTCGTTTTTTATGTTTAACAACAAAATAAATTATAACCTAGAAGCAGACAAATCAAAATAATCAACACTTCTATAAAAGCATTCGGCAAAAATATAGAAATAATCATACCTACTGCAATAAAAAACACTGCAAATCCCGTCACTCGTTTCATACACTGCTCCGGTCTTATTCTTACTACATTATATGCTCCTCGCTTGTCTATATTGCTATTCTGCTTGGTCTAACATATCATTTACATCTTTTTCAGTAACTTTATCTTCTTTCTTCTCTGTAATTCGATCCATTACATCTGGAACTAAATCTAAAAGCTTTGTAATGGTATCTTGATTCTTAATATTTACTAGTTTAGTTCTTCCGTTTTGAATAACCAACACTGCGCTCGGTGAAATTTTCCCTCCTAATCCACCTGCTCCTTTTTCTTTTGCGCCCTCATTAAAAGATCCTGCGCCAACAGCAAAAGACACGTCTACCAAAGGTAAAATAATCGTGTCACCGATATGAATCGCCTCTCCAACAACTGTTTTTGAAGAAACTACATTTTCCATACCATTAAATAATGCTCCTACTGTCGTATTGAATTTGTTTTCTGCCATGTTCTTTCCTCCTACACATTATGGTTTTAATTGCATCAAATATTCATATGTTTGTTTTGTATTCTTGTCAAAAAGAAGTCGAATGGCTGTCTTTAGGAGATGAATACCACGAATATATCCTTTGACAGACAATTTCCCTTCTATTACTTGCTGATCAAATTCCGGGATAATTTCTAATTTCGTTCCAAAAAACGGATAGAACCAACTAAGCACTGCCAAAACAAGTCCTGTATGATAGGGATCTTCAAATCCATATCTCACGTACCCCTTCATTTTTCTTGGACGATAATGCTTAATCAAATAAAAAAGCTCTTTCTTTACCACTTTCAGGGTGGCACGGTGTGTTTCATCTGACAGAAGTTCTTTGAATCGCTCCTTTATTTTCCAAATCTCTTTTATCTTATCACAAATCTTTTGTATTGTACATTTAATCTTATCTATCCACTTTTGAAATCGATTCTTCTTTTTTTCTTCTCTTACACCTGATTCATCTAATACTTTTTTCTTTCCATCTGCATTGGCTCTTTTTTCGTTGCTTTCTTTTGAAGATGCTTTCACTTCATCGTGTTCTTCTTCAGCTTCTGTATCCTTCTCCTCTAGCTTTTTCCAGAACACTCTTGCTCTCCATTGATATACACCGTCTTTATATTCCGCATTTGCGGATATTAAATGCAGAAACCAAACAAGTTTTGCTGTCACTTCAGTATGTTCCAAATCTCCGTCTGCACTAGCATCGATTCGATATTGAGCCGGAAATAGCAAGACCATACTTACTGCAAAAAGTATTATTCCCAATATAACAAGCAATATGATTCCTATGATTTTTAGAATTAATAATGCTAACATCCTTGCACCTATGCGTTGCCTTCTTCAAACTTTTGTTGTTTTTGGAGAATATAATTTCTTATATTGGTTCCATTAGTATTATCATACACTTCTTTGATAATCATTTCAACTAATTCCACAGCTTCGTCATAACCCCTAGCAAATCCGATGACAAACAACTGCTCATCTGCCATACCTTTTTGTAGCAAGAGTGCAGAATTATAAATTTCCAAATGATTTTTTTCATTTTTTGACACAGTGATTAGATAAATTTCAAATTGCCATTTATCACTTTCTAGTTTTTCTATAATTTCTTCTTTGTTATTGGATGTATAATCATCCAAATAAAGATTATAATAATATTTCATATTGTTCCCTCATATTGGTTAATAATATGCGTCTAGTACCTTTTTCGCAATGGAAACTGCATTTATTCCTGAATTATCCGCACCTTCGACTACTACACTAATCGCAATTTCTGGATTTTCTACATTTGTAAATCCCAAAAACCACGAATGCGCTTTTTCTTTATCGCTACTATATTCTGCTGTTCCAGTTTTCCCTGCTACCGTGTATTGATTATTTTTTAATGCTGTAGCAGTTCCGCTTTCTACAACTGCTTGCATATATGCTTTCAACTGCGCTGCTTCAGAAGAAGTTATTAATTTTCCATACTTCTTAGGCATATTCTTTTCAACAGAAGCCCCTGTATAATTTTCTACAGAATCAACCATATATGGCTCCATTAGAATACCACCATTTCCGATTGCCGCAGCGATAAGTGCCATGTGATATGGACTCACTTGCGTTTTCCCTTGTCCGATTGCAGTCATCATTGTTTCAGAAGAATCTGAATCTTGACTCAATTGAAATTTACTTTTTGCATAAGGAAGTTCGCAAGGTAACTTTGTATCAAACAACAAATCGTTCGCCGTATTTTTATATTTTGTAAAGTTTAAATTTAAGCCGATGTCACAATAAGAGGCATTGCATGAATTTGCAAATGAGGCCAACAAATCCTGCGAACCATGTTTACGATTTTTCGCACAATGTATTACCGTTCCATTGTGTTGAATCTCACCATTACACTCGTAATGATAGTTTTGGTAGTTTGCATTTTCTCTCATATATGCCAATGTAGTGACAATTTTAAAAACAGACCCTGGTGCATAAGCTCCTTGCGTTGCACGATTCCAGAGTACACTCTCTGTACTTTCTGTAAGCGAGTTCCAATTTGTTACCACTGCATTAGGATCAAAATCTGGTTTCGAAACCATTGCTAGAATTTTCCCTGTCGTAACCTCTATTACAACAACTGCTCCTTTGTTGGTTCCAAGTGCATCATGCGCTGCTTTCTGAACATCTGTGTCAAAGGTTGTAATAACATTGTTTCCAATGTTCTTCTCTTCTTGAAATTCACGAATGATTTGTTCTACAAAAAATGCATTTGATGATAACAAATTGAAATTTTCTACTGATTCTAATCCGGATTTTCCATGAGAATCATAACCAATTGCATGTGCATACAGGCAACCATATGGATATACTCTTGTCTCAGTTCCATCTTCTGCCACATCCGTTTTCGCCAAAACATTCCCTTTTTTGTCTAAAATTTGTCCTCTCACAACTCGATCTGCCATCGAATCCAATCGCACATTGTATGGGCTATTGATAATGTCCTTACTTTTAAAAACGTTAAAGTAAACCAAATATCCCATCAGGACCAAAAACAATCCGACAAAAAAGTATGTAACTCTAGCGAATTCTCGATTCTCTATTTTGTTTTTCTTTTTCTCTTGTCGTTCTCTTCGTCTATCTGAGGCGGTTATTTTCTTTCGTTGCTCGTCTGGTTCTTCGTTCAACGATATGATCTCGATTTCTTCTTTCTCCCGCCTTGTGCGACGTCCTTTCACGTCTCTTTTTCTCAAGCTGGTCTTCCTCTTCTTCTTTCAAAATATACAAACCTTGAATAATTGCAAATAGTATCAAGGTGCTAAATACTGAACTTCCACCGTAACTTACCAACGGCAATGTCACTCCTGTAGAAGGAATAAATTTTGTTACACCGCCAATATTTAAGAATGTTTGAAAAATGTAACAACTTCCTAGCCCTAACGCTACTAATTTATAAAATTGATTGTGTAAACGCATTGCTATATTTAAAAACATAACATAACAACTGATACAAATCAAAATCATACACAAACCAAATACCAATCCCATTTCTTCTGAAATGGCTGAAAATATAAAGTCTTCATCTGCCACCGGTATCTTATCTGCTTTCCCTTGGAACAACCCAGTTCCCAACCAACTTCCTGTTCCGATTGCAAAAAGCGATTGTGACACTTGATGTCCGCCTTTGTGGTATACAGCCAATGGATCTTTCCATACAAGAACACGTGTTTTTACATGCCCAAACAAGAAATATGCCGCCACGGCCGCAACACTTCCAGCTCCTAGTCCAGCCACGGTATACAATGGTTGTTTTGTTGCTACATATAGCATTACCAAATATACAACAAAGATAATCAATGCTGCCCCAAGATCTTTTGAAATCACTAAAATCAAGACATGAACTGCCGCCACAACAGTTGTAATAACCACATCCTTGAATTCTGTCGACAAATTAAAACTAGCCGCCACAAAAAATACAAAGATAATTTTCACAAACTCTGATGGTTGAATTCCAATTCCTGCAATCGAAAATCCTAATTTCGCACCATAGGAAACGGTTCCTGCAATAAATACAACACCAAGAGAAACAAGTCCTATGATCGCATAAATCATTCTCAGTTGTGAAAAAATACGAATCCTTTTTAATACAAAAGGAACGAACAAGCTAATTGTAACTGCGCCCGCAACAATAATACTTTGTTTCACAGCCTTGTCATATGATAGTCGGGTAATCATAATAAACCCAATAATCAATAACATGCACATATTATTAACGAGCAATCTTGAGATTTTGGGATAAATCTTGGTGTATGCCAAAAGAATCGCAAGTAACATCACAAATTGCGCCAAATAAAAGATCAATATTTTGTTTTCATTCATTTTAAAATACATGCCCATGAATGCCATAAAATGTATCAAAAACATAATGATATTTTGATACAATAGGATTCTCTTTTTTGCCTTTGCACTTTCATATGCAAAAATTGCAAAACACTGATATGCGTATATTGCAATCAAAAAAATCATCATGTATTTTGCACATCCAACTATAATATTTGCCAATGTTTCACCTACTTAATTCCTCGTTTAAAATGTCCTCTTGTAAATTCCATATCCACTTCGTTCACTTCAATGCCTTCACAAAATACTTTTTCATATAACCGAAGTACCTTTTTTACAGCATCTCGTTTTTCAACTGTGAAGTTTATCCGAAGCGCTTTTGGAGCAAGTTGCATCACTTCATCCTTTTGATCAAACAGCATGGTTGGGCTACTGTTATAGATGATATTATAACAGTAATCACACCTATTTTTCACTATAAATTCTTTATGATAACGATCTTTTAACTGCAGCCTTGTTGATTTCTTACTGCATCCACCAGTTGTTTTTTGTACACACTGAGCAGAAATCATCATTGGTGCATATCCATGTATCACGAGTTCACTATAATCTAGACCAACAAGTCCCAACTCTTTTAGATTTAATTCTAATGGTGCCGTTGTCGACTCTATCTGTTGTTCTTTCCAATAACGTTTCGCATATTGATTGAATTGATAGAGATTGAAGTCCGTCACAATGTTTTTTACATAATTATGCTCTCGTAAAAATTGAAAGCTTTCATAATTTCGTATTAAGACTCCATCCCACTCACAGGTAAATATGTGTCGATATGCTTCCTCATATTTTCGAATGGTTTCCTTACGGAAAATATGTGGCATTGCCAAGTATATTTGTTTTTTCTGTTCTTTTGCTCTTGCAATATACTCTTGTAGTTGTGGATTTTCCCAAATGCGTACTACCATATTACAATCCAAATAAATTCGTTGTACAAAGTTAGACTTTAAAACTTCATCCCATTGTTCTTTTTCTTCCACATACACATGTATTGGAATTTTTGGTTTCTTTTCGTAAGATTCCACTTCCGTTTCATAGTATTGCGACACATGCTCGCGTCTAGCTGCTTTTACAACTGCATTTTCTAAGCAATCAATGCCTCTTCGTCGCAATTCATTTAGACTCTGTAGCGGTACAAAAAGTTCCTCATCCATTTTTATATCAAATTGATGAAATTCGAACTCCGTATTTCCTGTTTTTCGCATCTGTTGTTCAATTCGCTCTCTAGTAGTTGGTTGATTTACAGCTTTCTGCGGCAAATCACCCTCTATCGCTATTAGCAAATCTTTATAACGCAGTTCTAATTTCATTGGCTGACATGCGAAAACAATTAGCGTTCCATCCATCATTTCTTTTACGTTTCTTTTTATAATAGAATCTTGAATTTCATTGATTAAAGACTCGTTTCTTGTTCGATTTAAAATACTTCCTTTTTGAAACGCCTGAATTTTATGTGTATACAAATCTACAACTTGTCCTTTTTTTACATCATTTCCAAACGTAAAATTTTCATCTTTAAGCTCAATTACGTCGCCTTTATGAATATCCACTAGCGTTCTTGCTTTGATTTGTTTCCCTTTTTGATTTACAACTTCGAGCGCCGAAACACCTGCATGATTTGGTCTTGACAAGGACACCATATCAGAACCATTTCTAGTATAATAGTAACCACCGTGAGATCCTCCTCGATTGTACAGATCCATTAACATTTCTCGATCGTTTGGTTTTACAGCATATTTTTCTTTCCCTACTTGGAAATACAAATCAACATATTTTCGGTACATTGCTGTTACTAACGCAACATACTCTGGCTTTTTCATTCTTCCTTCAATTTTAAAAGAATGAATTCCTGCTTCGATTAAATCCGGAATAAACTCTAATGTACACATATCTTTTAAGCTTAGTACATATTGATTTTTACGTTCCCCTCCTACAGAATATGGCAAACGACATGGTTGTGCACATTGCCCTCTATTTCCACTTCTTCCTCCAAGCATACTGCTGTATAAGCATTGCCCTGAATAACAGTAACATAATGCTCCATGAACAAAACTTTCTATTTCCAAATCTGTCTGCTCTGAAATTTCTTTTATCTCATTCAACTGTAATTCTCTTGATGTGACAACTCGTTCTACGCCAAGCTCTTTAAGCATTTTTGCACCCAACACATTTGTAATGGTCATTTGTGTGCTTGCATGAATCGGCAATCCTGGAAACTGTTCTCGCACATAATTTAAAACACCTATATCTTGTACGATAACCGCATCTATTCCGTGCATATAATACGGTAACAAATACGAGTACAATTCCTGCTTTAGTTCCATTTCTTTTAGCAAAGTATTTATCGTCAAGTATACTTTTCTTCCATGTAAATGCGCATAATCGATTGCCTTTAACATTGCTTCTTCATTTAAATTGTCCGCATATGCTCTTGCGCCAAATCTTGTTCCTCCAATATAAACGGCATCTGCACCAGCTGCAATTGCAGCCATAAAGCTTTCATAAGACCCTGCAGGCGCTAAAATTTCAATTTTTTTATTCATTTCTATTGCATCCTCTATCAACTAACAAAATAGAATCTCGCTCGCGAGATTCTATCTTTATTGATTCTTCATTTCTGTTTCTAATTTAACAATCTGAATTTGTAACTGTTGATTTTCCTCTTTTAAGCGTTCAATCTCTTGTTCCAAATTTTCACAACGTATTTGAGTTGATATTAATTCGTGTTTCAACTCATACATTTCTTTATCTTTTTGTTGAACATCATTTTCCAGTACTGAGCCCTGTCTTTTTGCTTTGAAATAATCATCCGCAATATTTAATGCAAGCAAAGTACTCCTAGTCTCTGCTGATTGTCTATTATAGCCTTCTACACTTTCACAATCTGCAATTTTGTGATTGAGATATGTGGATATTTTTTGTAAATAATCCTCACTTTCAAATCCGCTCAACGTAAATACTTTTCCACCTATTAATACTTCGGTACAATTTTTTGAAGATGCCATGGCAGCCTCCTTATTTATCTTTCTAACTAAGCACCATTATAAACTATTTAATAGAAAAAACCAACTCTTTTATTGATTTTGATATGGAATTCCCAAATGGCGATACGACTGTTCTGTTGCAACACGCCCCTTTGGAGTTCTCTGTATAAATCCATTTTTCAAAAGATAAGGTTCGTATACATCTTCAATTGTCCCAGAATCCTCTCCGACTGATGCTGCGAGTGTATCCAACCCTACTGGTCCGCCTTGGAACTTTTCTATAATTGTTAATAAAATATTGCGGTCACTATAATCCAACCCGAATTTATCTACATCCAGTAAATCTAATGCATAGTTCGCAACCACTTCTGTGATAACCCCATCATATTTCACTTGAGCAAAATCACGCACTCGCTTCAGCAAACGATTCGCAAGTCTTGGTGTTCCTCTCGAACGTTTTGCCATTTCTTTTGCTCCATTTGGCTCTATTTCCACGTCTAAAACTCCTGCAGAACGCATAATAATCGTTTGTAATTCTGATTCTGTATAATATTCCAATCGATGCACCACGCCAAAACGATCACGAAGTGGTGCTGTCAACATCCCTGCACGAGTGGTTGCACCCACAAGTGTAAATCTCGGAAGATCTAAACGAATTGAACGTGCGCTAGATCCTTTTCCTATCATGATATCAATTGCGAAATCTTCCATCGCTGGATATAGCACCTCTTCTACTTGTCGGTTCAATCGGTGAATCTCATCTACAAAAAGTACATCTCCTTCCTGTAAATTATTCAGAATCGCTGCCATTTCTCCTGGTTTTTCAATCGCTGGGCCTGATGTGATTTTTAAATTCACTCCCATTTCATTTGCTATAATACCTGCCAATGTGGTCTTTCCTAGTCCTGGCGGTCCATAAAACAAAACATGATCCAACGATTCACCTCGAGATTTTGCTGCATCTATGTAAATTCTCAAAGTTTCCTTTGCTTTTTCTTGACCTACATAATCTTCTAAAAGTTGTGGTCGCAAATGATTTTCAATTTTTAAATCTTCTTCTAAATTTTCTGTTGTTATAATTCTTTTTTTCATCTTCATCCCTACCAATTTTAAAACATCATGTTTTTCAACGCCACTTTAAGTACTTCTTCAACGGTGGTATGTTCTTCTATTTTTACTTGTTTTACAGCTTTTGCAGCTTCCGTACTTCCATATCCCAATGCAACCAATGCCTGTATTGCTTCCGTTTGAACTTCAGTAGCATAATGATAAGTATTCGTTGAAACAACAGCCTCTTCTTTCTTATCAAACACATCCTCTATGTTCAGCTTGTCTTTAAGTTCAATAATTAACTTTTCGGCAGTTTTCTTTCCGATTCCTGGTGCTGATGCAATCGCTTTCGAATCATTTGCCATAACTGCAAATCGCAAATCATCTGGACTCAATTTTGATAAGATGCTCAGGCCACCCTTCGGTCCGATTCCGCTTACACCAATTAGTAATTTAAATACCTTCAAATCATCCCTTGTCAAAAAACCAAATAATTGCATAGCATCTTCTCTTACATTCAAATACGTATGTAATCGAACAACTTCGCCAATCGGAGGCAACAATCCCATAGCTTGACCTGGCATATAAACACCATATCCAACTCCATTTACATCAATAATTACTTTATCTTCTTCCATTGCGACTAATTCGCCTTTTACATACGAAATCATAGTTCCTCCATTATATTTTTTGTAGCCTTTTTATTACTTCCTTACTGATGATTCCTATCACAATTCCTGTGACAACACCTGTAATTAACAACACTGGAAAATAATATATAACGCTCAGACTTTCTAGTACAATTCCGGCAACAATCAACTGTCCAACATTATGAAATACGCCTCCTGCCATGCTTACCCCAACAACACTAAACTTTTCCATCTTCTTTAGAAGATACATCACAATAAGACTAACGAGTGCTCCAGCCATGCTGTAAATTACACTAAACAAATTTCCAAAAAGCGCTCCTACTAGCAGGACTCGAACAACAGAAAGAATGACCACTTCTCCAATTTTTAATTTATAAAGCGCAAACACTATAATTAGATTAGCAAGACCAATTTTGATTCCGGGTATTGCTATCGGTATTGGAAGTAAAGTTTCAACATAGCTAAAAATAAGTGCTAACGCTGTAAATACGCCAAAATATGCTACTCTTGTTTTCAAAAAAATCCCCCTATTTTGCTATAGAATCTAACTTTGCCTCTTCGCCGCCATTTACTTCTACAACAACTTTATTTGGTAAACAGATAATGCTCTCTCTATTTTTTGAAATCGCTTTGTGTTTGACACAAACCTGATCGGGACAATCTGCCTCTATCATGTCTGCCTGTCCTTCTTTAATAATTAATATGTTTGTGTCTTGAATCTTAATCTCTTGCTCTTTTTTTAAAGAATAGGTTCCATACACTGTTCCATCTACCGTAACTGTGACCATCCCTACATCTTTTTGAGAAAAAAAAGCATATACACCAAATCCAAGTGCAGCTACAATTAATATAATACCCAATAAAATGAAATCATTTTTCTTCATAATATTTATCCTCTTTTCAAAATATTTTAACATACAACTCTTTTAAACGCAACCATATGTTCGATTTTTGAATGTCTGTTTTTTTTGCCTCGATTTTATGGTATACTACTTTTAAATATAGGAGGACATCATGAAATACTATCAATCATTTATTTTTGCATGCATTATTCTTCTGTTAAGTGGTTGTTCAACAACGACGAAAAAACCTTTTACAAAATCTGGTTTTTACTTTGATACTACAATTACAATCACTTTATATGACCAAAATGAACGAGATTTATTAGATGAATGTTTTTCGTTTTGCCAAACCTTTGAAAATCAAATAAGTAAAACGAAAAAAAACAGTGAAATATATCAGATTAATCACGCAAAGGGGGAACCAATAAAAGTATCTGACGCAACCCTTGAGCTAATAAAAAAAGGGATTCACTATGGAGAACTAACAAACGGTGCTTTTGATATCACAATTGCTCCTTTAAGTGATTTGTGGAACTTCAAAAGCGAAGATCCAAAACTTCCTTCTGATTCTGATATTCAAAGCGCGCTTTCTCATGTAAACTATCAAAACATCATCATCGAAGGGAACTATGTGTCACTACTAGATCCAAACGCCGCAATTGATTTGGGCGGCATTGCAAAAGGATATATTGCAGACTATTTAAAAGAATATCTTGTAAATAACGGTATCAAAAGTGCCATTATAAATTTAGGTGGAAACGTGTTGACAATTGGAGTAAAGCCTGATGGTTTGCCTTTTCAAATTGGAATTCAAAAACCTTTTGACAAACAAAACACTACGATTACTTCTGTTACATCAACGGATTCTTCAATTGTAACTTCAGGAGTCTACGAGAGATATTTTAAAGTAGACGATGTGATATATCATCATATATTAGATACTTCCTCTGGTTTTCCATGTGACAATAATCTTTTAAGCGTCACCATCCTGTCTGAATCATCCGTAGATGGCGATGCACTGAGTACTTCTTGCTTTGCTTTAGGCTATGAAAATGCATTAAAACTCATCCAAACACTCGACAATGTAGATGCAATCTTTATAACAGCCGATTATGAAGTTTTAGATACTCGTTCTACAGCAAAATAAAACAGTATTATACTTACTATACAAAAAAGGGAATCTTGCGATTCCCTTTTTATATGGTAATTATTTTCTTTGGACATTTTGTTGCACACAATCCACAATTTGTACACAAATCGTAATTGATATGTGCGATATTGTCTTCAATTGTAATGGCTTGTACCGGGCATGCTTTTTCACACATCTTACATCCAATACATCCCGCCTTACATTTTCTTGTCACATCTTTTCCCTTGTCTTTTGAAGCACATTGTACAGCATGCTTTTGATCATACGGTACAAATTCAATCAGTTTTCTCGGACAAGTCGCAACACACTTTCCACAAGCCTTACATGCTTCTTTATCTACAACTGCAACTTTATCAACAATATGGATTGCATCAAATGGACAACTTTTCACACATGAACCATATCCCAAGCATCCATATTCACAAGATTTCGGACCTCCATTCTGTACATAAGCCATCATCTTACAATCTTGCACACCATAATACTGGTAATCTTGAGTTGCTACCTGTGAAGTTCCTGCACATTTTACAAAAGCAACCATTCGAATTTTTTCTTCTGACGAAACACCCATAATTTCGCCAATCAAATGAGCGACTGCACTTCCTCCAACTGGACATGCATCGATTTCAGCAGTTCCTTCCACAATCGCGGTTGCCAAACCAGAGCAACCCGCGTAGCCACAACCACCACAGTTATTTCCTGGCAACGCACTTAAAACAGCTTCTTCTCTTTCATCTGTCTTAACTGCAAAAATCTTTCCCGAAACTCCAAGGAAGATTCCAATGGTTAAGCCAACTCCACCTACAATTGCAGCTGCTATTAGAATTCCATTTATATCCATACACAGCCTCCTCTAAATCAACCCGGAAAATCCAAAGAAAGCCATCGCCATAAGACCTGCTGTAACTAGCACGATAGGCGTTCCCTTGAACGCAGGTGACACATCATTATGTTCTGTTTTTTCTCGTATTCCAGCCATTATTACAATCGCAATTGTAAAACCTACTGCGGTTGCAAAACCATTTACCACACCTTCTAAAAGTGTGTAAGACTTTTGCACATTTGTAAGTGCTACTCCAAGTACCGCACAGTTTGTTGTAATAAGTGGCAAGTATACTCCTAATGCTTGATACAATGGTGGAATATAGCGTTTTAAAACCATCTCTACAAATTGTACCAATGCCGCTATCACGAGGATAAACACAATAGTTTGCAAATACTCAAAACCAACTGGTTCTAATATATATTGGTAAATTAAGCTTGTAACTGTCGACGCAATTGTGATAACAAAGATTACGGCACCTCCCATACCAGCAGCCGTCTTTACTTTTTTCGAAACACCTATGAAAGGACATATTCCAAGAAATTGACTTAACACTACATTATTCACAAGCGCTGATGCCACTGCAATAATTAATAATTTCCCCATTATACGCTCCTTTCACATGCGTTGCAATTACCACATTCGCCATTGCATTCGCTTACATGTTCTATTTTCTTTCCTTTTTTTGCCGCCTCAATCTTGACCTTATTCTGAATTGCTGTCAAAATTGCAAGAACAAAAAATGCTCCTGGAGCTAGAATAAAGATTGTAACCGGTTCGTATGAAGCAGGTAACACCTTCATTCCAAAGATTTGTCCAGTTCCAATTAATTCTCTAACCACACCAATACTTGTAAGACCAACTGTAAATCCTAATCCCATTCCAATTCCGTCAAAAACAGATGGTAATACTGGATTTTTTGAAGCATAACTTTCTGCTCGTCCTAAGATAATACAGTTTACAACAATCAATGGTATATAGAGTCCAAGTGATTCATAAAGACTTGGAACGAATCCTTCTAAAAGAAATTGTACAATCGTAACGAAGGATGCAACAATTACAATAAATGCTGGCATTCTGACTGAATCAGGAATGATTTTTCGCGACAATGATATCAAAAGGTTTGACATAACTAAAACAGCTGTCGTTGCAAGTCCCATTCCCATTCCGTTCATTGCTGATGTTGTAACAGCCAATGTCGGACACATACCTAACATTAGTACGAAGGTTGGATTTTCTTTGATAAGACCATTTGTAAGTCTTTCGAAACATTTATTCATTTCCAGCACCTCCTAATACATCGTAATAATATGCAAGACCTGCATTTACTGCACTTGTCACTGCTTGTGATGTAATTGTTGCTCCACTCAGCGCATCAATATCAATAACTGTTTCTTTTTCTACTTTCATACTTGCACTACTTGAGCTATCTCCTTTATCCGAAGATGTAGAGCTATTTTTCACCACTTGAAATGCTTCTGTCTTTTTATTTGAAAATTGTTCGTAAAAGGTAGGTTCTTTTGCTTTCATACCAAGTCCTGCAGTCTCTGAAATCGCTAAAAACTCAATCCCATTCACGGTACCATCCGCGCTAATACCTACAGAAACTTGGATTTCACCACCATAGCCTTCTGTACTTGTAGCAATTACAATATATCCTAAGACTTCTTTTCCGTCTTGCCCTACGACTACTTCATCAATACGACAACCTTGAATATTTGCTTGTTTTAAAACTTTATCCGCTTGTTTTGCATCAAATTTTTCATATGTTTCAAAACTAGTAGCTTTTGGTAAAACTTTTTTATAGGCACTTTGTTTTGCCGCATTTTTTGATTGTGCAATTGGTTCCTTTGTGATTTCATAAACCCCGCCTAACAAAAGACCGGAAACCAAAGTAATTGCTGTCAATATAAATACATTTTTTATCAACTGTTTCATCTTCGTTCCCCTCCTTTACCAAATGGTTTCGGAATCGTAATCTTTTCAATCAAAGGAACTAAAAGATTTCCGAAGATAATCGCATAAGAAACTCCCTCTGCGGAAGCCCCGAATAATCGGAACAAACCAGTAAGAATTCCCAAACAGATTCCATATATTAGTTGTCCCGTCTTTGTAATTGGGGATGTGACATAGTCTGTTGCCATGAACCAAGCACCTAACATTAAACCACCACCTAAAAGATGTGCAGCTATATAGTTCGCATCGAGTCCATGTCCTCCAAATACTGCTATAAATACTACAAAACTCAAAAGATAGCTTAATGGAATTCGAACACTGATAATCTTCATTACTACCAAGAACATTGCACCAAACAAAATGGCAATCATAGATGTCTCCCCTATGGTTCCTGCAGTATTTCCAATAAACATATCTAATAATTTCACACTGTTTCCAGCTTTCAATTCTGCTAAAGGTGTTGCAGTAGAAACTCCATCATATACAAATGTTGTCATTCTTCCAGTAAAGGAAATCAACAAAAAGCATCGAGCTCCCAAAGCTGGATTCATAAAGTTTTGTCCTAATCCGCCAAAAACTTGTTTCACTACGACAATCGCAAAAACACTTCCTAATACACACATCCACCAAGGTGCTGTTGGCGGCATATTTAACGCCAATAACAGACCCGTTAATGCTGCACTAAAATCCCCAATCGTTACTTTCTTTCGCATAATCAGCTGATACGCAAGTTCTGCGACTACGGCAGAAGCCACAGTTGTCAGAACCACGATTAATGCTGAAATTCCAAATGTGTATATTCCAAATATTGTTGCCGGCAACAATGCAATAATCACATACAACATAATGCTGCCTGTTGTTGTTTTAGAACGCATATGTGGCGAGGACGATACATTATAATTCTCACTCATCTTAGTTCTCCCTTTGTCTCCTGTTTCTTATAACCATTTTTTTCATAGTTGCTATAGACTGTTTTAATTGTCTCTTAGCTGGACACTTATAACTACAGCATCCACATTCGATACATTCCATTCCATTCCATTTTACGAATGCTTCTTCGTCATATCGTTCCGCATAATCGGCCAATCTTGCTGGCACAATTCTACTTGGACACACTGTAACGCATCGACCACATTGAATACATGCACTTGTTTCATGTTCTGCTACAACATCTTTTTTCAAGCACAATATAGAGGATGATGTCTTAGTGATTGGTGTATCTACTGTAAACATCGCAAATCCCATCATAGGACCACCTGAAACAATTTTTTCAGGTTCTCCGCTTAGTCCACCAGCAGCCTCAATCAATTCTTGTTGATTTGTTCCTAATAACACTCTAAAGTTTGAAGGCTCTGTAATTCCATTTCCACTGACTGTCACGATACGTTCTGTCAGTGGTTTTCCTTCAATTACTGCTGAATGAATTGCCATCAACGTCTCTACATTATCCACAATACATCCTGCATCTGCAGGTAATTTTGTGGAATCGATTGCTTGTCCTGTCGTTGCATAAATCATCTGTCGTTCTGATCCTTGTGGATATTTTGCTTTTAACGCTTTTACTTCCATTCTAGGCTCATCTTTGATCAACTCGCGAATTTTTTCTATACAGTCTTTTTTGTTGTCTTCAATTGCAAAAATACCTCTTGCTTGTTCAAACACTTGGAGCACGACTTTCATTCCACTTACCAATGTTTCTGGTTGCTCTAACATACAACGGTAATCTGCTGTGATATATGGTTCACATTCCGCTCCATTCGCAATAATGTATTTGATTTCTTCCGGATTCTTTGGTGACAATTTCACTTTTGTTGGAAAGCCTGCGCCACCAAGACCTACAATTCCTGCATCCCCAATTAAATTCAGAATCTCTTCTTTTGTTAGTTGCTCAAGTGGTTTTACTTGAGTTCTTTCGACTTCTTTAAATTCCGAATCATTTTCAATAATGATACAGTCTACTTTTGTTCCAGTAGGATTAAAATGCTTTTCAATTGATTTTACGGTTCCAGACACAGATGAATATACAGGAGCAGACATCACACCATTTGCTTCTGCAATTTTTTGTCCCTTTAACACGTAATCTCCCACTTCAACAATTGGTTTTGCAGGAGCACCAATATGTTGTGAAAGCGGATATATCAAATCACCAGTTGGAAGAATTGTTTGAATGGCTTTATCTTTTGCTAAGATTTTTCCATCATTCGGATGAATTCCTCCTTTAAACGTAAATATACGCATATAGTTATTCCTTTCTTTAAGAAAAATAGAGACTAACATGTAGCCTCTATTTCCATATTATTTATATATGACATTCTTATTCTTCAACTACTTCTTCTACTGTTTCTTCTACTGTCTCTTCAATTACCTCTTCAACAGTTTCTTCTACGATTGGTTCTAACACTTTCATGCTTAAACTAATTTTCTTATCTGCTTCATTAAGTTCCACAACTTTTGCAGTAATTTCTTGTCCAACACTTAAGATATCAGAAGGTTTTTCAACATGTGCTCTTGAAATTTGAGAAACATGAAGTAATGCATCTACTCCTGGTGCCAATTCAACAAATGCACCAAAGTCTGTCATTCTTGCAACTTTACCTGTTACCTCATTACCAACCGCATAGTCTGTTGATACATTTGCCCATGGATTCATTTCAGGGAATTTCAAACTTAAAGCTACTTTATTTTCATTAATTTCTTTCACAAGTACTTTTAACTCTTCGCCCACTTTAAATGCTTTCTTTGGACTTTCAACTCTTCCCCAAGACATTTCTGAGATATGTAACAATCCATCTACTCCACCTAAGTCGATAAATGCACCAAAGTCTGTTACATTTTTTACAGTTCCTGTCACTGTATCGCCTACATTTAATTTTTCAAATACAGCTTTTTGTAATTCGGCTTTTTCAGCTACTAAAAGTTGTCTGCGGTTACCAATCACTCTGTTTCTTTTTGGATTGAATTCGCTGATTACAAATTCAATTTCTTGGCCTTGGTATTTGCTCAAGTCTTTTTCGTAAACATCTGATACTAAGCTTGCTGGAATAAACACTCTTGCTTCATCCACAACTACGCTTAAACCACCACCAAGAATCTGTGCTACTGTTGCTTTTAAAACTTCTTGGTTTTCAAACGCCTCTTTTAATCTTTCGTTTCCGCGTTCTGCAGCCAATCTCTTATATGTCAATAAAACTTGACCTTCTCCGTCGTTTACTTTTAAGACTTTAACTGTCATTGTATCACCTACAGAAACAAGTGTAGTTAAATCTACATTTGCTTCATTCGTGTACTCATTGCGAGTAATGATACCATCTGCTTTGTAACCTATATTTAAAACGATTTCATCAGATTTTACATCAATGACCGTACCGTCTACAACCTCTCCATTTCGTATAGTTTTAAATGAATCTTCTAACATTTGTTCAAAAGTTAACTCTGACATTATTTTGAACCTCCTCAATTATATTGTTCGGTGTCGAAGCACCTGCTGTAATACCGACCGTTCGTACTGACTTTAATTGATTCACATCCAAATCTTCAAGAGTCTGTATATAGTACGTATTTGTACATGCCTTACTACAAATTTCAAATAACTTCTGAGTATTGGAACTATGTTTGTCTCCTATAACAATCATAACATCCACCTCATTTGCAATGCTTTCAGCCTCTGTTTGTCGTTCTTTTGTCGCACTACAAATTGTATTTAAAACATTTATATTATAATTCTTTTTCGAAATAATTTCAACTAAATATTTGAATTTATTGTAATTAAATGTCGTTTGCGAAACAATACAAATCTCCGTGTTTTCTGGCATTTCGAAACCAATTGCCTCTTCTTCGGTTTTTATGACTGTCACTTCTGTCGAAGACCATCCTTTGATGCCTTGTACTTCAGGATGATTCGCATCGCCAATGATGATAATATGTTTGCCTGCCTTACTTTCTTCTTCTACGATGCGATGTATTTTTTTCACAAAAGGACAAGTCGCATCTACACAACATAATCCTTGCTTTTCCAGCATCTCTTGAATTCGTTTAGGCACGCCATGAGAACGAATGATTACAACTCCAGACTGAATTTCTTTCAAGTCGTCTTCGTCTCGAATAATTTCTACACCTTTTTTCTTCATGTCTTTTATAACTTCTTCGTTATGAATGATTGGTCCATATGTGTAAATTGGCTTTCCTTCACATTCATCTACTTGTTCATAGACCATTTCAACTGCTCGTTTCACTCCAAAACAAAACCCTGCAGTCTTTGCCACTTTCACTTCCATAACTTCCCCCTACTTGCACAATGATTTTATTTCAGATACCACATCGTCGATAGACATATTTGAACTATCCAAGAATACCGCATCTTCGGCTTGCTTAAGTGGTGCTATTTCCCGATTCATATCTCTGGTATCTCTTTCTTCTATATCATGTTCTATTGCCTGTAAATCACACGCAATTCCTTTTTCTGTCAACTCTAAATATCTTCTCTTCGCTCTTGTTTCCACACTGGCTGTCAAATATACCTTTACATCTGCATTAGGAAGAATGTTCGTCCCTATATCACGTCCATCCATAACTACATCTTTTGTCCTTGCAAGTTCTCTTTGCAACTCCAAAAGTTGTGCTCGAACTGCAGGAATTGCTGAACTGACAGATGCCATATTCCCCACACTCTCTTCGCGCAATTGTGTAGTTACATTCTCGCCATTCAAATACACTTGCTGTACTCCATCTTCATATCCAATTGATACTTCTGCATTCTTACATGCTGCTGCAATTTTCTCAGTTTCATCCGCCTGCAATCCTTGTTTCAAAAAATATACAGCCAATGCACGATACATAGCGCCTGTATCCACATATACAAACCCTAATTCTTTTGCAACTCGTTTTGCAACTGTACTTTTTCCCGCTCCGGCAGGACCATCAATCGCCACATTATATCCCATTATCTTTCCTCCTAAAGTTCTTAATAAATACTATTTCCAGCTGCGTATGCAGTGGACCATGCAATCTGTAAATTAAATCCACCCGTCAATGCATCTAAATCCAACACTTCTCCCACAAAATACACGCCCGAAACCAATTTAGACTCCATCGTTGCAGGATAAATTTCTTTAACATGAACACCACCTTTTGTGATAATGGCTTCATTGAAATCACGAAGTCCTGTGATTGTCATAGAAAAATGTTTTATCAACTTTACAAAAGCTTGTCTTTCTTCTTTTGAAATAAAATTCACTTTCTTATCTGGATCTATTTCACTTAATTCTATCATAATTGGAATCAATTTTGTCGGGAACAATTTTCCAATTGCATTTTTAAATTGCTTATTTTTGTTCTCTTCAAAATCACGAAGAACTCTTTGATCTAATTGCTCCTCCGTAAGTGCAGGCTTCAAATCAATGATTAATTTCAAAGGTTTTTCTTCTAACCGTTCACCAATATAGCTGCTAGCACTTAACATCAATGGTCCACTCACACCATAATGAGTAAACAACATTTCTCCAAAATCTTCATACACTTTCTTCTTTTCATCATAAATAGTTGCGGTAACATTCTTTAGCGACAATCCTTGTAATTCCTTTGCATACCACTCTTTAATTTCTAACGGAACTAACGCAGGCATTCTCTTTGTTACAGAATGTCCTAACTTTTTCGCAAATGTATATCCATCTCCAGTCGATCCGGTAGTCTGATAAGAAAAACCACCTGTTGCCACAATGCACGCATCTCCGACAACTTTTTTTCCATCTTCCAGTTCGATGTATTCAAAAGATTCTGAACCCACTACTTTTTTCACTTTTGTGTGCAAATAAATCGATACGCCCAACTGTTTTAACTCCCTAGTTAAAGCTGCAATGACATCTGAAGAATGATCAGATTCTGGAAACACTCGATTTCCTCTCTCAATTTTCGTTTTCACACCAATTCGTTCAAAGAACTCGATTGCATCTTGATTTGTATATCCATAAAAGCTACTATATAAGAATTTTGAATTGGTTACCACAGATGAAAACAAGGTTTCCATATCACTTGCATTTGTAATATTGCATCTTCCTTTTCCTGTGATAAACAATTTTTTTCCAAGTTTCTCATTCTTTTCATATAGATGAACTTCATTGCCATTATAGGCTGCAAAAATAGCCGCAAACATCCCGGCCGCACCGCCACCTACTACAAGCACTTTACTCATATTCGATCCCCTGTTCTTTATTTTCTTGTATCCCTTTTATTATGAGGCATTTCCACAAAAACATCAAGTTTAATCATTGTTTGCCCATCCATAAGCATGACCAACTGCCTTCTTCCATCCTTTAAGCATTTCGGTACGTACATTCTCTTCCATCGCTGGCACAAACAACCGATCTTCCGACCAATTTTCTAATATTTCATCTGTGTTTTTCCAATACCCTACAGCAATACCTGCTAAATAAGCCGCACCCATAGCTGTTGTTTCGACACATTTCGGTCTTCTAACAGGTGCATCCATGAGATTTGCCTGCACTTGCATCAGAAAATTATTTGCACTTGCTCCGCCATCTACTTTTAATGTGGATAACACAACCCCCGCATCATCCTTCATCGCACACAGAACATCATTTACTTGATAGGCCACAGATTCCAATGTTGCTCTCACAATATGATGTTTATTGACACCTCTTGTGATTCCAACAATCGTTCCTCTTGCATACTGGTCCCAATACGGCGCACCTAATCCAGTAAATGCAGGAACCACGTAACATCCATTTGTATCTTCAACCATCTGAGCCATACTTTCAGACTCTTTTGCGCTTTCAATCAATTGCATCTCGTCGCGCAGCCATTGAATCGCAGCCCCAGCTACAAAAATAGAGCCTTCCAAGGCATACGTAATAGTACCATTCATGCCCCATGCAATCGTTGTAATAAGCCCATTCTTTGAAAACACTGGTTCTGTCCCTGTATTCATCAACAAAAAACACCCTGTGCCATATGTATTCTTTGCTTCTCCTTTATGAAAACAAGCTTGGCCAAACAGCGCCGCTTGTTGATCTCCAGCAGCTCCACCAATTGGAATCTCTGCACCAAACAAGGCACAGTCTGTATGTCCATATATACAACTCGATTCCTTTACATTCGGAAGCATACTCTTGGGAATTTCAAGCTCTTTTAAAATCTCTTCATCCCATTCTAATGTATTAATATTAAACAACATCGTACGAGAAGCATTTGAGTAATCTGTCACATGAACGTTTCCGTTTGTCAATTTCCAAATCAACCATGTTTCAATTGTTCCAAAAAGCAGTTCACCATTGTTTGCCTTTTCTTTTGCGCCCTCTACATGTTCTAATATCCATTTGATTTTTGTCGCCGAAAAATACGCATCAATCTCAAGTCCCGTCTTCTTTCGATATATTTCAGACAATCCTTTTTCTTTCAATTCATCACAATACTTCGAAGTTCTTCGACACTGCCAAACAATGGCATGATAAATTGGTATCCCAGTATTTTTATCCCAAACTACAGTTGTTTCTCTCTGATTTGTGATACCAATTGCAGCAATCTCATTTGCTGTAGCACCTATGTTTCGCATTGCTTCTTTTGCAACCTGTAATTGACTTGTCCAAATTTCCTCCGCATTATGTTCTACCCATCCTGGTTCAGGAAAATGTTGCGTAAATTCTTTTTGTGAAATGCTACAAACTTCCCCTTTTTTATTAAAAAGAATACAGCGAGTACTCGTTGTTCCCGCATCAAATGCCATAATATATTTACACATACACTCCTCCTATATTTTCGTGACACTTCGTTCTTTTGCACCTATTTTATTATAAATCAAGCACTTATTATTCGCAAACACTTTGTAACATTCCTCTTTTTTTCTAATGTAACATTCCTCTTTTTTTCTAATTGTTACCACCTTGTCTGTGGCCACCTCTTTATGGTATAATTCCCACACACAAAGAGAGGTGTTTTTATGAATATTTCAAATCGAATAAACAAACTGCGCGACAAAATGTCCGAAAAGAATATTGACATATATGTAATTCCTTCTTCTGACTTTCACCAAAGCGAATATGTAGGAGAATATTTTAAAACCAGAGAGTTTATCAGTGGTTTTACTGGCTCTGCAGGTGTTGTAGCCATTACGCAAACATATGCTGGTTTGTGGACAGATGGTCGCTATTTTATTCAAGCAGAAAAAGAACTTGCAAATACAGAAATCCAATTAAACAAAATCGGGTACCCAGACGCAATTTCTTTAGATGAATTTTTATACTCCACTCTCCCTCAAGGCGGTACACTTGGTTTTGATGGACGTGTCATGTCCTCTGCAGATGGCAAACATTTCGAAACATTGTTGGCTGATAAAAAGGGGAAAATTGTATACGACTACGATCTCGTTCACTCCATTTGGGAAAATCATCCGCCTCTCCCAATCGCTCCTGTTTTCTCATTGAGCGAAAACTATACCGGAGAGACAACTTCCTCTAAACTTATTCGTACGCGAAATGAGTTTCAAAAGCAAGGCGCTACCGCCCATCTCATTTCTTCATTAGACGACATTGCATGGTTACTGAATTTACGTGGAAACGATGTGGCTTATACACCAGTCATTCTCTGTTATTTCTATCTCACCATGGATTCAGCACATTTATTCATTGATAGTGCAAAGTTGTCCGATTCAATCTGTGAGATGTTAAAGCTCAACAATATTGAGATTCATTCGTACAACGAGGTATATCTCTTTATTCAGAAAAATGTTGCGGGAGAGACGATATTGATTGACCCTAGCAAGACAAACTATACACTCTACCAAACACTATCTCATGCGACTTCCTGCATAGAGGCAATGAATCCTACTACGATGTTCAAAGCTCAAAAGAATGAGATTGAAGTTAAAAACATTCGAAATGCACACTTAAAAGATGCGATTGCGCATACAAAATTTTTATACTGGCTCAAATCAAATTACTCAAAACAGGCAATTACTGAAACAAATGCATCTGACAAACTCGAACAGTTGCGCTCAGAGCAGGAACTTTATATTGGCCCAAGTTTTGCTCCAATTAGCGCATATGCAGACCATGCTGCTATGTGTCATTACAGCTCATCAGAAGAAACAGATGTGGTGCTTAAAGATGGCGCACTTTATCTGATTGATTCTGGCGCTCATTATTTAGACGGTTCTACGGATATTACACGAACCATTGCACTTGGAGATATTTCTCCTTCGTTAAAAACAGACTATACGAACGTTTTAAAGGGAAATCTAGCACTTGCAAGAGCTAACTTTCTTTACGGTTGTTCCGGTGAAAATCTAGATATTCTTGCCCGCCAATTTCTTTGGAATTACAACCTAGATTATATGCATGGAACTGGGCACGGAATCGGAAACCTATTGGCTATCCATGAAGGTCCTTGCAATATCAAATGGAGATATCGTCAACCCCCAATTGCATTGGAATCTGGTATGATTCTTTCCGACGAACCAGGTGTATATATTGAACATTCACATGGCATACGTTTGGAAAACGAATTATTGGTTCGAGATGGTGCATGTAATGAATATGGTCAATTCATGCATTTCGAAGTACTCACCTACGTCCCATTTGATCGAGATGCTATTGATTCTACGCTCCTTTCTCCAGAGGAAAAAGAACAACTTAATAACTATCACAAAATGGTTTATGAATTTGTTTCCCCATACTTATCTGAGGAAGAGAAAGATTGGCTAACCACATATACGAAAGAAATCTAATCAAAAAAAGGGTACTAAGTACCCTTTTTTTGATAATCATTATTCTAAAACACAAAAATACATTCTTGCTACTTCTTTAAAATACCAAGCCAAATTTTTTTCATGAACTGTTTCTTCTACAACCACTTCGTATTGAGCAATTACTTTTCCATCTAATTTGTAGGTCACATGACCAATCACCGCATCTTGTTCTATTGGCGCATTCAGCTCTTTTGGAATATCCGTTTGAATTTCCACTTCTTCTGCCTCATTTAATAGCACTTGCAAACCTTCACCCTCGTTTCTTTGTATCCGAAGATTCACTCGTTTTTCTCCATACAGATCGCCTTCTTTTAAAACACCATTTTTCACTAACACAGTTGGGAGTTTTACATCTTCATACACATCATAATATTGATAATTTTTTATTGCATATTCCAACAACCGCTGAGAATCCTTCCATTTGTAGTTTTTGTTATTTGGCCATCCGCATGCAAGTAAACTTACAATAAAGAGTCGTCCATCTCGCTCCAATGCTCCAACATAGCAGTATCCAGCTTTTCCTGTATATCCTGTTTTCCCAGAAATCACACCATCCATCATGGTTAAAAGCGCATTTCGGTTTCTGCATTGAAAGGTTCGGTCTCCTTTGATATTCGAAAACGAATATTCTAACGTACCCGTAATTTTTAAAAACTCCTCTTTCTTAGGAGATTCTAGCATACAGTACCGCATAATTCGCGCCAAATCCTCTGCCGTTGTGGAATGTGCACCACCCTCATTCGTTTCATCCAGACCGTTTGGTGTAACAAAGTTGGTTTTATTACATCCAATTTCTTTTGCCTTTTGATTCATAAATTCCACAAAACGTTCCACGGTTCCAGCCACTTGTTCAGCAATTGCAACCGCTGAATCATTATGCGATTCAAGCATCAGAGAATACAATAAATCTTCCAAATAGAATTGTTCTCCTTCTTTCATTCCCAAATGTACTTTTGGCTGATTGGTTGCCAACAATGAACTAGTTACGACACTTTTCCCATCTCCTTTTTCCAATGCAAGAATACAGGTCATAATTTTTGTCGTACTCGCCATAGGCAGTATTTCTTCTCCATCTTTCTCAAACAGAACTCTTCCGCTTTCCGCATCCATTAACACGGCTGATTTTGCATACAGATCATTTGGCTCAACAGTCTCACTTGCGTAACTGGTCGTACAATATATCAAAAAACAAAAAAATGCCAGGAAGCGTTTCATAAGATTACCTCGTTTACTCTTCCTGACATTATATGCATAATGATTCTTTCTAATTCCTGACTACAAATTCAGCTTTAATTGAATTTCATCCTCTGCCTCAGCTTTAAAATCTTCAATTTTTTCCTGTGAAATTCCTGGCAACTCATCTACAGATTGCACACCAAATCTACGCAAAAATTCCTCCGTAGTTCCAAACAAAATTGGACGTCCTGGTGCATCAAGTCTCCCCACTTCACCTACTAGATTGTACTCAATCAATTTATTCACCGCATGATCAGATTTCACACCTCTGATTTTTTCAATTTCAATTCTTGTCACAGGTTGTTTATACGCAATAATGGATAATGTTTCCAGTACAACATCTGTCAAATGATAGTGTCTTGGTTGCTTCGCAATACGAATCAAGTACTCATACATTTCTTTCTTTGTACACATTTGAAAGGAGTCCTCTAATTCGAGAATACGCACACCTCTATCTTCCTCTTCGTATCGAAGCATCATATTTCGAATAATTTTCTTTGTTGTCTCAGTATCCTGTTCAATTGCTTTCGCAATACGACTCGCTTCGACAGAATCTCCCATCGTAAATAAAATTGCTTCAATAATACTTTCCATCTTCTTAAGTTCCACTTTTGCACCTCATCTATACATTCGATGTAATCACAATATCATCAAATGTATTTTCTTGTTCTACTATAATTGTTCCCAACTTCATCATCTCGAGTATCGCCAAGAATGTTACCACTAACTGCGTCTTTGACTTTTGTTTTTTTAACAAATCTCGAAAACTGAATCTTTTATGGGATGTAATGTATTTGTTTAAATATTCCAATTTATCTTCGACAGTAACTTCCTCTTTTTCAATCTTTCCAAAAGTGTTGTGTCGAGTATCAATCTTGTCTTCTTGTTTCTTCATGACATCTTTAAAGATTTGATTTAGCCTTGCTAGTGTCACGCCATCAAGCAGTTCCTCCATATCAACTGGTGGTACGTAAGCCTTAACCTCATCTGGTACTGTTGACTCCTTAAACATCAATCGTTCTCCTTCTGATTGACGTTCTCTTAATTCAAACGACATGTATTTATACATCTTGTATTGCAACAACTGCTCTACTAATTCTGCTCTTGGGTCCTCTTCCTCTCCATCTTCATTTACTTGAGCCGGAAGAAGCATTCTGCATTTGATATCCAATAACGTTGCTGCCATCAACAAAAATTCACTCATAATATTCAGGTCTTTTTCCTGCATTTCACGAATGTATTCCATATATTGATTTGTAATTTCTACAATTGGAATATCATATATATCCACTTTGTTTTTATCAATCAAGTGTAATAACAAATCCAAAGGACCTTCAAACACTTCTAATTTTACAGGTATTCCCATGTGTAACTCTCCTACTAATTTTCTCCATTGATATGCAGAACAACGACTTCTGCCGGATTTAAGAACCGCACCTTTATTGTATGCGTTCCTAATCCTTTACTAACAACAATCGATGTTTTTCCCTCTTTTGTCAATTCTCCCGAATACTTAGGAAATAGTCGAAACTGTGGTGAAATCACGCCTCCAAGAAATGGAATCCTCATAACACCACCATGTAAATGTCCAGACAAAATAAGGTCTGCGCCCCATTTTTTATATAAATCCATATACATCGGATTATGTGCCAACAAAATCTGATATTGAGAATCACTCGCATCGCCAATCGCTTCCGCTATTTGATCCATAGAGATATCTGCACGCACAAATTTGCGATAGCCTTCTCTTGGAATCTCCAACCCGAAAATTTGCATTGTCGTAGCATGCCACAAGATATTCTCACAACTATTTTCCAAAAAAACAACTCCTGCTTTTTTTAATTTCTCTTTATATTCATGAAATGCCGTCCCGTACGTTTCTGGATATATTTTCATGCGGAATTCATGGTTTCCATTTGCATAATAGACGGGACAAATCGTGGTCAATGCTGTTACAAACTTTTCTGCGACTGTAAGAGAAATATTATTTTTTCCTACAAGCATATCTCCGCCAATCAGAATAAAATCCGGCTTTTGTTTAGCAACTGCTTCAATTAACTTCTTGTTATCTTTTCCATATTGATTATTGTGTAAATCTGTTAGAAACACCATTTTACACTCTTTTTTCATTCCATTTAACTTTTTTGAAGAAATTTGGTAATGTGTGATTTTAAAGGTAAAGATTTCGCGTATCCATTCTAACACACACACGAACAAAATTCCCACAATCAGAATGAGCCACTTTTCCATAAATGTACTCCCTACTTATAAATTCCCTTAGCATTATATAATTTTTTTCTTAAATTTACAAGAGAGTTTCTATAATGTAAAAAAGGGGAGTGTTCTCACACTCCCCTTTATCTGCACATATTAGTTAAACTTACGTTTTCTAGCAGCTTCTGATTTCTTTTTACGTCTTACGCTTGGTTTTTCGTAATGTTCTCTTTTACGAATTTCTTGTTGAATACCAGCTTTTGCACAGTTTCTTTTGAATCTGCGTAAAGCACTATCTAACGTTTCGTTTTCTTTTACGATTACATTTGACATAGTCTCACACCTAACCTCCCCTCCAGCCCTATATTGTGCACCATACGACTGTTCGGGTATTTTTTTTGCACTATATGGTATTATAACAGATTTTTTTTATTCGTCAACTATTTCTCGCAAATTTTTAAATTTGTCCTGCTAAAATTTCTTCAGCTTTTGCAATTGCATCTGGAATACCTGCTGGATTCTTTCCACCGGCTTGTGCCATATTTGGACGTCCACCGCCGCCTCCGCCTACAAGACCTGCAATTCCTTTAATCAAGTTTCCTGCATGTGCACCTTTAGCCATTGCTTCGTCCGTTGCCATCGCAATCAAATTTACTTTATCATTTGCAGAAGATGCAATCACAATCACACCTTCTCCGAGTTTTTCTTTCAATTGGTCTCCCAAGTCACGAAGTCCATTCATATCTACGCCTTCAACAGATGTTGCAAGAAGTTTCATGCCTTTGACTTCTTTCACTTGATTCATCACATCACCGAGGGCTTCTTTCGCAGCTTTGCTCTTCATCGACTCAATTTCACTGTTTAGTGCTTTTACTTCCAACAACAGATGTTCAATCTTTTCAACAAGATTTGCTGGTGTTGATTTTGCTGCTTTTACTGCTTCTAACAATGTATTTTCTACGTCTCTATAGTATGCAAACACACCTTCTCCTGTTAATGCTTCGATACGACGAACCCCTGCTGCCACACCTGCTTCAGAAACAATCTTAAATGTTGTAATGTTTCCAGTATTCTTTACATGTGTACCACCGCAAAGTTCTTTTGAGAAGTCACCCATAGATACAACTCTTACATCTTCTTCATATTTTTCACCAAAGAGAGCCATTGCGCCGGATGCCTTCGCAGCTTCAATATTCATAACCTCTGTTACAACTGGTTCGTTCTTTGCAATTTCTTCATTTACAATTGCCTCTACTTTTGCAAGTTCTTCTGCAGTCATAGCTGAAAAATGTGCAAAGTCAAAACGAAGTCTATCTGGTGTAACAAGAGAACCTTTTTGTTCAACATGAGACCCAAGAACCATCTTTAATGCTTTCTGTAACAAATGGGTTGCACTATGGTTTGCACAAGTGTTCATTCTCTGTTTCTTACAAACCTCTAATGAAACACTATCTCCGACTTTAAACATGCCTTTTGTCACTTTACCAACATGTCCAACTTTTCCACCGAGAAGTTTGATTGTATCTGTCACTTCAAACTCAGCATCTTCTGTCTTTATGATACCTTTATCCCCTTGTTGTCCACCCATTGTTGCATAGAAAGGTGTCTTTTCAACAAAGATCGTTCCCATCTCACCATCTGAAAGAGCTTCCACTAATTCAGTCTCTGTTGTAAGAACTGTGATTTGAGATGTATGACAAATATCATCGTATCCGACAAATACAGACGTTACTGCAGCATCAATCTCATCATATACAGTCGCATCTGCACCCATGTAGTTTGTCACTGCACGTGCAGTACGTGCCTTCACACGTTGTTCTTCCATTGCTTCTTTGAAACCAGCCTCATCAATGCTATAACCTGCTTCTTCTAAAATTTCTCTTGTCAAATCAAGAGGAAATCCATAAGTATCATATAATTTAAACGCATTATCTCCTGAGAGAACTGTTTTTCCTTCTGCTTTCAACTCTTCTTGCAATGCTGCTAAAATACTAAGGCCTTGGTCAATTGTTTTGTTGAATTTATCTTCCTCTTGTGTTAACACTTTAAAGATAAATTCTCTCTTTTCATCTAATTCTGGATATCCATCTTTCGATCCCTCGATCACACTCTCGCTAAGTTTTGCCAAGAACTTTCCATGAATTCCAAGAAGACGTCCATGACGTGCTGCACGACGAATTAAACGACGAAGCACGTATCCTCTTCCTTCGTTTGTTGGCATAATACCATCAGAAATCATAAATGTCGCAGAACGAATATGGTCTGTGATCAAACGAATTGATACGTCTTTATTTTCATCTGTTTTATAAACAACATTTGCGAATTCACAAACTTTATCACGAAGCGCTTTGATTGTATCAACATCAAAAATAGAATCCACGTCTTGTACTACAGATGCTAGTCTTTCAAGACCCATACCAGTATCGATATTCTTTTGGCTAAGTTCTTCATAGTTACCGTTGCCGTCATTATCAAACTGAGTAAACACATTGTTCCAAATTTCCATATAGCGGTCACAATCACAACCTACTTTACAGTCTGGTTTTCCACAACCGTATTTTTCACCACGATCATAATAAATTTCTGAACATGGACCACATGGACCTGCGCCGTGTTCCCAGAAGTTATCCTCTTTTCCAAACTTAAAGATACGTTCTGGTGCGATACCCATTTCTTTATTCCAAATATCAAATGCTTCTTGGTCATCTACATATACGGATGGGTACAGTCTGTCTGCTTCCAAGCCTACAACTTCTGTCAAAAACTCCCAAGACCAAGCGATTGCTTCTCTCTTAAAATAATCTCCAAAAGAAAAGTTTCCGAGCATTTCAAAAAATGTGCCGTGACGTGCTGTTTTTCCTACATTTTCAATATCACCGGTACGAATACATTTTTGGCATGTTGTTACTCGTTTTCTTGGTGGAATTTCAGCTCCTGTAAAATAAGGTTTTAAAGGCGCCATTCCCGAGTTGATTAGCAATAAACTTTTATCATTATGTGGAACCAACGAAAAACTTTTCATTGCAAGATGTTCTTTACTTTCAAAGAACTCTAAAAACATTTTTCGAAGCTCGTTTACTCCATATTGTTTCATCTTATTTTCCATCCTTTTCTTCTTTTTTCTTACGTATGAATCTTCCAAGTTGAATACCACCAAAAGCAAAAGCTAATACGATAATCATCTTGATCAAGGTTTTACACAACTCAAATAGAAACTCCATAAATACCTCCATCTGAAATGTCGATAATAACACATTTCAAAACATTTTAACATATGTTCTATTCTCCTGCAAATACTTTCTGCGCATAATATACACTTTGCATTGCATCTTTTCCATAAAAATCTGCTTGAATCATATTAGCATATTCTTCATTTAAAACCGCTCCACCAACCATGACTTTGCAAGTTGGAACTTCCTCTCTCAACTGTCGAATGGTTTCTTCCATACTTGTCACGGTCGTTGTCATCAATGCACTTAATCCAACAAGTTTCACTTGCTGTTCTTTTGCAGCGAGAACAATCTTTTCCGGAGAAACATCTTTCCCCAAATCAATGACATCAAAACTATAATTTTCTAAAAGAACTTTTACAATGTTCTTTCCGATATCATGAATATCGCCTTTTACAGTTGCAAGAATCACCTTTTCTTTTTGTATCCCTTTTTCGTCCTCTGTATTCATGTGACTTTTCAACACTTCGAATGCCTGTTTTGCAGCTTCAGCACTCATTAACAACTGTGGAAGGAATACGTTGCCTTGTTCAAATCCTTTTCCCACTTTGTCCAAAGCTGGAATCAAATAATCTTGAATAAGTTTCAATGGTTGTTGTGTTTGAACCATTTCACTTGCAACGAAAAACGCCTCTTCTTTCAATCCTTTCTCTATGCATGTTTTCAAGTCCATTTTCTGTTGCGGGCTTACCCTTTGCGCTTCTTGCGTTTGCCCACACGCTTCGATATACGCTTGACAATTTTGATCATATCCCATCAATGCGCAATAAGAATAATATGCTTGCATCATGGCGTCTGAAGAGGGGTTAATAATTCCCGCACTTAACCCATTTTGCATCGCCATTGTATAAAAATTGGCATTGATAACTGGTCTGCTTGGGAGTCCAAACGAAACGTTTGAAACGCCTAGAACCGTGCAAACACCATATTTTTCTCGCACTTTCTTCAATGCTTCCAACGTTGTCTTGGCACCCTCTGGTTCTGAACTAATTGTCATTGTCAATACATCAATCACAATATCCTTCTTATCAATTCCATACTTTGCAGCTTCTCGAATAATCTTTCCTGCAATCTCAACTCGTTCTTCTGCATGATTTGGAATTCCATTCTCATCAAGTGTAAGTCCGACAATAACACCGCCATATTTTTTCACCAAAGGAAAGACTGCATCCATGGACTCCTGTTTTCCACTTACAGAGTTAACCATTGGTTTTCCATTATAAATACGCATTGCGGTCTCCATCGCCTCGATATTGACTGTATCTATTTGCAATGGCAAATTCACAATACTTTGTATTTCTTGTACCGCTTCCTTCATCACCGACACTTCATCAATATCAGGAAGCCCTACATTGACATCTAAAATATGGGCTCCTTTTTCTTGCTGTGTGACAGCTTCTTTTAATATATAATCCATGTCATGGTCTTTCAGCGCTTGTTTAAACTTACTCTTTCCTGTTGGATTAATTCTTTCTCCTATAACTATCGGTTCTTTCCCAAGTTCAACAGCTTTTCCATACGATGAAACTATCGTTTTTGTTTGCTTTACTGGCGTTAAAATATCCATTCCACCACATGCATCCACCATTGCCGCAATGTGGGCCGGAGTCGTTCCACAGCAACCACCGATGATGCACGCTCCATTTTTCACCAACTGTTGTAAAGATTCCGCAAACACTTCTGGGCTGATATCATAATAAGTTTTCCCATCTTTTTGCTTCGGTAATCCTGCATTTGGCTTTACAATAATCGGAATCGACGTATAAGCTTTTATTTCTTTCAACAGTGGTATCATTTGTTCTGGTCCCATACCACAATTGATTCCTAGTGCATCTACCCTTAATCCTTCTAGCAAGGATACTACGCTTGGAATATCACCACCTGTGAGCAATTTTCCTCTTTCATCAAATATCAAGGTTGCAAACACCGGAATATCTGTATTTTCTTTTGCGGCCAACACCGCTGCTTTCACCTCATATGTATCGCTCATGGTCTCTATGTGAATCAGGTCTACACCTGCATTTTTTCCGTAAATCATCACTTCTTTAAAAGCATCATATGCCTCTTCAAAAGCTAAATCCCCCATTGGTTTTAACAGTTTACCTGTTGGACCCACATCCAAGGCAACCCACACATTATCAGACACGCTGCGTACATTTTCCACTGCTTTATTTACAATTTCCTCTAAGGAATATGGTTGATTCTTATATTTAATTCGATTAGCACCAAACGTATTTGTCAACAATATTTGGCTTCCCGCCTCGCAATAAGCGCGGTGGATACTTCGAATCACATCCTGCTTTTCGACATTCCAAACTTCCGGAACTTCCCCTGGTAGCATTCCTTCTTTTTGAAGTAAGGTACCCATTCCGCCATCGAAAAACAATAACTCTTTTCCTATCTTTTCTCGTAACATGCTTTACTCCTTTGTACTATAGACACCAATTACCGCTGTAATGGATTTGGATGGTGTCAGCATCTTTCCTTCTGTCAAACTCAGTCCAATTCTTTTGGACGCCTCTATCATTTTTAAAATATCATCTTGATGCGAAATAGAAAAATCACCATATCCAGGACTAAATCGTGGTTTGAACGCCCACTCATCCCCTAGATTTTTCAACAAATCACCTTGCATGCAATCGCAATATTCCTCTAAATAAGCTGCGGCACATGCTTGCAACACAACCGCTTTTGTAAGATTGACAACTTCATATTTTCGAAGCTGTCGATCTACTTCTGCACCCAACGTAGCCGCAAATATAATTGCTTTTTTGCATTGTTTTAAATTCAGACTCAAACTATGACTTTTCACATTTAACGAACCAATCATTAGATTTTTTCCCAAGTCATTTTTTAATTCAAATATGCGATACACAAATTTCTTTTCTGCGATTTTTTCTAACTCTTGAAAGGATTCTTGAATTAACGCTAAAGTCGGTTCATCAATTTCATGTCTTCCATATCCCAAATAACGTATGGCTTCTTTTATTCTTTGATTCATATATGTATTCTTATCCTTTTATAATTTCCGAAAGGTTTGACATAATTGCTGCTGCCACCTCTGGCTTATTCATAGAATAAACATGAATATTGGTAATATCATTTGCAATCAAATCGATAATTTGATCAGTTGCATAAGCAATACCTGCCTGTTGCATGGCTTTTGGATTGTCCCCAAATCGATCCACAATGGAACGGAATCTGGTCGGCAAAACTGCTCCTGATAATTGACAACTTCTTGCAATCTGTTTTCCATTTGTAACCGGCATAATTCCTGGTATTACAGGCACTGTAATTCCCTTTTCCCGAATGCGATACAAAAAGTTATAAAACACAGAATTATCAAAAAACATCTGAGAAGTCAAAAAATCAACTCCACAATCTACTTTTTGTTTTAAGTACATAATATCATCTTCTTTATGCAAATTTTCCACATGACCCTCTGGATAACATGCTGCGCCGATACAAAACTCTCCTTGAGATTTAATATCTTCGATTAATTCATATGCATATTTATATTGGTTTGGAATTGGGAAATCCATCTCTTTCGGAATATCCCCTCGCAACGCAAGAATATTTTGCACTCCGCTTTCCTTCAACTCTTGAATTCTTTGGCGCACTTCTTCCTTTGTCGATGACACACATGTTAAATGTGCAATACTATCAACGCCCAAATCATTTTGTATATGCGATGCAATTTTTACTGTATTTTTACTCGTTCCACCGCCTGCACCATAAGTCACACTGATAAAAGATGGACTTAATTTTGCAATTTCGTCCACCACAGAAATGACATCGTCATACTTTGCATCAGTCTTTGGCGGAAACACTTCGAATGATATATGTACTTTCTTTTCTTGCAATTTTTGAATAATCTTCATTTCTATATACTTCCTTTGTAAAAAATAAATGAAAGTAGCCTCCGTTTACTGGAGGCATACTTCTATAAACACTTGTATAAATCTTCGTATTGTTTTGCAGATGTCTTCCATGAATAATCTTTCATCATGGCACGCTCTACCATTTTATTCCAATCTCGTTTTTTGTCATAGTAGATTTTTTCTGCATAACGTACAATTCCCATCATCTCATGTGCATTGTAATTTGCAAAGCTAAAACCTGTACCTGTTTTTTCATATTCATTATATGCCTCTACGGTATCTTTTAGTCCGCCAGTTTCTCTTACAATCGGTAACGTTCCAAAACGTAAACTCATCAACTGGCTCAATCCACATGGTTCAAAAAGCGATGGCATTAAAAATGCATCACACGCCGCATACACTTTATGCGACATTGCCTCTGAATAATAAATATTAGCCGACACTTTTTCTGGATATTTCCATGCAAAATAACGGAACATATTTTCAAATTTTTCATCGCCGGTTCCTAAAACAACAAATTGTACTTCATCTTGACACATTTCATCCATTACATGAGCTATAAGGTCAAATCCTTTTTGCTCTGTCAATCTTGAAACAATACCGATCATCATCTTCTTTGGATCTTTTGGCAATCCCAATTCTTCCTGAAGTGCAACTTTGTTTTTCACTTTTAATTTTCTAAAATCCTCCACAGAATAATTTTTAACAATTAATGAATCTGTCTCCGGATTGTATTCGTCATAGTCAATTCCATTCACAATTCCAATAAGACTATTTTCTCTTGCATTCATTAAGCCATCCAAACCTTCACCAAAGAATGCTGTTTTTATTTCTTCAGCGTAAGTATGACTAACGGTTGTAATCTTATCTGCATATACAAGACCACCTTTTAACAGGTTCGCATCATGATATGCCTCTAATTTATCTGGTGCAAAATAGTATTCAGGCAACCCAACAATTTCCTGAACATCTTTCGTACCCCAAACACCTTGGAATTTCAAGTTATGAATAGTCATAACCGTCTTAATTCCTTGATAATATGTTCCTTGAAATCTGAAATGGTCTAAATATACTGGTACTAATCCAGTCTGCCAATCATGACAATGTATTACTTCTGGTCTAAAATCAATTACAGGCAAAATACTCAGCACTGCTTTTGAAAAGAAACCAAATCTTTCAATATCCCACAATCCACCTAAATATGGTCTATCTCCATTAAAATATTCTTCATTGTCAATAAAGTAAAATAAAATTCCATCTAATTCTACTTTAAAAATACCTACATAACGTTCCTTGCCATTATATCCCATATAAAAATTAGTAATATACTCTAATTTTTCTTTCCATTCATGTTTCATGCAAGCGTATTTTGGTAACACAACGCGCACATCGAACTCTTCCTTATCAAAATTTTTAGGCAACGATCCTACTACATCTGCAAGACCACCTGTTTTTATAAAAGGTACACATTCTGATGCTGCAAATAATAAATTTTTCATATTATTTCCTCCATGTTTTCTTTGTCTGCTCTACCATGTATATTATAATCATTACCTTACTTATGGTCAAGTTTTTATCTGTGTTTCTGCTCTAGTCGAATCGTATCTGCTACCAACGCAATAAACTCCGAATTCGTTGGTTTCCCTTTTCCATTGCTAATTGTATATCCAAATAATTCATCTAAAATATCTATTTTTCCTCTACTCCATGCCACCTCAATTGCATGTCTAATTGCTCGTTCTACTCTACTTGATGTTGTCTGATGTTTCTTTGCCACAGTCGGATACAAAATTTTGGTAATTGCATTTAGCACATCCATATCTTCCACCGCCATCATTATGGAATCCCGCAAATAGTGATATCCTTTAATATGTGCTGGTATTCCTATTTCATGTATCATATTTGTAACACGTGTTTCTAAATTTTCCTCTTTTATACTTCTATAATTTATCGTCGTGTTTTTCAATTTCAAATCATCAATTCGTATATCCTGTTGAACGCTTTTAATTTGATTTAATACAGTCTCATTGTCAAACGGTTTCATAATATAGTAGTTTGCTCCCTTGCGAAAGGCCTCTTCTGTAATCTTCTCCTGTCCAATTGCTGTTATAATGATAAATTCTGGAAACTTTTTCAATTCCTTATTTTGTGCAACGGCTTCCATAACTCGAAAGCCATCCATCTTAGGCATTATCAAATCTAAAAGAACAACATCGGGTTCTTTTTTGGTAATTATTTGATACATTTCTTCGCCATTATTTGCTTTTCCAACAAGAGTCAGTTCTTTCTCCTTGTTGATTAGGTCGCTCAATACTTCCAGAACTCGTTCGTTATCGTCAGCAATTGCGACGTTTAACTGCGCCATCTAATCCTCCTATCTACACCTACATCAATCGACCTCTAACGACTATTATAAAAGGACAAAAGTTTGGGTGCAAGGAAATGCATTCTCTTTCTTTCGACAAATTTCTTGCTATCCTTTAAAAAAAAAAGAAAGTGGAAATCCACTTTCTTTTAATCAAAATATTCTCTTGTTGCAATTTTTTTCAAAATGCCCTTTATTGGACAAAACAGAACTAGCATAATCACAAAATTTGCAATTCCATGCACAATGTCCCATGGAATTCCTGCAATCCACCAGGCAACGGCCCCTTTGACTCCACTTATAAACACATACGGAATGGCACAAAAAAAGCCAAACAGCAAACCAAACATCCCCGAAAAGACTGCCCACTCCAATGCTGTTTTCATTTTTCGCAATAGCAAAACTCCCATAGCAAGCAATGGCCATGTGTATAGATACATCACCCACCAAATGCCAAATCCCCAAACTGCTCCTTCTATTAAAATAAAAACAGGTATCACATAAAATATTCTTTTTCCAAAATACAATGTAAAAATAATGATAAAGAAACTCGTAAGTTCTACATTGGGAATCTGAGCAAATGCCACCTTGCAAACCTCAATGATTGCCACCATTAATGCAATGATTACAATATCAATTGCTGCCAATTTTATTTTATTGTGCTTTTGTATATTCCAATTTAAACACATCTTGATTTTTCACCGGTTGTTCTGCAATACCATAACTACCGTACTCTCCATTCACATAAATTGCCCAGTATGCTCCATCAGCTTGATAATCGGCTCTCTCATCGTTCACTTTGAGAATCATACCATTATCTAATTCGTAGGTAAGACCTTTTTCTTTTGCTTCATCCATAACATCTTGCAAATATTTTGCATCAGTTTTCAGCTCATAGATTTTTGATTCTTTTTGAGAATTCACCACCTCAATCTTAACTTCCATTTCGACTGTTACTGGCGTTTTTTCTCCTTCTTTCTCCGGTTTTTGACGAGTTCCCATCCACACACCGACCATAATTGCGATGAGTGCAATAAAAATCCCTAATCCCAGTACAATTTTTTTGTTTTTCATTTGTTCTCTCCTTTTATTGATATTTGTCTTTTGCAAATAAAAAGACCTTTTTGCAAACACTCGCAAAAAGGCCGTAACAACAAAAGAAAAGCTCACTTTTCTTACTATGTACTAACCAATTACTCGTGGTCTTCCAAGTACCATCATAGGCAGGTCTTCTGACTTCGCGATCCTCATTTTATTTCGTCTTCCCAGATTACACCAGTGACATTTTGAAATAAAACTCCTACGTTACAGCGACGAGTTCGTGCAGGACTTTCACCTGCTTCCCTTTTCACCAAGACGAGACACATCTCTCTTGACACCTATCACGTTTCTATTTACTTTGACATATTCGAACTATAACATATTTTCCTTCTTTATACAACCAACTTTTTTACAATCTCTTCTAAACTTACACTCAGGTCTCGGGCCTGTTTCACATCAGAAGTTGAAAGTGCGGTTTCGATTCGCATTTCCAATTCTTTCTTTTTTTGTTCTAACTCTAAATATTCTTTATCAAAATGATTTTCATATACCATCTTACGGAAAGAGCGAATCCGCATGCGTCGAACCGATTTATCATCCACATACAAAATATAATCTGCACAATTTACAATGTTATAGAAATCATGTGACACCATAAGAACCGCACCCTTGTATTTATTAATTGCTTTTTCTAGCGCAATCTGAGAATAAGTGTCCAAATGACTCGTCGGCTCATCTAACAGAAGTAAACTTGCTTCACTATTGCAAATGCGTTCAATCTGTAGTAGATTCTGTTCTCCACCTGACAATGTTGTTTTTTCACGTTCATTGTATACTTGAGACAAAAATTCTACTTTTACATCTTCACCGATTTTTATCGACGGATGACGATTTAAAAAGATATCGCGGAGCAATGTTGTTTTACCGGTTCCATTTGCCCCTACAATTGCTACTTTCTCATTTCCGTGTAACTCAAAACACACATCTGACAACAACAATTCGTCAAAAGCAACCTCATAATCCCATACACTTAACACAATTTGTTCTGGATCGCATTCTACTTCAGGTAACTGTATGTCTGGCAATTTCAATGACAAAAATGGCTCTTTAATTTGTCTTGCACGAAGACGTGCTAAATGTGTTTCTCTTGCATGAAGAGTTCTTCCTAGCGCCGCGATACTAGCATTGGTTGCAGCAGTTCTCATTCGATTGACAATTTCTTCATTGCGAGCAATTTCTTCCTGATCCTTTTTCGCTTGTTCTTGCAGCTCTATTTTCTTCTGCAATAACGCAAAGTTATATTCTAAATAGCTGCCATCAAATTCCTGAATATCCGTATTTTCCAAATGTAAGATTTTATCAAAGCAATGATTTAATAAATATCGGTTATGAGTAATCACAAGTAATGTTCCACTGTAGGAATTAATCAATTTACACAATCCATTTAAATTTTTAAAATCTAAAAACACATCTGGTTCATCCATAATTAAAAGATTTGGTCGCACGAGCATTTCTTTCATCACTTGTAGCAACTTGTATTCTCCACCACTCAATTGTGAGAGACTGTTTTGTTCTTTTTTCTCCATGCCTACAAGTTTTAACTGTTTGCGTATGTTGCTCTCGTAATTCTCCCCGTCCATTGCTTGAAATTCATCCAAAAGTCTTTGATAGGAATCGTAGAGTTCGTCCATTTGTTCTGCAACTGCCATTTCATCACAAATGCGCATGGTCTCTTTTTGATTTTCCACAAACCGTTCACTTAAATATTCGAAAACAGAACATTGTTTCTCTTTTTCGTCTTTTGAAAATTGTTTTACATGACCGATTTTACAGTTTGATTCTTTTAAAATTTTTCCATCATAAAGATAACTGTCCGGATGAACAATCATGTCAATTAATGTAGTTTTACCGGTTCCGTTACTTCCGATAAATGCACAATGCTGCCCTTCTTCTAGATAAAAAGACACATTTTGAAATAATTCTTTTTGTGGGAATCCATATGACAAACGTTCTACTCGAATCATTTATAAACACCTTGCCCTTTTCTATTTTCTCTGTTTTTATTTTTATTATATCTCTTGTCTTTTTTTTTGAAAAGTCTATAATATTTTTAGAATAATTTTTAGGTGATAATTTTGAAGGAAAATAAGCGTTTAATCACAACATTGGACCGTCTCCCATACGGTGAGGATGACGCTCCTGAAACTCTAAAAGTAAATAAGAAACTTCCAAGTGGTGTGCGTTCTAGTGAATTATACCGAGATATCATCCAAATTGCTTGGCCTAGTTTCATAGAACTTCTTCTTACTCAGTTAACTTCTATGGTTGACTTGATGATGGTTGGCTCTATGGGCGGAAAAACAAATCCCGAAGTCGGCACACAGGCATTGGCTGCGGTCGGATTGACAACACAACCAAAATTCCTGCTGATGACTGCTTTCATTGCCATGAACACTGGCGTAACCGCTCTTGTTGCACGTAGCAAAGGAAACAGCGATAAACAACAGGCAAATCTGATAGTTCGCCAAGGACTGTTATTTACATTTGTTGCTACCATCCTCTTATCTATATTAGGATACTTCTTTGCAAAACCAATGGTACTCTTTATGGGTTCTACAGAAGATGTTGTAACAAATTTAGCAACCGAATATTTACAAATACAAATGATTGGATTTCTGAGTTTTGCATTGACGAGCACGATCACTGCCGCACTTCGAGCTGTAGGTGATTCTCGAACTTGTATGATTTATAACCTGATTGCCAATATAGTAAACGTGATCTTCAACTGGCTATTAATTTACGGACATTTAGGTTTCCCAGAATTAGGTGTTGCCGGTGCTTCAATTGCCACAGTAATTGGACAATTCGTTGCATTCTTCATTGCACTCGGCGTCATCCTCCGCGGAAATGGATTTTTAAAATTAGAATTCCGACTTGGATTTAAACCTAACAAACTTGTACTTAGCAATATGCTAAATATTGGTTTTCCAGCGATGATTGAACAACTCCTAATGCGTGCCGGTATGATTTTGTTTGCAAAAACCGTTGCCTCTCTAGGAACCATTGCTTATGCAACACATCAAGTGTGTATGAATATCCAAGCCCTCTCCTTTATGACAGGTCAGGCCTTTGCGGTGTCAGCAACCACACTAATGGGACAATCTCTCGGAAAACGCAGAACTGATATGGCTCAGGCTTATTGCAGTCGAACTAGAACCGTTGGACTTGGATTTTCAGTAGTACTCGCACTTGTATTTAGTATTTTTGGCGGAGCGATTGTAGGACTTTACAACAGTGATTCCCAAATCATCCTGATGGGCGGAAGAATCATGCTTTTCGTTGCATTTTTACAGCCTTTCCAAAGTTCTCAATTTATTATCGCCGGAGGCTTACGTGGTGCTGGAGACACAAGAGCCACCGCTCTTATTACATTCCTTACAGTTTTGATTGTAAGACCTTTAGTCGCATATCTTCTGGTATCTACCGATTTAAAACTCTATGGAGCTTGGATTGCACTTGCTACAGATCAGATTATTCGTTCAGGACTTGTTCTTTGGAGATACAATAGCGGCAAATGGAAAACAATAAAATTAAAGCACTCATAATAAATAAGAGCATGCAACCTTATACAAGATTACATGCTCTTATTTTTACATATCTAAGAATCCCATAATAGCGATTCCAATTACAATCAACCCAATCATTATGTAGTGCTTAAATGATAATTTTTCTTTCAAGAAAATACGACTCCACAAAACGGAAGCTGCACAATATGAAGAAATAATTGGTGCTGACATTGCCAAATGTGAAGTGTCTGCAATTGCATAAATATATGCAAATTGTCCTGCTGTTTCACAAATAGCTCCAATATATTTCGGTCTCTCAAAGTTTGAAATCAAAGTATCCTTTTTGATTAAAACTACGTAAATAAAACACAAAACTCCTACAAAGAAAAACGTCAATTCATAAGCTACATTTGCACTGTCTTCATTTAAGACTTCTAAAACACGATTATCTGCAAATGTTCCTGCTGCATCCAAAATACAGTACGCAACTGGCAATGCAAGTGCGAGTAAACTCTTAGAATATTTATAATTACTCTTCTTTTGTCTCTCTGCACGAAGTGTTTCATCTTCAAAATAATCCACTACCCCTAAACCAATGGCACCTACGCAAACAATTGCTACTGCAACTAATGCAAGTGGTGAATATCCTTTGAAGCCAAACATAATCAATGTTACAACTGCAACTAACGCACCTGAAGAATTGCATATTGGAGAAGAAATCGACAACTCAATATATCGAAGTCCCAAATACCCCATTGCCATTGATCCTATATATAGTAAAGACACTGGCAAATATGTAAGAATAATCTTGTAATTAATTTCTGTACCACCTAAGATTTCAGTTAAAGCATGGATACCCATAACTAAACCTACTGCCATCACCATCTTAAGAGGACTATACTTATCTCTCGTATCTCTACATCCTATTTTCGAAAATAAGTCAGAACCTGACCAACAAATCAACGTTATAATTGACAACCAAAACCACATAATTCGTCTCCCTAAAAATTGATATTTCTATAATAATATGTTTGGTTTTTTATGTCAATTTTTTTCTTATTCCGTCATTGAAGTTGGAGAATTGGAACAATGTACTATCACTTATAAAGAACACAAAAAGCAACTATGATTTTTGTGTCATAGTTGCTTTTTTGTTGGTACTAATCTCGTGCATCAACTCGAAACCGTTTCATTGCTTTATCATATCCTCAATAAAAATCCCATATCCTCTTGTCGGATTATTCACAAGTACATGTGTGACTGCTCCAATAATCTTTCCATCTTGAAGAATCGGACTGCCGCTCATTCCTTGCACAATTCCTCCTGTTTTTCTAATTAATTCGTCATCTGTAACTTCTATAACAATTCCTTTATTTACTTTTGCAGTGTAATAATCTACATTTTTAATTTTGATTTCATATTCCTTTATTTCATTTTCGATTGTACATCTAATTGTTGCTTTTCCCAGTTTGATCTCTTTCTTATTCCCTACCTCTATAGGTTCTATATTGTTAGCTAAATTCTCCTCATTATGAAACGTTCCAAAGATTCCGTTTTCCGTATTTTCATCAATCGTTCCAATCCGATTTCTATGATGATAGATAATGACGCCCTCTAATCCTCCAGGTTCACCTTTCACACTCGGTGTAACTCCTACAATGCTTGTCTTGTAAGAAAATCCATTTGAAATTTCTAATAATTCTTCTGTGTCCGAATCGTGAATACCATGACCTAGTGCTCCAAATTCATTTTCACTAGTAATATAAGTAACAGTACCTAGTCCTTGCATACTATCTTTTACCCATATTCCAAGTTTATATTTCCCTTCGCCTACCTTAACAGATTTCATTTTCACATCTATCATCTCATCTTCTCGGCGAATACTTAATATTACATTTGCCGATGTCAGTTGATCCACTACTTGAAGTAATTCTTTCTTTGTATCTGTTTTTTGCCCGTTTACTTTTACAATATAATCGCCTGACTTCACTAGGTTTTTAGCTGGTTCATATTGATTTCCATCTGCTCCATTTATGGAATCAGTCGACAATACAAGCACTCCGTCTGTTTCCATGTAAATGCCAACCACCATACCTCCAGGTATTACCATTTGACGATTTGCCGAACGCGACGCCACATATTGTTCTTCCGCCTTTGCCTGTAACTGTTCCATGCCAAATCCAGTACTCAAAACACAAACAAGTACAAGAATAATTATCAAAACTCTTCGATACCACCACTTTCGCATTTTATCCCCTCCTCAATAAAAAACAGACACCCTTTATAAGGTGTCTGTTTTATTATGTGGAGTATTTTCTTTTCAAACCTTGTTTTATTTTGCACGCTTTGCCAATTGTTTCATCTCTTCCGCACTTTGCAAAATTTTATCTGTAATTTCTGCTCCTCCTAAAATTCGGGCTAGTTCATTAATCTCTTGCTCGTGGTTCAGCTTCTTTATAGTTGTTACTGTCTTTCCAGCTTCCACATTCTTTTCAATCGCATAATGGCAATCAGCCATAGCTGCAATCTGTGCCAAATGTGTAATGCAGATCACTTGACGATTTTTGCCGATTACTGCCATCTTTTCAGATACTTTTTGCGCTGTTCTTCCGCTAATTCCTACATCGATTTCGTCAAAAATCAGAGTTTCTACCTGATCTTTCTCCGCCATAACGGTTTTGATTGCAAGCATAATACGAGATAGTTCTCCTCCCGATGCGACCTCTCCAAGTGATTTGATTGGTTCCCCTGGATTCATAGAAATCATAAATTCTATGTCATCAATACCGTTTGCAGAATATTGCTCTGACTTTGCAAAAACAATTTCAAATTTCACATCCAAGAAATTCAAATCTAAAAGATTTTCCTTGATAGAAGTTTCTAATATCTTAGCATCTTGTTTACGAAGCTCTGACAATTCCTCTGAAGCCTGTTTCAATTGCAATTCTGTCTCATTTATGCGTCGTTTAATTTCTACAATATAGGTATCATAATCTTGTAGTTTTTCTAATTTTTCTTTTTGCAATTCACAATATGCAAGAATTTCTTCTACACGATTTCCATATTTTGATTTCAAACGATTGATTTCATTTAGTCGAGTTTCAACTTCATAAAATTCCTCATCCGAAAATTCAAAACTTTTACTATAATCAGAGAGTTCCCTATTCAAATCATTTAGCAAGCTATCAACCTCTGCCAATTGATTATATAGTTCTCCTGCTCGCTCATCGTAACGCGAAGCCTCCTGTAAGCAATAAATCGCTCTACTTAACAAATCACTGGCGTTTTGATTCGAATCTGCAGTATAACCATAGGCTTCTTCCAAATTTCCTACGATTTTCTTTCCATTAATCATACGACGATATTGTTCTTCCAGCCACTCGTCTTCCTGCTCTTTTAGATTTGCACGTTCAATTTCTTGAATTTCAAATTCTAAGAAACGAATTTCTTTTTCTCGAGCTTCTTCATCTAAGTTTGCGTGTTCTAGTTCTTCTTTATACTTTTTATATACCTGATATGATTTTTCAGTCTTCTCTTTTGCACTTCGTATTCTATCTCGTGCAAACTCATCCAAAATACTTAAATGATTTTTTTTATACAATAAAGATTGATGTTCATGTTGACCATGAATATCAATAAGAATCCCTGCAACCTCTTTTAGCAACGTATTTGATACCGTCTCACCATTAATTTTGCTCACACTTCTCTTTCCAATCAACTTTCTGCTAAGTGTAACTACACCGTCTTCTGCATAAATCTCTTTTTCCTTCAGTTGGTTGACCTGTGTGTCATTTTCCACAAAAAAGGTTGCTTCCACATACCCTTCTGTTTCTTCATTTCTAAGAATTTCTGAAGAATAGCGTCCGCCCAAAGCAAGATTAATAGAGCCGAGGATAATTGATTTCCCGGCTCCAGTTTCTCCTGTTAGTATATTTAATCCTTCTCTAAAATCAACTTCAATCTCGTCAATCAGTGCGAGATTCTTCACATATAATGTATGTAACATTTGTTTCTCCTAGGTACTCTTTTATAACACAACTTTTCTCATCTTATCCATTACAGTCGAAACATCTTCCACTGTTCGGATTGCACACATCACAGTATCATCTCCTGCGATGCTTCCCACAATTTCTTTCCAGCCAATCTCGTCAATCGCTGCAGCAACTGCCATCGCCATGCCTGAAACAGTTTTGATTACAAGAATGTTCATGGCTGAATCCATTGATACAAAACCATCTTTCAAAATACGTGCATATTTTTCAGTCAATTCGCTTTTCGATGTTTTATTCAATACTGCATATTTTTGACGACCATTTCCACTTGGAACCTTTGTTAATTTCAAGTCACGAATGTCTCTAAGTCGGAGGCCAAGCGG
>JAZNKI010000003.1:0-9924 GCA_045578495.1 Faecalimonas sp.
GACTCTGCATTATATAGGGTATCATCACCTTTTAATACACCTGAACATACTTTGACAAATGAATATTTACCAATAAATGGATCCACCATTGTCTTAAATACATATGCACTCTTTGACTTTGAAAAATCATAGTTTGCTTCGAAAATTTCATTTGTCTTACGGTTAATACCCGCACAAGTTTTCTTATCTGGACTTGGGAAGAATCTTACAATATCAGACAAAAGATTCGCAACACCTTGCGCCTCTGTGTTTGATCCCATAGCAACTGGTACGATACTTCCATCTGTTACTGACATACGCATTGCTGCGCGAATTTCTTCTACTGAGAATTCTTCGCCCGCAAAATATCGATCCATAAAGTCTTCGCTTGTTTCTGCTACCGCTTCCATCAATGCATCACGACAGATTTGTAAGTTCGGCAAACAATAATCCGGAATTTCACATTCTTCTCTTTGTCCAACGCCAGTATATCGTCTACCTGCATTTTTAATAACGTTAATATAACCAACTAATTTTTCATTTTCACGAATTGGTTGGAAATGCGGTGCAATTTTCTTTCCGTATTTTTCTGTCAAATCTTCAACAACTTGACGGAAACTCGCATCATCAACATCCATTTCTGTTACGTATACCATTCTAGGTAATTTATATTTATCACATAATTCCCATGCTTTTTCTGTTCCAACTTCTACACCTGATTTTCCAGAAACTACAATAACTGCTGCATCAGCTGCACTGACTGCCTCTTCTACCTCTCCAACAAAATCAAAATAGCCTGGTGTATCTAAAACATTAATTTTAGCTTTTTCCCACTCAATTGGAACTAAACTTGTACTAATTGAAAATTCGCGTTTTTGCTCTTCTTTATCAAAATCACTTACTGTGTTATGATCTGCAATCTTTCCCATTCTGTTTGTTGCGCCTGATACATATAACATAGCTTCAACTAAACTAGTCTTTCCACTTCCTCCGTGTCCTAATAGTACGACGTTTCTAATCTCGTCCGTTCTGTAAACTTTCATTTCTGTGTGCCTCCTTGATTTGTAGTATCACATGTTGATATTGTACTAAAATATTCGGATTATTTCAACTATTTTATAAAAATTATACAACTTTTTGCTTTAGCGAATTATCGTGTTGATATTTGCACTTTAAAGTGTTAAAATGTAAAAGTATCAGAAAGGATGGTGCCTTATGAAAAAGGAAGAAAAAATAGGGTTTGTAGGTCTTGGTTTGATTGGAGGTTCTATTGCTAGAGCGATTCGTCAATACTATCCAAACTATGAAATCGTTGCCTTTGATAAAAACAGGGAGACACTCGCATTAGCTACACAAGAATCAGTCATTGATGTTGCTTGTACATCCATCGATGACAATTTCCAGAATTGTAATTATATCTTTTTGTGTGCTCCTGTGTCTTATAATACTGCTTATTTAAAACAACTCAAAAATTATGTGCATGAGAACTGTGTGTTAACAGATGTGGGAAGTGTGAAGTCTTCTATTCACAAAGAAGTGATTGCATTAAATCTGGAAGAATATTTCATTGGCGGACATCCAATGGCTGGTTCTGAAAAATCAGGTTTTGTAAATTCAAAAGCTATGCTGATCGAGAATGCGTATTATATTTTGACTCCTTCTTCTAAAATTTGCGCAGAAAAAGTAGGACATTACAAGGAGTTTATCACTTCTTTGAAAGCCCTTCCGGTTGTACTTGGATACGAAGAGCACGATTACATCACTGGTGCTATCAGTCATCTTCCACATATTATCGCTGCTACTTTGGTCAATTATGTTAAAGACCACGACGATAAAAACGAATTAATGAAACATTTAGCTGCCGGTGGATTTAAGGATATCACGAGAATCGCTTCCTCCTCTCCTACCATGTGGCAACATATTTGTTTAAAAAACAGAGACAATATTGTAAATATTTTAGAGGAATATATTTCACTTCTTGAAGAAACAAAAGTTGCTGTTTCAAATGGTGACGAACAAAGTCTCTACAACTTTTTCGAAACTTCAAAAAATTATCGAAATTCTCTTCCTGGCGGTTCATCTGGACCAATCAAAAGAATGTATGCTGTTTACTGCGATATTGTGGATGAAGCCGGAGGGATTGCAACCATTGCTACCATATTGGCCGCAAATAATATTAACTTAAAAAACATAGGAATTATTCACAATCGCGAATTTGAAGAAGGTGTTCTTCGCATTGAATTCTACGACGAGGCTTCCTCCAAAAAAGCTACTGAATTGTTGCAAAAATATCGGTACATTGTATACGAACGATAATAGCGATAAACGAATTGCAAAATTTCTTATAAAAAATGCGTAACAGCTTGAAAACTGTTACGCATTTTTCTTTAAAAGAATCTTCCAAATTCCTCTCCTTGTGTATCGTTCTTATCTGAACCAGAGTTTGAATCCTTGTCATCATCTTTGTTATCGTCTTTGTTATTATCTTTGTTATCGTCTTTGTTATTATCTTTATTATTATCCTTATTATTATCCTTATTATTATCCTTTTCGTCATTTGACTCTTCAAATTCTAACATATCAAATGAAGCTTCATCCTCTTCATCAATATCTCCTTCTTCAATCACAGTCAGACCTCCACTTGGCGCCTCTTCCGGTTTTTTTGTATTTTTAACAATCATGACAACCGCAAAAATAATAACACCAATTACTACCGCTGCTATTATACTACCTATTACAATTCCTGTAGCTCCTCCTGCCAAAAAGAACTTTGTACTTTTTTCTTGTTTATTCTTATTTGATTTTCCCATTCGTTTTTCCTCTCTCAATATATTTCTAAATAAATTCTACCATTTTTTCAAAAAAAAATCTATAACAAATCTGATTTTTCTTACAAAATCTGATTTTCTTACAAATTTATTCTTTAGCACTCCCTCTTTTTCCCTAGACGTTTTACTAAAAAAATGGTAATATTAAAAAAATACTTCTAGGAGAATCAGATGATGAGTGAATTAAAAAATGTAAAATTATACTTATTAGATATGGACGGAACCATTTATTTAGACGACGACTTATTTGATGGAACTTTAGACTTTTTAGAATACATCAAAAGTATAGGAGGAAAATACTTTTTCCTGACTAACAACTCTTCCAAAAGTGTGACAAAATACATTGAAAAATTAGGAAAACTTGGAATTCCTTCTACTGCAGATGACTTTCTCACATCTACAAATGCTACCGTTCTTTATCTGCAAAGCAAGAACTATCATAAAATCTATGCATTTGGAACGACTTCATTCAAAGAGCAATTAGCAGAAGCAAATTTGCCGATTACAGATAAATTAGAAGATGATATCGATTGTCTTTGCATGGGATTTGACACAGAACTTTCATTCCAGAAATTAGAAGATGCTTGTATCTTGTTAAATAAAGGCGTGGACTACATTGCTACCAATCCAGACTGGGTCTGCCCTACTTGGTACGGCTCTGTTCCTGACTGCGGAAGTGTAAGTCAAATGCTCTGCAATGCCACAAAACGCATGCCGAAATTTATCGGAAAGCCCGAACCAACGATGGCACAACTTGCAATGGAAAAGGCTGGATACAAGCCAGAAGAAACTGCAATGATCGGGGATCGTCTCTACACAGATATAGCCTGTGGTGTCAATGCCGGGATTCATTCCATCTTCGTTCTCAGCGGGGAAGGAACCATGGCGGATGTGGAAGCAAGCGATGTGAAGCCAGAATTTATCTATAAAGATATCAAAACTTTATATGAAGATTTAACAAAATAATGCGATGGAAAAACAAGGGCGAACCCATAAATACGGGTTCGCCTCTTTTATATGCTATTATTTTTCTAATAAATTTGTCGTATGTACAGTATATATGAATTACAATAACACTTTCACCACTTCTGGGAAATCTCTATAATCATCAATTGTTAAATAATTGAAATCTGAAAGATACACAGATTCATCATTTCCACCCAATCCGTAGTCATCTCCTACATAGACAACTTCATCATGTGCTATGCCGTGTTCTTTGCAATACTCTGCAAGTGCATACGCTTTGTTGTATGGAGCTGGAGCCATATCGAATGATGACGAACCACCAACAAATACGATGAAATCACTAAATACTTCTTTTACATCATCATAAATCGCTCTACGCTTTGTTCTATCTGGGTCAAAAGCAAGTTTATCTTCTTGTTTTGCTTTTGTTCCAAGGATAGGGAATGTTACCACACCTGATGCATGGAATTCTACATTTTCACCTGCAAATTCTGTGAAACCATATTTCTCACGCATTGCAGTCACACGCTTATCTACGCTATCACGATCACAAGGAAGCTCTACATTCTTCTTAATTTCGATATCTTTTGTTTCTGGATTATATTCTGCGTATTGAAGTCCATAGTTTCCTAAGATATCGATTGGATATTGATTCATTTGATTAAAGATTCTGCGACACATACCTGCACCAGCCATCAAAAGTTTATATTTCTTTCCAAGGGCATCCAACACTTGCTTGTGTTCCTCGCTAAGTGGTGTCTTGTGTTGTGTCAATGTTCCATCCAAATCAAATGCTACTAGTTTAATCTTACTTACATCCATGTTTTTTCCTCACTTTTCTAAAAATACGTACTATGAATATACATTCAGATTATACCATTTGTTCCAACTTCTTTCAACACTTAACAGCAAAGCTTTTAAATCTATATTTTTCTTACAGTTGAAGTGGCTACAATCTCCACACCTGTTCCTGCAACATCTTCCACTAATACATCGCCAATACATACAGGTGCCTCTACCACTACTTCTTTTAATGCACGAGCTACATCAAAGATTTTTCCTTTTGGAATATCACTCTTTGTCTTACAAGCAACAGACACACGATCTCCTCCAGAAACTCTTACAGATGAAGTCACAATACGAGTTGGGTTAGTCACTTCCTTCTTTGCGTATGTAACACCTCTTGGACATGTGTTTCCTGTTACATTCACTACTTCGGCGCCTTCCATTTCTACCGTAAGCATGCAACCCAAAGGACAACCAATACAAATTAATTCTCTTTTTTCCATGATTCCCTACGCCTCCTCAATCTTTACGGTAATTGTCTTTAACCCTGGATACTCTGCTAATTTTGCTTTAGAAAGCTTGATTTCTTCCATTTCTCCCGGTGCTACTACTGGACGTTTTCTCCTCATCACACGTTCACCGTCAAAATATGTGCTGATATAACAGTTTTTGTATACGCCGCCTACACGGAAACGAACTGTCAAGTTATCTTCCATCATTTCTGGGCGAATGTATTTTGGAACTGTATAACGAACACCATCTGTTGGAATAATGTCAATTCTACTTACTTCTTCTGTTTTCGCTTCTTTGATATAGCGAACTGCATTTTTACCAGCCATTGCAGCTTCTTCTGAAACAAAGTCAACCAAGTCGTGTACATGCAATACGTTACCACAAGCAAATACACCTTCCACACTTGTTTCTAAACTTTCGTTTACGATTGGTCCATTTGTAACCATTTCCATGTCTACTCCAAGACCTCTTGACAATTCATTTTCTGGAATCAATCCACAAGAAAGCAACAATGTATCACATGGAATATATTCTTCTGTTCCTGGAATTGGCTTATTTCTTTCATCTACCTGTGCCAATGTAATTCCTTTTACACGGTCTTTCCCATCAATATCAACCACTGTATGGCTAAGTTTCAATGGAATATCAAAATCATCCAAACATTGTACAATATTTCTCTTTAATCCGCCTGAGTATGGCATCAACTCTGCAACAACTTTGACCTTTGCACCTTCGATGGTCATACGTCTTGCCATAATAAGTCCGATATCACCAGAACCAAGAATTACAACTTCACGACCAGGTAAATAACCTTCCATGTTTACCAATCTTTGCGCAGTACCTGCCGAAAAAATACCAGCCGGACGATATCCTGGCGTGTTAAGAGCTCCACGTGGACGTTCTCTACAGCCCATTGCAAGAATCACTGCTTTTGCTTGAATCTCAAACAATCCTTCTTCTCGGTTCATAGCTGTAACTATTTTCTCTTTTGAAATATCCATTACCATTGTACCTAGCATATACTCGATACCAAGGTCTTCTACTTTTTTAATAAATCTTCCTGCATACTCCGGCCCTGTCAACTCTTCCTTAAATGTATGAAGTCCAAAACCGTTATGAATACATTGATTTAAAATTCCACCAAGCTCTCTATCTCTTTCAAGAATCAAGATGCTGTCAATTCCGTTTTCTTTTGCTGAGGCAGCCGCCGCAAGACCTGCTGGGCCTCCCCCTACGATTACGATATCATATGATTTCATCTCTGTATCTCCTCTTCCTATAATCTATCTTTGTTCGTTCCTACAATAATCTCTGAACCTTTACCATTCTTTGTGATTTCTGACATATCTACGCCCAATTCTCTTGCAAGAATCTCCATCGTTCTTGGCGCACAGAAACCAGATTGGCAACGTCCCATACCAGCTCTAGTTCTACGTTTCACACCATCTAAACTTGTAGCTCCTAATGGACGTTTAATGGCATCAATGATTTCTCCTTCTGTCACCATCTCACAACGGCAAATGATATTTCCATATGCTGGTTTTTCTTTGATTAATTGCTTTCTTTCTTCCAAAGATAATTCTTCTGGATCTAAGACACCTTTTCTTGTTGCAATGAAATTGTCTTTTTCTTCCAATCCCATTTTTTCTTTCAAAATATCTGCAACCATCTCTCCAATTGCTGGTGCACTTGAAAGTCCTGGAGACTCGATTCCTGCACAGTTAATAAATCCTGGGCAATCTTCTACTTCTCCTATAATAAATTCATGCCCGTCTTCGTGAGCACGAAGACCTGCAAATGATGTAATTACTTGACGCATTGGAATATTTTTTACACTTGCACCTGCTTTTGAAATCACTTCATCCAAACCAGTAGCAGTTGTGTTGATTCCTTCTTTATCCTCAATATCAACAGCTGTTGGACCAATCAATAAATTTCCGTGTACAGTCGGTGTTACCAAAATTCCTTTTCCATATTTCCCTGGCAAAGCAAAAATTGTCTTTGTTACATGTCCGCCAGCTGTTTTATCCAATAAGCAGTAATCTCCACGTCTTGGTGTGATGTGCATCTTATTTGCACTTACCATATTGTGAATTTGATCTGCATATACACCTGCCGCATTTACAATATATTTTGCTTCGTATGTACCATTATTTGTTTGAATTTCAAAATAGTCTTCTACCTTTTTAATATCAACAACTTCTGTATTAAATTTGAATTCTACGCCATTTACATTTGCATTTTCTGCCAATGCGATATTTAAATTAAATGGACATACAATTCCACCTGTTGGTGCATAAAGAGCTGCCACTGCATCATCTGCAATGTTTGGTTCCATTTCCACCAATTCTTCTCTAGAAATGATTCTCAAATCTTTTACACCATTTTTTACGCCTCTTTCATATAGTGCTTGCAAATTAGGCATATCTTCTTTATCTCTACAGATAACCAATGAACCATTTCTTTTAAAAGAAAAGTCCAAATCCTTAGAAAGTTGTTCCATCATTTCATTTCCACGCACATTTAATTTGGCCATCAATGAACCGTTTGCTGCGTCAAAACCTGCATGAACAATCGCACTGTTTGCTTTTGTCGTTCCACAACACACGTCGTGTTCTCTTTCTAATACACATACGTTGACGTTGTATCGAGACAATTCTCTTGCAGAAGCTGCACCGGATACGCCGGCACCAATAATAATTACATCATACATTTTTCCCATCTCCTATTTACAATCAAAACTAAGTGTATTATAATTTTTTCAATCAGAATAAGTCAACATCAGTCAAATACTATGAAAAAACAATGATGTTTTGACTATTATATTCGGTCAAACGGTCAAAAACAGTCACACAAAGGAGAAAAATATGTTACACAAAGAGCGGGAACAAGAAATTTTAAACATTTTAAAACTGACTAGCGGTTATGTATCTGTCAAAAGCCTATGTAACTCACTTTATGCCAGCGAGTCGAGCATCCGACGGGACTTGACTTCTTTGGAGAAGCAAGGATTAGTCAAAAGATCCTACGGAGGTGCCACTCTGATTACCAGCCATACTCGAGTAGGTGCTTTTTCTTACCGTGCAAAACTGAACATAGAAGCAAAACAATCAATTGCAAAAAAAGCTGCTACTTTTATTAAAGATGGAGACATTATCTTTTTGGACCAATCTTCCACTTGTTTTTTTCTTGCAAACGAATTGCTAAACCGTAGCGCACTGACTGTTGTAACAAACAATGCTGAAATTGTTGTTCTTCTTTTAGACACAAAAATCAACGTCATTTCTTCCGGTGGATATTTACATGACGAGAACCGCGTCTGTTTACTTGGCGGAGATGCACAACGTACGTTTGAGAACATCTATGCTGATATTGCATTCTTCTCTACGAAAAATGTCTCTTTCGACGGAGTGATATCCGATTTCTCCAGAGAAGAAATTTTAGTGCGAGATTCTATGATTCGAAATGCTGAAAAGAAATTCTTCCTATGCGATAGTACAAAATTTGGAGGACGCGCATCGTATAAACAATGTGATTTAAAAGATGTGGATTATCTCATTAGCGAAGGAACAGCCGCAAATGCCTTCGCAAATTATTCGCCAAGACTCAACGTGCTGTAACTATATAAATAACGACAAAAAACGAATGCTTCTCAAATGAAAAGCATTCGTTTTTTTATTTTTAAGTATTATAATGTTTCAATCACTGCATCTGAAATGCTATCTAAGAGATCTAAATCCCAAAGCATTTGAAGGATTGTGTAACGATTACGTACTTCCTTACAATACATAAATGTATTTTTAAGTAATTCTTTGTCTACACGAATTTCTTCTGGTAAACATGGTGAAGAAAGTGAACGCAAGATTTCCATGATGCTTTCTGATGATGGAAGTCCTTTGAGAAGTGCTTCGATAGCGTCCCAATTCTTTTCTAATGCATCAATACGTGCAAGGCGTCCTTGAATTTCATTTTTCTTAGCTTTTGCTTCCATATCAATAACACCTTGTGCAGCTGGTCCATATGCTTCGTGCATTTTTGCTTCCCATGCAGCTTGATCGTAAGCAACTGCTGCTTTACGAGCAGCTTCGAAATCGATTTCATTTTTAAGCAATTCTTCTACTGCTTTAAGAACAAGAACTGTTCCAACACTAACCTGTGTGCCGTGTGGTACAGGACGTTCTCCTTTTTGTTCAAACATCATTTCCCAGTAGTGAGACATGTGGTGTTCGCATCCTGATGCAGGACGTGAATTTCCGTTTAAGCTCATTGCTGTACCTGCAAGTACCAGACCTTCCATAATCTTTCCAAGAACTTCTGGATCTCTATCTTTTGCAAGGTTCGCACTTTCTAATACTTTGTTTACATTATCTTCTACAAGACGAATGATATTTTCACAGCTATGTTCTCCTGTTACAATATGAGAAATTCTCCAGTCACAAAGACATGTAGCTTTTCCTACCAAATCACCAAGCCCTGCAGCAATCATAGAATATGGTGCACCTTTTAAAATTTCTGTGTCACCAATGATTGCAACTGGTGTTTGCGCATCAAATGTTGTTTTCAAGTTGTTAACCATAATAGCTGCGATACTTGATGCAAATCCATCCATAGGAGCAGCTGTAGCTACTGTCATAAATGGACGTCCCATTCTATAACTAAAGAAACGAGTCATATCATTGATTGTACCTGTTCCAACAGCAACAACTAAATCACAGTCCATTGGCATATTGATTACTAACTCACCAAGAGTAGCTTCATCAAATCCCATATGTGTCAACTGAATAATTTCTGCCTTTACCCCTGCATCTTTCAATATTTCCATGCATTTTTCACCAGCAATCTTATATGTAAT
>JAZNKI010000004.1:0-6748 GCA_045578495.1 Faecalimonas sp.
AATATTTTCTTAGTTGCGCTGTAACGTTTGTTTTCCATCTTTTTCTGTAACAATTCTACAGCTGTCTCGCATTTTTCTCTGCTACGTCCATAGATCGAAGAGAGCGGTGTGTCTAAAAAGTCTTTTGTATTAATGTTTTCCATTCCAATAATCGAAAAATCATCTGGAACGGATAAATTATTTTCACGAATACATTTGTATACGCCAATTGCCATATAATCGTACGCCACAAAGAGAGCGGTAGGTCTGTTTTCAAGAGCGAGAATTTTCTCCATAGCTCGATATCCACCGAACTCATAGCGTTGCTGTTCGATAACAATATGTTCTTCTGAAACAGGCAAAGCATATTTCTTCATCGCATTTGAAAAACAACGTTGTTTTGCTGAAGCAAGATTATCGCCGATATATGCAATTTTGCGATGCCCGTTTTTCATAAAAAGTTCAATGGCGGCGTCGATTCCTGTTTGCCAGGTCGTATTGATTGTATCTTGATTTTTGTTTGTAGAATCAATATATACGGTAGGAATGGAACTGTCGTGTTTTTGTGGAGAGCAACTAGAGATAATGATAATTCCATCCACTTTCTGATAGTGGGCATGGTAAGCATAAATTGCCTCTTCCTTCACAGGGTCGAAATAACTCAAAGACAATACCATATTACCGCCGGAACTAGCAATCAATGTATCCAAATGGTCTACGATATTATTATAATAATCGCTTCGAATATCTGGTGATATAACGGCAATCACTTTTTTGAAATAAAGTCCTTTTTGAAATTTATCATAGCAGTTGTATTGCTTTGCTACGTTGAAAACATGCTGGCGAGTTTCCTCGCTAATTTCTTTCGAATTTGAGAAAGCTCTAGAAGCAGTTGCCTTCGAAACATGTGCAAGAATTGCTAATTCTCTTAAAGTCATTTCAAAACACATTCCTTTCCAATCTATTTGTTCATATTGTACATAGAAAGCTTGGAAAAAAGCAATACATTTTAGCAAGTAAACAAATTTCGGAACTGTTTCGGTACAAACTGTATTGAGAAGCAAGGCCTCAAAAAATATAATTATAGTATTAAAAAGATGGGTATTTGTGACAAAAATTACCAAGGTCATAAACTCTTTTATGGATGTATATTTAAGTTGAAAAGTTATTTCAAGAAAAGGAGACAGATATATGAAAAAGAGAATAGGAATTGGATTCTTAGTAATTGCACTGCTTTTTTCAATCACTGCTTGTGGAAAAAATCGCAAAGAATACAAAGCAGCCATTGAAGTGTTGAAGCAACAAGAACTTCAACTGGATGGTTCCAATGAGGTCTCCGAAGAACTAGTGATAGCATTGAAGACAGCAGATTATCAAAAACCAAAGAATATCATATTTATGATTGGTGATGGTATGGGATACAACGCCACTGAGGCAGCGGAAACTTATTACCAAGAAAAACTATATAAGGATACATTGGCGATGTATCATTTGCCGGTACAAGGAACCAGCATTACATATTCAGTGACAAATCAGGTGACAGATTCAGCCGCTGGTGGAACAGCTTTATCGACAGGATTCAAGACTGGAAATAAGATTGTAGCAAAATCAGCAGATAAAACGAAAGAATATAAAACAACTCTGGAACTTGCGGCGGAAAAAGGAAAGAGTACAGGAATTGTCGTGACAACGCCTGTTGTAGATGCAACGCCAGCTGATTTTACAGCACATGTTAATCTCCGTGAATCATATGATGAGATTGCGGCACAACAGATAGAAAAACTTACAGATGGAACATTGGATTTAGTACTTGGCGGTGGTCGTACTTATTATGAAGGGGAAAAGAACCTACCAAGTTTGGAGAAAGCAAAGAAAGCAGGGGTGGCATATACAAACACATGGGAGGAAACGCAAAAGGCGAAACTTCCAGTTGTTGGTTTGTATGCGGAAGAAGAAATTGATACTACAGACGAGACAATGCCAAGCATTGCGAAAATGACGGATTATGCATTGACGAAGCTTTCGGAAGATGAGAATGGTTTCTTCCTTATGATAGAGGGAGCTCAGATTGATGACTTCGCTGAATACAATAATTTGGAAATGGAATTAAAAGAAATCTACGATTTCGACTGTGCCGTTGCAGTGGCGATGCGCTATGTGGCACTCCATCCGGACACTGTATTGATTGTTACCGCGGACCATGAAACAGGAGATGTGGATTACCCACAAGGAATGAAGCCAGATGATGTCTTAAAAGAGACTGTATATGGTACAGAGTTACATACATATAAGTCAGTGCCAGTGCTTGCAGCAGGTTATTGCACAGAAGAATTAAAAGGAACGCATGAGAATACAGACATTGGTATTTTTGTGGCATCACTTTTGGGAGAAGAAGAGTTTGGTGAGAAGAGCGAAACGAAAGTTTTATTAGAAAATAAAAAAGAAGTTGAAATTACTTTGAAAGACAAGAAGGCATACGAACTTCCAATGAAAGAATTGGCGGAAGGTGCAAAAGAATTGCAATCGATCAAGGTTTTGCATGTGACGTTGGAAAATAAAACGGAAGATGTGTTGCCGTTACCTTCATTAGAATTTACTTACAGAAAAAAAACATACAGTGTAGAGGCGCAAAAAGGATATATACAGCCGGGAGAAACCATACAGATTGATTATCCGATGCCAGAGAGTGTGTTAAATCGAAAGTTAATGTCTAACATATCAGATGCACAACTTTCTATTGAAACAGGAACCGCTACCTATTCACTCAAGAATATAAAAGTGACTTCTAGGTCGGGATTGAAATAGGAGGTGAAGAGAAAATGATATGGGCAATATTGTTAAAGCTTGGTGTGAACACCAATGCAAAGCCAGGTGATTGTCGCCCATATGAGATGGAAGATGAGTTCCGTTATCATGAAAAGTTGTTTTGTGATAAGAAGACTTGGAGAAAAGTTACGGAATATTTTCCAACACAAGGGATTAATACAGTCATCATTGATATGAACGAAGGGGTTCGACTTGACTCCCATCCAGAACTCGCTATTGAAGGAAGTTGGGGAAAGGAAGAATTAAAGGAAGAGTTGAAACGACTTCGAGAACTCGGTTTAACACCGATACCAAAATTTAATTTTTCTTGTGCCCATAATGCATGGCTACAAGAATACAGCTACCAGATAGGAACAGAAGCATATCAAAAAGTGTGTGTAGATATTATAAAAGAAACCATAGAACTTTTCGATAAACCAGAGTTTTTCCATCTGGGAATGGACAATGAAGATATTAGATATCAGAAGTACAGCCCAGTGAAGATTACACGTTCATGGAAACAAAAGACTGAGGATGCAAAAGTGTTGTTTGGCACATGCTTGGAGCAGGGTGTAAGACCATGGATTTGGTTAAATGCTAATAACGTAGAAGAGTATGGCGGAGAAGAAAGATTTTGCGCAAACATACCGAAAGAAGTCATGATATCGAATGGATGCTATATGTCAGTTCATCCAGCAGATATTGGAGAAAAAGAATCTCCGAACACTGCGCTCTTTGGCAAATTGGGTCAATGGGGATACCAACAAGTTCCGTTCTGCAATCGGTTAAATTGGCTACCGAATATTATGCAGACCGTGAGGTATTGTAGGGAATACGTATCTGAGGATAGTATTTGTGGTTATATCATCAATCCACAAGTACCGACGATGCCGGATTACTCCTATGAATTATATTTCAATGCAGACTTACTTGGTCGTGCAAAGCGGAATCTATATTCCGAAGGACAAGAGAAGAAAGAAGGTGCACACGATGGAAACGAATAAGACAACCAAAAAAATGTGGGCAACCTTACTTCATTTGGGCTCCAATATGTGGGGCAAGCCGGGAGAGTGCCATCATTACGTACAGGAACAGAGCATTATCTATCATGAAGACATGTATTGTGATATGGACATCTGGCACAAAACAATCGAATTCTTACCACAATGTGGAATTAATACAGTATTGGTAGATGTGGGAGAAGCAGTGAGACTGGATTCGCATCCAGAACTGGCAGCTAACGGAGCTCTTACAAAAGAAGAGATGAAGCAGGAACTTGATAAGATGCGTCAGCTTGGACTCACACCATTACCGAAGTTTAATTTTTCATGTACGCACAACGGTTGGCTTGGTAAATACAATCGAATGATTGGGACCGAGGAATACCGCAAGGTGTGTGCAGAAATTGTGGATGAGATGATAGACATCTTCGACAAACCTGAATTTTTCCATTTGGGATTTGAAGAAGAAAATGTAGAGTATCAAAAGTATTACCCAGTGAAGATTGAGCGCTCTTGGAGACAAAAGACTGATGATGCGAACATGTTGTTTGATGTCTGCCGTAAGAAAGGTGTTCGTCCATGGATATGGGTGGATCCACAGTCCATACGGGGATTTGGCGGAGTACAAAGATTCCGTGAGAATGTGGGAAAAGACGTGTTGCTTTCGAACTGGTGGTATGATGATATTTTCTACGCAGGAGACGAGGAACGTTCCGACACAAAACTCTATCGCGAGATTGATGAGTGGGGTTATGAACAGGTGCCAACTTGTTCCACGTGGACGAATTTCCACAATCCAAAACAGACTATGAAGTATTGTAAACAGCATTTAAAAGATGAGCTAGTCCTAGGATATATGACGGCACCTTGGCTCACCACAAGAAAAGAATTTTTTAATGGGCTTTTGGGTGACTCACATATTTTTGGCCAAGCGAAAAAACAAGTTTACGAATCTAAATAGTAATCAAAAAAGAAGAGAAAAAGGAGAAAGAATAATGAAAAAGAGAGTGATTTCACTTGTATTATGTGTAGTTTTATTGTGCGGTCTTTTCGCAGGTTGCGGTGGAAAAGATAAAGGCGGCAAAAAGAGTGGCGTTCTGACTGTGGGAGTTCCACAAAATATGAACGTTGAAAATTATGACGAAAATGCATTAACAAAGTACTTTGAAGAAAAAATTGGAGCTGATATTGAATTCGTATTTTTCAATGATAATGCTTCATCTATGGAACAACTTTTATCACTTATGTGTGCCAGTGATGAACCATTGCCAGATGTATTGTGGGGATTCCAAGACGTTAAGAAAGATACAATGGATCTCTATGGAGAAGATGAATATCTCATCGATTTAACAGATCTTATCGATAAACATGGAAAAAATTATAAGGCAATGTTAGAAAGACTTCCTAAAGAAACTCGTGAAAGATTAGACAGATTGATTGTGAATCCAAACAACGGTGCAATCTATGGAATGCCTATGGTGAGCGATTATTCTATGGATGACCTTCAAGTAATGTCATACATTAATCAAAAATGGTTGGATAAGCTTGGACTTAAAGTGCCAACAACAACGGACGAATTGTACACAGTTTTACAGGCATTTAAAACACAAGATCCTAACGGCAATGGGCAAAAAGATGAGATTCCGCTTATGGGAACAAAGAGTGGTATTGCTTCTCTCGGTACAGCTACAGAATACATCATCAATGCATTTGTTGAATATAACAGAGACGTAATGTTCAATGTGGAAAAAGGAAAAGTTTGGGCACCGGTTGAAACCGATGAATTCCGTGAAGCACTTGTGTATATGAGAAAACTTGTAAAAGAAGGACTTATGAGTGACCTTTCATTTACGTTGGAATCTCAAGCAGAATTCGTTTCAACAGTTATAGGAAATAACGATGTACCAAGAGTAGGTATCTTTGTTGGACATCCAGCAGCATTTACAAATTCAAACACCCCTGTATTGTCTGAATACACAGCGCTTCCAGCACTTAAGGATGCAACAGGCTCTGGCAAGGGTGGATTGACTATGATTAAAGAGCCAACAATTTCATTTAGTTGCTACGTTACCGAAGATTGCCAAGATCAAGAACTTGCCATGAAATTCCTTGACACAATGTATTTGGAAGAAACAGCAGCTGTAATGCGTAATGGTGAAAAAGGTGTTGATTGGGAAGAAGCAGAAGGAAAGAATTACCTTGGAACAGAATGTGCTGTTAAGGTAATCAACCCAAATGCCTACTTCAAAGGAAACACTACATGGTGTAGAATGGGTGGTATTTATGCAGAAAACAAATATTGTACAGTGATCGTTGATGATTCAGCAATGAGCGATATTGCAAAAGAAACCAACCGTTTATATAAGGAATCATATCAAGTGAAAGTGGATGCTCAGAAAGCAGGAACTGTGCCAAAACAAACAGTAAGAGATATGGCATATAATGCAGACGAAAGAGAAACACGTACAGAATATCTTGCAATGTATCAAAGTTACGTAAGACAATTTATTGCAAATACAGCAACTGGAGAAGTGGATATTAACAGTGATTCTGTATGGAAAGACTTTGTGGGCGGATTAGATAAAAATGGACAATCAGATTTAGTCAAAGCCGCACAGGCTGCATTTAAGAGAAAATAAAAGGGATTAAAGAAATGCGAAAAAGATTAGGACTATGTTGGAAACACTTTAAAAGAGACTGGCAGTTGTGGGCAATTATCATTGTCCCTGTCATCTACTATGCCATATTTCATTATGGACCGATGTATGGAATTCAAATCGCATTCCGTGATTACCGGCCACGTGCTGGTATCACGGGAAGCGAATGGGTTGGTTTAGAATGGTTTGCTAAATTTATAACTCATGCAAAATTTGGAGAAATTTTTAGCAATACTGTAATTTTGTCGCTGTATTCGATGATAGTTTCATTCCCATTACCAATTATTTTTGCATTGATGCTCAATG
>JAZNKI010000005.1:0-47084 GCA_045578495.1 Faecalimonas sp.
TCCTTTGCCATTTTTACAGCTTCTTTAATGCATTCACGTTCTGTTTTGCCTTTATCTAAATATTCTTTGTAGGATTCGCTTAAAGCTTGTAATTCCTGTAATTGACTTTCGTTATAAAGTGTCCAAATATTTTCTCTTTCCATGTTGGTTCTCCCTTCTGTTACGCTTTTTGAACCAAAGCGTTAGTTCCAAATGGGACGCAGCACTCCGCTACGCCCCATAATAATTAAAATCTAAATTTATCTTCGAAATATGCTTTCAAATCTTCAATTTTAATTCTTTCTTGCTGCATCGTATCACGATCACGAACAGTTACTGCACCATCTTCTTCTGATTCGAAGTCGTATGTAATACAGAATGGTGTTCCGATTTCATCTTGACGACGATAACGTTTTCCAATATTTCCACGATCATCAAACTCACAATTGTAATATTTTGATAATTCTGCGAATACTTTTTCTGCACCTTCATTCAACTTCTTAGAAAGAGGAAGCACGCCAATCTTAATTGGAGCCAATGCCGGATGGAAACGAAGTACAGTTCTCATATCTCCGCCTTCCAACTCTTCTTCGTCATATGCTGCACAAAGGAATGCAAGAACAACACGATCAGCTCCAAGAGATGGTTCTACAACATACGGAATGTATTTTGTTTTCTTCTCATCATCAAAGTAAGACATGTCTTGCTTTGAAACTTCTTGATGTTGTGTCAAATCGTAATCTGTTCTATCTGCAATTCCCCAAAGTTCACCCCAACCAAATGGGAACAAGAACTCGATATCACTTGTTGCTTTACTATAGAAAGAAAGCTCTTCTGGAGAGTGATCTCTCACGCGCATTTCTTCTTCTTTGATTCCTAATGTTTGTAACCAATTAATACAGAAATTTTTCCAATATGCGAACCATTCAAGGTCTGTATCTGGTTCACAGAAGAATTCCAATTCCATTTGTTCAAATTCTCTTGTACGGAATGTGAAGTTACCTGGTCTAATCTCGTTACGGAATGATTTTCCGATTTGAGCAATACCAAATGGAATTTTCTTTCTAGATGTACGTTGTACATTTTTGAAGTTTACGAAAATACCTTGTGCTGTTTCCGGTCTTAAGTACACTGTGTTCTTTGCATCTTCTGTTACACCTTGGAATGTTTTGAACATCAAGTTGAACTGACGGATTTCTGTGAAGTTGTGCTTTCCACAGCTTGGACATGGAACGTTGTGTTCTTCCACCCATGCTTCCATTTGTTCTTTTGACCAAGCATCTACGCTTTCTGTTAATTCAATTCCTTTTTCCGCCGCAAAATCTTCAATAATCTTATCAGCACGGAATCTTTCTTTACATTCTTTACAGTCCATAAGTGGATCACTAAATCCACCCAAATGCCCAGATGCTACCCATGTTTGTGGATTCATAAGAATCGCACAATCCACACCTACATTGTATGGATTCTCTTGCACGAACTTTTTCCACCATGCTCTTTTTACATTATTTTTCAACTCTACACCAAGATTTCCATAATCCCATGTGTTCGCAAGTCCACCGTAGATTTCGGAACCCGGATACACAAATCCTCTTGATTTTGCGAGTGCTACAATCTTATCCATTGTCTTTTCCATCATTATATTCCTCTCATTCTGTGAATCTTAATTCTAATTATTATAACGTCATTATTTGCTTATTTCAAGCACATTTCCAATATTTCCAAAGACTTAAAGGTTTTATCCACATGTGTCCCCATATATTGTTTCATAATTCTTCGTATTTCTTCTAAAACTTCTTTTGAAACAGTAAATGTATATAATTTTTCAACACTTGAAGAAACAATATATTGCAATGCATATGCTGTAGAATCCGAAGTTTCGATTCCATCTACGACAATATCTCGGCACTCTTCACACACACATCCATGGTTTTGACTACTAAACACCATTTTACGATCATCAACTCCACAATTCACACATCGAAATACTTCTGGTGCTTCTCCCTGTATCACTAAGGTTTTTAGTTCAAATATGTACCTCACCAACTCTCGGTCAAATTTCCCTGAAGCCAGTGCTCTCATCGTTTGATACAAAAGTTTTAACATCTCTTTTTCATCATTGTATTCTCTTGTATAATAATCCGCAATTTCCATAAAATAGAAGCCATAATATGCGCTCTCAAAATCGGTGTTGAACTCCATAAAATAATTCAGGATATGCGCCTGCATCACATTGTGTGAGGTGCGTCCCTCATATAATTCAAATTCGCCAAAACAAAATGGATTTGTCACTCCCATAAGTGGGCTATTCTGACGTCTGGCCCCTTTTGCGAATGCAGAAATTTTTCCCTTTTCTTTTGTCAAAATCACAATACGTTTGTCATATTCACCGATAGGAACTGCGGATAGTATCATTCCTGTCACCTTTATCGACTGATTCAACTATATTCTCTCCTACCTTGTTTTCTTTTTGTTCCATATGGATGCCCTTGTAATTGAGATAATCCACGATACTACCTGTCTTTTCAAATGTTGTCCACAAATCTTAATCTGCCATGTGAAAACCCTCCCTTGTATAAAGTTAGAGTCTCCACTTGACATTTTCTCATACTGAAAGTATCTACCAGTTCTTAAGATTCATCCTTGGTATAACCAAAGTTCTTAATTAAGAAATCGCTGTCTCTCCAGTCCTTTTTCACCTTCACCCAAAGTTGCAGATTCACCTTCATATCCAGCATCCTCTCAATTTCAAATCGAGCGGTACTTCCGATTCTTTTCAACATTGCACCCTGCTTTCCAATGATAATTCCCTTATGTGAATCTCTCTCGCAAATGATTGTTGCATCAATATCTACAATCTTTCTGCGATAACTCATCTTATCAATCGCCACAGCAATTCCGTGTGGTATTTCATCATTCAGACAATGCAACGCTTTTTCTCGAATAAGTTCTGATACAATTTGTCTCTCCGGTTGATCTGTAATGGTATCTTCATCATAAAATTGTGGTCCATATGGCAAATATTTCAGAATCACTTTCACAAGTTCATCTGTGTTTTGTCCACTTCTGGCTGATACCGGAACAATCTCTGCAAAATCATAAATCTTTCGATATGCGTCAATAAATGTCAGCACCTCTTCTTTCTTCACCATATCCACTTTGTTAATGACTAAGACAACTGGAGTCTTTACTTTCCCCAATTGCTCAGCAATGTGTTTTTCTCCGGCACCTATAAAAGTAGAAGGTTCCACGAGCCACAACACAACGTCCACTTCATTCAGTGTACGTTCTGCCACATTCACCATATATTCACCGAGTTTATTTTTTGCTTTGTGAATTCCCGGTGTGTCCACAAATACAATTTGCCCTTCTTCTGTGGTCAACACTGTTTGAATTCGATTTCTTGTCGTCTGTGGTTTGTTGGATGTAATCGCAATCTTTTGACCAATCAGATAATTCATCAATGTGGATTTCCCCACATTTGGTCTTCCAATTAATGTTACAAATCCTGATTTGTAATCTGCTCTCATACGTTCTCCTTTATATTTAGAATAAATCTCTCACTTCTCCGAATAATTCTTTTTGTGCCTCGATTTTTTCTTCATTTCCTATGACACATATTTGATTGCACTTCAAAACCGCTTCTACACTCGCCGCCAGATTTTGGATGTCTTCCTGCGTTGCATTCAAAATTTCTATTCTCTCTTTTTGTATCATCTCCGCTGATACACGATTCATATACAAATTCATGGAGCGATCCCCTTTTGCCGCCGGTGTCATCGGCCGGTCAATTCCACTAATCGTTCCTATAATATACTTTGTCATATCACGCTCTGACACGGTAAATCCGCGAAGATACTCCGGAACTCCTTCATAAATCTGATTCGTCTTTTCTAGATTCGGATCTCGGTAAGATACAAAATATCCATCTCCTAATCTAGTGAAACTACTCATGCAACCATACGCACCACCCTTGACGCGCACATTTTGCCACAAATACTCATATCCCATAATCACACGCAAAATCTGAAAAGCTCCCGTATAAGAATATCCTGCGTCAATAAAGTTTCCCGCACGAGCTACATATTGCACCTTTGAAGCTGTTTTCAAGCCCTCATTTCTCGTCTCGCAATGAAGAACGCATGAAGACTGCTCTACATCCTCTACAAACAACGACGCCTTCAACTGCGGTATCAAAGTTTCAAGTTGACCCAAACCTTCACGTTCTGCAGTAAAGCTTAGCATCATATTATCACTTCTAAAGATTTGTTTCGCCAATTTGATAAGCATTGACTTGAGAACTTCTTTTTCTTCTTCAAAATTCTCTTCTACACACTTGACCACTTCATAATAATCAATTCCATTTGTCAAATCTTTGAATTTTGACAATGGCGATGTGTATGCCAAGGCACGACCTGCTGCAGTCACATGTCCCGATGATTGGAAACGCATTTGAAGTCGCGACTTTGTCATGGAAAGAATCTCTTTTAAACGTTTTTCATCTTCCAGATTCGACTTCGTCAAAATTTCCTTCATCATCGCAAATGCAATCGGAAGTTTTTCATACAATACTTTTGACTTTATTTCAAAGGTTGCACGGAAATCCTTTTCCTTCACCTTCGTCACATCTGGATACAATTCAATGCTAGTCGAAATGCCTCCCGTATGCATATTGATTTCATTAAACAACTCACCATATTCATAATGTTCTGTATCGATGATTCCCAAAACAGCCTGGAGCATTCCCACATATGGAAGCTCCTCCTCGGTAACACCAGATAAGTCAAACAACAAGTCTACATAGCCAATACCGTTGGTATCAATCTCATGATAGACCACCAGTGTCTCGTCGATTGTAACTTCTTCGTTTTGAATCGGTGCAATCTCTCGGCTGATATCTTCACGCTCTAACACAGGAATCTTCTCTACATCCTCTGGGTTTTCTTCTGCTTCTTGATACTCCACCAATGCATGTGTGGCTTCTACAAGTTTTTCTACTTCTTTTGAATCCAAGGAAGCTTTATAAGAAGCTAATTTTTCTTCTAACTCCTTATCCATTCTTGCAGTACGTCCTTTTTCAGGTTTCACTACCACAATCGCACCATGGGTATTATCCAACACATAGGTTTGAATTAAATTTTCAAAATATCTTGTTCCAATTTGTTCTTTCAAAAATGTATAGGTTTCGATTGCATCCAAATAGATAAATGGTTTATCTTCTTCATAAAGCCAGCTATCCATAATCTGCAATCCATATTCCAGACCTTTTGGAAATGAACCAAAGTCGGCTTCTCGATAACGGAACTCATGATAATGAATTCCTGCTTCAATCGCTTTTTGATCAATTCCTGCGGCTACAATTTCTCGCAATGTATCTTCAATTACTTTCACAAATGCATCTTTTTGGTCTACATTTGCATTCTTTGCTACAATTGAGAAAATTGGTTGATAAATGCCATTGTCATAAGAACCCAAAATATCTTTTCCGATTCCTGCATCCACAAGTGCTTTTTTTAGTGGAGCACCTGGCGCGGATAACAACGCATAGTCCAACACTTCAAACGCCAAACAAAGTTCAGTGTCCAAACTCGTTGCAACAACTTTATTATAGGATAAGTACGTGTTATCTTCTTCCGATTCATTGCTTCCAATCGAATAGCTCTGTTCCACTTCTTTCATACACGCAAAAGGAACCTGTTTCGCTATAGCTGAATCAATCTCCATTGCATCATAGGCAGACAGATAGTTTTCATCCAACCATTGCAATTTTTCCACAAAATCCATGTCTCCATAGAGATAAATGTAACTATTCGATGGATGATAATATTTCTTATGGAAATCCAAAAATTGTTCATACGTCAGGCTTGGAATACACTCTGGATCTCCACCAGATTCATTGGTATAACAAGTATCTGGAAATAGCGTATTTAAAATCATTCGATCCAACACACCTTCCGGAGAAGAAAACGCACCTTTCATTTCATTGTAAACAACGCCATTATAACTCAATGCATCCTCTTCCGATTCCAACTGATAGCTCCAGCCTTCTTGTCTAAAAATCTCCTCGTATTTATAAATATTCGGATAAAAAACAGCATCCATATATACATGCATTAAATTTTGAAAATCTTTATCATTGCAGCTTGCAATCGGATATACTGTTTTATCCGGATAGGTCATAGCATTCAAAAATGTATTGAGTGACCCTTTAACCAATTCTACAAAAGGATCTTTTAGCGGGAAATTCTTCGAGCCACAAAGCACCGAATGTTCTAAAATATGTGGTAGCCCTGTGCTATCTTCCGGCGGCGTGCGAAATCCCACAAAAAACACCTTGTTATCATCATCATTTTTCATCAAAAGAATCTTTGCACCACTCTTTTTGTGGCGAAGAAAATATCCCTCTGATTTCAGATCATTTAAACTCTTTTGTTGTACTAATTCGTAACTTGTCAATCCACTAATATTCATGTCATTCTCCTAAATTCATATTACCTATTATTATAGCATTATTTTCTCCAAGAATAAAGAAAAATAGACTACGCTTTTGCGTAGCCTATTTGTAATCTTCTTTCTTATTCTTCTTTCACTTTTTTACTTAAAAGAAGTAATGTTGCAATCAATAATACCGCACCTACTGGTAATGAAATCCATGCACTCTTTGTGAATCCGGCAACGATATAAGTTACGAAGGATACAGCTGCAACTGTAATTGCATACGGAAGTTGTGTTGATACGTGATTTACGTGATTACACTGAGCACCTGCTGATGCCATAATCGTTGTATCTGAAATTGGCGAACAGTGGTCTCCACATACAGCACCTGCCATACAAGCAGAAATACCAATTATCGTAAGTTCCGGATGGCTTCCTCCAAATACGGCTGTTACAATTGGAATTAAGATACCAAATGTTCCCCAAGATGTTCCTGTTGCAAAAGAAATCACGCATCCAATTACAAAGACAATTGCTGGCAAGAATCCCATGAACGCACTCGCAAAGCTCTTAACTGTAGAATCAACAAAGTCAGTTGCTCCAAGGCTATCTGTCATTGCTTTCAAAGTCCAAGCAAATGTCAAAATCAAAATTGCTGGAACCATCGCCTTGAATCCATCTGGAATACATTCCATACATTTCTTAAACGAAAGCACTCTACGAAGTAAATAGAATAAAATCGTAATAATCAAACCGAAGATACTTCCAATAGCTAAACCAACTGATGCGTCACAATTTGAAAATGCTTCGATAAAACTTGCTCCACTAAAGAATCCACCTGTATAAATCATACCTAGAACACAAGCAATAATTAACACTGCGATAGGGAACACAAGGTCAATAACTTTTCCTTTTGTATTCACTTCGTCTGCATCTGCATTTGCATATGGACGATCTTCAGTCGTAAAGATATCTCCTTTGAATGCATTCTCTTCATGCGTTTTCATTGGGCCATATTCGCGTCTCATAATTACGAGAACAATCATCATGACAATTGTTAGTATCGCATAGAAGTTATATGGGATTGCTTGGATAAATACTTTAAGACCTTTTCCTTCTTCTACATAACTACTTACTGCTGCTGCCCAAGACGAAACTGGTGCAATGATACAAATCGGTGCTGCGGTCGCATCAATTAAGTATGATAACTTCGCACGTGATACATTGTGCTTATCTGTTACTGGGCGCATAACGCTACCTACTGTCAAACAGTTGAAATAGTCATCAATAAAAATCAAAACTCCTAATGCAATCGTTGCCAACTGTGCACCCACTCTTGTTTTGATGTGTTTGCTTGCCCAATTACCAAATGCTGCTGATCCACCTGCACGATTCATAAGTGCCACGATTGCACCAAGAACCACAAGGAAAATCAAAATACCTACGTTGTAACTGTCTGAAAGTACTGCGATAAATCCATCATTCAATACATGTGTAATCGTTTTTTCAAACGAGAATCCTGAATAGAACAATGCTCCTACTAAAATACCAACAAACAACGAACTATACACTTCTTTTGTAATGAGTGCAAGTGCAATTGCTACTAATGGTGGAACCAACGACCAAAATGTTCCATACATACTTGGTGTATATTCTGCTGCTTCCCCACCAGCAAATACCGTCATCGCTGACAGTGCTACTAAAATCAAAATCGCCATAACAATCTTGACTACATTTTTCTTTGAGATATGCATACCTCATTCCTCCTTCTTACTTTCACATTAAATACAAAAACCATGAACGACCTCGTGAAAAGCTCATTCATGGTTACCAAATATCCCTATTTTTATAACAACGATAGCACTCCACACGCATGTGACAGTGCATTACATCTTTTGTAATGCCCCAGAAACATCCTTTCGGACCAAAAATGTTCCTTCGGCGGCTTTCCCTTTCAGACACAACAGTTGTCCGTCTTTATCATACCTTACTTATGAAAACCGCGCCTCTATCTCTCAGTCATTCAATTAGAGACAGTATATCATTTGCTAAGATGTTTGTAAAGTTTTTTATGCCTACAAACAAAGTTTCTTATAAAGTAAAAAATGCCTAGAAACTACTGTTTCTAAGCATTTTGCAAAAATAAAAAGCACGAGACGGGATTCGAACCCGCGACCCTCGCCTTGGCAAGGCGATACTCCACCACTGAGCCACTCGTGCATGTTCCTAGTTTTTCAACCGAACAATATGTATTATACTGACGTCCTTTTTGTTTGTCAACCACTTTTTTTCGATTTTAAAATTTATTTTCAAACAAAGATTCCGGAGACTATTGCTCCGGAACTGTTTTCTTTTTTTTCTTTATAAAAATTAAAACGATAGACACAATCACCAATACAAGTGCCAATAATTGTGATACTCGAAGTTCTGTTCCTGGAATCAAAAGCGAATCTGTACGCAAGCCTTCAATCCAAAATCTTCCCACTCCATATCCACATAAGTACATCAAGAAGATTTCACCATCGAATTTCTTTTTCTTCGTCCACCACAACAGGAATGCCAAAACACCAAGGTTCCACAAAGACTCATAGAGGAATGTTGGATGAGCCTGAATATATGAAATTCCTTCCACCACAACTATATTTTCTCTCATTAGCTCTGTAACATCACCTGTGCGCACATCTCTCAGGGGCAATTGCATTGCAAGAAAGCTGTTCGTATATTCCCCAAACGCCTCACGGTTAAAGAAATTTCCCCATCGACCAATAGCCTGACCAAGCACTAATGCAGGAGCTCCAATATCAACCAGCGACCAAAACGGTATTTTCTTGATTTTTGTATAGACAATTGCAGTCAGAACTGCTCCTATTACCGCTCCGTAGATTGCCAGTCCGCCTTCTCGAATGTTAAAGATACTCCATAAGTCATCTTTGTAAAGGTCCCATGAAAAAATAACATAATATAGTCTCGCTCCTATCACCGAAAAAATCACTTCATATAGTGCAAAATCATAAATCATCTCCGGATCTTTGCCCGCCTTTTTCGCCAAATGAGTAGCCAACATAATCCCTGACAAAACACCGATACATATGATCATTCCGTAGTAAGCAATGTCAAAACCAAATGGAGAAATGCTCTGTCCTACATTTTTCAAATGAATTCCAAGGTGTGGAAAATTGATATTTCCTACCATACGTTACTCCTTTTATTAAACATTAAATCTAAATAAAATAATATCTCCGTCTTGTACGACATATTCCTTACCTTCCAATCGCACAAGTCCCTTTTCTTTGGCTGCCGTATAAGTTCCACAATCCATCAAATCGTTGTAGCTTACAATTTCTGCACGAATGAATCCACGTTCAAAATCGGAATGAATTTTTCCTGCTGCCTGTGGAGCTTTTGTGCCTTTCTTGATTGTCCAAGCACGAACTTCCGGTTCTCCTGCAGTCAAATAGCTGATAAGTCCAAGCAAGCTGTAACTTGCTTTAATTAATTTTTCAAGTCCTGATTCTGAAAGACCCAAGTCTTCTAAGAACATTGTTTTTTCTTCATCATCCAACTCTGCAATTTCTTGCTCAATCTGTGCACAAACAACAAAGACTTCGCAGTTTTCTTTTTCTGCAAATGCTCGAACTGCCTGTACACCTTCATTTCCCGCTGCATCATCAGCCAATTCATCTTCCGCTACATTTGCTGCAAAGATTACTGGTTTGTATGTCAACAAGTTATAACTTTCTAACAACGCAAGTTCATCTTCATCATTCACTTCAAAGCTTCTTGCCATGTTATTGTCTTCCAAATGTGCTTTTATTTTTTCTAAAAGTTCTAATTCTTTTGCAACCGCTTTATCGTTACGAGCAACTTTTACGGCTTTAGCAATGCGTCTTTCTAATATTTCAATATCTGAGAAAATAAGTTCTAGATTGATTGTCTCAATATCACGAAGCGGAGCAATGCTTCCATCTACATGAACAATATTGCTGTCCTCAAAACATCTTACAACATGCACAATCGCATCTACTTCACGGATATTTGCAAGGAATTGATTTCCTAGACCTTCTCCTTTTGATGCCCCTTTTACAAGACCTGCAATATCAACAAATTCAATCGCTGCAGGCACTATTTTCTTTGTGTTATACATTTTCCCAAGTACATTTAATCTCTCATCTGGCACAGTTACCACACCCACATTTGGGTCGATGGTACAGAATGGATAATTCGCAGATTCCGCTCCCGCCTTGGTCAATGAATTAAATAATGTACTTTTTCCAACATTTGGTAATCCAACGATACCTAATTTCATGCTATATATCCTCCTTAGCTAATTCCACTCCTTACTATACCACGAGGGGTATTAAAAGTAAATTCTTATTAAAAAAAATGACAAGCATTCGCTTGTCATTTTTCCCTATTCTAACCGATATGCAACTTATACTCCCGAGTACGCTGCAAAACCGCAGTCGATTGGAAGTACCACTCCTGTAATCGCAGAAGCTGATTTTTCATCGCAGAGGAATAAGGTTCCTCCCAACAATTCGTCTGCGTCTACGAAACGGTCCATTGGTGTTCCACGAAGAATCTTTGCACTACGTGCTGTTGGTGTTCCATCTTCGTTGAATAAAAGTGCTTTATTCTGAGCAGACACTAAGAATCCTGGTGCAATCGCATTGCAACGAATTCCTGTTCCTGCAAAGTGTGTTGCCAACCATTGTGTAAAATTTGAAATCCCTGCTTTTGCTGCAGAGTACGCTGGAATTTTTGTAAGTGGTGTGTATGCATTCATAGAAGATATATTTAAGATACATCCTTTTTGCTTTTCTACCATATCTTTTGCAAACACTTGTGTTGGAATGAGTGTCCCCTGAAAGTTCAATTTAAATACAAAATCTACGCCTGAGCTGTCAAGGTCAAAGAATGACTTTTCACCCTCTTTTGCTTCATGTTGATATTCATTATCTGTAGTAGCTCTTGGGTTATTTCCTCCTGCTCCGTTAATTAAAATATCACATCCGCCAAGGTCTTTTTTTACTGCTTCATGTACAAGTTCTAAAGATTCTGTTTCAAGTACATTAGCCTTATATCCTTTACATACATATCCTTCTGCAGTCAATTCGTCTGCTAACTTCTTTACTGCTTCTTCGTTAAGGTCCAATGCTGCAACATGTGCTCCTGACTGCGCAAATGCACGAGCCATTGCTCCGCAGATAAGTCCGCCTGCACCAGTTACAACAACAACTTTTCCCGTATAATCAATATTCAATGGAAGATTCATAATCATTCCCTCCTACATTTCCTTTTTAAATTTATCTAAAGAATCCCATACACCAAGCATATACATCACTCCGAGCGCTCGGTCATAAAGTCCATATCCAGGACGAACGTTTCCTGGTTTTTCATCCCACAAATGTCTTCCATGGTCCGGACGAATGTATCCTTCAAATCCACAATCATGGTATGCTTTCAAGATATCTAAAATGCCTGTGTCTCCATCGCAATCGCGGTGGCTTGCCTCCGAAAAATCACCGTTTTCAAAATGTTTTACGTTACGGATGTGTGCAAATGCAATTCGATCACAATGTTTGCGAACAACATTTGCTACATTGTTGTTTGGATCTGCACTCAAACTTCCCGAACAGAGTGTTAAACAGTTATATTCGTCATCTACCATCTTAAGGAAACGATCGATATTTTCTTCATTAATGAGAAGGCGTGGAAGTCCGAAAATATCCCACGGTGGATCATCCATATGGATAGCCATCTTAACATCACACTCACGGCAAGTTGGCATAATTGCTTCTAAGAAATATTTGAGATTTGCCCACAAAGTTTCGTGGTCTACTCCCTCGTATGCCTTGAAAAGTTCATCCAATTTTGCCATTCTCTCTGGTTCCCAGCCAGGGAATGACATATCATACTTTTCCGTGAAATCAAGAATATATTTTGCCATGGCATTGTAATCTTCTTGAATCATATTTTTTTCATAGAACAGTGCTGTAGAACCATCTCCCACCGGACGGAACAAATCACTTCTTGTCCAGTCAAAGATTGGCATAAAGTTATAACAGATTACCTTTACTCCAAATTTCGAAAGATTGCGGATACATTGTTTGTAGTTTTCAATGTATTTATCTCTCGTTGGAAGTCCAATCTTGATATCATCGTGTATGTTCACCGACTCTACCACATCCATATTAAATCCATACTCATCCAACTGTCTTTTTACTTCTGCAATCTCTTCTTCTTCCCAGATTTCCCCTGGCATCTTGTGATGCAATGCCCACACGATACCTTCTACACCTGGAATCTGTTTGATATCGGAAAGTTTAATATTATCATTACCTTCGCCATACCATCTGAAACACATTTTCATTGCCATATTTTTCCTCCTCTATATTTCAAAATATTTTTTTGCATTTTCATAACAAATGCCTTCTATAATTTCACCCAATGTTTTCTCGTCATTTGGATACTCTCCATTCTCCACAAGACCTCCCACAAAATCGCATAAAATTCTGCGAAAATACTCATGTCTCGTATAAGAAAGGAAGCTTCGAGAATCTGTTAACATCCCTACAAAATTTCCAAGAAGCGAGAGATTTGCAAGAGATGTCAACTGGTCTTGCATACCGGTCTTATTGTCATTGAACCACCAAGCACTTCCGTGTTGTATTTTTCCTGCGCACTCTGTCCCTTGGAACGCTCCAATCAAAGTGTCAATGAATGAATTATCCGTTGGATCTAAGCTATAGATAATTGTCTTAGGTAAGGAGGCATCATTATATAATGTATCGAGTAACGACGCTAATGCTCTGCAAGATTCGTGTGGACCGATGCAGTCAAATCCCATATCTGGTCCAAGAAGTTTAAACATCTTGGAGTTTGGATTTCTAAGACAATTGTAATGAAGTTGCATGATCCAGCCTCTTTTTGCATACTCTTTTGCGCAAAATACAAGTAATTCCGTCTTAAAAGCTTCAATTTCTTCTATGCTAAGCCCCTCTCCTAGAACAGCCTTCTTCATAACCTTTTCGATTTCTTTTTCTGGCAGTTCTCGATAAACTAGGTAGTCCATACCATGGTCACTTGCTTTACATCCGCAGGAATCAAAATATTGAATTCGATTCGCAAGTGCTTCTTTCAAACTGGTAACAGAACAGATTATTACACCTGTTACCTCTGCAAGTTTGTCGAGATACTCAATCCAACCCTCTTTTTCAATATTGAGTGCCTTGTCTGGTCGGAAAGTTGGAGCAACTACAACATCAAAACTATCATCTGCCGCTATCTTTTTATGCCATTCCAAACTATCAATTGGATCATCTGTTGTTCCGATAAAGCTAACATTGCTCTTTTTAATAATTCCTCGCACACTCATATCAGACTGCGCCAATTTTTTATTTGCAAGATTCCACACTTCTTCAGCGGTGTCACCATTTAAGACACCGGTATAACCAAAGTAATTCTTAAGTTCTAAATGGCACCAGTGATACATTGGATTTCCAATGGCTTTGGGCAACGCCTCTGCAAACTTTTGGAACTTTTCACGCTCCGGTGCATTTCCAGTAATATACTGCTCGTCCACACCATTAGAACGCATCATGCGCCATTTATAATGGTCACCTGAAAGCCACACTTGAAACAAGTTGTCAAATTTTTTATCTTCATAGATTTCCTGCGGGCTCACATGGCAGTGATAATCAATAATAGGTTGCTCTTTGGCATAATCAAAATACAACCTTTTCGCCTTCTCGCTGCCTAGCAAGAAATCGTCTCCTAAAAACGCCTTCATGCAATTTCCTCCTATATTCCCATTTTTATTTTAGGATAAACATATTATACTAAATATATTCGGGGATAAGTTTGCGAAATTTGCTCAATTTTTTGCTTATATTATGCAAATAAAAAGAATGGAGCAACTCCATTCTTTTTTTATGTTTTGTTATTTATAAATCAACTTTTGTTTTTAGCACCTTTTTGAAAACAAATGCCACTATAAAATAAGCGATAAATGCCTGCAATAATGTTATAAGGAAAAATGGCATATCCATAACGAGTGTACCTAATATGCCACCGTACGAAAAAATTCCAAATTCATCTTTAAGCAATAAGAAATATACAACTTATTTAATGTCTTGCCCATGCCAATTCTTGCATTGCAAAGTTGCAAAAATATCCAACATTTGAAATTTCCGTAGCCTCTGCACCTTCTGTATAATTGTGTGTCACACCACTTGGGTCAATATACCGAACCACTTTCCATCCATTTGTAGCATCCATATAGAATCGATGTTCTTCTCCGCCAGAATAAACAAAAACAAATGCCAATTGTTCATTATCATAATAATATTGTGCGGTATATTTACTATCGTATCCTTGGTCCGCATATGCACCTGCCTTGGCGACAATCTTGCATATTTGTCCATTCTTCACATATCGTTCCGTGCCGGAACCACCATCTCGTTTTTCATAGGCCGAAATATTATTTTGAATTCCATAATAAACTTCTCGAATTCGCTTTACTCGCGCCTCTATATCCGCTTCCGTCAAAGAGAGGCCAGGAGTTATTTCCCCTTCATTTTCAGATATCTTCCACTCCTTCGTTGCCCACGAACCGTTATACGCTGTCAACTCGCCATCTTTGATTCCGCAGATTCCCCAGAAATCATATCCCTTACCATTACGGCAAAGTCCTGACAATACTTCCAATTCTTTTTCTTGTTTTTCATTCTTCATAACGGTTGCTTTTGCGTTGCTAATGGAAACTTCATTATCCCACAGTTGCGGATTGAAACGACCATCATATCCCTCTAATGCAAAGGTTCCGTTTGAATTATATAAATTAATCGTAATTGTACCTTTGTTATTTACGATTACCTTCTTTATGGTTCCAACAAGTTTGCCATCCGAGTCGTACACGCTACTAGTTGCATCATCTAATACAATCTCTTTTCCACCCTCTAAGGTACCACTTAATATAACATCTAAATCAATCAGGTTATTATCGTTTGGATACTTTCCATCCCATTCGATTACAATTTCAAATTGATTTTCTTCTTTCTCTTTTTTTCCTGGTTTTTTTGGTTCTTCTGGTTCTTCCTTTATATACTGATATGCAAAAATCGAGCCACCAATCACAACAAGTCCCAATCCAAGTCCAATTATCACCAACGAAATGACCAGAATTACTATAAACGCAGGGCTTTTCTTTTTCATTTGTAACGTTCCTTTCACATTAAATTTCTTTTATTTTATCACATTTTTTCTATTTATGCATAGTTTGACAAAATATTATCTGGCAAACTTGCAAATAAAAAAACAGAAAAAAGGAATGCTTAACGCATTCCCTTCTTCTAACAAAACAAAACGTTGAGAAAAAAATGAAAAACTCAACAAAATTCTCTATAAGTTTTACAAATAAGTATCTCTCTAAAATTATGATATACTGTTTTCATGCAGATGTCAATCTGTTGTCTTATCCAACACAATTTCAAAGCTTTGTCGATCCGTTTCTTTCGCTTTTGAAACCAGTTCAACTTTGACACATTCTGATTCCCTTTCTTCACCAAGAATAAAGCACTTCGCAACTTTCACATTACTTCCCGGCTGAATTTCTACCATGCCATTTGACGCTGCATCACCTACATATGTCGATGATTCTTCTAACTTTATCTCACCTTTGAAAACATCTATCGTAAACGCCGTATCAAACACCTGATTTTCGCTCGATATATTTGTGTATTCAAAATCTAGAACCAAACAACGTACTCCATTGCTATTTTTCTCAATACTGTATTCTATATATTTCACTTTGCTTTTCGGTTCATTAAAAAGATACTCTTGTGCAAATTCTTTTTTTGCACCTTTTTCTTTTTTAGCACTATCCGCTTTTGCTTTTGCCTTTTCACGTTCTAATTGTTCTGCATTTTCCTTTCTCCGCTGCTTTTCTTCCGGAGTAATGAATAATTGCTTTTGATATTCCTCAGATTCTCCATAAAGGTAGCCACCGACGCCTATCGTTCCAACACCAGTCAACAAGCAAAGAAGCATGCACAACAAAGGAATCCATATTCTTTTCTTTTTCACCGCAAAAACAATCGTCACAATGATTGAGGACGGAAATGCAAACACTAAAATAAGCGCGCCGATAATCATGAGCATTTCTGAAAACATATTTCCCCCATACTGTTTAATTTCATATTTCTAAAAACCATGCAACTCTAACCAAGTTTTTACATCTTCAATCCATTTCGATGCATGTGCATAGCGCTCTTCCAATCCGTCATACAAAAGTTTGTTTGCTGTAGAAAGTCCATGACTTCCATATGGATAAACATGTAATTCAAATGGTACTTTATGTGCGCTTAAAGCTTGCGCATATAAAAGACTATTTTCCACAGGAACCGTTTTATCCTCTGCTGTATGCCACAAAAATGTCGGCGGTGTCTTTTCTGTCACCATAAGCTCACATGAGCATCCTTTTTCATTGCGCTCTGTCGGTTCATGTCCCACGTAGTGTCGGATACTTCCTCCATGCTTGAATTCCGGATGTGCGATCAATACGGCATAGCTTAAAATGCTTGCATTTACCGGCTTGCTCTCTGGGAACAATTCACGAACCTCCGGACAATCATATCGGTTGGAATATTGTGCCGCTAAATGTCCTCCTGCTGAAAATCCGATAATTCCGATTCTAGTCACATCGATTTTCCACTCACCCGCATATTTGTAAATCAATTCCATTACTGCTGCAACTTCTCTCAATTGCTGAGGAAAACAATGTGGAGCTACTGAATAACGAATCACAAATGTTCGATATCCTTCACTTAAGAATTGTAGTGCAACTACTTCTGCTTCTCTATCGCTAGTCATTCCATATCCACCACCTGGGCAAATCACCATGGCTGGAAATGTTTTTTCAAGCAACACATCTCCCGCATTTTGACAATTGTCTGGAATACAACATTCCACGTATGCGTTGCAACCTTCTCCACCCAACTCCGGGAAATATTCTTTTAAATAAATTGTTTCAAATCTCATAAGTCTTCTCCCTAAGTTTTAACATTTATCTATGAACACTATACCATTCTTGACAGAAGTGTCAACAAATGGCATTTAGACGGTTATTTTTCTAACTGCATCAACAAATCTTTCAAATCAATATTTCCTTTTGTAATAGTAATAACTTGATTTTCTGCAAAATCAAATGTTAAGGAAAATTTGATATCATTATAAATACAATCTAATCCAAAATGATCTATATATTCATTGCCTATAGGATATGTATATAAATCTTTCAATGTTGGAAATACTCTAAAAAAACGGTCTGGTTGTTCTAATGAATTGCTCAAGTGAAAGCCATCAAACTTTACTCTGTTTTCACTTAGTATCTCTACAATCCTCCGGATATCCTCTTTAGAATAACATCTGGATAATTGATAATAAGTTATATCATCTTCATTTATTGGGTTTTCAATATTTTTAATTTTCTTCATATCTTTTCCCTTCTGTAATACAAATACAATTTTCTTTTGCAAAACAATTATATCATAATATGACAATTGGAAACCACCATTTTCTCTTGATAACAAGTCTTAGAATTCTTACAACATCAGTCTTTGGAGCAACTTCACCAATTGATGAATTCCGTGGCAATGCCTCTACTGGAAAGTTTCAATGTATTCTGGTTGTTCCAACGAAACACAAAGTACTTGATATTCTTCCAGACAGAACTCACAATCATTTAGTTTCGTACTTTGCTTCCATCCCCAAAGACGAAAGACATCGTGTTAAACACTTTGTTTGTGCTATGTGGAAACCTTATATTGAAATGGCTCATACATACTTTCCAAATGTTGAAATCATTATCGACAAATATCATTTTATCAGACAGACTACATGGGCTATAGAAGATGTTCGCAAAAGATTACAAAAGACAATACCCGCTCGTCTACGAAAGTACTACAAACGAAGTAAGACCTTGATTTTAACCCAATATCATAAACTCAAGGACGAGAACAAAGCAGCTCGTGATTTAATGCTTCTTTATAACGACGACTTACGAATTGCTCATTTTCTAAAAGTGAAATTTCATGAAATCTGTCAGAACACCAAATATTCTGAACGGCGAAAAGACTTCTTTGATTGGGTTAAAATGGCCGAAACGAACATCATATGGAATTCAAAATTTCCAACGTCTCAGAACCCATATTTTTCTTGTAACTAATTAATCTTAAAAGACTGGCACTTGAAGGCTTGTTTGCTATACCATAAACCAAGTAACTGTGCATATCAACACTAAAATGCCTTCAAACGCAACGATGGAGCGAGATTCGTTAAAATGGTTTCCTACAAAGTAAAAAGGGGAATACTTAACGCACCCCCCTGAATCTTTTTTATATTTTATCTTCTACTCTTCTTTTTTCTTTATTTTAGTGGCAACTATTACACCAACAACTCCGACACCTATTGTCAAGAATCCTCCTATTATGATTGCAACCAAAACAATCATATGTGTGCTGCCTTCACTATTTTTCAATCTATCAAAAATACCTTTTGTAGATTCTTCTTGTTTCTCAATGTTTTTTTCTTTTTTCTCCGCCTTGATGGTTTGCATCTCTGTTTTACCGCAAACTGTACATGTCACTTCTTGAATTCCATCTTTTTCTTTGCTAGCATTTTCTATAATTCGTGGAATTCCAAAGTCATGTTTTTTCATGTTAGACACACGAGTTTCAGAATAGTCACATCCTTCTGTTATGCACTCCCGTTTTTCTTCCCCACTTACCGAGCAGGTGGACTTTATCGTCTCTGTCCATTCATTCATAACATGTTCGCCACTACTCAAGACTTTTGTTTCTTTTCCTCCACAACTATTGCAAACTCTCTCTGCACTTCCTTGACTGACACAAGTTGCTTCTTCGATAGTCTTCCATTTTCCATAACTATGTTTGTGATTTTCTGACGGAAGTTTTGCAATTGTCTGTGTTTCTGTTTCCGAACATTTGCTGCACTTTCGGCTTTTCAGACCGTCTGCAGATGTAGTTGATTCTCGTACCACACTCCAACTACCCCATGAATGACCAGTAGCCGCAATCAAATCAAGTTGTGAATATGTGGTACATCTCTTGCAATTGCGTGTTTTTATCCCCATAGCTGTGCAAGTGGCTTGTCGTTGAGTCTTCCAAGCACCTGACAGATCATGTCCAAGCGCCTCAATAACGACTACGCCAGTTGTACTACTACATCTTGTACAATGACGAGATTTACTTCCTGCCTCCGTGCAAGTTGCCGCCTGATCTATCGTATAACTCGTACTATAACTGTGCCCTAAAGCTGCAATTGTCTTTGGGGCACCAGTAGCACCACATTTTGAACAAACCTCCTGCTTACTCCCTTTTGTCGTACAGGTCGCTGCTGCTTTTATAATAGTAGTAAAACTGTGATTGGTCTTTAACGACATATTATTTGAATTATATACAAAATAAAGGGTATATCCATCTCCAGATTTAAATCGATATCGAATGCTTCCATCTGACAATGTACATTTTTGATCGCATTTTAATGTATAAGATTCTGTTTTCCCATTAATCCAACGATCTGCTTCAGTTTGTGTTGAGGCTGACCAATAACAAACCAATTTATAATTTGCTGGAATGGTAACTCTATAATCACAGGTTTCGGTTTTTGAAACAGAAATCGTTTGAGTGAATTTTGGTCGAATAACACATTGTAGAGCACTGTTCGGATACCAATCATACGTACAATATTTGCGCGAAAGGCTATTTTGATTGATACAATTAAAACCATTGCTATCTGCTGAAATCACAATACCGATATGTCCATATTCACCAGTTGTGCACGTATTACAATAATGATTCGTCTTCCACACCGCAATATCTCCTGGTTGCGGAACATATCCGTTGGAATATGAAATACGCTGCCAGCCTGATGGCAAGTTGTTCCATGCATAAGCATTTGCATTACCTCCCTGAACAGTCACACCCAAATATTGATAATAATAATAAATCAAATCCACACATTGACATCCATATTGCCCGTCATAGTCTAATCCAACATTGAGTTTACTCTGTGCCCAACTCACCGCTTCTGATTGGGATGCTGCTTTTGCATCAATATATTTTACGCCACCACCAAACAGCAACAGCAAAAGTAATGCCATACTTACTTTAATAAGATTTTTTCTCATGCTATCATCCTCTCTTGGCGAGTTTACACTCACAACACTCGACCATTCTCATATTTCACAAATGACATCTAGTAAATGTCATTTGTAAGACAATACTAGCACATACTTCCTTTAATGACAAGCACTAAATGTCATTCATAAGGAGATGTATCATGTTCATTAACAAATCCCTAGACGGTTCTAATAATATTTGTGGAAAAAAATTCTTTAAAGCGCAAGGAATTAGGATATTTTTCCAGAGTACTAAACCTTTCCTTTCACGAATTACTCATATAAATTACAAGGACAGTTTTTTTGTCTTAAAAATCGATTTTATCTATCTAACGTAATTTCAAAAACTCTTCTGTCCGTTTCTTTTATCTTTTCACGTTCTAACTGTTCCGCTTTTTCTTTTCTCCTTTGTTCTTCCTCATGAGTAATCAACAATTGCTGTTGATATTCCTCTGATTCCCCGTAAAGCTATCCTCCTACCCCTATTGCAATAACCATTCTTGAGTGACACGAGTTCATTTTAAAAACAGGGGCTAAATTTAGCCCCTGTTAATTTACGTTCTACGACATGCTATTAACTTTTTCTAATCTACTTGTTTCCCACATCCAGAACAAAATCTAACGCCTTCTGCCAACTGATTACCACAATAGCTACAAAATCTTCTTGCACCACTTTCCTGTCCCGCTTGGTTGTTTACAGATGGCTGTATTGCCGGTTTTGGAGGCATCTGTGCAGGTTTCAAAACTTTTCCAACAAAATTTTTCTTCATGATTAACTTTATCGTAGCACCGTTTTGAATTTGTGCTACTGTATTTCCTGGAAAATCATATACGTTTGGATAACATTCTTGTATCAACAAATAAAGAGCACAGCCTTCCATGTATCCCACGTTCTGGTTTACATATTTTTTCGTAGAAAACGGCTCATATCCACTTCCTTCCCAAACTTCACTCCAAAATTCACCTGTTTGAGTAGCTTCAATATATTTTGGCGGATGATTCACATCACCAATCACTTGATGAAACAATTCTGCGAATTGTTTTGTTCCTCTCAAACGATCTCTTATTTGGAAAATTTCTTTTCTTCCTCCTGACACGACATTCGCATCTTTAATAGTTGCAGCTGTAGCTCCTAACAAATCAAATAATCCCATATATCTTTTCTCCTTTTATTTTCGTACTCTTACAATAATGACTCCTCCGCCAAGGAAAACAAATAAAAATATCCCAACAACCATTATCACAAGGAATAATTCAAGCATTGCGAAAATTGTTCCAACAATCCATGTTAATATTGGGGCAATAAAAAATCCAATAGCTGCTCCGGTTAATATGCTAAACATTCCTTCTTTTCCATTTTGCTTGGAATAAATAAAACACAATATTAAAAACAACAAGGCAAAAATACCAAACATTATTTTGACCATTATTGCGCCTAATCTAAGAGAGAAAAAACTATTCCCGAATCCTGCTACCAAACTTAATGCTGGCAATAAAAATCCAAATGTATAAAACAAAACGCTTTCTGTTTTAGTGATTTTTCTCGTCAATTTTGCCACTTTACGCAATATGAGTACTAACGGAATCCCAATAACACCTATTGGAACAGAAAACAACGAACTTGCCAACATGGTTGTACTCCTACTTGGATAACCTAATTTCTTACAGACAAAGTCTGCCAAAACTCCTATTGCACTCCAAACTAAAACCAACAAGACACTTGCTATCACAGTACCCACATGACGTTTCTCTCTTGGTGCATTTTCCTCGACCATTCCTGTTAAATCGACAATTTCCTCTTGTAACACCTTCTCATCATTTCGCACTTTCTCAGACTCTTCTACCACCTTTGTTCCACACTCACTGCAAAATAATGTTCCTTCTTCTAATTGACTTCCGCAACTTGAGCAAAACATTTTTATTTCCTCCTTTCTCGAACAAAAGCAATATTGTTTTTGACATTCACTAGATGTCATTCTTGAGACAATAATAGCATATACTTCTAACAATTGACAAGCACTAAATGTCAATTGTTTGGAGGTATTTCATGTTTATCAACAAATCTTTAGATGGGCTAAATAACATTAGTGGCAGAAAAATCGCCACAAAAAGAAAGGAATTTGGTTATTCACAACGAGAACTTGCAGATATACTGCAACTTAATGGGTTGGACATAGATAAAAACGCAATCCAACGAATTGAAGCTGGATTGCGTTTTGTAACAGATATTGAATTAATTTATTTTTCAAAAGTATTGCATATGACTTTCGATGAATTGTTGCTAGAATAATCACCCAGTCGAAAGATTGAGTGGTATTTTTATAGTTGAACAATACACCATTCTTGACGGATATGTCAACATACATTGTCATACTTGCCGCATCAATTCTGTTGTTGAACGCCTTTAACTTCTCGTATCTAATTTTTGTTTGGTGATACTCTGCCTTGAATCTCTCCTTGTAGTCTGCGCTGTTCATCATTGTTACTGTGCTTCTTAGTTGCATTGTTTTAATCTCCTTTTCTTAAAAATGGGTATAAAAATACCACTAACCTTTTTATTGATTAGTGGTATTATGATTTTTAATAATCTCTCTTAATTGTTACTTCCACTCTTCTAATGTGTACTTCCCAACACAAAAGGAAATATCCGAAAGATTTCCGGTTATAGAATAAACTTTTTTCCGCAACCTTTGAAGTTCCGCATCGCTTTTCATGTCTTCTAGAAACTCTTTTTTTAGCATATCATTCCTCCATTATTCCAAGAAATGCCTTGTATATTTCTGGTAATTCCTGTTTTATAAATCCAACAGTTATATCATCACCTTGGCATAACGCCGCAAACACATTTGCAAACACCTCTAGTTCCACATATCCAGGAACTTCTATGTACTGTGAATCATGATGTGCTTGCCCCACAATATCATTGTAGGTAATACATCCAAATATAGTTGAACAATACACCATTCTTGACGGATATGTCAACCAGTATAAAATACACATTTCTTTCGCAAAATAATTATATCATAATATGACAATTGGAACCAACCATTTTCTCTTGATGACTTTTCTCCCCTGTCACCATATGAATATTGTCGTGTTGCTTCTCTGTAAGTCGAAGTGTCAACAATTTGGTTCTCGATATTTATCATCAAAAAGTATCTCATTTGCTACTATACTTTTGTTCTTTATTTGTTGGTATATATCCGAATCAAAAATCCAACTCGACTTATCATAATCCAATATATATCCCATTTTCTTTTGGGTATTTATTTTCACAATTGAACCATCACCAGTCTGAAAATATCTATTTAAATTAGAACTATTTTCTAATGGTTCTTCCCATTCATTTTCATATACATCATAAAAATAATAATCTCTTTCATAAGCATTAGGATTTTCCATTAATTCAGCACTTATTTCTTCAGAAAATATCCATTTTTTTATTTCTTGATTTAATATAAATGCTTTGTTTCTTTTGTATTCATATTTTATACTTTTGTCATCTTTAGTTTTATAATACTTGAAAGGTCTAAAAATATACCCTCCTTTTATTTTACCTTCTTTTTTCTCTTGTATATATTGTTCAAGCATTTCCTTTGTAACTTTTTCTCCGGTTGCGTTTCTTAAACACATCCCTTCGGTGCTTGCTTTATTTACACTTTGTTCATTAGAAATTTCTTCATATCTAATATCAGACCCTATTAACCAAGATAATATTGTTCCATCTATTACCCAATTATTTTGATTATCTAAACGATAATATAACTTTGTAGCCGGATCATATTTTCCAAAGATACCTTTCCCTATATTAAATTTATAATAAGTTGCATTTTTATCTGAAAAAGCTTGTTCCATTTTACTTACCTCGTTTTGTTTTCGTCCAGAAAACCCATGCCTCACCAAAGACATGGGTTCACGTTTATCCTTATTTACTTATTCCAATCTCAACAATCTCTCGTCTCCATCAAAACAACAATTCCATCTGAAAACGTAATCACAACTTCATTTTCTTTGTACTCATTGCTGACACATCGACTTTCATTGTTGGTCATATGATAATTGTTCAGCGGATATTTTGCTCCTTCAATAGAAACGTTTTTCACTTCCTCCCCAAATGGGAACAACGAAAAATATTTTCCAAAAGCAAATTCTCTTTCAAGACGAATTTCTTCCTTCCATAGAGAGATACGATTATGCGCATCCACAATCCAAGCTTTCACATCGCGGTCTAATGCCATTTTCAAGATTTGAATATTTCCCACCACGTGATCCAAACGCGTCCCAGTAGCACCCAGAACCCAAAAAGCATTTACCCCAAGTTCAATTGCCAACCTCACTGCAATCTCAGTGTCTGTCGCATCTTTAACTGGATTAAATTCTTGAATTGGTATAGTCGCTTTCTCTTTATAAAATCCAATAACTTCTGGACTCACACTATCGAAATCTCCAACAATATGGGTTGGTTTCACATCATTGCGATATAAAAACTCAAGACCACTATCTACTCCGATAATATAATCTGGCTGAACCTCTTGGATGAAGTGAATTGCAAACTCGTCACAAATAGAGCCGCCGCTAACGATAATTCCTTTTTTATTCATATCGATTAATAATTTCCATCATGGCTTTTGTATTTGCTGCCGTATCTCCATTGTAAACAGTAGATCCTGCTACAATAATATTTGCTCCTGCTTTCAAGACGCTCTCTACGTTGTTAAGATCGATACCACCATCTACTTGAATATCTACGTTAAGACCTTTTGAATCAACAAGTGCCTTTGCCTCTGCAATCTTTTCAAGTGCGATTGGCATGAACTTTTGTCCACCAAATCCTGGTTCAACTGACATAATTAAAATCATATCAATCTTATCTACATATGGTTCTAAAACAGATACAGGTGTTGCAGGTTTCACAGATACACCAACCTTACATCCGCATTCTCTGATTTTCGCAATTGTTGCGTCCAAATCTTTACATGCTTCAATATGAACCGTAATAATGTCTGCACTTGACTTTGCAAATGTTTCAATGTAACGGATTGGTTCTTCGATCATCAAATGAACATCATGAACCATAGTTGAAGCTGGACGAATAGATTGTAAAATTCCAGGTCCAAAAGAAAGGTTTGGTACAAACATACCATCCATTACATCATAGTGGATATACTTTGCTCCGTTTTCCTCTGTTGTTTTAAGTTCTTCTCCCAAAATTTTAAAATCTGCTGATAACATTGATGGTGCTAAAATACTCATAATTAATATCTCCTTTTCTCTTTTAACTCTTTGTACATTTCTAAATAATTTTCATATCTCACAGTGTGTATTTTCCCGTCTTCCAAAGCTTCTTTCACTGCACATCCCGGTTCATGCACATGGTCACATCCCTGGAATCTGCATTTTCCTTCAAAAGGAGCAAATTCTGTGAAATAATATTTCAACTCTTCTTTTTCAAACGCATTGGTATACAGAGAACTAAATCCCGGTGTATCCATAATATACGTATTCTTTTCAATCCATATCAACTCACTATGACGAGTCGTATGTTTTCCGCGCTCTATCTTTTCACTAATACTTCCTGTTTCCATTTGCGCATTCGGTTGAAGAATGTTAATCAGTGAAGATTTTCCTACACCGGATGGACCTGCAATTACTGTCGTTTTCCCCTGTAGCATCTCTTTCACTTTTTCTACATTTTCATTTTCTGCCGCACTTGTGAAAATCATTTGATAACCGCACGACTCATAGATTTCTTTCAGTTGCTGCATTTCTGGTTCTGTAGCAATATCTTTTTTATTAAAGCAGAGAATAACTGGAATGCCCTTGCTCTCCATCATAATCAAAAAACGATCCAACAAGTTAAAATGTGGTTTAGGTTTTGTCACTGCAAACACCACTAATGCCTGATCTACATTTGCAACCGCCGGACGAATCAATTCATTCTTTCGTTCTAAGACATTTACGAGATTTCCTTTTTTCTCACTTTCGTCAAGCACATCGATTTCAACCACATCTCCAACAAGTGGTTTTATCTTTTCTTTTCGAAATACGCCTTTCGCCTTGCACTCATAAAGACCGGATTCTACTACATGTACATAGTAGAATCCAGCGATTCCTTTTATAATCTTTCCCTGCATATTACTCAGTTCCACCTTCAGAAGGCTCACTTCCTGGTCCTGGTCCAGTACTTACAGTAATCACGATTTTTGTTTCAACTGGAACAACTTTTCCTGCTTGATTTACCTTCACAACCATGCCTGCATTGTATTCTGTACTAGCTGTTTCTGTGAATGTAATCGTAATATGATTCTTTCCTAGTTTTTCTAGTTGCTTTAGGACATCATCTTTTGGCTTGTTCACCAATTCTCTTTCTTCTGGAATCTGAATACCGCCGACTTTATACAAGATTGTTGTACCTTTATCCACTTCGTCGCCAATCTCAAGTTCTTGTTCCACTACTTTTCCAAGGTCACTTGTAGATTCTACTGCCACATAAATAACCTCACCCACAAGACCTTCTTCGTCCAGTTTTTCTTCTGCTTCTTCTTGTGACAAACCGTACAAATCAGGCATAACAGCTTTTGCCATACCCATACTGATATAAACAGTAATAACAGTTTTACTATTTCCAACACTTCCTGCTTCAGGATCTGTCTTCACAACGCATCCTGCTTCCACTTCGTCGTCATTGATTTCTTTGAATTTAATATTCTTTTCTTTAAATTCGCTGCGTTTCAAGTCTTTTACTGCTTCTGACTTTTTCATTCCGACTACATCTGGAATCTCTAGTTCCTTTAATCCAGTGCTTACATATATGTTTACTTCCGCTCCTTCTGGCAATTTCACACCCTCAGCTGGAAGTTGTTTAAACACATAACCTTTCTCATAATCAAGTGCTTCTTCTTCAATAATCTTAAACTTGATTTGTGCCTTCGTACATGCTTCTTCTGCCTGTTCTTGCGTCATTCCTTCAAGATTCGGCACTACACCTACTTTATTCGAATTATTCAAAACTCCATTGTTACTAAATGCCCAAATAATTCCGCTTCCCACAACAAGAACAAAAATGCTTGCTGCAACAATGGCCAAAATCTTCATCATCTTAGACATCTTTGGATCGATATCTTTTTCATCGTCATTGCGACGTCTGCTACGTCTTTCGCGTTCGTAATACTCATCGTATTCATCATATTCATCATACTCATCGTAGCTCGTTTCGTATTGTGATGCTTCTTTTAATTTTTCTAATTCTTCTGGAGTAATCATAACCGTATTCGACACATTTACAAGTGGTGCTATTTTTACAAAATCACCATCCGGATCTTGAATCGAACGTTTTAAGTCTCTTGCCAACATAGCAACATTCAAATAACGTCTATCCGGACTCTTCTGTGTACATTTCAAAATGATTTGTTCCAAACTATATGGCATATCTGGCACAAACTCTGACGGTGGGATAATATCCTCTTGCAAATGTTTCAATGCAATCGTCACCGTTGTATCTCCATCAAATGGAAGTTGTCCCGTGATCATCTCATACATGGTAATTCCAAGGGAATAAATGTCACTCTTCGAATCGCTAAATCCACCTCTTGCCTGTTCTGGAGATGTGTAATGTACCGAACCCATAACATTTGTACTGATGGTATTTGAAGAAGTCGCTTTCGCAATACCAAAGTCAGTAACCTTTACTTTCCCTTCTTTAGAAATCATAATATTTTGTGGCTTAATGTCACGATGAATAATATTATGACTATGTGCAGCATCAATTCCTGCGCACACTTGCATTGTGATACCAATCACTTCTTTTGAAGTTAATTTTCCTTTTTTCTGAATATAGTCTTTTAAGGTAATTCCTTCTACCAATTCCATGACTATGTAATACAAACCACGGTCTTCTGCTACATCGTAGATATTCACAATGTTTGCATGTGTAAGTCCTGCTGCAGCCTGTGCTTCAGAACGGAATTTTTTTACAAACGTTTCATCTTCGCGAAACTCTCTTTTTAATACTTTTATTGCCACATAACGGCGGAGCACTCGATCGGTTGCCTTATAAACATCTGCCATGCCACCAGTTCCGATTCGTTCCATAATCTCATATCTGCCGCCTATTACAACGCCTTCTTTTATCATAAACTCACCTCATTTACAAAAGGGTCCACCATGACAATACCTATATTGTCATTTCCTCCATTGTCTTTTGCCTTTTCTATCAAATTTTCTGTTGCTTCTACAACATCTCTGGCACTTTTCACAATGCGAAAGATTTCATCATCCTCCACCATATTACTCAGACCGTCTGTGCACATTAAAATCATATCTTTCTTCTTTAAACGATACTCAAAGAAGTCGATTTCAAGTTTTTCTTTCGCTCCTACTGCCCTAGTAATAATATTTTTATCCGGATGATTCTTTGCTTCTTCTCGATTAATACCTCCCAAGCGAACCATTTCTTGTACAAGTGAATGGTCCTTGGATAGTTGCTTAATCCCTTTGTTTAACATATACAATCTGCTATCGCCTACATTCGCAAAATATAAGGTTTTGTCTATGACAGTCGCCACTACCAAAGTAGTTCCCATGCCACTTAGCCTTGCATCTTGTTGCGCTTTTTCCAACAGCGTCTTATTTGCAAACGCAATTGCTTCTCTTATCATCGCTTCCGGTTCCGTCTCGGTCGTTTCCTTCAAAGTCTGCTTCACAATTTCTACTGCCATTTGCGAAGCATAGTCCCCTGCATTATGACCGCCCATTCCGTCAGCAACAACAAACAAATTCGGGAGTTTTCCGATCGGTTCATTTGAAGAAAATACAGAATCTTCATTCACCTCTCGAATCATACCGATATCCGTCATTGAAAACGTCTTCATATAATTCTCCTTTATTTCTTCTCTACGTAGCGTCTTCTAAGCTGTCCACATGCTCCATCAATATCAGAGCCCATTTCTCTTCTAATAGTAACATTTATTCCGTTTTTTTCAAGTTTATTTTTGAAATTCTCGGCACTTTTTCGGCTCGGTTTCTGGAAAGTTCTTTCCTTAATTGGATTCACTGGAATGAGATTTAAATGACAATTTCTGTTTTTCAAAATGGTAATTAATTCTTCTGCATCTTCATCCCTATCATTCACACCGTGCACCAAACTGTACTCAAAAGTAATTCTACGTCCCGTACATTCAAAATAATAATCACAAGCCGCAAGCACCTCATCTAACTGATATTTTTTCGCAATCGGCATTAACACTTCTCTCTTTTCCTGAGTTGCTCCATGCAATGAAAGAGCCAATGTGATTTGCAATTCCTCTTCCGCCAAACGTTTCATATTTGGTACGATTCCGCATGTAGATATCGTAATATTTCTTTGGCTGAGATTTAGCCCTTGTTCATCGGATAACAAACGAACAAACTTGACAAAATTTTCGTAATTATCCAATGGTTCTCCTGTTCCCATTACTACAATATTTGAAACTCGTTCCCCAGTAATTTTTTGGATTTGATATATTTCACCTAACATTTCCGAAGGTCGTAAATTCCGCTCCAATCCACCAATCGTAGATGCACAAAATTTACATCCCATGCGGCATCCTACCTGAGATGAAATACAAACCGAATTTCCATGCTTGTATTTCATAAGAACACTCTCTATTACATTTCCATCTTCTAGTTCAAACAAAAACTTATTGGTTCCGTCGATTTTAGAAATTTGACGTTCCAAAACCTTGATTTGAGGAATCCAAAAGTGTTCCTCCAATACTTCTCGAAACGCTTTGGAAAGATTGCTCATTTCTTCAAACGAATCCACTAATTTTACATGTAACCACTCGTAAATTTGTTTGGCTCGAAAAGACTTTTCTCCAAGCTCCTCTATCTCGCTTTTTAATTCATCAAACGTCAAGGAGCGAATATCTATCTTATTCATATTTCACCTTCTTAAATTTTGCAATAAAGAATCCGTCGCTTTCATGTACTCCTGGGAGCAATTGCAAGCACCCGTCGTCTTGGACTTCTTCTTTTAACGCTTCACACAGCTGTTCTTTTATGGACATCAATTGAAACTCTGGATTGTTTTTCAAAAACCATTTCACATTTCCCATGTTTTCTTTGTCATGGATGGTACAGGTGCTATAAATTAACACACCTTCTGGTTTCACGTATTGTTTCACCTGCGACAGAATTGCCTGCTGTAGTTCCACCAATTCCTGTTGCATCTGCTCTGTCATTTTGTATTTCAAATCCGTCTTCTTTCCTAGCACGCCCAGTCCTGAACATGGCAAATCTGCTACTACAATATCCGCTGTTTCTATGGAATCCTCGTCCAGCACGGTCGCATCCCACTGTACTGCATCTATGTTTTTCAGACCAGTGCGTTCGATATTCTCTCGAATCAACTGCACCTTGTATTCCGTCAAATCCCTGGCTTCTACATGTCCAGTATGTTGTAGTAACTCTGCCATATGAAGTGCTTTTCCGCCAGGGGCTGCACATACATCCATCACCACATCTCCCTTTTGAGGGTTCGCAATATGCGCTACCAACATAGAACTAATGTCCTGTACAGAAAATGCACCTTCTTGAAAGCTTTGAATATCTGCCAAATAATCATAGTTTGAAATCTGTAATGCATATGTAAGGTATGGATGCTCTTGCACCGTCACTCCTTCTCGTTCCAAACGTTCTTTTAGATCTTCTTTACTCATACGATTCAAATTGCAACGAATCGTTGTTGGTTTTTCCTTTTGAAAATCTGCCAACATTTTTTCAACGGTTTCTTTATCATAATGTGCAAGCCATTGTTTCAAAATCCATGTTGGCATGGAATAACGAATGGATAAGTCATCTGGTAATTCTAATGTTTCAATATTCCGTTCTATATTTCGAAGAACTCCATTGACGAATCCTCTTAGACTCGAAAATCCTTTTTTAGTAGCCAACTTTACTGCTTCGTTACAAGCTGCAGAATTCGGCACACTATCCATATATTTGATTTGATATACCGCGCTTCTGATAATATTCCGAATCACAGGTTTCATCTTATTAACCGGCACTTTGGAGAATTGATTAATCACGTAATCGATTTCCATCATATGTTCCAAAGTCCCCTCTATCACCCTTGTGATAAACGCACGCTCTTTTTTATCTAAGTATTGATATTTATTTAATACATTGCGAAGCGCGATGTGGCTATATTCCCCATCGCGTGTAACTTGCAATAAAATTCCCAATATCAATTCTCTAGTCATTTCGTCTTCTGCCTCCTGCTAGCAACACTATTCTAAGCAACTGCAAAACAGATGCCGCTGCACTTGCAACATACGTAAGTGCTGCAGCTTTCAATACTTTTTTCGTTCCTTTTATTTCATAATAATCCAAGATTCCATTTTGTGTAATCATTCGAATCGCTCGATTAGACGCATTAAATTCTACCGGCAATGTAATGAGCTGAAACAAAACTGCACTTGAAAATGCCAAAATACCGAGCGTAATAAAAATATTTGAACTTTGACTGTTAAACAGCAAGCCTATGATAATCAACGGCCAAGCAATTCCCGAACCAAAGTTTGCAATCGGAACTAATACGCTTCGTAACTTTAACGGTCCATACCCATTCGCATGCTGAATTGCATGTCCACACTCGTGTGCAGCCACTCCCACTGCTGCTACAGAACACTGTCCATACACCGAATCAGACAAGCGAAGGACTTTCGTTCTCGGATCATAGTGGTCGCTTAGTTTTCCTGAAACACGTTCAATTCTCACATCATAAATACCTGCAATGCGAAGCACCTCTGCTGCCGCTTCCGCTCCGGTAATTCCACGCGAATTTCGAACCTTTGAATACTTTGAAAAAGCACTATTTACTCTCGCCGAAGCAATCAAACTAATTACAACACCAATCAGCACCAATATATATGTTTCGTCATAATAAAATGGTAAATACATTATTCCAATACCTCGCCTTCTTGTACTTGATATCCTCGCATGAACGAGCCTACATCCATTCGTTTTTTACCTGGAATTTGAAGTTCACAAATCTGCAAAACCCCAGTTCCTGTCTGCACATAAAATGCATCTTTTTCTACTCTTGCAATAGTTCCTGGCGCAAAAGAAGTGTTTTCTTCCAGCACTTTTGCATCCCAGATTTTCATAACTTTTCCATTCCAATTTGTATACGCACTTGGCCATGGACTTAATCCGCGAATCAATCGTTCAATTTGAACTGCATCTTTCTTCCAATCAATGTTTCCTAACCTCTTATCTAACATCTTTGCATAAGAGGTTGGACTATCGCCCTGCGGAATCGGTGTGATACTGCCCTCTTCCAAACGCTTCAAGGTCTCAACACAAAGCGTTGCACCTGCAGAAGCTAATTTGTCATGAAGACTTCCTCCTGTTTCTTTCGACTCTATTGGAAGTTCGATTTTTAATAACATATCTCCCGTATCAAGCCCTTCATTCATCTGCATGGTTGTCACGCCAGTCACTTCTTCCCCGTCGAGAATCGCCCATTGAATTGGTGCTGCACCGCGGTATTTTGGCAATAAGGACGCATGCACATTGACACATCCATATGGAGTCATTTCCAAAATTTCCTTTGGTAAGATTTGTCCAAATGCTACAACCACCATAATATCTGCATTGTATTTTCGAAGTTCTTCCACGCATTCCGCCTCTCGAATGCGTCTTGGCTGATACACCGGAATTTGATGCTTTATTGCACACTCTTTTACCGGTGTAAATTGCATCTCTTTTCCTCTTCCCTTTGGTTTGTCTGGCTGCGTAACAGCTAACACCACTTCATGGCCAGCTTCCACCAAAGCTTCCAACGTTCCCACGGAAAAGTCAGGAGTTCCCATAAAGATTATTTTCATTTTGTCTCCTCCTTATTCTTCCTCTTCCTCATAATTCGTTTCGTAAAGTTCGCCATTTACTTTTTCAACATATAAATGTCCATCCAAGTGCTCAATCTCATGACAAAAAGCTCTGGCAAGAAGCTCTGTTCCTTCGTAAATCACTTCTTCCATATTTTCATCGAGTGCTTTTACTTTTACATAATTCGGTCTTGTCACTTCGCCTGCTTTTCCTGGTACACTAAGGCACCCTTCACTGCCCGTTTGTTCACCCGAAGTTTCTATAATCTGTGGATTAATCAGAACCATTGGTCCTTCTCCCACATCAATTACCACAATCCTTTTCAAAATACCAACTTGTGGTGCAGCAAGGCCTACCCCCATTGCTTCATACATTGTATCAATCATATCCTCAATCAAGACTCTTGTTCGCGGTGTCATCGCAGTTACGTCTTTACACACTTTTGTCAGTACATCATCACCCATTACTCTAATTTCTCTTATTGCCATCTTCAACTCTCCTTAAAATAGATTCATTGGATTAAAATCAAATTGAATTCGAACTTTTTGGAATCCGCAATTCATCTCAATATATTGTTCCAACTTATTTTTTATTTCAGTCAACACTTGATAATCTGCATGTTTTATATAAATCATCTTGCGATATACATCTTGCACTTTTCCTACATACGGACTGGTAGGGCCAATGATAATCGCCTGTTCTCGATTCACGCGTTCTGCATATGATTTCAAATATTTACATGCCGTATTCAGCAATTCTTCTCCTTCACAAGAAACCAAAATTGCCATCAGTTGTTCCACCGGTGGGTAGCCCATCAATCTGCGGTATTCGATTTCTTCTTCATAAAAGGCTTCGTAATCTTGTTCCCCAGCAGTCTCTATCGCATAGTGCTCTGGACTATATGTCTGAATCACTACTTCACCCTTTTCGCAACCTCGTCCCGCGCGGCCTGCCGCCTGCGTCAACAACTGAAAGGTGCGCTCTCCTGCGCGATAATCATTCGTGTAAAGAGACATATCTGCTGCCAACACGCCTACTAACGTTACATTCGGAAAATCATGCCCCTTTACAATCATCTGTGTGCCAATTAAAATATCAGCCTCTTCGTTTGCAAATTGTTCTAAGATTTTCTCATGCCCATCTTTTGCCTTCGTTGTATCCATATCCATTCGAAGCACTCTCGCTTCCGGAAATTCCGCTTTCACTAATTCTTCAATCTGCTGTGTACCTGCTCGGAATCCACCAATATGCTTTGAACCACACGTTGGACATACAGAATACTCCTCTTCTTCATGACCACAATAGTGACAAATCAACTTCCCGCCGCGATGTATCGACAATGACACATCACAGTGTGGACATTTCGCTACGTACCCACAAGAACGGCAGGCAATAAATCCCGCATAACCTCTTCGATTCAAAAACAGCATAATTTGTTGTTTCTTTTCCAAACGCTCTTCCATTAACTCATGCAATCGTTCGCTGATAATGGAACGATTTCCATTTTTCAATTCCTCTCGCATATCAATGGTATACACATCTGGTAACGCTTGCTTTTTCGAACGTTCTCTTAGAGTTAGCATCTCATATTCGCCGCATTCAGCCCTATAAAATGCTTCTAGGGAAGGGGTTGCTGACCCTAAAACAACACTTGCCCCTTCCAGTTTTGCTCGCTCTATTGCAGTCTCCCTTGCATGATATCTTGGGATTTGCTCGCTCTTGTAAGTCGTCTCATGTTCCTCATCGATTACAATAAGCCCTAATTGTGGAAATGGAGTGAACAACGCAGATCTTGGCCCAATCATAATGTCAATTGCCCCATCTTTTGCTCGCATCATTTGGTCATAACGCTCTCCACTAGACATCTTCGAATTCAAAATAGAAATCCGATTTCCAAAACGTTTATAAAAACGCATTACTGTCTGATAGGTAAGTGCAATTTCCGGAATCAGAACAATCGCCTGTTTTCCATCTCTGATGACTCTTGCTATCATTTCCATATACACTTCTGTCTTCCCACTACCAGTTACACCATACAACAAGTAGGTCTTTTGGACTCCCTTGAGATAATTCTCACGGAAACAATCAATTGCTTGCTCTTGTTCCTCCGTATAATTCATTGGCATCCATTCTTGTTGATGTACTTTGATTGGATTTCTAAAAACTTGTTCACTCTCAACAGCGATTACTTGCAGTTGTTCTAATGCACGCAAAACATCTCGAGTAACATTCAATTTTTTTATTACAAATTCATATTCTAACAAATCGTTGTCAAGAAGCGCCGCCATTACGCGAGCTCTTGCCTTTTGATTTTTCTTCAAAAAAAGTTCAAGTTTATCGCATCCCTCTTCTTTACTGCACAAAAGGCGCACAAAACGTTTCACCTTCATCTGTTCTTCTTTCTTGATTGGAAGAACGGTCTTGAGGGATTGTATCATCGTCCCACCATAATGCTCCTTCATCCATGCTGCCAGTGCCACTAACTTGCCTTCAATCGCCATTTTCTTTTCCGCAATGCGCAAAATCGGTTTTACTTTCTCTGGCGCATATTCACACTGCTCGTCAATTCCGATAACATATCCATTTGTTTCTCGATTACCTTTTCCGAACGGAACAACCACTTCCATACCAACCTGCACCAAACCTTCCAGTTCACACGGAATGTGGTATTCAAACACTTTATCCAGTTTTTCATGTGTAATGTCAACAATGACTCTTGCGTACATGGGAAACTGCTCCTCTAACATTTTTTCTCATCTATTATTTGTGCGATAATTTCTCGCTCATCCATATCATATTTTTGGCCTTTGATTTCTTGATAATCTTCGTGCCCTTTTCCAGCCAATACAATCACATCTCCTGCTTGCGCTGTTTCAATTGCGTATCGTATCGCTTTTCTTCGATCAATCTGTTCTACAAACGTTCCTCGACTTCTTTCAAGTCCAATCTTAATATCATCGATTATCGCTTGGGGATCTTCATATCGCGGATTATCCGAGGTAACAATCGTAATGTCTGCCAATCTCCCCGAAACCTCTCCCATCTCATACCGCCTTACTTTAGATCGATTCCCACCACATCCAAACAGACAAACCAATCGTTTGGGATGATATTCTCTCAACGTCGTCAATAAATTTTCTAAACTCATTGCATTGTGTGCAAAATCAATCATCAGAATATACGAATCTGAAATCGGAACAATTTCATTCCTTCCTTTGACTGTAACTGTTTTTAAAATTTCTGAAATCAGTCGCTCGTTCACCTGAAAATGACTGCAAACTGCAATCGTCGCCAATGCATTATATACACTGTATCTTCCGGGAATTCCTATCTCCATGTCTGCATGAACACTTCCACTCACTCGAAACGAAACACCAAGTTTATTTAAATTCTTTAACTGCTTTAATTTACTTGCCCGCAAAGTGGCTTCTTCTGAAAATCCATAAGATTCTACATGACAGGTTGCTCCTTGGAAAATCTCTTCAAAATAGGGATCATCCCGATTACCAATCCCGATCTTACATTGTCGGAAAAGCATCTTTTTGCATTGCTTATATTCCTCGAAGCTTGCATGCTCGTTTGCACCAATATGGTCTTCCCCCAGATTGGTGAACACTCCTACTTCAAATTGGATACCTTCTGTCCGGAACATTTTTAATCCCTGCGAAGACACTTCCATCACAACGAAATCGCACCCCGCATCTACCATGTTTTTAAAATAGCGCTGAATCTCTAGCGACTCCGGTGTCGTATTCTTCGCTGTAATCACCTGTTCTCCAATAATAGTCTCTATCGTTCCAATCAACCCTACATGATGCCCTGCACCTTCTAACATGGCTCGAATCATATATGCTGTCGTCGTTTTTCCCTTGGTACCTGTCACACCAATAATCTTCAACTTTTCTGCTGGATAATGATAATAGGCTGCAGACATTCTTGCCAATGCACATCGCGTATTCGGCACTTTAATTACCGTAACATGATTAGGAACTTCTACTTCCCGCTCTACGATAAGCGCAACGGCTCCTTTACGAACCGCCTTCATCACAAAGCAATGTCCATCACATTCCATTCCCTTGATGCACAGAAAAACGGCCTGTTCTCCTATGTCTTGTGTTCGGTCTGTCAGCGTTTTAATCTCTGCTTCATCACTGCCCTGCAGTACTGTATAATCCAATTGTTCTAGCAGTTTCTTGAGTTTCATATCAGAAACCTCCAATTTTAATACACAGTTATTTATATGATACCATATTTTTAGAATTCTTGCAAAAACTCAACTTTTTCATTGATTTTCAAGCAAAAACCAACCAGTCGAAACTGATTGGTTTTTACGCTTCTATTTTTCTTTCAAAAAAGTCCCTCGTTTAATAGAATCTTCTCCATACTTTCTTCGAATTTGATCCAATGCTACATCTAGCTTCTTATGCTTTTCTTTTTTTGATACTTCGTGCTTCATCATGTGTTGTAATTCAAAAAGATCCATCTGTTCTGGTTCTTCATCATCCACCAACTTTGAAGTTCGAATCCCCAGAAGACGAATCGGTTCTCCATCCCACAATTCTCGGAACAACTGACACGCATTTTCATATATCAATTGGTCTGAATTAGTTGCATGTGCCAATTGTTTTTGGTGCGAAACCGTTTTGAATGTATGGTATTTAATTTCCACACTAATCATACGCGCCTTCTGCGTTTCTTGACGCAATCTGCCTCCCACCGTTTCCGCCAAACTCAAAAAAGCAACCTTCGCTTCCGCTTCAGTTGTTGCATCTTTGGAAAGCGTCATAGAATTTCCAATTCCTTTTGTTTCTACATGGTCTCGCACCACTTTATTGCTATCGATTCCATTAGCAAATTCCCACAAGGTTTTTCCATGACTTTTCAGATGCAACTCCAATAACTCAGGGTCTGTTTTCGCCAACTCTCCGATGGTGCGAATTTCCAATTTGTGCAACACTTCTACACTAGACTTCCCGGCCATATATAGCTCCGAAACAGGAAGTTTCCACATTTTCACTTCAATTTCTTCCGGAAACAATGTGTGAACCTTATTCGGTTTTTCAAAATCTGATGCCATCTTGGCGAGCAAACGATTTGTAGAAATTCCGATGTTTACTGTAAATCCAAACTTTCGAAATACCGCTTCCTTGATTTCCAAAGCAGCCTCTACAGGAGAATGAAATCGATGAGCAATTCCTGTGAAATCCAAAAAGCATTCATCCACACTCACCTGTTCAATATCAGGTGTATAAGTGGATAAAAACTCCATTAATTGGGTGCTGTACTCGTTATACATTTTATGATTCGGCGGATAAATTTTTACATCGCGACATTTCCGTATCGCATGTGCCACCGGTTCACCTGTTACAATCCCACATTTCTTTGCCAACACCGATTTCGCCAACACAACGCCTTGTCGGGTTTCTTGATTCCCTCCAATAATCGCTGCAATCTCTCGAATATCTTCCGTAGCTCCATTTTTCAATTGTTCCACTGCTGTCCAACTTAAAAAAGCAGAGTTTACATCAATATGAAAAATAATCTGATTCATCAATATCTCCTGTTGTTTTATTTGACGCTCGCAGTTAGCTCACCATCATTTACATCAATAACAATCACATCGCATCGTCCCACTCGACCTTCCAGCAAGAACTTGGCTGCCAATGTCTCCACATGCTTCTGAAGGTATCGTTTCAACGGACGCGCACCATACATTGGTTCATAACCACCTTCTACAACAAAATCTTTTGCTGCTTCAGTCAACGTAATTGTTACTTCCTGTTCTACCAATCGTTTGTTCACATCTTCTACTAATAATTCTATAATCTGTTTTACATCCGATTTTGTCAATGGTTTAAATAAAATGGTTTCATCTAAGCGGTTTAAAAACTCCGGTCTAAAATGCAATCGCAATTCATTCAATACACGTTCTTCACATTCACTTTGAATATTCCCATTTTCATCAATTCCCTCTAGCAAGTGCATGGAACCAATATTAGAAGTCATGATTAGAATCGTGTTTTTAAAGTCTACCGTGCGTCCCTGCGAATCTGTAATGCGACCATCATCTAACACTTGCAACAATACATTGAACACATCTGGATGTGCCTTTTCCACTTCATCGAATAACACAACCGAATATGGTTTCCTTCGAACAGCCTCTGTCAGCTGTCCTCCTTCATCATACCCTACATATCCCGGAGGTGCACCAATCAAACGAGATACGGAATGTTTTTCCATATACTCACTCATATCGATACGCACCATATTGCTTTCATCATCAAACAAACTCTCTGCCAAAGCTTTTGCGAGCTCTGTTTTTCCGACACCGGTTGGCCCCAAAAACAAGAAGGAGCCTATTGGCTTACTTGGGTCTTTGATTCCCGCTTTCGAACGAATGATAGCCTCTGTCACTTTTTGGACACCCTCATCTTGACCAATCACACGTCGATGCAATTCTTGATCCAAATGTAGCGTTTTGTTGCGCTCACTCTCATTTAATTTCGCAACAGGAATCCCTGTCCAACGCGAAACAATCTTTGCAATCTCTTCATCCGTTACGCTCTCATGCACCAATGACATCTCACATGTTTTGCTCTTTTCTTCCTCACTTTCCAGTTGTTTTGTCAGTTGCGGAAGTTTTCCATATTGAAGTTCAGCTACACGTTCCAAATCATAACGCTGTTTCGCTTTTTCAATCTCTTGATTGACTTGTTCTATTTCCTCCCTTAATTTTTGCAAGCGTTCTACAGAACTTTTTTCATGATCCCACTTCGCTTTCTGAATCTTGAAATTTTCTCGAAGTTCTGCCAACTCTTCTTGCAAACCGACAAGGCGCTCTTTACTCAAGCGGTCTTCTTCTTTTTTCAATGCTGCTTCTTCGATTTCTAATTGCATGATGCGTCTTTGTAATTCATCTAGTTCTGTCGGCATAGAATCCAATTCAGTTTTAATGAGCGCACATGCTTCATCCACCAAATCAATTGCTTTGTCAGGCAAAAAACGGTCCGTAATATAGCGGTTTGACAATGTAGCTGCTGCCACCAATGCACCATCCGTAATCTGAACTCCATGAAATACCTCATATCGTTCCTTTAATCCACGCAAAATAGAAATCGCATCTTCTACAGTTGGTTCATCTACCATGACAGGTTGAAAACGTCTCTCTAACGCTGCATCTTTCTCAATATATTGTCGATACTCATCTAAAGTTGTTGCACCGATGCAGTGCAACTCTCCTCGTGCAAGCATTGGCTTTAACATATTTCCTGCATCCATCGCTCCATCACTTTTTCCCGCACCAACAATCGTGTGCAACTCGTCAATAAACAGAATAATATTTCCATCACTGTTTTTCACTTCTGTCAAAACTGCTTTTAAGCGTTCTTCAAATTCACCACGATACTTTGCTCCTGCCACAAGTGCACCCAAATCAAGAGAAAAGACCTTTTTATCCTTTAATCCTTCTGGCACATCGCCACGCACAATTCGTTGTGCAAGTCCTTCTACTGCAGCGGTCTTTCCAACTCCTGGTTCCCCTATGAGTACCGGATTATTCTTCGTTTTTCTGGATAGTATACGAATCACATTTCGAATTTCCGCATCTCGCCCTATCACAGGATCTAACTTTTGCTCTCTTGCACGTTCCACCAAATCTTGTCCATATTTGTTCAATGTATCATACGTTGCTTCCGGATGATCGCTTGTCACTTTTTGATTCCCCCTCACACTCGCTAATGCCTGCAAAAAAGCTTCTTTTGAAATTTCAAGTTCCTTAAAAATCGACTTCATCTCTCGACTCGCATATTTCAAAAGTGCCAAAAACAAATGTTCAACAGAAACATATTCATCTCCCATTGGCTTGGCTTCATCCTCTGCATGAATGAGTACTTGATTTAAACTTTGACCCACAAAAAGTTGGCCACCTTGCACTTTTGGTCGCTGCCAAATTGCACGTTCTACCTTTTGCAAAAGTAACTCTTTGGACACTCCCATTTTTTCCAACAGTTTCAAAATAAGACTGTCTTCTTGTGTAATAAGTGCATATAATAAATGCTCTTGTTCTATCTGTTGATTGCCATACTCAGAGGCAATTTTCTCGCATTGTTGTACTGCTTGTATCGATTTTTGTGTAAATTTGTTTATATTCATACCAACACCTCCTATTGTTATAGGTTTGGTATAACATAAAAATTAGCACTCGTCAACAGAGAGTGCTAATAATTTATTTTTTATTTAGATTTATGCCTTATATACAAATTTTGATTTTGGTTGTTTACAAAGTGGGCAAACGAAGTCTTCTGGCAATCCTTCAAACGGAATCTCGCCTTTGTACTCATATCCACAAATACTACAAACCCATTTTCCATTGGCCTGTACTTCTTCTACATATGTAGGAGCATTTTTCGGGCTTTTTCCTTTTATAACCTTATGATAGTACGAATAGGTCATCGGTTCTTCTTTCTTTAACGAAGCAGATGCAATGGCTTCTCCCAAAAATACCGTGTGCGTATTGGTCTCCATCTTATCAATCACTTTACACACAATATATCCGCAAGCATCTGCAACAATCGGCATTCCTTCCGACACAAACGAATCTACTTTCTCAAACTTATCGATTTCTTTTCCTGATTGAAATCCAAATACGCCAATCAAATCTGGGTTCGATTGTTCTGTCAAAATAGATATTGCAAACACTCCCGTTTTTTCAATACACGAATTGGTATAATTATCATGGTTTACACTCACCGCAAATGTCGCTGGGGAGGATGTAATCTGCATCACGCTATTTACAACGCAACCCGTTGGGCGCATTCCATCTAAGGTTGAAGCAACATATACTCCATATGACAAGTTGTGAAATACTGTTTTATCAATCATCTCTTATCTCCTATTTTAGAAAGTTTCCTTGTTTTTCTTCATTTGTTCTTTTAATGCTTGAATATACTCTTCTCGCTCTGCAATCGTTTCGCACAACTCCAAATACTGAGGGTCAATCTCTGCACCTTTTTTATATTGGTAATACAACATTTTTCCGATATCTTTAAAGTCTCTTACACAATTACGTTCCATTGTACGAATTTGACTTTTAATTTTTTGTTCTTCCACAAGCTGTTCTGTTTTATCTACAACAATTTCAACTACTTCACCTGTTTTTTCAGATACATCTTTTGCTTTTTCTGAAATAATTTTTCCCCACTTTTCAAATACGTCTGACATGCTTTTCTCCTTTCAATTAAATTTGCCGAATCACTTCAAATGATTGGTACAAATTTAATCTCCCATAACCTGTTAATCGATTCGGATAACTCTCGCCGGAAGTTTTCTCTGTTCCTAAAATCAAAAGATTCCGAACTTGTGTCGAATCTACATTTTCCCGAATCGCATCATAAATAACCCACTCCATCATGAGTGCTGCAGCACCACTTGCAATTCCAGCTGCGACACTAGATCCCGTTCGCACTGCAAATTGATTATTTGGAATAACACCCAAAACGTTCACTCCAGGTGCCACAAAATCCGGCTTGATTCTCTCACTCCTAGTATATCCTCTTCCAGACTGAATATCAACAGAATTATCTTCTCCATTATAAAACCCAACTGTAATTCCAGCCAACGCACTTCCCGGTTCTGTAATTGTATAATCTGGGTTAGATTCCAAAAAATACACGTCATCTTCTAAAAATTCTTGTATTGGGAGCCAGCTGTGAAACACACCGCTTTCTACTTGTATCGGTTCTACAAGCACCTTCCAAATACCACCTGTCGGATTTTCAAACCGAAGAAAAACAAGTGTCGCATCCAACCTCTCTACAAACACTTTGTAATCGACAAACAAGGTAGTACCTTCAAGCACAAACGTGTAACTTTGTGTTGACCGAATACGAATAGGGAACCGATAGGTTTGTTCTCCACTTGGAGAAACAACCGAAATTTCAAACAAGTTCAATGCATCCGACCAAAACTCCATACAAAATCCTCGATTCCTTTCTCCCACTCGGATTTCAACTGGTTGTACTTGCGTTTTATTTTCCATTTTTCCTGAGAAATGATGTCTGCGATCTGCTTCATTTCCACCGCCAATAACAATTGCGCGATTCGCCTCATTTGCGTAAATATCCAACAACCCTGCAAGTGGCGAACCTGCGGTATGGCTTCCCATATTCGTCCCGAGTGCTATACATATGACAAGTGGTAAGTTCAACTGTTTTGCCAAATTATTCAGATACACAATACCTAACATAATATCATTTTCTTGATAACATGGTGCCTGCGTATTTATACAATAGAACTCTTTCAAATATTGTTTGGCTGGCTTTAGTTTTACGACCGCGATTTGTGCATTTGGCGCCGCTCCGATAAAAGGTCTCTCTTCACTTGCTCCACCTGCCGCCATACTTGCAAGAAATGTCCCATGACTAATCGTATCCTCTGTCGGAGCAATTGAAAAAGGATTTTCATTCCCAAGTGCTTCCTCAATCACATCACGCCTATATTCGGTTCCGTAAAGCATCCCCCTCGGCGGCTCTCCACTCTGTATTGTTTGATCCCATATTCCTGCAATGCGACTACTACCATCTAAATTTCGAAAAATGGGATTCCGGTAATCAATTCCTGTATCAACAAACCCTATCAGGACGCCCGTCCCTTGCAATTCCAGAGTCGGATAGTTTTGAACCTGCAAGATTCCTGCCTCTTCCATCGCAACAGTATCTAATAAAGTATAACATTTTGGAATAGAATTATACGGATACCGGTCGAAGCGAATAGGGTCCGCTAGCTCCTGCTCCACATAAACACTTTCGTAAAAATCATCGACATCTATCTTGCACGTTGCAAAAGGAAACTGTTCTTGAAATGATACCTGTTGCAAACGTCCCACAATAAAGTCACGGGAATCCTCTGAAAGAATTTGTTCTCTGCACTCTTCTAAATTCATAATGCACTTCTACTTTTTTGCTTTAATATATGCAAAAACGAGATGTCCTACGACATCTCGTTTGATTCTCTTTTAGGAAGTAGTTGACCCGCGCATTGTAATCAGCGGACCTCCCGTTCCTTCGATATATTCTTTTGTAATCGTAACCATACCGATATTGTCATCCTTCGGAATCTCATACATAATATCAAGCATGAATTCTTCGATAATAGAACGCAACGCTCTAGCTCCTGTATCCTTTTTGATTGCTTTAGCTGCAATCGCATACAATGCGTCTTCGCTGAATTCCAACTTTACTTCGTCCAATGCAAGAAGTTTTTGATACTGTTTTAAAATCGCATTTTTTGGCTCTTTTAAAATTTTCACAAACATTTCTTCATCCAGTCCTTGCAAACTGAATACAATCGGAAGACGTCCAATAAACTCTGGTATCATACCAAAGTTACGCAAATCTTCTACCGTTACTTTTGATAACAGATTTTTCTCGTGATTGTATTTATCTTTCAAATCTGCAATGAAGCCCATAGAGGATTGCTTGTTCAAACGTTCTTTAATAATATTTTCCAAATCTGGAAATGCGCCGCCACATATAAACAAAATATTTTTTGTATTTACCGTTGTGAGCGGAACCATTGCATTCTTGCTGTTTGCACCTACCGGAACTTCCACTTCGCTTCCCTCGAGCAGCTTCAACATTCCTTGTTGAACAGATTCCCCGCTAACATCTCGCTGACTGGTATTTTTCTTCTTCGCAATTTTATCTATTTCATCAATAAAAATAATTCCTTGCTCTGCTTTTTCCACATCATTGTCAGCTGCTGCAAGTAATTTGGACACAACACTTTCAATATCATCACCGATATATCCTGCTTCCGTCAAAGACGTCGCATCCGTGATTGCCAATGGTACATCCAACAATTTCGCAAGTGTTTTCACCAAATATGTTTTTCCGCATCCAGTTGGCCCAATCATTAACATATTGGATTTTTCAATCTCAATATCGTCCATCGTATCGGTTGCAACACGTTTATAGTGATTGTAAACAGCCACTGCCATTGCCTTCTTTGCATATTCCTGTCCAACCACATACTCATCTAACTGAGCTTTGATTTTATGAGGAGCCGGGATGTCCTTAATATCAATAATCGGTTTCTTAGGCTCCCCTTCTTTTTTCTTTTTAATCTTTTGTTTTTTCGGTATTACATTTTCCAAATCCGAAAGATTCATGAAATGAATTCCCGGAGTATTTGACAACTGGTTCAAATCAATCGGCATATTGTTCATCGCATCAAAACTTCTCTGCATACAATCCGAACATACACTAATATTGTTCGGAAGTTCAATCATCTTTCCGGCAATGCTCTCTGGACGATGGCACATAAAACATATCTTTTCGTATTCATCGTCTTTTTTATTTTCAACTTCTATTTCTCCATCCGGACGTTCTTCAAACTCAATTCTGTCTGCCATATGTCTGTTCCCTTTGTCTTTTCCTCATTATTTTTCTTTCATAATTGCCACAACGTCTTTGTCAACCTTGCGTGCCTTTCCATTTTTATGGCGATATAAGTTTCCTGCATAAGTTTCTACATTATAGTCACCAATAAAGAAGACTTCCCCTTTTTCCATTGCATAGAAAGCATGTGCCGCTTTTCTAATTTCTACCACCTTGCTGCCTTTCACTCGTTTCAATGTTCCCATTGATGCTTGATATTTCCAATCTGTCAAGAAATATACCGCTTTCTTATCTGCATCTTTGAAACAAACAGCCGATCCAACTTTTACATTTTCATCGCTCTTCTCTTTATTCACATAAAGATCGCCTTGCATTGTATAATCTACTTCACTTACGTTCTTGTAATACAACACATCTGTATCTCCGACAATTCCGATTTCCCTTGCATAAACATCTGATGCATATTTCTTTGCGTCATTTGCTTTGCTTCCTGAAATAGACATTTTGTATAAATTGCCAACTGCTTCTGATGTATTCATCATTTCATCTGCAACGTCTGCGACAAAGTAAAGAACATCTCCATTTTCCGCAAGATGTGCATTCGTTATATTTTTTTGCTTAATTGAAGATGCTTTTTTCTCTACTGCCACTTGTTTCTTGCTGTTAGTAGCTATGTAGTCTGCAAGTTTTTCTTCCACTTCCCACACAGATGAAAGTTTGGATAACTTCACTTTCTTCATACCACTTAAATCACAGGAAGTAAACAGAATAACCGGTCTCTCACTTGCTGTTCTGACTTCTTCTTGTTGAACATTCTTTGCAACAGATTCTGATTTTTCCCCATTGTAGTAGAAAAGATCATACAAATGTGTTTCTGCTACAGCGTCTTTCAACGACTTTTTCACATCACTGCTTGACTTCTTTAAATCGTCTTCCACATAATCTTTTAAGAAAATTTTCGACTCTGTTTCTTTTAGGTAATAAATTTCACCTGTTTCATAAATTTTCACAACAGAAACAATTTTAGATGAAATTTTCTTTGCGTCTTTTCCGATTTCTTTACAATACAAACTGTTGTCTTTTGTATAGTAAATTTCTTTAAAGTTTTCACTGATATGCTCAAGCATGGAAACATCTTTTACCAATTTTTTTGATTTTCCAGATTTGTATGAGCATACATTTCTTTCACCATCTACATAAATAAT
>JAZNKI010000006.1:0-25794 GCA_045578495.1 Faecalimonas sp.
CAAGCGGTGACTGTACACTCTCCCGTGTGTGTCGTGAGTACTCACACGTTGTTACCGTCTCTCAACGGCTGTTATAGATTCGTACAGTGACTTGTCGCCAGTTTCCTAACTTGACATTCGCTCCACGGAATACCTACCACGTTGGGTAGCAACCTCACGCTTCATCGCTATCTTGTCACAGCTTTTTTATTATAAAGGAAAAGTTTCTACAATGCAAGCACTTTTTTTCACTTTTTTAAAATATTTTTTTCGTCTTTTTGAAGACACATTTATATAGAAGAAACTCCTTCTATTTTCTTTACTTGATTCTAAAACTTTGGTATACTCAAGAAAAACTTTTCGAGGTGAAACTCATGAGAATTGTAATAAAAGTAGGAACATCTACTCTCACACATCAAAATGGAAACATTAATGTAAGAAGAATCGAAAATCTCTGTAAAGTAATTTCCGATTTAAAAAATTCTGGTTTGGAAGTGATTTTAGTTTCTTCAGGTGCTATCGCAATGGGCATTGGAAAACTCGGATTCCATCAGAAGCCACAAGATATTCCTTCCAAACAAGCTTGTGCTGCAATCGGACAATGTGAGCTGATGTATGTATACGATAAATTATTTCAAGAGTATAATCACACCGTAGCCCAAATTTTGATGACAGGTGCGGACTTTGAAAACATAGAACGCTATGAGAATTTCAAAAACACCTTAGATCGCCTCTTGGAATTAGGTGTACTTCCTATTATTAATGAGAATGACACCATCGCAACTTCCGAAATCAAAGTTGGTGACAACGATACCTTGTCCGCTATCACTGCTGTTGGAGCAACTGCCGACTTGTTAATTCTTCTTTCTGACATCGATGGTCTTTATACTGCTGACCCTCATCAATTTGAAGATGCGATTCTGATTCCTGAAGTAACAGAGATTACAGATGAGATTTTAGAACTTGCCGGTGCTGCTGGAACCGAACTTGGAACTGGTGGCATGGTCACGAAATTATCCGCAGCCAAACTTTGTATGGTCGCAGGTATTGATGTGATGATTGCAAACGGAAGTGATCCTTCTGTGTTATATGATATTTTTGATGGCAAAACTGTTGGAACTCGTTTTGTCGGAAAGGAAAACTAATATGAATGTCAGCGAACTTTTAGAAGCAGCTCTCGCCGTAAAACCATACGCTGCTGCTCTGACAGAAGAAGAAAAAAATCATGGTCTACACTGTATGGCAGAAAGTTTACTTGCTCATACAGAAGACATTTTAAAAGCAAACAGCGAAGATTTGAACGCATATGGAGACGGCGTAATGGCAGATCGATTGCGTTTGGACGAATCCCGTATCCGCGGAATGGCTGCAGGAATTGAGGATGTCTGCAAACTCCCTGATCCTGTGGGTCGCATTTTGGAGACCAAAACACTTTACAACGGATTAACTTTAAAGAAGGTTTCTGTTCCAATCGGTGTAGTTGCCGTTATCTATGAAAGTCGTCCAAATGTAACTTCCGATGCCGCTGCTCTTCTAATCAAGAGCGGAAATGTGTGTATCCTGCGTGGCGGCAAAGAAGCATTTCGTTCTTCACTTGCCATTGTGGCAGCATTAAAAGAAGGGCTTTCGAAAGCAGGACTTCCAGAAGATTTAATTGGCATGCCTACAAATACAGATCGCAGCGAAGCCAATGCTCTTATGACTGCTTCCGGAAAAGTAGACTTATTAATCCCTCGTGGTGGCGCAGGACTGATTCGTGCTTGTGTAGAAAACGCAACCGTCCCTTGCATCGAGACCGGAACCGGTATCTGTCATATCTATGTAGATGAATCTGCTGATATTGAAAAAGCATTGAATATTGTAGAAAACGCAAAGATGAGTAGACCGAGCGTATGCAATGCTGCAGAAGTTTGTCTTGTAAATCAAAAGATTGCAAAAGAATTTCTTCCTTTATTAAAGGAACGACTTGTAGACTGCGAATTGCGTTTGGATGAAGCGGCACAAACTATCATCACAGGCACTCCTGCTGGTGAAGCTGATTTTGACACGGAGTTCTTAAATTATATTTTAGCAATTAAGATTGTAGAAAATGTTCAAGAGGCTGTCACACACATTGCCACCCATTCTACACACCACAGTGAATCAATCGTGACGCAATGCGAAGAAAACGCCATATACTTCACACAAATGGTTGACAGTGCAGCTGTATATGTGAACGCATCTACACGTTTCACAGATGGCGGGGAGTTTGCCCTAGGATGTGAGATTGGTATTTCCACGCAAAAGATTCATGCCCGTGGTCCTATGGGGCTTTGTGAAATGAATACGTATAAATATATTATTACCGGTGACGGACAAACACGATAAGATACGATGGATTGACTTTTCACCATATTTTAGAAGAACCCTTTAAACTCTACGGTCTATATCGACCTATGGACGGAGGCCCGTTTAAAAGAATGCCTACGGAGATTGCCGAGAAAATCAATCCAAGTGTGGCTGCTCTACACAAACACACATCAGGTGGTCGCTTCGCATCCTGGAAATGCATTTCCAAATCAATTGTCACGTCGCTTTGATATGGGAATGTTCTTATTTGACTACGATCACAATGCACTTACTGTGGAATATTTAGAAGAGACCCATGAGCGTATGTTTAAAATCATCCGCGAGAAACACCCAAATATTCCAATTATTATGGCTACTGCTGCTGATTCTTTCTTCGACATTGACGAAAGACGTGCCGTGATCAAAAAGACATATGACAACGCTGTTGCCACAGGCGACCAAAACGTTTACTATATCGACGGTCGTACTATCTACGCGCCAGTCGGAAGAGGTTTGTGTACAGTGGACCACATCCATCCAAACGATATCGGATTTCTTATGATGGCAAATGCATATGGAAGCGTAATGGAAAATATTTTGAACAAATAGAAAGGAACTTAACAACATGTGGATTGCAAACAATTGGAAAGACTACGAAGTAATCGACACTTCAAATGGAGAAAAATTAGAGCGTTGGGGAGATTACCTACTAGTTAGACCAGACCCACAAGTCATCTGGGATACAAAGAAAACTCACAGAGGTTGGAAACACATGAACGGTCACTACCACCGTAGCAAAAAAGGTGGTGGCGAATGGGAATTCTTCGATTTGCCGGAACAATGGCAAATTCATTATAAAGATTTGACTTTTAATCTGAAACCATTTAGTTTCAAACACACAGGGCTCTTCCCTGAACAGGCAACCAACTGGGATTGGTTCTCAGAAAAAATCAAGAATGCTGGCCGTCCTATTAAAGTGTTAAATTTATTTGCATACACAGGCGGTGCTACATTAGCTGCCGCAGCAGCTGGTGCCAATGTCACTCACGTGGATGCTTCCAAAGGTATGGTTGGCTGGGCAAAAGAAAACGCCGCTTCTTCAGGTCTTTCGGATGCACCAATTCGATGGTTGGTAGATGATTGTGTGAAATTTGTCGAACGCGAAATTCGCCGTGGAAATAAATATGATGCAATTATTATGGATCCTCCTTCCTACGGACGTGGTCCAAAAGGTGAAATTTGGAAAATTGAAGATATGATTCATCCTTTAGTAAAACTCTGCACACAGATACTTTCGGACGAACCACTCTTTTTCTTAATTAATTCTTATACAACAGGACTTGCTCCAGCTGTATTAACTTATCTTTTAGCAACAGAATTGAAATCATTCAATGGAACCGTAGATTCACAAGAGATTGGACTTCCTGTTTCTAGCAATGGATTAGTACTTCCTTGTGGAGCCTCTGGGCGTTGGGAAGCAAAATAAAAAAGGGGACTCTTCGCTATGAAGAGCTCCCTTTTATTCTTTTTAAAATTCCATTTGTTCACGAATCGAAAAACTACTAGATTCCCTTGGTTTTACATTAATTCGAATGGTACAATCAGCCAATGGCTCATAATTCACATCCATAGTATAGTTTACTCGAATGTTGATGTTATCTTCTACTTCATCTACCACTATCTGACTGGTACATATCCCAAGATTTAATTCTCCAAATGGTGTCTTATAAAAACAACGATTGTTCTTATTTCGTTCAAACACCATGTGCATATTGGAGACACCTTTTTTAATCACTTCTAAAATTTCTTTTCCTCGCAACTTAATCTGCGTTTTTGTGCTTCCAGGTATGCCTTCTGCCACCTCTTCAAAGAAGATATAATGTGTCCCATTTTTAAAGAAATAATTACCTGCACTAATGATTTCAATTGGTTCATCTCCTTGATCTTCCATATCATTCACGGCCATTTGCAGGCCTGAAATTTTCACTAATACTTCCTTTGTCATATTGCCACCTAATATTCCTCTATATTGATTTGCTTCGTTGTCTCAATATCATATGGCAAAATGGAATTGGCAAATTGTTTGAACTTATCTGCCGCATCACTAACATAAAACGAATAGGATCCGTGGTCCCCTTCTACATCTGGATTTTCCATATCATATGCTTGTAAAAGTTTCTTTAAATCCATTGCAGTCTCATATGCAGGATTGATTAATTCAATTTTTTCACCTACATATTCGCGAATTTTAGTTCTCAGCAACGGATAATGTGTGCATCCTAAAATCAACGCATCTATATCTGTTTCCACCAAAGAAGCGAGATAATAATCAATAATTTCTTCTGTGACAGGATGCTTTTTGAAGCCTTCTTCTACCAACGGAACAAATAATGGACACGCTTTTGCCAAGACTTCTGCATTCGGATTCGCTCCCTGGATAATCCTTTCATACATAGAGCTTCGAACCGTCGCCTCTGTACCAATGACTCCAATTTTATTTGTTTTTGTTACCGACAATGCGGCCCTCGCCCCTGGTTCCACCACTCCGATAATCGGAAGGTCAAATTCTTTTTTCATCTCTTCTAAAGCCAATGCACTTGCCGTATTACAAGCAATTACAATCGCCTTCACATTCTGAGTAATTAAAAAGTTAATAATCTGCCTAGAATATCGAATAATATTATCCTTAGATTTACTTCCGTATGGAACACGCGCCGTATCTCCAAAATATACAATATCCTCTTTTGGAAGATTGCGCATAATTTCTCTTGCTACCGTAAGTCCCCCTACTCCGGAATCAAACACGCCAATCGGTGCCGTTTTCTTATTTTTTGTATCCAAAGTATGATTCTCCTTTAACCTCTTTCCAAATTATAAGATTTTTGACATTGCTAATTGATAATCTGGAATTTCTTTGTTCATCTTCAACGCATCCGTAATGTCAAAATCAATATACTCGCCGCCCTTATATCCGACAACACGGTTCATCTTTCCCTCTATTATGAGATCCACAGCTTTTGATCCCATAATAGACGCATATACTCTGTCTTTCACAGTCGGGCTACCACCACGTTGCAAATATCCAAGAATGGTTGCTCTTGTCTCAACACCCGTTCTCTCTTCAATTCGTTTCGCCAATTTAATTGAGTTTCCTACACCTTCTGCATTGATAATAATATAGTGCTTTTTGCCATGTTTTCGCTTGTTCAAAATATCTTCTACAATCTTATCTTCATCATATCCATGTTCTTCTGGAAGCAAAATGCACTCCGCACCATTTGCGATACCACACCACAATGCCAAATATCCAGCATCTCTTCCCATTACTTCTACGATACTACATCTCTCATGAGAAGTTGCTGTATCACGAATCTTATCAATCGCCTCCATCGCAGTATTTGCCGCTGTATCAAAACCAATCGTATACTCCGTACATGCGATGTCTAAATCGATTGTTCCTGGAATTCCCACTACCTTGATTCCATACTCTGTCAGTGCCTGTGCTCCTGCAAAAGAACCATCTCCGCCGATTACTACTAAAGCTTGAATTCCATATTTCTTCAAAATCCCTGCCGCTTTTAGTTGTCCTTCCGGCGTACGCATTTGCTCACTTCTCGCAGTCTGCAAAATGGTACCTCCACGTTGAATGGTATCTGCCACATCTCTTTCTGTCATATCTATAATTTCTTCACGAAGTAATCCATGATATCCTCGTCTAATTCCTCTTACGGATAAGCCGTTATGAATTGCTGTTCTAACAACCGCACGTACTGCTGCATTCATTCCCGGTGCATCGCCGCCACTTGTCAATACGCCAATTGTGTGTATAGGTTCGTACATATTATGTCCTCCAATTCTTCTGTACTATTGTCTGCATTTTACACCTTTTCCATGTGTTTTTCTACTACTTTTACGCGACTTTTCCCAAATTGTTGTTCTAAGCAAGTTAGAAACTCCTTATTTGCCATCACGTTATAACTTGCCGGGAAACGTTTAATCGCTTTTTCCTTCGCACAGTAAATAACTACTTGATCTTTTCCCTCTGAAGATTGCAACAACTCCATCACTTGTCTCTCTTCTGCTTGATAGGATTGAATATCCGGAAATTGAATCCACACTTCACAAGGAATCTCATCAAACGAGGTGATTCCTTCACAAACTAATTTGCTTGCGTTGTCATCTTCCTCTGAAACCCGACCTCTAACAAACACTTTTGAATCTTCTTGTAAATACATCTTGTATTTTTCATAATCACGTGGAAATACCACCACTTCTACAGTTCCCAACAAATCTTCGACCGTCAAAAATGCCATCGTCTTGTTGTTCTTCGTATGTTTTATCGTAATACCTGTAATCACACCGCCAATCACTTCTCTTTGACTATCGCGAACTTTCGTTCCTTCCAATTCGTCATTCCACTGAAAATCTAGTGTAGTGGCTGTGACATTCTTTTTCCATTTTTCTTCGTATTTTTCCATAGGATGCCCACTAACGTAGATTCCTAATACTTCTTTTTCAAACGCCAGCATTGTTTCTTTTTCATATTCTCCAACATCTGGCAATTGAATTTCAAATTCATGTTTCTCTTCTTCGCTCACAATGTCAAACAAAGACATTTGTCCAGCCATAGACGTTTTCTTTTCTTGGCTGATTTGGTCCAAAATCTTAACATAAATCATCATGAATTGTTTTCTTGACCCTTCCAGGCTGTCAAGCGCTCCTGCTTTTATAAAGCTTTCTATGGTTCTCTTATTCACACTTTTGCCTGCCATACGTTCTACAAAATCTTTGAGATTTTTGAACATTCCGTTTTCTTCTCGTTCTTTCACTAGAGCTTCAATCACAGGAACACCCACACTTTTTATCGCTGCAAGTCCATAGCGAATACAATCTCCGTCCACCGAGAAGTTTCCCTCTCCCACATTGACATCTGGTGGCAAAATTTTAATTCCCATTTGTCTACAGGCATAAATATATTCTGCAACTTTGTCTGCATTATCCATGACAGAAGTCATAAGTGCCGCCATAAATTCCAATGGATAATAATATTTCAAGTATGCTGTTTGGTAGGAAACAACTGCGTAAGCTGCTGCATGAGATTTATTAAACGCGTATTTCGCAAAGTCAATCATCTCATCATAAATCTTATTTGCAGTTTTTTCATCAATTCCATTTGCAACACAACCCGGAACTCCTTCTTCCGGATTTCCATACACGAAATTTTGACGTTCTTTTTCCATCACGTCCGCTTTTTTCTTCGACATTGCGCGTCGAAGCAAGTCACTTCTTCCTAAAGTATATCCCGCCAAATCACGTACAATCTGCATAACCTGTTCTTGGTACACAATACATCCATAAGTTGACTTTAAGATTGGTTCCAATTGCGGGCAATCATAAACAATTGCCGACTGGTCGTTCTTTCCCTTGATATACTGTGGAATAAAGTCCATCGGACCTGGTCGATACAATGCAATTCCCGCAATAACGTCTTCTAAAGACTGTGGCTTTAATTCCTTCATAAAGCTCTTCATACCAGCACTTTCAATTTGGAAAATACCGTCTGTCTTTCCAGTTCCAATGTAATCTAATACTGCTTTATCATTATAGTCAATTTCATCAATATGAATCGGTTTTCCTAGTTTTTTCTCCGCCAATTTCACTGCATTTTGAATAACAGTTAATGTACGAAGTCCTAAGAAATCCATTTTTAAAAGACCCAATTCTTCTAAGGTTGTCATAACAAACTGAGTTGTAACAGATCCATCTGACCCTAGAGACAATGGAACATAGGAATCTACCGATTCCTGACAAATCACAACACCCGCCGCGTGCATTGAAGAATGGCGTGGCAAGCCCTCCAATCTCTTTGACATATCAATGAGTTCTCTTACTTGCTCATCTTTTTCATACAGGTCTTTTAACTCACCATTCATCACAAGTGATTTCTCTAATGTGATATTTAATTCTTTCGGAATCATCTTGGAAATGCTGTCTACAAACGCATATGGCAAATCCATAACACGCCCCACATCTCGAATAACACCTTTTGCTGCCAAAGTACCAAATGTAACAATCTGCGCCACTTTTTCAGCACCATATTTACGCACTACATAATCGATAACTTCTTGTCTTCTCTCAAAACAAAAGTCAATATCGATATCGGGCATAGATACACGTTCTGGATTTAAGAATCGTTCAAACAGCAATTGATATTTAATAGGGTCGATATTGGTAATTCCTAAACAATACGACACGATACTTCCTGCTGCTGAACCTCGACCTGGTCCTACCATAATCCCATTTGTACGAGCATAATTAATAAAATCCCATACAATAAGAAAATAATCTACATAACCCATATTTCGAATAACATTCAACTCATAATTGAGTCGTTCTGTTAACTCACCTTCTGGATTTTCATATTTTTTAGAAAGTCCTTCAAAACAAAGTTTGTTCAAATATTCCCATGCTGTATATCCTTCTGGAACATCATATCTCGGCAACTTTGTTACACCAAATTCAATCTCCACATGGCATCTGTCTGCAATCTTTTGTGTGTTTTCAATCGCTTCTAACGCATATGGAAACAGAGCTCGCATTTCATCTTCCGATTTGACAAAATATTGTCCGCCCTCGTATCTCATTCGATTCTCATCGTCTAATTTCTTTCCCGTTTGTACACACAACAAGATATCATGCGGTTTTTCATCTTCTGCATAAGTATAGTGCACGTCGTTTGTTGCCACAAGCTCAATTCCCGTTTCACGAGACAGGCGAATCAGTTGTTGGTTAACCAACTGCTGTTCTTGCATTCCATGATCTTGTAATTCCAAGAAAAAGTTCCCTTTCCCGAAAATAGACTCATAACGCTTTGCTGCATCGTATGCATCTCCATACATCCCGCGCAATAAATACTTCTGCACTTCTCCTGCCAAACAAGCACTCAAAGCAATCAGACCTTCATGATACGTCTCCAACAATTCCATGTCGACACGTGGCTTATAATAATAGCCTTCCACGAATCCCTTGGATACAATCTTCATAAGATTTTCGTATCCCTTTTGGTTCTCTGCCAACAATACCAAATGATAATATCGGTCATCACTATTTGCACCTGCTGTTTTATCAAAACGCGTTCCCGGAGCAACATAAACCTCGCACCCCAGAATCGGCTTGATTCCTTGCGCTTTTGCTGCACGATAAAAATCAATGACGCCATACATTACCCCATGGTCTGTGATAGCTGCACTGTTCATACCGAGTTCTTTGACTCTGGAAACATATTCTTTTATTTTGTTTGAACCATCCAACAAACTATATTCTGTATGGACATGTAAATGAACAAAACTCATATTATTTCACCTTTATGTTCTTTTCTCCGATTACGATTTTGTCTTCTTTTAATAATCTTCCTACTGCTCGCTTAAATGCATTTTTGCTTAAATTGAATTCTTTTTGAATCACCTGTGGATCTGCCTTGTCATTAAATGGAAACTCTCCACCACAAGCTTGCAATCGTTCCCAAATTATTTCCGCGTCCTTGTTCATCTGCATTGGGATTTTTTCTCTTACACTAAGATCCAATTTCCCATCTGCCTTTACCTCTGCAACTCGAGCCTTGACAACTTGTCCTACTTTCCAAGAACCATATGCTTCTTTCTTTGGAATTAATGCAGAATATACATTGTCTACTGCCACAAAGACACCAAATTCGTCGCTCATATCATATACAATTCCTTCTACCATATCATCCTTTTGGTACGGGGAATCTGTTCGCAACAAATCATATACCTTCATCGTTGCACAAAGTCGTTGGCTTTTATCAATATAAAGTGACACCAAACAACGATCTCCTGCTTTTACCTTCGCAGTCTGTTGTTTAAAAGGTAAAAACAAATCTTTTTCAAGACCCCAATTTAAAAATGCACCAAAGCGATTGGTATCTGCCACCTCAAGCACTGCCAATTTCCCTACTTCTAACATTGGAAGATTAGTCGTTGCAATCAAACGATCTTCTGAATCTTTATACAAAAACACTTCAACTGGATCACCTAGCTCCACTCCTTTTGGAACTTGTTTCTTTGGAAGCAATACTCTCTCTTCATCGCTTCCAAGATATACACCAAAATCCACTTTTTTTACAATAGTAAGTACCTGTGTTTGTCCTAATCTCATGCTTTCTGTTCTCCTTTAAATTCTACAACCGCATAAGGTTTGTCCTCTTCATCATATAATCCTACAACGATGCGCTCTGCTTCTTCCTTTTGCTTCACATAAAAGACATCTCCATATACTGCTGCTTTCTTGTATTCTACACGCACTTCAACAACTCGATAATCTTCTCGAACCACTTCATATGCAATCTGAACGTATTGACTATTATTTACATGTTGATTTGTATCAATATGATATTTGCGCACTGGAACAGTGTCGACAAGTTCCATCTCCGCTGGAATTGCGACTTTTCGAGAAGCAACTTCCATTTCTATCGGAGGTTCCACTTCATACATAGCAATCTCGTCTTCCGTTGGTTTTGTCGGTCTTCCACTTTCTGTATCAATGTAAACCCACAATGTTTGTGCATATGCTAGCACTTCTCCCCCTGGAGTCTGCATCCGAAAATCTCTCGGTCCAAAAATTCCTTTGAACCCAGTAGCCCATGTGCAAACCTCTACACTTTCTCCAACCTCTGGCCTTCGATTAATTTTAATATGCCATGTATTCAAAATCCACGCCCGCTTTTTTTCTTTCAAATATGTATGTCCTGCGCCTATTTTTTCAGAATTTTCCGTGGTACAATCCTGAAAATAGTTAATCACCGCAGGAAGTTTTAACTTGTTGTCTGATCCACATTCACTGTATCGAATGTGACTCTTCATTTTGTACATTTTTTCCTCCTCTTTCCCATTAGAAGAAAAACCAACCTATTTTAAATCGAGTGGTGGCAGTGACCATCTCATACGTTTCCTCGTCCAACACTCTTTTCAAATCTTGTTTCCCTTCTTTTGGAACCACTGCATGTACAGAATCTATAAAGCAAAGATTCGGATAGAGCACACACCACCAATTCTGTCCTTTCGCTTCTCCAATTTCAATGCGAAGTGCCTCATATTCTCCTGCCGGAAATGTAACATCTCCATAGGACTTATCTGGAAAACTGCTATTTGTCACTTCCGCCTTCACCGAATACAAATATCCTTCTTTCCGAATCACCTGTTTAGACACTGTCTCAATCTCTTCCAAATGTGTTTTTGCCCACAGTTTGGTTGTTTCAAGACTGTCTGACTGAGGAAGTTCTCGTTTCATATACGCAATAACTTGCTCCTTGACCTTCATCTTGAGATTCTGATCTTCCTCGCTATCGCTGTTTGCCAGCACATGAAACCTTAGCACTTGACTTGCCAATTCCTCTTGCATTCTTTTTTGCTTTACATTTACCATAATCCCGGTTGCCACAATTGCTAGCATTATCCCGAATAACGCACATACCTTTTTCATTCTATGTACCTCCCCTATTGATATAGGGAGTGTTCACAGATTTTTAAAATTTATTCTACTTTTTTTCACGAATTGTATTTGCTACTTTTTCTACTTGATTATCCACATGTTTTCGAATCGCCTGCTTCGCAGCTTCTTTGTCACGATTTTCAAGTGTTGCAATGATTACTTGGTGCTCGTCCAACAAACTCGAATGCACCTCTGTTCGTTTCAAATATTCCACGCGATAACGGTACATTTGTTCACGCAGATTGTATAGCAACTGAATCAATCTCATATTATCCGTTGCTTGATAAATCACGTCATGGAACTTCACATCTGCTTCTGCGTACTCAGTAAGATCCCCATTCTTCAAAGTAATTTCAAACTCTTTTGCAGCGCTTTTCAGTTCTTCCATCTGTTCTTGCGTAATTCGCTCACATGCCAATTCCACAGCTAACTCTTCCAAAGAGCCTCGCACTTCCAAAACATCTCGGAGACTTTTCTCAGTAATCTCTGCAACTTCGGCTCCTTTACGTGGAATCATGAGTACAAGTCCTTCCAATTCCAATTTACGGATTGCCTCACGGATAGGGGTGCGACTAACCCCCAATTTATTTGCCAACTGAATTTCCATCAAACGTTCTCCCGGTTGTAACTCTCCGCGCAAAATTGCTTGACGTAATGTTTGAAATACAACATCACGAAGTGGTAAGTATTCATTCATTTCTAATTCAAAATTGCTTCCCATACTACGCTCTCCTCACATTATGAACATTTGCCAAATAGACATCTTTTGCAATCTTCATCTTTCTTATTTTTTGTTGCGCAATCTTTGCAGTCTTTTGATCTGTAAAAATACCGAACACGGTAGGTCCGCTTCCGCTCATCATCGCATTGATTGCTCCTGCTTCCTTCATCGCGTTCTTAATCTCATCTATAATCGGATATTTTTTAATGGTGACTCGCTCCAATACATTTCCCATAGAACTGGTCACTTTCTCAAGATCTCCATTTTCCAACCCTTCTAAAATTCCATCAATATCTGGATGATCTGGAATTTCTTCCGAATCCAACGCTTCGTAAACTTCTTTGGTAGAAACACTAATGCCTGGTTTTGCAATCAGCACATAGCATTTTGGCAATGGTGGCAATGGAGTTAAAACTTCTCCGATTCCTTCTGCAAGTGCAGTTCCTCTCATAATACAATAAGGAACATCTGCTCCCAATTTCACTCCGCGTTCCATCAACTCATTTTGACTCAGTCCAAGTGAAAACAATCTGTTCATCCCCACTAGAACAGCCGCTGCATTTGTACTGCCGCCTGCCATTCCCGCTGCTACTGGGATATGCTTTTCTAATGTAATTCGCACACCTTCTTTTATGTCAAACTCATCCATCAAAAGTTTCGCAGCTTTATAGGCAATATTATTTTCATCTACAGGGAGATAAAACAGATTTGTTTCCAACTGAATTCCTGGCTCTTGTGTCTTTTCCAACGTCACATTATCATACAAATAAATGGTTTGCATGACCATTCGAACATCATGATATCCGTTGTCTCTTTTCCCCAGTACATCTAGCCCTAAATTGATTTTTGCAAGCGCTTTTAGCTTCAACGTATCTCCCATGTTTTTTCCTCCAAATGTCTTTTTGTATATTCTTTGTATCTTGTATACAAACTACTTATAGTATACTCATATTCTCTTTAAAAATCAATATCCTGTCGCCGACTCGGAGCATTTCTTCTGCAATTTCATTGACATCGCAAATTGCTTCAACACTTGTGCTGTAGCGCTTTGCTAACGTCCACAAATCATCCCCTTCTTTTACAATATAGCCGACAATGCTTGGGCGTTTTTCTATTTCACTCAGACAAAGTGGTTCCATTCGAACACTTTGAATCATTTGTTTCTTTTCTACACGCTTAAATAGTCCTTGAAAGGACAACACCGCCTTTACTTCCACTTCATCTCCGCCTTGTAAAGTAATACTCAACTGTTCTAGAATCGGAGAGATATAATATTGAAATTCCTTGTCCTGCTCTCCACACTCAATTCGATGTGTGAACGGAACAACGCCTTGCCATGTATCAAACGGAACATTGTCATCTTCCTTCACATATAGAAAACAAACCTGCATCACTCCCTCAACCAGAATGCCCCCTGTTTGAACCTCTATCTTATCCATATGCAAACTTCCACTGCTATGGCAAATTTGCAACACTTCTTTGTTTAATTCCGGAACAGACAATCTCTCCATTATTTTGCACTTTGAGTTGTTTTGTAAAATCAGTTGCTCGTATTCCACCTCTTTTGTCTCCAAAACACAATTTCTTTCTAGAGAATAAAGATCTTCCAACACCGTCAATTTTTCCTCCTCATACACCGCAATTGAAAGCTGCAGCGTTCCTTCAATCCCAATCAATCGCATTTCGCCATCCTCATCTGCACGCACATCCACATGTATTCCTTCCAACTCTGCCTGCACATGATGATACATACTTTCATGAATTCCGTAACATTCCACTCGCCCTTGGTACAAGACTACTTGTTCTACCCAATCTATTTTCCCTTCTGGAGACTCATAAAAACAAAACACCAATAATTCACCCGAAAGTTGCAATTCGTCCACCGCCAATCGGGTGTCCAGTTTTCGATTCTCCACATCCGACCACAGTACTCTTCCTATCGTTTCTTTTGTTCCAGGCAAAGTGATTTCTTCTTTCACCCGATACATATCCTTTTTCGAGATTTGCAAACGCAACAAATCCATTGGCGCCTGCTTTTTATATATATTGCATTCGCATTCGATATCCATCGGAATATCTTCAACCGCCTGCCTTTCCTCTTCTAGTTCCATTTCTATCATCGCTTTCATTCTCACTTTTCGAGAATGTACCAAGTTCGCATTCAATTCCACTCGCGTCTTTTTCAGTTCTAAATTTCCGCCATCTGCGTAGACCATCTCTGTAAACGGTAGTTTTCCTTCCAAACAACCATAGGAAGGTTCAAATCCTTCCGCCACATACAAAATACGAAATTCCACACATCCCTGCACACGAAGATAATTTTCTACCGTTTTTACCTCGTCCACTTTTACAGCGCCTTCACTCATAATAATTTTTTCCACATCACTTTTACTATCTGGCACATTGTAATCTTCATCTAAAATAAACTGATTTGTCACCCTTCTTGCAATCTGATTTGTTTCAATTTGCTTTGTCATAAGATCCATACTTTCTCTCCTTTACTCAAACACAACATTTTTGTCAACACATTCCATTTTTATGACGATATACGGAAATGTTTTTCTTTCCACAATCTTTTCTTCTTTTGTTGGTCCGATTAAATTCGTATGTATATAGACGGCATTTTTTGTCTCATAAAGTTCCTTCACTTCAATACTGTATCCGCTTGTAGGCTGTTCTCCATAACCCACTGCAATATAAAGCTCACCTTCATCTGCGTAAGAATACTTAAATGGCGTCTCTCGTTTGTCCGAAATCATAGTCTCCATTTCTTCCGGAATCTGTTCTTCATCCAAAACTGTAAATTCGATGTCACGAAGCTTTTCTGTGCTCATCTTCTCGATAGAGCATGCCGATAACACGCACACAATAAGCACTCCCAATATGGACAAAATAATTTTCTTCATAAGAACTCCATATATGATTTCTCTACTATCATACACAGAAAAACTCAAAAAAAGACCTAAAAAAGGGGTGAGATTTTGAAGTCTCACCCTGTTCTTTCTATAATTCAATTTGTTTTAATTCTTCTACAATCTCTGCAAATGCCATGCCATGAGACGCCTTTACTAGAACTGCATCTCCCTTTTTCAACAACTCTTTCGCCTGTGTAAGAAACTCTGATTTTTTATCAAAATGAAGTACGGTTCCTTTCGAAGCAAAAGCTCCCTTTGCCGTTTCTTTTGAAAGTTCTCCAATACAAATCACAACATCGATTTCCTTTTCAGCTGCATGTGTTCCCACATCATAGTGCATCGCTTTTTCATTCGTGCCAAGTTCAAACATATCACCTAAAATCGCAACTTTTCTTGAATCAGCTGTTGCCAACACATCCAGTGAAGCCTTCGTCGAAATCGGATTTGCATTATAGCAGTCATCGATAATCATCAAACTGCCCGTTTCAATCAAATTGTTTCTTCCGGATACTGGAACTAAACTTTCAATTCCAGCCTTGATTTCTTTCATGGTCAAGCCCAATTCTCGACCAACTAGTGCGCCTGCCATTGCATTGTAAACCATATGGTGTCCTGGAATCGGAATGTTTACAGAAGCCACTTCTTCTCCCAAATACAAGGTGCAAGAAGTACCTTTTAAAGAACGACTTTGAATGTTTTCTGCATACGCATCCATCTTCTCGGACAAACCGAAATACATCGGTACATAACCTTCCCAATCCTTCACAGTTATGAGTTTGTCATCATCCCCGTTTAGAACAATGGTTGCGTCTGGCATCTTATACGTAAACATTTCTGTTTTCGCTTTTAAAATTCCATCTCTGTCCCCAAGATTTTCCAAATGACACAATCCGATATTCGTAATCACGCAAATATCTGGTCTTGCCATTTTTGCCAGTCGTGTCATTTCGCCAAATTCACTAATTCCCATCTCCAACACAGCTACTTCATGCTCGTCTCGGATATTGAAAATCGTAAGAGGAAGTCCGATTTCGTTATTAAAATTCCCAGCCGTTTTAAGAACACAATATTTTTGTTCCAACACACTGGCGATCATTTCTTTTGTACTTGTTTTTCCTACACTTCCGGTAATACCTACTACTTTGATATCTAAAGATTTTCGATAGTGTTCAGCCAAATCCTTTAACGCCTGCTCACAAGACTCCACCAAAATATAGGAATAAGAAACCTCGCCAAGTTCTTGTTCTGTCAGTGTACAAAGTGCACCTTTTTCCATAACCTTCGGAATGAACGTATGTCCATCCACACGCGCACCTTTTATTGGCACAAACAAATAGCCTTGCTCTACTTTTCGGCTGTCAATCGCTACTCCCGTTACCTGTTGTTCTAGTTTTGCACTTTCTCCATAATAATGCCCGCCACAAGCAGCAGCGATTTCTCTTAAAGACATTGCTCTCATATCGTTCCTCCGACTAGTTATTATAACGAGCTAAGGATTTTTCAATAATCAATTCACATAGTTCGCCATATTCGATTCCTGCTGCCTTTGCTTCTTTTGGAAGCAAACTTGCAGAAGTCATTCCCGGCAAAGTATTCATTTCCAGACAATAAATATCACCTTTCGCATCCAACAAGAAATCTGCACGAGAATAAACATCCAATTTTAACGCCTTAAATGCAAGTTCTGTCGCACGTTGCATTCTTTGTGCAATTTCTTCATCCAATTCCGCTGGACAAATTTCTTCTGTGCATCCAGATTGATATTTGTTTGCATAGTCAAAGAATCCCGTCTTTGGAATAATCTCAATAACCGGTAATGCTTTACCGTCAATAATGCCAACCGCAAATTCTCGCCCTTTGATATATGGTTCTACCACGACTTCATCTTCATAGACGAACGATTTTTCAAGAGCATCTCGATATGCTTCTTCTGTTTCTACAATATATACTCCGATACTTGAACCACCGGAACAAGGTTTTACTACAACCGGAAGCTCTAATCCCAAATCAGAGAGTTTCGCATCTCGATCTTTTCTTTGCAACGCAGTACCAAGAGGAGTCGGAACACCTGCTGTTTTAAAAATTTGTTTTGCAATACCTTTATCCATAGCAAGTGCACTGCCTAAATAATTTGGTCCAGTATATTTGATTCCCAAAATATCAAAGGTAGCTTGCAGTTTTCCATTTTCTCCTACATCACCATGCAATCCCATAAATACAATATCTGCAAGACGACAAATGTCAATCACATTCGGTCCAACAAAACAGTCCGATTGGTCTTCACGCGATGCCTTGATTGCAGCCAAATCCGGTTCTGTAGACTTGATTCCTTCTGCAATTTCCAATCCTGCATTTGGAAGAGTAAATACATCTTCCAATCGATTTGCATCATATGGAAATCCCAAGAAAACGTCTAATAAAAACGCCTGATGTCCATTTTCTCTTAACGTTCTGCAGATACCTGCGCCCGAAGCAAGTGACACATCTCGTTCTGTACTTAACCCACCGGCTAACACTACAATTTTCATAATTTATATACTCCTTTATTATTCCGCATGACTCATTTCATTGAGCAATTTTTGTTTTTCATCAAACAAACGCTGTGATAAATCCACATATACTTTGTGCGGATTAAACAAACGCATCGTTTCATCCCAAAGTGTTTCTTTTTCTCGTCTACAGTACGCAGCGATTTCCATTACGCTTGGAGATTCATACACGCATTGTCCATTGATAAACACTGGGACAAGAATTTCCTTCATTGTATAAGTTCCACCTGGAAGTTTGGTCTTCTTCCATGGTTCGTTCGGGTCAAACAAACGCATATCTTGACTTTCGTCAAACGTCTCATCCGCAAAACAAATTAAGTCTGCGCGAATTTTTCCTGTTTCTTTATCATAAATACGATAGATTGTCTTATTTCCAGGATTGGTAATCTTCTCTGTATTCTCAGAAAGCTTAATCTTAGATTCAAACTCTCCATCTTCTCTCTGAATCGCAGCAAGCTTATACACACCACCAAATGCCGGACAATCTTTTGAAGTAATCAAGTTCGTTCCTACACCCCAAGATGTAATCTTTGCCCCTTGGATTTTAAGGTCATGAATCAGGTATTCATCCAAGTCATTGGAAGCTGAAATAATTGCATCTTCAAAACCTGCTTCATCTAACATCTTACGAGCTTTCTTTGACAAATATGCGAGGTCCCCGCTATCCAAACGGATTCCGTAGTTTTTCAACTCCACTCCTGCTTCGCGCATTTCTTTAAATACACGAATCGCATTCGGCACACCCGACTTTAGGGTGTCGTATGTATCGACTAACAAAATGCATGCAGACGGATATAAATTTGCATATGTTTTAAATGCAGTATATTCATCTTCAAAACTCATAATCCAACTATGCGCATGTGTTCCCTTTACCGGAACATCAAACATCTTCCCTGCAAGTACATCTGAAGTACCAATACATCCACCAATCATAGCGGCTCTTGCGCCATACAATCCCGCATCTGGACCTTGCGCACGTCTTAGACCAAATTCCATAATTCCATCGCCTTGCGCTGCATAAACAACGCGAGCAGCCTTTGTTGCGATGAGAGACTGGTGATTAATAATATTCAATATCGCCGTCTCTACCAACTGCGCTTCCATAATTGGAGCCACAATTTTCAAAAGAGGCTCCTTAGGGAAGACAACTGTTCCTTCTGGAATCGCATAAATACTTCCACTAAAATGAAATCCACTTAAATAGTTCAAAAATTCTTCACTAAAAATATTAAGATTGCGAAGATAAGCAACATCGTCATATGTAAAATTCAATTCCTTAACGTACTGAATGACTTGTTCCAGACCGGCAGCAATCGAATATCCTGATTTATTAGGATTCGATCGGAAAAACATATCAAATATTACCATTTCATTTTCTTGACGCTCAAAATATCCTTGCATCATCGTAAGTTCGTATAAATCTGTCAACAAAGTAAGATTTCTTCTATCCATCTTTCCACTCCTCTTTCTGTAAAAACAAGGTTTGCCCTTTCTGTACATTATAGCACTCTATATTACAAATGTAAATTTCAAAAAAGTTGCCTTTAGAAAGAGAGTTTTGTATAATACTAATATTGAAAGAAAGCTGAGGTTTGAAAGATGGAACACAAAAAAGTGATTCGTTTATCCGGCGTTTTGCTCCATCCTACATCTCTTCCTTCACCGTACGGAATTGGAGACTTAGGAGATGAGGCATACGCATTTATTGATTTTCTAAAAAGATCTGGTCAACACTTATGGCAGACACTTCCTCTGACACCGACTGGATTCGGGGATTCGCCTTATCAAGGATTTTCTGCATTTGCAGGGCAGCCTCTTTTAATTAGCCCTGCACATTTAGTAGCGTTAGAACTTTTGACATGGGAAGACCTTTCGGATTGCCCCTCTGGCGATCCTTCCGTCGTAGATTATGCGACAGTCATCCCTTGGAAAACAAATATTTTAAAACTTGCCTCTGCGCGATTTGCAAGCAAAGCAAGCGATGAACTTTTAAAAGAATATCATACATTCCTACAAGAACAAGCTTTTTGGTTGGACGACTATGCACTTTACATGGCATGTAAAGACCTACATGAAGGACGGGAATGGTTAGCTTGGAAAGAAGAATATCGCACGCCTACACCACAAGTGAAAGCTGCCATGAGACAACTTTTAGAGGAAGATATGAAACATTATTTCTTCGTTCAATTTATCTTCCACAAAGAATGGATGGCATTAAAAACATACGCAAACGAAAATGGAATTCAAATCATCGGAGATATTCCTTTGTTTGTTTCTTTGGATAGCGCAGACGCGTGGGCAAACCAAACGCTGTTCCAATTAGACAGCGAGGGGTTCCCGACTGTAGTTGCCGGCGTACCACCAGACTATTTTTCAGAGACCGGACAACTTTGGGGCAATCCACTCTACGATTGGAATGCACACAAAAAAGACGGTTTTCAATGGTGGATTTCCCGCATTCAACATCAACTGCAACTCTCAGACTACCTGAGAATTGACCACTTCCGTGGTTTGGAATCTTATTGGGCGATTCCTGCAGATGAGGAAACAGCGATTAACGGACAATGGTTACCAGGACCTGGCGCAGATTTATTCCTTGCAATTGAACATGCTCTCGGAACAGATTTGCCTATCATTGCTGAGGACCTTGGTATTATCACTCCTGAAGTAGAAGCGCTGAGAGACCGTTTCCACTTCCCTGGAATGCGTGTTCTTCAATTTGCATTTGATTCAGAAGAAGAAAGTACGTTCCTGCCACATCAGTTCACGGATAGAAATTGTGTTTGCTACACTGGAACGCACGATAACAATACGACAAAAGGATGGTATGAAAATGCTTCCGAATATTCCAGAGACAAAGTACGTTGCTATATGAATACAGACGGGTATAACATCCACTGGGACTTCCTTCGCACGTGTCTCGGAACGATTGCAACCTTTGCCATCTTCCCATTACAGGACGTTCTTGGTATCGGGGAAGAAGGTAGAATGAATACTCCAGGTGTAGGAACAAACAACTGGGCTTGGCGCTATCAAAAACATGCATTGTCAGATGGATTAGCTGACGCTCTTGCAAAAATAACTCATATATACGGAAGATAATTAGAAGGGAGATTCTATGATTCGATTTATTATTATATGTATTGCACTCATTCCATTTATCTTGATTGGCTATCCTTTTCTCTGGTTAGAATGGCTCATTGGAAAAATAAACAAGCGTGCAAAAGATACGATCTGCTTGCACTTTGTAAAATGCGCTTGTCATCTTGTCCTTTGGCTCGGCGGTGTCAAAGTGAAAGTGATTGGAAAAGAAAATATTCCTAGAAAAGCATCTTTGATTGTTGCAAATCACCGAAGCATCTTTGATATCATCATTTTATACGCAAACTGTAAAATGTTAACTGGATTTGTAGCAAAGAACTCATTGGAAAAAATTCCATTTCTTCGAGCTTTTATGAAAAATTTGTATTGCTTGTTCCTTGACCGTTCCGACATAAAACAAGGTCTGCAGGTTATTTTACAAGCAATTCAATATGCAAAAGACGGTATTTCTGTCGGTATTTTCCCAGAAGGTACTCGTGGAAAAGGGGATGGGCTTACATTACTTCCATTTAAAGAAGGCTCCTTCAAAATTTCTCTCAAATCCGGATGCCCGATTGTACCGGTGGCTATCTATTATGACGCGCCTGTATTTGAAGATCATATTCCTCGATTGAAAAAGACGACCGTCATCCTTGAATATCTGCCTCCGATTTCTCCTCAGGATTTAAGTAAAGACGAGCAGAAAGTAATTGGAGCGACCTGTCAGGCTATGATTCAGGACGCAGTCCAAAAAAATGCGAAATCATTACAAATGTAATATTTTACTAAACAAAAAAAACTTGGAATTAACTTCCAAGTTTTTTCTTTATTTTTCAGCTAAAACTGCCTTTATATATTCCCAAACACGAGCTACCGAAGAAATACTTACTCGCTCATCTGGTGTATGAACATCATACAAGTTTGGTCCAATAGAAATACAATCCAACCCTTCAATCTTTGATGATAAAATTCCACATTCCAATCCCGCATGAATCACTTCTACAACAGGATCTTTTCCGTATTGCTCTTGATACTTTCTCATACAGAGCTCACGCAATTTGGAATTTCTTGCATATGGCCATCCTGGGTAAATTCCATGATAACTCACTTCACCACCTAATGTCTGTGTCATTTGCTTTAACACTTCTGCCAAATGCATTTTTGCACTTTCATGGGAACTGCGAAGCGCGAAACTAGCTTGCAATTTTTCGCAATCCACATTTACAACGCCCATATTCAAAGAAGTTTCTACAAGACCTTTTAAATCCGGACTCATCGCTTGTACTCCGTTTGGCATTCCAGTCAACATAGTAAGTACTTTCGCTGTCGACTCTTCCGATAACACAACGCAGTCTTCTACACTCTTCATCTCCAACACCAATTTTGCATCAGGATCACTGGTTCCATATTCTATATTTAATATTTCATTAAATTCTTTCAAACAACTTTCTAGCGTATCTCTGTCTTTCGCATCAATTACAAACGCAGACTTTGCATTTTTCGGGATAACATTGTCCTTTACACCACCTTCAATGGATGCAATCTGGTAAGTCATTTGTTGCTTTAGGAACAAGAAGAATCTTCCCAAAACAACATTTCCATTGATGCGGCCTCTGTCAATCTCGATTCCCGAATGTCCACCCAGAAAACCAGTAGTCTTTATCTCACACACTTGTCCACTTGTCTGAACCGCATCCAGTGGAATGTTACAGTCCACTCGCAATCCACCTGCGCATCCAACCGTAAAAACACCTTCATCTTCCGAATCAATATTAATCAATCGTTTTGCTTTGCAGGAAGACAAGTCTATCGCCGTTGCGCCTTCTAATCCCACTTCCTCACTGACAGTCAGAACAACTTCCAAACGTGGATGTGCAATTTCTGACGAATCCAAAAGAGCTAATCCGTATGCCACTGCGATACCATTATCCGCCCCTAAGGTCGTGCCATCGGCCGTAATCATATCACCTTCTACCAGAATACGGATGCTTTCTTTCTCCATATCAATCTCACACTCTGGAATCTTATCTCCAACCATATCCAAATGCCCCTGAATAATGACTGGTTCCACTTCTTCATACCCTGGACTTGCTTCCTTTATAATAATCACATTTCCAAGTTCGTCTTGTTCCCAATACAAGTTTCTTTCTTTTGCAAATGCAACACAATAATCACTCAATGCTTTCTCGTGATAAGAAACATGCGGGATACTGCAAATATCTTCAAAAAAACGAAACACCTCAGCCGGCTCATATCCGTTTAACACTTTCATTCTGTTTCCTCCAAAATTATTTTACATTTCTATATTCTCTTATAAAATAATCTTTTCGTCAACGTCTTTTCCTTCTAAATGTGTCAAAATTTCCCTCTTATATTGCAAGAATTTCTCACTAAGCGAAAAATCCTTAGACCTCGGTTTTCTTTCTTCAATCACAATCTCTTTTGTGATTTCTCCCGGCTTTCCGGTGAGTAGGTAAATGCGATCCGACAAAAGAATCGCCTCGTCAATATCGTGAGTAATAAAAAGGGTAGACATTTGAATCTTTTCCATCACATCAAGATACCACTCATGAATACTCTGCTTGGTGAGCATATCTAGCGCAGAAAACGGTTCATCTAAAAGCGCTACTTCCTCCGAAAACAAATAGGTTCTAAGTAACGCTGCACGTTGTTTCATTCCACCGGAAAGTTGCGCCGGATACTTTTTCTCCGTTCCTGCAAGACCAAATTGATCAAAATATTTTTTTGCCTGCGCTCTAGCTTCCTTCTTCTTCATTCCACGCACCAAGAGTGGCAGTGCAACATTGTCCAAAATTGTACGATACGGAAGAAGCAAATCCTTCTGCAACATATAGCTGATGCTACCCGGTTTCCCTGTAATCTCTTTTTGATTTAGCCAGACACTTCCCTCATCTGGGTTGCTAAGTCCTGCAATGATGTTGAAGAGAGTCGTCTTTCCTCCACCACTGGCTCCTAATAAAGAGACGATTTCCCCACGTTCCAAATGCATCGATATTCCTTTTATAATCTCTTCTCCATCAAATGTTTTTGAGACGTTTCTCACCTCTAAAACCGCCATAAGTTCCTCCTAATTATTCCGGTAAATAATCATTGCTAAATCCCACATTATCCGGGATTTTATTTTCTACTAATTCTTTTTCGTTCAACCACTTATAAAATGCATTCCAGCGAGACGGCTCAATATATCCCCACTTTTTTGCATCCGCCTGGTACTGGTCTGCCAAATATTTTTGACTTGCTAACACAAGTTCTTTATCTAATTCCGGCGCTGCTTTACAAAGAATATTTGCTGCTTCTTCAGGTTCTTCGATCGCAAATTCATATCCTTTTGTCAATGCTTCTAAAAATGCTTTTGCAGTCTCTGGTTTTTCTTCTAAGAATTGATTCCCAGCAATAATCACCGGCGTATAATAATCAAACACCGGATCTAGATCTGCAAATGAAAAATAATCTGCCTCAAGATTCTCTAACTCCATTTTCACGCCAGCCCACGCATAAAAAATCCAAATCGCATCCACCGATTTTGTCTTTAATGCTGATACTTCGTCCGTCACCATACTCGGGCTTAACTTAACTTTGTCAAAGTTACCTCCATCGGCTTCTACCACCTGCTTTAAAGTAGCCAACTCAATCGGCCCATTCCAAGTCGCATATGTGTGGCCTTCCATTCCTTTTGGTGTGTGCATTCCTTCGCCTTTTCGCGAAATAATGCCCGATGTATTGTGTTGAATCATTGCTGCTACAGCTGTGATTGGCAAAGGTTCTTCTTTCGCCAATGCAGGTGCCATAGAATCTTGAAAAGACACTCCAAACTCTGCTCTTCCTGATGCAACCAATACCTCTGCTCCATCCTCCGGCGGTTGTACTATTTCAACCTCAATACCAGCCTCTTTGAAATATCCCTTTTCTTGAGCTACATACAATCCTGTATGATTTGTATTTGGTGTCCAATCTAATACAAAGGTTACCTTTTCTAATTTTTCTTCTTTTGTACTTCCACATGCCATTAATGTGAATGCCATTACCATTGCCATTCCACACGCAATTAATCTTTTTTTCATGATTCCTTCTCCTTTTCCCAAGGCATACATTCCTTTTGCAAGAAATCTACTCCCTTCATAAGCATAAGACTAATGAGGGAAATGAGCAGTATTACTGCAAACATCTTATCAAAAGCATACGCCTGTTTTACTCGTGTCATATAGACACCCAAACCGCCAAATCCACCAAGCCATTCAGAAATCACTGCTCCAACAACTGCATACGAAGCTGAGATGCGAAGCCCTGCAAAAAATTGGGACATAGCACCCGGATATTTGATATATCGAAAAATCGTCCATCTACCTGCCCCCATAGCGCGAAGCAGATTAATTTCATCTTTATCAGCAGCTTTAAATCCATTTAAAAGACCCACTGCGATAGGGAAAAATGTAGTAATGACGATAAGAATCACCTTCGGTGTCATTTCATAGCCAAACCAAAGTACCAACAGCGGTGCTATCGCTACTGCAGGTATGGTCTGTGTCAAAACCATAATCGGATAAAATGCCTTATAAAGTCCATCAAACTCATCCATAAAAACTGCCATTATAAATCCAAGCAGCACACCTAATGCAAGGCCTAAAAATGCCTCTGATAAGGAAATGACTGCATGTCCCATTAAGTCAGGGAACTCGTTGACCAATGCCTTTGC
>JAZNKI010000007.1:0-42734 GCA_045578495.1 Faecalimonas sp.
ACCGATTCGTGAAAACGAAAAATTAGTTGGTTATGTTAATGTTATTAAGAATGCAGGTAGAAGATATACGGGTGTTGGACAGAGAGAGGAATGTGAAATTCCGGATTATTGTTTACCAAACTTACAAATCTGCCGTGATGCATTGATGGAAGCAGTTGCTGAAACAAGTGAAGATTTCATGGATAGATATTTTGCTGGTGAAGAGTTCTCTGTAGAAGAAATTCGTGCAGCAATGCGTATGTCTGTTACAGATGGAAGTATCGTACCAATTGCTATGGGATCAAATACAGAAGCGCAAGGTGTTGCAAATCTCTTATCGGATATTGTACGTTTCTTCCCAAGCCCAGACAAGAAATCATGTGCAGGTATCAACCGCAAGACAAATGAAATTTTTGAAGCAAACTATGACTTCTCAAAATCAAAGAGTGCATATGTATTCAAAACAATGGTGGATCCATTTATCGGTAAGTATTCATTCATCAAAGTTTGTTCTGGTGTATTAAAGGGAGACGATACTCTTTATAATACAGATACGGATACAGAAGAAAAACTTGGTAAATTATATACGATGATTGGAAATAAGCCAGTAGAAGTTTCAGAACTTCATGCAGGTGATATCGGAGCTGTTGCAAAATTGTCCAATGTGAAAACAGGCGACACACTTTCTACGAAGAATACACAAGTATTGTTTGGAAAGACTGAATATTCTGTTCCATATACATATATGAAATATGTAGTAAAAGCAAAAGGTGACGAAGACAAAGTGTCACAAGCTCTTGCAAAGATGATGGCAGAAGATGTAACGTTAAAAGTGGTAAATGACAGCGAAAATCGTCAAACATTGTTATACGGTATGGGAGACCAACACTTAGAAATCGTGGTAAGTAAGTTGGCAAGCCGCTACAAAGTGGACGTGGCATTAGAAACACCAAAGGTTGCATTCCGTGAAACATTGCGTAAGAAAGCAGATGTTGATACAAAATATAAGAAACAATCTGGTGGTCACGGACAATATGGTCATGTTAAAATGACATTTGAACCTTCAGGAGATATGGAAACACCTTATGTGTTTGAGCAAATTGTTGTTGGTGGAGCAGTTCCAAAGAATTACTTCCCAGCAGTAGAAAAAGGATTGCAAGAATCCGTAGTGAAAGGACCTTTGGCTGGATATCCAGTTGTCGGTGTGAAAGCAGTATTATATGATGGTTCATATCACCCAGTAGATTCTTCAGAAATGGCGTTTAAGACAGCGACTGTTCAAGCATTTAAGAAAGGATTCATGGAGGCAAGTCCAGTACTTCTTGAACCAATTGCAAATATTAAAGTAACAGTTCCAGATGAATACACTGGAGACGTTATGGGAGACCTCAACAAACGTCGTGGACGCGTACTTGGTATGACACCAATCGCAGGTGGTAACCAAATTATCGAAGCGGATATTCCTATGACAGGAGTGTTTGGATACTGTACAGTACTTCGCTCAATGACAGGAGGAAGAGGAACATACGCATACGAATTCGTTCGTTATGAACAAGCTCCTTCAGATGTACAAGAAAAAGAAATTGCTAAGAGAGCAGCAGAAGAAGCATAATAAGAACAAACAAGGGCATGGGAAACCGTGCCCTCTTGTATATTAAAAATAAAAGTGCTATAATTCACTCTACGTGGGAAAAATATATTAATTAGAAGGTATTGTGATGAAAGTTGTAATTATTGGTGACGGAAAAGTTGGTTATCAGTTGGCGAAAAAATTATCGGAAGACAATTGTGATGTAGTGTTGATTGATTATAATGAAGTGAAATTAAAAGCAGCAATCAATAACCTGGATGTCAATTGTTTTGCGGGTGATGGCGTGAGTGCGGAAGTACAAATGGAAGCAGGAGTGCCTGACGCTGACTTAGTGATTGCGTGTATGTCTACGGATGAACTAAATATGTTGAGTTGTTTGATTGCAAGAAGAATTGGTGCAAGGCATACAATCGCCAGAGTTCGTAATCCGATTTATTATCAACAAATTGATATTTTAAAAGAAGATTTGCGCCTTAGTATGGTCGTTAACCCTGAATTTACAGTGGCAAATGAAATTGCTAGAAATTTAATTTTCCCGGCAGCAAGCAAGGTGGAGACATTTGTTAAGGGAAGGCTTGAGTTGGTGGAATTTTTAGTTCGCGAAGAGAATCCGATTATCGGTTATAAATTGGCTGATATTTATCGTAAATTCCAAATCAAGGTGTTGATTTGCGCAATTGAAAGAGATGGCGAAGTTTATATTCCAGATGGTGATTTTGAGATACAAGAAGGGGATAAACTTCATATTGCCGCAACACACAAAGAAATCGGACAGTTTTTCCAACGCATGGGAAATCGAAAATTCCGTATTAAAAATGTTATGATTTGCGGTGGAGGACGAGTAGGATTTTATCTTGCCAAAAAACTCTGCTCGATGGGAATGCAAGTAAAGCTCATTGAACATAGAAAAGAAAGATGCGACGATTTGTGTGAAGAACTGCCAAATGCCACCATAATTTATGGAGATGCAACGGATCACGACTTGCTTATTGAAGAAGGTCTACAAGATGCAGATGCATTGATTGCGTTGACGGGTGTAGATGAAGAGAATATCATCATGGGTCTTTTTGCAAAGAAACATGGTGTTCCTAAGATTGTAGCAAAAGTAAATGAAGATTCCCGAGCAACCATGGTGGAAGGCTTAGGCATTGACAGTATTGTTTCTGCGAAGAATGCAACCATTGATGCGATATTCAGTTATGTACGCGCGCGTCAAAATTCTCTTAGCAGCACGAAAGTAGAGGCAATGTATCGCTTGGTTGATGAGCGAGTAGAAGCATTAGAGTTTATCGCGGATAAAGAAGCAACCTACACAAATATTCCGTTGAAAGAGTTAAAAACAAAGCCAAACAATTTGATTGCGTGTATCGGACGAAAACGTCAGATTATCATTCCAAGTGGTAATGATAGCATCCAAGTAGGCGATAGTGTTGTTGTAATAACAAAATCAAAAAAGGTGCAAGATATTACTGATGTCTTAGAGTAGAGGAAGCATTATGAATAAGAAAATGACAATCTATATCTTGGGTAGAATGTTGGGTGTGGAAGCGATTCTTATGCTCATACCGGCCATCGTATCACTAATTTATAAAGAAGATGGGTGGAAGGCATTTCTTATCACAAGTGCAATTCTAATATTATTTTATTTGATTTTTGGTCGGAAGAAACCAAAAGACTCCACCATTTATGGAAAAGATGGATTTTTAATTATTGCTAGTGCATGGATTCTTTGGTCTGTGTTTGGCGCATTACCATTTTTTATATCTGGTTCCATACCGAACTATATTGATGCAGTGTTTGAAACGGTATCTGGATTTACAACGACTGGTTCGACCATTCTTACGGATATTGAAGCGATGCCGAAAGGAATGAATTTTTGGCGCTGTTTTACCCATTGGATTGGTGGAATGGGCGTGCTTGTCTTTGTATTAGTCGTCTTTTCATTAGAGGATAAAAATGCGATGCATTTAATGAGGGCAGAAGTTCCGGGACCGGAGACCGATAAACTAGTTCCAAAGGCCAGGGATACAGCGAAAATCTTATATGGAATGTATTTGACACTCACTATATTAGAAATTATTTTCTTGTGGGTTCATCCAAAGATGAATTTATATGATAGTATCATTCATTCTTTTAGTACTGCTGGAACAGGTGGGTTTAGTAGTTATAATAGCAGTGCAGCATATTTTGATAGCGCTTACATTGACGGTGTGCTTACTGTGTTCATGTTGTTGTTTGGAATCAATTTTAACATCTACTATTTGTTGTTATTAAGAAAACTCAAAGCGGCAATTAAAAATGAAGAAGTGTTGGCGTATTTAGGAATTGTTTTGGGAGCAACTGTTCTCATCACGATAAATATTTTGAAACTTTATGATGGTTGTATTGGACAATCCTTCCGATACGCAATCTTCCAAGTTGTATCGATTATTACCACAACTGGAATGTCGACGGCGGATTATAATATATGGCCTGCTTTTTCTAAAGCGATTCTGATGGGACTTATGGTAATTGGGGCATGTGCAGGATCCACTGGAGGTGGAATGAAGGTTTCGCGTGTATTAATTCTTCTCAAAAGTATTAAACAAGAGATCAAGCGCTTGCTTCATCCAAAATCTGTCAACATTGTAAAGATAAATGGGAAGAAAGTGAGAGAAGAGACTCTACATGGAGTTTATGTATATTTTATTGCATATGTTGCAATATTTATCGTATCAGTACTTTTGATATCTCTGAATAATTTTGACTTTTCAACTACTTTTAGTGGTGTTTTAACCACGATTAATAACGTGGGACCTGGAATAGAAAAAATAGGTCCGATTGAAAATTTTGCAAAGTTTTCAGGATTATCTAAAATTGTATTTTGCTTCGATATGTTAATAGGAAGATTGGAAATTTTCCCATTCTTATTGTTGTTTTCTCCAAAACTATGGAGGAAAAAGTTTTAGGAGGAGAAGATATGAAACAAACAAAAATCAAAATAATAGCAGTTGTGATGGCTGTTTTGGCACTTGGAATTTACTATTATTTTGCGTTGCCAGCTATTAATATCCATGCAACCGGATTTTGGGTTACACTTATGATCATCGTGGCGGCGATTCTGGCGATTTATATTGTAAAAAAGAAATATAGTACCTTTGAAATTAAGAAATCAAAGGTGGTAAGAGTCATAGCAGCGATTTTCCTTTTGATTCTTGTGGTGTATGGGGTTGGATATTTGTTATCATCACCAGTGATAAACGCAAAAAAATATCAGAAATTGTTGAAGGTGGAAGAAGGGAAATTCACAAAAGATATTGAAGAATTGTCTTACGAGCAAATTCCACTTTTAGATAGAGATTCAGCGACTTTGTTGGGAAATCGAAAGATGGGCAGTATGATTGACATGGCATCCCAATTTGAAGTGGATGATATATATAGTCAAATCAACTATCAAGACAAGCCGGTAAGAGTTTCTCCATTGCGCTATGCGAATGCCATTAAGTGGCTGACCAATCAAAAAGAAGGGATTCCAGCTTATATCACGATTGATATGGCAACCCAGACTACAGAACTTGTGAAATTAAAAGAAGGAATCAAATATTCTACTGCAGAATATTTTAATCGCAACATCTATCGTCATTTGCGTTTTAACTATCCAACTTATATTTTCAATGAACTAAGTTTTGAAATTGATGAAGATGGTGTTCCATATTGGGTTTGTCCAGTGAAAAAGTTCAATATCGGCTTGTTTGGTGGAGAAACGGTAGGTCGTGTAGTCCTTTGTAATGCGATTACCGGAGAAACGATTGATTATGCAATAAAAGATGTGCCATCTTGGATTGACCGAGCATATTCAGCAGATTTACTGATTAAATTATATGATTATCATGGAACTTTAAAACATGGATATATCAACAGTATTCTTGGACAGAAGGATTGTTTGGTTACAACAGACGAGTACAATTATTTGGCAATTGATGATGACGTATGGGTATATACAGGCGTAACTTCCGTGAGCGGGGACCAGTCAAATGTTGGATTTGTATTAATGAATCAACGTACGATGGAGACAAAGTTCTATGCCATAGAAGGCGCTACGGAACGTTCAGCAATGGATTCTGCGGAGGGACAAGTGCAAAATTTGAAATATGTTGCAACTGTTCCATTATTACTAAATATTAATGGGGAACCAACGTATTTTATTGCACTCAAAGACAATGCGGGATTGGTTAAGAAATATGCCATGGTAAATGTCCAAAAGTATCAGGTGGTAGGAATTGGTAATACGGTAGAAGAATGTGAAGAGGAGTATCGAAAATTGCTTTTAAAAGAAGGTATTCAAGATAATGAAGATAAAAGCAAGAAGGATACGATTTCTGGAAAGATTACCAAAATCGCGCAGGGTGTCATAGAAGGTAATTCCCATTATTATCTCATGATTGAAGGGTCTGACAAAATTTTTGATGTTTCGGTGGTGGATTTTATCGAAATTATTCAATATGAAGTGGGACAGGAGATTCAGCTGCAGTATAAAGCTGGGGAGAAGACGAGTATCGTTACAAAAATAGAATAGAAATAAAAAAGTTGTGGATGTTTAAAATCCACAACTTTTTATGTATAATGATTAATTTAAGAAATTACATTTTTCTACATCCACATCGCCTAAAGCTTCTTTGCTTGCACTTACGCTTACATAGAACTCAACATTATGTCTTTTTGAAATGTTGTCAAGACGGTCTACAAATCTTGGAATATTTTCAAGAGAAACACTTGCTTGTTTCAAAATACCATCGATAAAGATTACTTGAATATCACTGTTACCACTTAACATTCCGTAAAGGAATCCTGTATATTCATCAATGTTACGGATAGAAGGATAATCTGTCATACAAATTGCTCGAATGTCAAATGACAAACTGTATGTATCGTTGTGGCTGTTTTTAATAAATACCACGTTTCCGTCACATTCCTTTGCTTTTTGATTTGCAGCTTCAATCATTTGTTGTGTTTTACCGCTGCCTTTTTGCCCTGTTAATAAATTTACCATGGGAAATCACTCCTTTGCTATGTAATAACAATATTATACATTATAAATTTAAAATGAGCAATACAAAAAGGGGAAGTTGTGATAAAATAAAAATACGAGGTGAGCGAAATGAATGGAATAGAAAGAAGAAAGAAAATCGTTGAATATATTAGAGAAAGTGAAGAACCGGTATCAGGAAAACAATTGGCAGATTTCTTTGAGGTGAGCAGACAAGTCATCGTGCAGGATATCGCGTTGATTCGAGCAAATGGGATGGAAATAGTATCTACGCATCGCGGTTATGTGCTGCAAAGCCCGAAATCTGCAAGGCGAATTTTTCATGTTAATCATACAGATGAACAACTAGCGGAAGAATTGTATACGATTGTAGATATGGGTGGAAAAATTATAAATGTTATGGTAGAGCATAAAGTTTATGGAAATCTGGAAGCGGAGCTCCAAATTAATTCCAGACATAAAGTGCAGACCTTTGTTGAAACTCTACGCAATGGAACATCTAGTCCGTTGAAAAATCTTACTTCCAATATGCATGCACATACAGTAGAAGCAGAGGATGAGCATGTGTTAGATTTGATTGAACACAAATTGAGAGAAATGGGGATTCTGATATGACAAGATTAGAACAGCAAATCGCTTTTATTTTAGAGATAGACAAGGTGAAACATGTATTTCGCCAAACCATCTTGCCAGATGAAAGACGTCGCGAAAATGACGCAGAACACTCATGGCATATCGCATTAATGGCAGTTTTGCTTCAAGAGTATGCAGAGGAGAAAATTGATGTCTTAAAGGTAATGACTATGGTGCTCATTCATGATTTGGTGGAGATTGATGCCGGTGATACCTACGCGTATGACGAAGAAGGAGCAAAAACAAAAAGAGAGCGTGAACTTCGTGCAGCAGATCGTATTTTCGGGATTTTGCCAGAAGATCAGGGCGTCTATTTTCGAGAATTGTGGGATGAATTTGAAGCGTTTGAAACAGCGGATGCAAAGTATGCACATATGCTAGACCGTCTGCAACCATTCTTACTCAATGATGCATCGGAGGGCGTTAGCTGGAAGGCACATGGCGTTCGAAGAGAGCAGATTGAAAAGCGAGCAGCAATTGTAGGTGAAACATCCGAGGAAATATGGCAATATATGAAAGCAATTATTGAGAAAAATGTGGAACAAGGAACGATTATTGGGGAAAAATAAGCACCAATATTTGCAAATTAGGAAGCATGAAAACTTGACAAAATCATTTTGTATGGTACAATAACAAAAGATATGCAAAAAACAAGGATGAGGAGTATTAAGAGCCTATCGTTTTCAGAGAACTGCCGGGTGGTGTGAGGCAGTAACGTAATCTCCCAACTCGCCTCGGAGTTCTTTTATTGAAGTAACAGTAGATAGAAGCGGGACTTCCCGTTACAGGAGAAATGAGTGCATCTGATATGAAGTTAGATGAATGAGAGTGGTACCACGGAAAAGTAGCCTTTTCGTTTCTTGAAGACGGAAAGGCTTTTTATTTTGTCTGTGAGACAGACTCTTTATTAGATATAGGAGGAGAAAAACTATGGCAACACCTTACAACCATAAGGCAATTGAAAAAAAATGGCGTGACAATTGGGCAGCAAACCCAGTCAATGTCAAAGAAGACGAAAACGGAAAGAGAGAAAAATATTATTGTCTTGATATGTTTCCATATCCATCTGGAAATGGACTTCATGTAGGACACTGGAGAGGATACGTAATCTCTGATGTTTGGAGTCGTTATAAATTATTGCAAAAATACTATATTATCCATCCAATGGGATGGGATGCGTTTGGACTTCCAGCAGAAAACTATGCGATTAAAATGGGCGTTCATCCAGCAATTTCTACTGCAGAAAATGTGGCAAATATTAAGAATCAAATCAATGAAATTGCAGCCCTTTATGATTGGGATATGGAAGTAAATACAACAGATCCAGAATTCTACAAATGGACACAATGGATCTTTGTGAAAATGTTTAAAGAAGGACTTGCTTATGAGAAAGAGTTCCCAATTAACTGGTGCCCATCTTGTAAGACCGGACTTGCAAACGAAGAAGTAGTAAACGGAAAATGTGAACGTTGTGGAACAGATGTTACAAAGAAAAATCTTCGTCAATGGATGCTCCGTATTACAAAATATGCAGATCGTCTTTTGAATGACTTGGACAAACTTGATTGGCCAGAAAAAGTAAAGAAGATGCAAGCAGAGTGGATTGGAAAATCTTACGGTGCAGAAGTTGATTTCCAAGTAGAAGGAAGAGACGAAAAGATTACAGTATACACAACAAGACCAGATACATTGTATGGTGCAACATTTATGGTTCTTGCACCTGAGCATGCTCTTGCAGCATCTCTTGCAACTGATGAAACAAGAGATGCGGTAGAAAAATATATCTATGATTCTTCTATGAAATCTAACGTAGACAGAATGCAAGATAAAGAAAAAACAGGTGTGTTCACAGGTTCTTATGCAATTAATCCATTAAATGGAGAAAAGACACCGATTTGGCTTGCAGATTATGTATTGGCAGATTATGGTACGGGTGCAATCATGTGCGTACCTGCACACGATGACCGTGACTTTGAATTTGCGACAAAATTCAACATTCCAATCATTCAAGTTATTGCGAAAGATGGAGTGGAAATTGAAAATATGACAGAGGCTTATACAGAAGCTTCTGGAACGATGATTAACTCTGGAGAATGGAATGGTATGGAATCAGCAGTGCTTAAGAAAGAAGCACCACATATCATTGAAGAAAGAGGAATCGGAAAAGCAACTGTGAACTTTAAACTTCGTGACTGGGTATTTTCTCGTCAACGTTATTGGGGAGAACCAATTCCGATTGTACACTGTGAGACTTGCGGAGCGGTTCCAGTACCGGAAGAACAACTTCCATTAACACTCCCAGAGGTGGATTCTTATGAACCTACAGGAACAGGAGAATCTCCACTTGCAGGTATTGAAAGTTGGGTAAATACAACATGTCCAGTTTGTGGAAAACCAGCAAAACGTGAGACGAATACAATGCCACAATGGGCAGGATCATCATGGTATTTCTTGCGTTATGTAGATAATCACAATTCAGAAGAACTTGTGTCAAAAGAAAAAGCACATGAGTTACTTCCTGTTGATATGTATATTGGTGGTGTAGAACATGCGGTGCTTCACCTGTTGTATTCACGTTTCTATACAAAATTCTTATATGATATCGGTGTGGTTGATTTTGAAGAACCATTTACAAAGCTCTTTAACCAAGGTATGATCACTGGTAAAAATGGTATTAAGATGAGTAAATCAAAAGGAAATGTAGTTTCTCCAGATGATTTGGTAAGAGATTACGGATGTGATGCGCTCAGAATGTACGAACTTTTCGTAGGTCCACCGGAATTAGATGCAGAATGGGATGACCGCGGTATTGACGGTGTATATCGTTTCCTTACTCGTGTATGGAACCTTGTTCAAGACAGCAAGGAAAAGAATGTTGCTGCAACAAAAGAGATGGTAAAAGTTCGCAATAAGATGATTTATGACATTACAAGTCGTTTGGAAAACTTTAGCTTGAATACGGTTATTTCCGGATTTATGGAATACAACAATAAGTTGTTAGAAATTGCGAAGAAAGAGGGCGGAGTGGATGTAGAAACACTCAGCGCACTTGCAGTATTGTTGGCACCATTTGCTCCACATATGGCAGAAGAGTTGTGGGAACAATTGGGACACGAAGGAACTGTGTTCAATGCAGGATGGCCATCTTATGATGAGGCAGCGATGAAAGATGATGAGATTGAAGTTGCTGTTCAAATCAATGGAAAAACAAGAGCAGTTGTTACGGTTGCAGCAGATGTGTCAAAGGAAGATGCAATTGCAGCGGGAAAAGCAGCTGTGGCAGATAAGTTGACAGGAACAATCGTAAAAGAAATCTATGTTCCTGGAAGAATTATCAACATCGTGCAAAAATAATGTGCAGATATAAAAGAAAGACAATCCAGTTTGGGTTGTCTTTCTTTGTTTGCGCACTCGCTATTCCCCACCAGGACCATCTCGTCGAGGAACTTCGTCTGGAGTGACATTTGTTGTCACATTTGATGGCTTCGGAAGGTCAATTTCCGGAATGTTATCGTCATCATAGATGTTTCCCGGGCGAGTTGTGATTTCGATAATCGGATGTTCTTTCTCTTTCATATCCACAGACTCCTTTCAAGGATTATATTTCAAAGATAGTGTTTACAATTCTCTTTCTTTTTATGAAAAATTTTGGTAGAATAGCGGAGGAAAGAAAACTTAAAGGAGTTTGCAGAATGAGTATCTTAAATGTGGAACATTTGACACATGGTTTTGGTGACCGTGCCATTTTCGAAGATGTGTCCTTTCGATTGTTAAAAGGAGAACATATTGGTTTAGTAGGTGCGAATGGAGAAGGAAAATCTACATTCTTGAATATTGTAACTGGGAAATTGCAACCAGATGAAGGAAAAATAGAGTGGGCGAAAAATGTCCGTGTGGGATACTTGGACCAACATACTGTTTTGGAAAAAGGGATGACCATTCGTGATGTTTTAAACAGTGCATTTGCGTTTCTTTTTGACATGGAAGCAGAAATGAATCGCATGTTTGAGCAGATGGGAGAGGCCACTCCGGAAGAGATGGAACGCCTTTTAGAAGAGACGGGAACCTATCAAGATTTATTGGAACAACATGACTTTTATATTATAGATGCAAAGGTGGAAGAAGTTGCAAGAGCATTGGGACTACTTGATATAGGCTTGGAACGTGATGTGACCGATTTGAGTGGTGGTCAGAGAACAAAGGTATTGCTCGCAAAGTTATTGCTTGAGAAACCGGATATTTTATTGTTGGACGAGCCAACAAACTATCTGGATGAAGAACATATTGCATGGCTCAAACGATACTTAATTGAGTACGAAAATGCATTTGTGTTGATTTCCCATGATATGCCATTCTTGAATGAGGTTATCAATCTGATTTACCATATGGAAAATCAAGAACTCAATCGATATGTAGGTGATTATGACCACTTCCAAGAAGTTTACGCAGTGAAAAAGGCACAACTTGAGGCGGCATATAAACGTCAACAACAGGAAATTAGTGAGCTCAAGGATTTTGTGGCAAGAAATAAGGCGCGTGTTTCTACAAGAAACATGGCAATGTCTCGTCAAAAGAAGTTAGACAAGATGGACATCATTGAGTTGGCGGCAGAAAGACCGAAGCCAGAGTTCAATTTTAAGGTGGGAAGAACACCTGGAAAATATATATTTGAGACAAAAGACTTGGTGATTGGTTACGATGAACCATTGTCAAAGCCATTGACCCTTTCTATGGAACGAGGAAGTAAGATTGCTTTAGTGGGTGCAAATGGTATAGGAAAGACGACCTTGCTTAAAAGTATCTTAGGACTCATCCCTTCTTTGGAGGGAGAAGTTGAACTCGGAGAAAATCTGCTCATTGGATATTTTGAGCAGGAGGCTGCTCCAGATAACCGCACAACTTGTATCGAGGAAATTTGGAAAGAATTTCCGTCTTATACGCAATATGAAGTTCGTTCAGCCCTTGCAAAATGCGGGCTGACAACGAAACATATTGAAAGTCAAGTGCGTGTCCTAAGTGGTGGAGAACAGGCGAAAGTTAGACTTTGTAAATTGATTAATAAAGAGACGAATATTTTGTTGTTAGACGAACCGACAAACCACCTAGACGTAGATGCAAAAGAGGAGTTAAAGCGAGCATTAAAAGCTTATAATGGTAGCGTGCTTCTCATTTGCCATGAGCCGGAATTCTATCGCGATGTGGTGAGTGAGGTTTGGGATTGCACCAAATGGACCACAAAAGTTATCTAGCGTGACGAACTAGGGCAAAAAATAGTTGCTTCATGCTGGGATTGGATTTTAACATGTTTTCAGGATGCCATTGCACACCGACCACAAAGGTACGTGATGGCATTTCAATTGCTTCAATGATGCCATCTCCGGTAAAACCAGATACGATGAGCCCTTTCCCTACATGGTGAATGGATTGGTGATGAAAGCTGTTAGTAAAGGAAAATTTCCCAATTAGACGATGAAGTCTTGTTCCAGGCTCCATAATGACTTTGTGACTTACGTCCTTGCGTGTGAGACTCTGTTGCATATGATTGATGGTTTCAAAATCAGTCAAGGACAAATCTTGATAAATGGTGCCTCCACAGGCAATATTTAATACTTGCATGCCACGACAGATGGCAAGAACCGGTTTATCTTTTTCTAAAATTTCTTTCATAAGACGAATTTGAAATAAATCGATAGAGATATCTGTCTTTCCAACATCTGTCACAAGTTCCTGACCAAAGAGGAGTGGAGTGATGTCTCCGCCACCACAAAAGAGAAAACCATCACAGAGATTTACGTATTCTTGTAAGATAGATTTTGATTTTACCAGAGGGAGAATGAGAGGAATACCTCCCACGGACTTGATAGCTTGTATGTAAGCATCACTTACATATTGTTTTTGATTTTCCAGACCACAAACGACAATACCAATTTTTACTTTCATATATATATCCTTTTTAGAATAGAGTAGACTATAACAATAGAGTTTATGCAGGGAGACATAAAAAAATGAAATTGATTGATTTTCATTGCGACACCTTTTGGGCAATGAAACGGGGGGTGCCAGTATGTGTAGATATAGAGAAGTTAAGAGCGGCCGATAGTTTGGCTCAGTTTTTTGCGTGTTTCATCTATAGGGATGATTTTGCGGGAGAACATCCGTATACGGAAGGTTATGCTTATGCATTGGAAATGTTATCTATGGGAAAAGAATATTTTGCGTCAAAAAAAGAAGACATTGCATTGGCCACAAAATACGAGGATATTCAGAAACATCAACAGGAAGGATATATTTCTGCATTCTTAACAATTGAAGAAGGTGGAATCCTAGAAGGTGATATGAGGCGATTGGAGCGATTGTATGCCGAAGGAGTTCGCTTGATGACACTCACTTGGAATTATGAAAATTGCATTGGATATCCGAACAGTAAAGATGACAGTGTAATGCAACGAGGATTAAAGCCATTCGGAATCGAAGTGGTACAGAGAATGAATGAGCTGGGAGTGATTATCGATGTTTCCCATTTATCAGATGGCGGATTTTGGGATGTGTTGAAATACAGCAACAAACCGGTAGTGGCCTCACATTCCAATGCAAGGGCGCTTTGTAATCATCCGAGAAACTTATCGGATAAGATGATACGAGCATTGTCAGAACAAGGCGGAGTGATAGGGGTGAATACATATCCTTATTTTGTACATTCCAGTGGAAAGGCAACGATGGAACTCATTGCCGATCATATGGTTCATATCTATCAAGTCGGAGGTGAAGATGTACTTGGAATCGGTACGGATTTCGATGGCTATGATGAGGGTGTGTCGGACCTTACCCATATTGGACAGATGAATAAATTCTATGAAGTAATGAAAAAGCGTGGATTTACAGAGCGACAAATGGAGAAGTTTTGGTTTCAAAACATATTGCGCATTATAAAATCATAGAAAAAGGATGAAACGTAATAGAAATTGTGATATGATGAATGAAATTATGATACAAAGGAGATTTTCATGGCAACGATTAAACCATTTATTGGAATACGACCAGACAAAGAGAAAGCAGCTGATATCGCAGCATTGCCTTATGATGTATATAGTAGAGAAGAAGCAAGAAAGGCAGTAGAAAATGACTCGTTGTCATTTTTGCGTATAGACAGACCAGAGACGCAATTTCCAGAGGGTGTAGATATGTACAGTCCTGAAGTATATCAAAAAGCACATGATATGTTGTGGGAAATGGTCGATAGAGGTGACTTTTTATATGAAGAAAAGGAAGTTTATTACATCTATGAACTGACTATGAATGGAAGAGTGCAGGACGGATTGGTTGCATGCGCATCCATCGATGATTATCAGAATGGTATTATTATGAAACACGAAAATACCAGAGAGGAAAAGGAGCAAGATCGTATTCGCCATGTCGATACATGTGGAGCTCAGACAGGACCTATTTTCTTGGCATATAGAGCGAAAGAAGAGATCCGCGAGTTGATAGCAAATAAGAAGCAGGAAGCAGCATTGTACGATTTTACTTCCGATGATGGCATTCGTCACAGAGTATTTTGTATAGATGGTTCGGACGAAATTGCGACAATTAAACGAGCATTTGAAGAAACCAATCAAATCTATATTGCAGATGGACATCATCGTGCTGCATCTGCAGTGAAGGTTGGATTGAAGAGAAGAAATGAAAATCCCAATTATGATGGAACAGAAGAATTCAACTACTTCTTGTCAATCTTATTTGCAGATGAGCAGCTTATGATCATGGATTATAACCGTGTAGTCAAAGATTTGAACGGAAACACACCGGAACAATTTTTAGAAAAAATGAAAGAAATTGTGAATGTTGTCAAAGAAGATAAAGAAGCGATTCGGCCAACACAAAAAGGAGAATTTTCGATGTATCTTGACGGTGTATGGTATCTGTGCAACATTCGTGAGGAAGACCTAGATAGTGACCCAGTGGAAGGATTGGATGTATCTATTTTGCAGAAGAAAGTCTTAAGTCCACTTTTAGGAATCGGGGATCCAAGAATCGACAATCGTATTGATTTTGTTGGCGGAATTCGTGGACTTGAAGAATTAGAAAAAAGAGTATCTGAAGACTGTAAGGTTGCATTTGCGATGTATCCAACATCTATCCAGGAATTATTTGATGTGGCAGATGCAGGGAAGTTAATGCCACCAAAATCTACTTGGTTTGAACCAAAACTTCGAAGTGGATTGTTTATACATAAAATATAGTGAAAGACAAAAGAAAGGTCCCGGCCAAATTGGTCAGGACCTTTTGCTATGAACTTATTTATTTGCTTCAACTTCAGCCATCTTCATTGCACGAACTTTTAATGGAAGTCCGAATAATGTAATGAATCCGTCTGCATCGTGGTGATCGTACAAGTCACCAGTTGTAAAGCTTGCAAGAGATTCATTGTACAATGTGTATGGAGAAGTAGTTCCGGCTTTGATGATGTTACCTTTGTAAAGTTTGAACTTTACTTCACCAGTCACATATTCTTGTGTAGATTCAACGAATGCTTGAACTGCTTCACGAAGAGGTGTAAACCATTTCCCTTCGTAAACGATTTGAGCAAATTTGTTACCCATATCTTTCTTCACTTCTAATGTAGCACGGTCTAATACAAGTTCTTCTAATTGTTGGTGTGCTTCCATAAGGATTGTTCCACCTGGAGTTTCATATACACCACGAGATTTCATACCAACGACACGGTTTTCAACGATGTCTACGATACCAATGCCATGTTTTCCACCAAGTTCATTTAATGTAGCAATGATTTCAGAAACTTTCATTTCTTTTCCGTTTACACTCGTAGGAACACCTTTTTCAAATGTCATTGTCACATATTCGCCTTCATCTGGAGCATTTTCAGGAGAAACACCAAGCACCAATAAGTTATCGTAGTTTGGCTCCAATGATGGATCTTCTAATTCTAAGCCTTCGTGGCTGATGTGCCATAAGTTACGGTCACGGCTGTAGCTTTGGCTTGCATTAAATGGAAGATCAATTCCATGAGCTTTGCAGTATTCGATTTCATCTTCACGAGATTGCATTGTCCAAACATCTGTCATTCTCCATGGAGCAATGATTTTTAAATCTGGAGCAAGAGCTTTGATACCAAGTTCAAAACGGATTTGGTCATTTCCTTTACCTGTTGCACCGTGGCAGATAGCAGTAGCGCCTTCTTTTCTAGCAATTTCCACTAAACGTTTTGCAATTACTGGACGAGCCATAGAAGTTCCAAGTAAATATTTGTATTCGTATACAGCGTTTGCTTGTACACATGGCATGATGAAATCGTCACAGAATTCATCGATGATGTTCTCAATATATAATTTAGAGGCACCAGATAATTTTGCTCTTTCTTCTAAACCGTCTAATTCCTCTCCCTGTCCGCAGTCGATGCAGCAGCAGATAACTTCATAATCAAAATTTTCCTTTAACCAAGGGATGATTGCTGTGGTATCAAGACCACCTGAGTATGCTAAAACAACTTTTTCTTTCATAATATATTCCTCCTTAAATGGGTTTTCTCAATGTCAATACGCATACTATACTACCATTTTTTTTGAATTTCAATAGGAAAATGAAAAAATATGCACATTTTTTTAAAAATATTCAAAAATATGTTGATAAATATTCAGGTGAGATGTATAATTATGCGAAAATGATAGGAGGAACTAAGATGATTAAAGTAGGAATTATTGGTTCGACTGGATATGCAGGAGGAGAATTGGTTCGAATTCTGATGGGACATAAAGAAGTAGAAATTAAATGGTATGGCTCAAGAAGTTATATAGATAAGAAATATTATGAAGTGTATCAAAACATGTTTCAAATCGTTGATGCCACATGCATGGATGATAATATAGAAGCATTGGCAGATGCAGTAGATGTGATTTTTACAGCAACGCCACAAGGATATTTAGCTTCGGTATTAAATGAAAACATTTTATCTAAAGTAAAAATCGTAGACTTGAGTGCAGATTACCGTATTAAAGATGTAAATGTGTATGAAGAGTGGTACAAGATTGAACACAAGAGTCCACAGTTTATTGAAGAAGCGGTCTATGGACTTTGTGAAGTGAACCGTGAAAAAGTAAAAAAAGCAAGATTGGTTGCAAATCCAGGTTGCTATACAACTTGTTCGATATTAACGGTGTATCCTTTGGCAAAAGAAGGATTGATTGATATGAGTAGCATTATTATCGATGCGAAATCCGGAACTTCGGGAGCAGGGCGTGGTGCAAAGGTCGATAACCTGTTTTGTGAAGTGAATGAAAATATGAAGGCATATGGTGTGGCTTCACACAGACATACTCCAGAAATTGAGGAACAATTAGGATATGCTTCTGGAGAAAGTGTAGTACTCAATTTTACACCACATTTGGTTCCGATGAATCGAGGCATTCTTGCAACAGCATATGCGCAACTGAAAGAAGGGGTAACCGAAGAGATGGTTCGTGCGGCTTATGATAAGTATTATGCCGATGAAAAATTTGTGCGTGTGTTAGATAAGAATGTATGCCCACAAACAAAATGGGTAGAAGGAAGCAATTATGTAGACGTAAACTTCGTTATTGACAAGCGTACCAATCGTGTTATTATGATGGGAGCAATTGACAATCTAATGAAGGGTGCTGCGGGACAAGCAGTACAAAATATGAATTTGATGTTTGGTTTGAATGAAGCGGAAGGATTGGCGTTGGTTCCAATGTTTCCATAGAAAAATCCGGAGGGAACACATGATACGTATTATGACAGTGGATGACTATGAAGGCGTGAAAGCACTTTGGATGAAAATCAAAGGTTTCGGAATTCGAAGCATTGATGATTCCAAAGAAGGTGTAGAGCGTTTCTTGAAAAGAAATCCAACGACGAGTGTAGTAGCAATTGAAGATGGGAAGATTGTGGGAAGCATTTTGTGCGGACATGATGGACGAAGAGGTTGCTTCTATCATGTGTGTGTAGACGCAGATTATCGTATGAGAGGAATTGGAAAAGCGATGGTCGTGAAAGCGATGGAGGCTTTAAAAGAGGAACAAATCAATAAAGTATCGTTGATTGCTTTTACACAGAATGATGTTGGGAATGCCTTTTGGAAAGAAATTGGTTGGACCAAACGAGAAGATTTAAATTATTATGACTTTACATTGAATGAAGCAAATATTACAGCATTTAATAAATAGAGGAGAGAATCAATATGAAGATAATTCCAGGTGGTGTAACCGCTGCAGAAGGGTTCGAGGCAGCAGCAGTTGCAGCAGAAATTAAATATAGAGGACGTACGGACATGGCAATGGTATATAGTAAAGTGCCATGTGTAGTTGCAGGAACATTTACAACAAATGTAATAAAGGCAGCTCCAGTAAAATGGGACCAAAAAGTGGTAAAAGAAAGTGAGTCAGCACAAGTTGTGATTGTAAATTCAGGAATTGCCAATGCATGCACAGGTGCAGAGGGAATGACATATTGCCAAGAAACTGCACACGAGGCGGCAAAGATTCTTGGAATTTCTGCAGAACAAGTGTTGGTTGGATCTACAGGTGTCATTGGAAAACAACTTCCAATCGATCGCATCAAAGCAGGTGTGGCTAAATTGGTGGAAGCAAAGTCAGATACAATTGAAGCAGGAACAGACGCTGCAAAAGCGATTATGACGACAGATACATGCAAGAAAGAGATCGCTGTGCAAATTGAAATTGCAGGAAAAACAGTTACAATTGGCGGGATGGCAAAAGGTTCTGGAATGATTCATCCAAATATGTGTACCATGTTAGGATTTATTACTACAGATGCGGCTATCACAAAGGAAGCACTTGAAAAAGCATTGAGCGCCGATGTGGAAGATACCTTTAATATGATTTCTGTGGATGGAGATACATCGACAAATGATACCGTGTTGGTCTTAGCGAATGGCTTGGCAGGAAATGAAATGATTACGGTAGACAGCGACTCGTACAGCGTATTCTATCAAGCACTACATGAAGTCAATGAGTATCTTGCGAAACAGTTAGCTGGTGATGGGGAAGGAGCAACCGCATTGTTTGAGGTGCGTGTGGTCGGAGCGAAAAGCAAGGCGCAGGCGGTGACGATTAGTAAGTCTATTGCATGTTCAAATCTTACAAAGACAGCTATTGCTGGACACGATGCAAACTGGGGAAGAATCCTTTGTGCAATGGGATATTCAGGAGCACAATTTGACCCAGAAAAAGTAGATTTGTTCTTTGAGAGTGCAGCAGGAACATTACAAATCGTGAAAGATGGTCTTGCAACCGATTATAGTGAAGAAAAGGCAACAGAGATTCTTTCAGAGCCACATGTGATTGCAACAGCAGATCTTAAATTAGGTAATCAAAAAGCAACTGCATGGGGATGTGATTTGACACACGGATATATTGATATCAATGCGGATTATCGCAGTTAAAGGAGATAGACATGGATTATAAAATAGAAAAATATTTGGCAAAAGCAGAAGTGTTGATTGAAGCACTTCCATATATTCAAAGATTTAACCACAAAGTAATTGTTGTGAAATATGGTGGAAGCGCAATGGTAGATGAAGAGTTGAAAAAACGTGTGATCGAAGATGTGACTCTTTTGAAGTTAGTTGGGTTTAAGCCGATTATTGTACATGGTGGTGGGAAAGAAATCAGCAATATGGTAAGTAGACTAGGTATGGAGCCGCGATTTGTAAATGGACTTCGTGTAACAGATGAAAACACGATTGAAATTGCAGAAATGGTTCTTGGTAAAGTGAATAAAAGTTTGGTGCAATTGGTAGAGTCACTGGGAGTACGTGCGATTGGTATCAGCGGAAAAGATGGTGCTTTATTAAAGGTAAACAAAAAGTATTCGAATGGAGAGGATATTGGTTTTGTAGGTGAAATCAAGCAAGTGAATACAGAAATTATTCATGACTTGTTAGAAAAAGATTATATTCCGATTGTATGTCCGATTGGATTAGATGATGAGTACAATACATACAACATTAATGCGGATGATGCAGCTTGTGCCATCGCGCAAGCAATGCAAGCAGAAAAGTTAGCATTTTTGACAGATATCGAAGGTGTGTACAAAGATCCAAAAGACCCAGAAACTTTAATTTCTGAGTTGTCTGTTTCAGAAGCCGAAGGGTTGATGAGAGAGGGATATATTGGAGGAGGAATGCTTCCAAAATTGCAAAATTGCATTGACGCAATTAATAGTGGTGTATCGAGAGTACATATATTAGATGGAAGAATTCCACATTGTTTGTTGTTGGAAATTTTCACTAATAAGGGAATTGGTACTGCAATTTTAAAGGATGACGGAAGCAGGTTTTATCATGAAAAATAATTATATTCAAATGTCAGAAAATGCATTGGTTCACACATACAATCGTTATCAGATTGTATTGGAAGAAGGAAAGGGTGCTTACCTCTATGATACAGACGGAAAAGAATATTTGGATTTCGCATCTGGTATTGGAGTATGTTCGTTGGGATACGGGCATCCGAAATACGTAAGTGCTCTAAAAAAACAATTAGACAAGTTGACACATACTTCAAATTTGTTTTATAGCATTCCGGGAGGAACGGCTGCGCAGAGTTTGAAAACTGCAACAAAGATGGAACGTGTGTTTTTTACAAACAGCGGAACAGAAGCGATTGAAGGCGCACTGAAGGCGGCAAGAAAATATGCCTATGCAAAAGAAAGTGGTCGTTATGAATTTATTGCGATGCATCATTCGTTCCATGGAAGAAGTATGGGAGCGGTTTCAATTACAGGGACAGAAAAATATCGAGTACCTTTTGAACCGTTAATTAGTGGCGTGAAATTTGCAGAATTTAATGATTTGGAAAGTGTAAAAGCACAAGTGACCGAGCATACTTGTGCAATCATCCTTGAACCTGTGCAAGGAGAGGGTGGAATTTATCCTGCAGACGCAGCATTTTTGCAAGGCGTGAGAAAACTGTGTGATGAAAATGATATACTCTTAATCTTTGACGAGATTCAATGTGGAATGGGGCGTACAGGAACCATGTTCGCATGGCAGGGATACGGTGTAAAACCAGATATCCTGACGATGGCAAAAGCGATTGGAAATGGAGTTCCAGTGGGAGCGTTTGCAATGACAGAAAATGTGGCAACCTATTCATTAGCACCAGGAGATCATGGGACAACCTATGGTGGAAATCCGTTTGTATGTGCAGCAGTAGAACAAGTACTTCAAATTTTTGAAGAAGAGAAAGTACTGGAACATGTACAAGAAATCAGTCAATATTTAGAAGAAAAATTAGACAGTCTGGTGCAGGAATCTAATGACATTGAATTACGCAGAGGAAAAGGTTTGATGCAGGGCCTTGTTCTGAAAAAACCAGTAGGCGAAGTCATTGCGGCAGCAATGAGCGAAGGTCTAATCGTGATTTCAGCAGGTGGAAATGTATTGCGATTATTGCCGCCATTAATCATTGAAAAAGAGCAAGTTGATGAAATGATTGAAAAATTGAAAAAGGCATTGACTCAATAGAGTGTCGTATAAACCCCAATTGCTTGGATATACTTAAACTAGAAAAGATTAGGAGGTATTCCAATGATTGGGGTTATTATTGCGTTAGCATCTGGCGCACTGATGAGTGTGCAAGGTGTATTTAACACACAAGTCACAAAGACCACGGGAATGTGGGTGTCGAATGGCTGGGTACAGTTTACCGCTCTACTGGTATGTATCGGTGCTTGGCTTATCACAGGGAGAGATTCGATTTCGGCCATTACAAAAGTAGAACCGAAGTACTTGCTTTTGGGTGGTGTAATCGGAGCAGGAATTACTTGGACAGTAATCAAAAGTATCGGGATGTTAGGACCTGCAAAAGCAGCACTTTTGATTGTAATAGCACAGTTGGCAGTGTCTTATTTGATTGAGATATTTGGAATGTTTGGTGTGGATAAAGAACCATTTGTTTGGCGAAAAATCATCGGCCTTGTCATGGCGGTTTTTGGAATTGTGATCTTTCAATGGAAGTAAAAAGTGGGTTGTAATTTGAATGAAAATCCGATAGAATGAAAATGTCTAGCATAGAGGGGGATTCATAGTTTTCACTATGGAGGAAATATGCGTAGAGTTTATATTTTATTGTGTGTACTTGTTTTTCTTGGTGTAGGTGTTGCGTGCCAAAAACAGGAAGAACAAACCGTAGATTTGTTAATGGAAGAAGATGTCGTTTTGGAGGAAGATGCAGACACGAAGCAGATGATTTTTGTTCATGTATGTGGTGCGGTTCAAAACGAAGGAGTCTATGAATTACCAATGGGAAGTCGGATTTATGAAGCGATTGAGAAAGCAGGTGGCTTTCGAGAAGATGCAGCTACTGCAGAGATTAATCAGGCTGAAGTTCTTGTGGATGAAATGAAGGTTTTTGTGCCGACAGTATCGGAAATCCTAGAGATGCAAGTGAAAAAAAGTGGTAAAATCAATCTCAACAAAGCTTCAAAAGAAGAATTAATGACACTTCCTGGAGTGGGAGAATCAAAAGCAGAAAGTATTATTCAATACAGGGAAGAGAACGGAAGTTTTAAGCGTATTGAGGACGTCATGCAGATTGCCGGTATTAAAGAAGGTCTATATGAAAAAATAAAAGAACTTATTCAAGTATAATAGAGGGAGAATACTCATGGGAAAACGTGTATTAGTCGTAGATGATGAAAAGTTAATCGTAAAAGGAATTCGCTTTAGTTTAATGCAAGACGGTTTGGAAGTGGATTGCGCTTACGATGGAGAAGAAGCATTGGAGAAAGCAAAAGAAAATGCGTATGATTTGATTTTGTTGGATGTAATGTTACCTAAAATGGATGGATTTGAAGTATGCCAGCAGATTCGTGACTTTTCCGATGTGCCAATTATCATGTTGACAGCCAAAGGGGATGACATGGATAAGATTCTTGGCTTAGATTATGGTGCAGATGACTATATTACAAAACCATTTAATATTTTGGAAGTGAAAGCACGAATTAAGGCGATTATGCGACGCGGAAGAAAGCAAGAAGAAAAAGCCGTTCCAAGCACTGTTTTGGAAAAGAACGACATGAAGATTGATCGAGAGAGCCGAAGAGTTTATATCGAAGGAAAAGAAGTAAATTTGACAGCAAAAGAATTTGATCTTTTAGAATTGTTAGCAATGAATCCAGATAAGGTTTATAGTCGTGAACAATTATTGAATTTGGTGTGGGGATATGAATATCCAGGTGATGCAAGAACCGTGGATGTACATATTAGACGTTTGAGAGAGAAAATCGAAAAGCTTCCTAGCAATCCAAAATATGTTTTTACAAAGTGGGGAGTGGGTTACTATTTTAATGGATAACTTAAAGAACAAAAGCAAAATATTTAAAAGTTTTAGATTTCGAATTATTGTGCTGCTTATGTTAATAAGCAGCATAGCTTGTTTTGTGGTAAAAGAAGTGGTTACAACAGCTTATGAAGATCGGGCGGTTGCATGGAGAACAGCAGAAATCCAAGAGCAATGTACCATTTTGGCAGATCAGATTGTAAAGCAAGACTTTATGGATGAGCCAATGTCAGAGGTTGTAAATGCAGAATTGTCTCAGTTTTCGAATATCTACAATGGACGTGTAATGGTTATTGATGAAGAATTTAAAATCATTAAGGATACGTTTGGTACAGATGAAGGAAAGACGATTATTGCACCAGATGTAATTACTTGTTTGTCAGGAACCAGTACGCAGTATTATGATGCGAAGGAACAATATCTTGATATCACAATTCCGATTACAGAGGTGCAGCAAAATGAGACGTATGTAATCGGGGCGATCCTAGTAAGTGTGTCAACAGGCATTATTCAGGAGACGGATAACATTTTGTCTACGAAAGGGAATTTTGCATTCTGGGTTATAATGTTGGTAGTTCTTTTTGTAGTCGTCTTTGCGGTTGCACAGATGATGAAACCATTTCGTCAGATTGTAACGAGCGTGGAAGCAGTAACAGAAGGATATGATAGCGAAGACATTAAAGTAGACACTTATAAAGAAACGCAAGATATATCGGATGCGATTAATAAGATGATGGGAAGATTGAGAATCATTGATGAGTCGAGACAAGAATTCGTATCCAATGTGTCTCATGAATTGAAAACACCACTCACATCCATGAAGGTGCTTGCGGATTCTTTGTTGATGCAAGAAGATGTACCGGTAGAACTTTACAAAGAATTCATGGAAGATATTACGGAAGAAATCGAGCGAGAAAATAAAGTTATTAATGATTTATTATCCCTCGTAAAAATGGATAAAACAGCCTCTAACATCAATGTAAAGGCAGAAAATATCAATGAGTTAGTAGAACGAATCTTAAAACGATTGCAACCAATTGCAGCACAGCAAAACGTGGAAGTTGTATTCGAAAGTTTTCGTCCGATTATCGCAGAAGTCGATGAAGTGAAGTTGACGTTGGCAATTACCAATTTGGTAGAAAATGCGATCAAATACAATAAAGAAGAGGGTTGGGTTCAAGTTTCAATCAATGCAGACCATAAATACTTTTATTTGAAAGTAGCAGATTCCGGAATGGGAATACCACAGGATTCGATCGATCATATTTTTGAAAGATTTTATCGTGTTGATAAGTCTCATTCTCGAGAAATCGGTGGAACTGGTTTAGGGCTTGCTATAGCTCGTAATGCAATTATAATGCATCGTGGGGCGGTGAAAGTCCATAGTGAAGAAGGAGTTGGAACAACATTTACTGTTCGAATTCCACTCAATTATATTATGTAAGGAAGAAAAGTATGAAGAAAAAAATAGGAATTTTTTTGGGATTTATACTTTGTGTACTGTTATGTGCGTGTGGCTCGAAAGAGCAGGCAGAAGGTGAAATATATGTTTATTATCTGAATGCAGATAAGAATGCGTTAAGACAGGAAAGCTACTCGGGCTTAAATGTCGAAAGTGCTCTTAAAAAACTTGAATTTCATGAAGTGTTAACGCCTACAGTAAAAGTAGAAAATTTCGAACAAGAACGAACAAATTTAAAGTTATATTTTAGCACAGAGTACTATTCTTTAGATAAAGGAACGGAAGTGTTATCCAGAGCGGCGATTGTACAGACGTTGACTCAAGTGGAGGGTGTTCAATTTGTAACATTTTATGTGGGAGACAGCGAACTTGCAGACCGCAGTGGACGTGCGATAGGTCCTATGAGAGCAGAGGATTTTGTGCAAAATACAGGATCTTCAATAGATTCTTATCAAACAACGGAATTAACACTCTATTTTGCAGATAAGGATGGCAAGCATCTAAAAAAACGTACGATTAACAATGTGCACTACAATGTCAATACATCGATAGAACGTGTGGTGGTAGAGCAACTCATGAAAGGAACGAGTGCATCTGGATATCAATCAACGATACCAAAAGCGACATTGCTTCTAGGAGTTTCTATAAAAGAGGATATTTGCTACGTGAACTTGGATTCTAAATTTCTTTCAGATAGTTATGATTTAGAACCAGAAGTAGCAATTTATTCCATTGTTAATTCAGTGATTGAAAATAGTAGTGTTAAAAAGGTGCAAATATTAATCGATGGTTCCAGTGAAATCGTTTATAAAGATAGTGTGGATTTGGGAAGACCATTGAAGAAAAATGTGAAACTCATAAAGGAGAAATAGAATGAAAAATAGGCGATTATGTTTTGCATGCCTGTTGTTCATTCTGATTCAAAGTTTGATGTTTATTGTGACTGGCGGGGCGTCTGTTTCAGACATACCCGCCAATTCTATCTTTCAAAATAAAAATGGACAAGAGGTTATTGTTCAAGGACAAGTATATAAAAAATCTAACAAATCAAATTTTCAAATCTTATATTTAAAAAATCAATCAAAACAAGATTCCCATTTCTATGTTTATGTAAAAACACCAATTTCTATATCCATAGGAGAAACACTTCGTCTGAAAGGTCAGGTACAAGCGTTTGAGAATGCGCGAAATTCAGGAAACTTCGACCAGCTAAATTATTATGCGAGGCAAAAAATCTATGGAATCATTTGGTGTGATCAGATTCTTGATATTTCCGGAAAAGAACATGTATGGATGGAGACAATCTATCAATTCAAAGAAAAGTGGAAAGAGCAGTTCATTCATCATTTGGGTGAAGAGAACGGAGCTGTTTTGTCGGCAATGCTTTTGGGCGAAAAATCAGAGATGGATGCAGAAGTAAAAGAATTGTATCAAAAGAGTGGAATTGGCCATTTGCTGGCAATTTCGGGGTTACACATTTCTTTTATTGGTCTAGGAGTATACAAGTTGCTGAGAAAAGTAGGTGTGCCGATGATTCTTTCGGGTTACACCTCCATTCTTGTCATTAGCTTATATGCAATGATGATCGGATTTTCTGTGTCTGTTTTTCGAGCATACATGATGCTTCTTATACGATTAGGGGCTGAACTTACCGGTCGAGTCTATGATATAATTACAGCTCTTTTTTTGTCGGCGACGCTGACATTAATGATATCGCCAGGGTATTTAACGGATGCAGGATTCTTATTGTCTTATGGTGCGATCATAGGGATTCTGTTTGTGCTTCCTGCAATGGAAACCTCTTTCCCTAAAAAAGGAGTCGGGTTATCTGCGCTTCGGTGTAGCCTGTCAATTAATCTCACATTGTTTCCCATTCTTTTATGGTTCTATTATGAATTCCCAACGTATTCTATTTTATTAAACTTGATTGCAATTCCGCTTATGAGTTTACTCCTGGGGAGTGGCCTTTGTGGAAGTGTGTTTTTGTGGTGTCCGCCGATTCGATTCCTTTGTTTTTGGATTTGCAAACAGGTACTCTTTCTGTATGAGCAAATGGGAGAGTGGGGAAGTAGTTTACCATTTGCTAGAATCGTATTTGGAAAACCACCGCTATGGATGATTGTGCTTTATTATTTGGGACTTGCTTTTGTGCTGCTTCTAGTGAAACGCGGGAAGAAAAAGAAAAGTTGGATTTGGGGAATTTGCGCGTTCAGTGTTTGCTTGATGGGGATCCGATTCGATCAGGACCTAAGAGTTACCATGATTGATGTAGGACAAGGGGACTGCATGTATATACAGGGTCCTTGCGGAGGAACATATCTGATTGATGGAGGGAGTAGTGATGTGGAACAGGTGGGAAAATATCGTATTGAACCATTTCTGAAGTCGCAGGGCGTTGGATGTCTTGATTATGTATTTATAACCCATGGAGATTTGGATCATTGTAACGGTGTAGAAGAACTAATTGCTAGACAGGATGTTGGTGTGAAAATCAAATATTTGGTTTTGCCGGGAAATGATCAAACAGATGAAATGCTAAAGGGATTGAGCCAGCAGGCAAAGAAGATGGGAATACAAGTTCTTCGAATGGAAACAGGATCATTTCTGAAAGAAGAAGGATTGACAATCCAGTGTATTCAACCGGATGCAGATTCTTCGTTAAGTGGAAATGCGGGTTCTGTAGTATTGGAACTGCGCTATGGAAATTTTGAAATGTTGTGTACTGGAGATGTGGAAGCGGAAGGAGAGGAACTACTGACACGAAGATTGAAGGGAAAAACGTATGATGTGTTAAAAGTAGCACATCATGGTTCTAAGAATTCTACATCATCGGAGTTTTTACAGGTGGTGAGGCCTAAAATTGCTTTGATATCCGCGGGAAAAAATAATTCCTATCAGCATCCACATAGCGACACGGTGAAACGGTTGGAAGGTAGTGGGTGCGACATTTATCAGACCTTAAAAAGTGGGGCAATTACGTTGATATCCGATGGGAATTCATTGACAATTTCATTGCTTGCATTTAGACTATAAGAGAATATGGGCAGAAAGGCGAACCTACATGAAAAGTCTGAATGAAGATTTGAAAACAGGACAATTTAATAAGGTTTATCTGTTATATGGTGAAGAGGCATATTTGAAGAGACAATATAAGGAAAAACTGCGTAATGCGATGGTTTCTCCTGGGGATACGATGAATCTCTCTTGCTATGAAGGGAAAGGAACTTCAGTGAATGAAATCATCGATTTGGCAGAAACACTACCTTTCTTTTCGGATAGAAGATTGATTGTGTTGGAAGATACGGGATTCTTTAAAAGTGCATCTCAGGAGCTGGCAGAGTATTTGAGTGAGATGCCAGATACCACACATCTTTTGTTTGTGGAAACAGAAGTGGACAAACGCGGAAAACTCTATAAAGCAGTGCAAAGTAATGGACGTGCGGTAGAGTTTGTAAAACAAGATGAGAATACATTGATGCGATGGGTTGCAGGAAATGTAAAGCGAGAAGAAAAACTGATTCGTGAGAGTACCATTCGCCATTTCTTGGCAAAAGTAGGAACGGATATGGAGAATATCCAGAAGGAATTAGAAAAGCTATTTTGTTACACTCTGGGAAAACAAGAGATTACCACAGAGGATGTAGAAATGATTTGTACAGAGCAAATCACAAACCGCATTTTTGATATGGTAAATGCAGTTGCAGAAAAAGAACAAAAGAAGGCGCTGGATTATTATTATGATTTGTTGGCTTTGAAAGAACCACCACTTCGTATTTTGTTTTTGCTCAGCAGACAATTTAAAATTTTGCTGGAAGTAAAGACATTGGACCAACAAGGGATTGGGCGAAAAGAGATATCAGAAAAGGTTGGTATCAGTCCGTTTGTGGCAGGAAAATATCAGAGTCAGGCGAGAGCATTTTCAACAGCGAATTTGCGTGAAATTTTAGAAGACAGTGTAGAAATTGAAGAACATATAAAAACAGGAATACTTACCGAAATTTTAGGTGTTGAACTTTTTATTATCAGACATTCATCGAGATAACCTAAGATTGTGGCAGGAGGAATAAGATGGCAGGAATTGATCAAAAGAAAATACGTAATTTTTGTATTATCGCACATATCGACCATGGAAAGTCGACATTGGCAGACCGTATTATTGAGAAAACAGGTTTGCTCACCAGCCGTGAAATGCAGGCTCAAGTGCTAGATAATATGGAGCTGGAACGTGAGCGAGGTATTACAATTAAGGCGCAAGCAGTACGTATTGTATATAAAGCAAACAATGGAGAAGAATACATTTTCAACTTAATCGACACACCTGGACATGTGGATTTTAACTATGAGGTTTCTCGTAGTTTGGCAGCATGTGATGGTGCGATTTTGGTAGTGGATGCAGCACAGGGCGTAGAAGCACAGACATTGGCAAATGTATACTTGGCGTTAGACCATGATTTGGATGTCATGCCGGTAATCAATAAAATTGATTTGCCAAGTGCAGAACCAGATCGTGTTATTGAAGAAATTGAAGATGTGATTGGAATTGAGGCCATGGATGCGCCAAGAATTTCAGCAAAAGTAGGACTTAATATCGAGGAAGTACTAGAGCAGATTGTGGAAAAAATTCCAGCTCCGGAAGGGGATGCAAATGCACCACTACAAGCATTGATTTTTGATTCCCTCTATGATTCTTATAAGGGTGTTATTGTATTTTGTCGTATCAAAGAAGGGTCCGTGAAAAAAGGAACCAACATCAAAATGATGGCGACAGGTGCCACTGCTGAAGTTGTAGAAGTAGGATATTTTGGAGCAGGTCAGTTCATCCCTTGTGATGAGTTGAGTGCCGGAATGGTAGGATATATTACGGCAAGTTTGAAGAATGTAAAAGATACCCGTGTAGGTGATACAATCACAGATGCAAATCGACCATGTGAAAAGCCACTTCCTGGATATAAGAAGGTACAACCGATGGTGTACTGTGGTATGTATCCGGCCGATGGTTCGAAGTACCAAGATTTGAGAGATGCATTAGAAAAATTGCAACTAAACGATGCGGCGCTTCATTTTGAACCAGAAACATCGATCGCATTAGGGTTTGGATTCCGATGTGGATTTCTCGGATTGTTACACTTGGAAATCATACAAGAGCGTTTGGAAAGAGAGTACAATTTAGATCTGGTGACAACAGCACCAGGTGTTGTTTATAAAGTTCATAAAACAAGCGGAGAAGTGATTGACCTTACGAATCCGTCGAATTTACCGGAACCGACAGAGATTGATTTCATGGAAGAGCCAATGGTAAAAGCCGAGATCATGGTTACATCTGAATTTATCGGAGCTATTATGGATCTGTGTCAAGAACGTCGAGGTGTTTATCAGGGAATGGAGTATATCGAGGAGACAAGGGCGGTCCTTCGATACCATTTGCCATTGAACGAAATTATCTATGATTTCTTTGATGCTTTGAAATCTCGTTCTAGAGGTTATGCATCATTTGATTATGAAATGCTTGGATATGAGAAATCAGAACTTGTGAAGTTGGATATTTTGATTAATCGCGAAGAAGTGGATGCATTGTCGTTTATTGTATTCTCAGGAAGTGCGTATGAACGCGGACGTAAGATGTGTGAAAAACTGAAAGACGAGATTCCACGTCATTTGTTTGAAATCCCGATACAAGCAGCAGTGGGAAGTAAGATTATCGCGAGAGAGACTGTGAAGGCTGTACGAAAAGACGTATTGGCAAAATGTTACGGTGGTGACATTTCTCGTAAACGAAAACTGTTGGAAAAACAAAAAGAAGGAAAGAAGAGAATGCGTCAGATTGGAAATGTAGAGATTCCACAAAAGGCATTCATGAGTGTATTGAAACTAGATGATAAAAAATAGAGAATTAGAAATCTATATTCATATTCCGTTTTGCGTGAAGAAATGTGCATACTGTGATTTTCTATCGGCACCGGCTACAGAGAGTAGTATGGAACGTTATGTAACTGCTTTGGTAAAAGAACTTCATACCCATCACGAGGCCATGAAAGCATGTGTTGTAAAAACAATTTTTGTGGGTGGAGGAACACCGTCCATTTTAAGTGAAAGTCAATTGGAGCGAATTTTCAAAGCAATCTGTGAAAATTTTACTTTAGATGAAAGTGCGGAAATAACAATTGAAGCAAATCCAGGGACAGTGACGAGGGAGAAACTGTTGTGCTATCGTCAAGTGGGAATCAACCGAATTAGTTTTGGTCTTCAATCAGCAAACAATGAGGAACTAAAAACCCTGGGGCGCATTCATTCTTATGAAGCGTTTTTGGAAAGTTTTCATATGGCTCGAGAATGCGGATTTGAAAACATCAATGTGGATTTGATTTCTGCAGTGCCGAATCAGACGATACAAAGTTGGGAAGAAACATTGCGAAAGATTGTGCAGTTAAATCCAGAACATATTTCGGCGTACAGTTTGATTGTGGAAGAGGGTACTCCGTTTGCAAACTTGTATGGAGAAGGTGGTCCGAATGAGGCGGAACTTCCGAGTGAGGATGAAGAACGCAGAATGTATCAGAGGACCAAAGAACTTTTAGAAGAGTTCGGATACCATCAATATGAAATCTCGAACTATGCGAAAGAAGGAAGAGAATGTCGACATAATCTGGGGTATTGGGAGAGAAAAGAGTACCTTGGAGTCGGCCTGGGGTCTGCAAGTTTGATTGGCAATCAAAGGTATAAAAATACGGACAGTTTTGAGAAATACCTAAAACACTCTGATGAGTTTTCTATAATTCAAGAAGAATGTCAAACGTTATCCGTGCAAGAGCAAAAGGAGGAATTTATCTTTTTGGGACTGCGAAAAACCAAGGGTGTTTTGGAAGAAGAGTTTCAAGATATGTTTGGTCAATCAATAGAAACGTGTTATGGCACACAAATTGAACGCTTTGAGAGACAAGGTCTCTTGCAAAGAAAAGAAGGAAGGTTAAGTTTGACAAAAGAGGGGATTCATGTGAGTAATTATATCTTTTCTGAATTTCTTGCCTAAATGTAAATGAAATAAAAAAAGACATGCTATTAAGTGGCATGTCTTTTTGCTTTTATTCTTCGATCATATCTTCGAATTCTTGTTCATCTAACCATTCATCAAATGCATCGGCAGCTGCTTCGTATTCGTCATCATCCTCGATGTTTTCTAATGTTGGTTCTCCATCTTCTGTTTCTACATAGCGGTAGATGAATACATCTCCTTCTTCGTTGTCACCTTCCTCATCTAATGGAAGTAAAGCAATGTATTCTTTTTCTCCTACGTTGTAGATAGTGAGAACTGCACATTCAATCACTTCATCGTTATCGAGAGTTAATGTAACAGTTACTTCTTCATTGCATCCGCAATTGCAGTCATGATCGTGAGTATGTTCGCTCATAGTAAGTCTCCTTTAATGCATTAATTTTGATAAGTTCACTTTAACAGAATAAGAAAAGAATTGCAAGGTAAGAATGGGAATGTTAATATGAAGTGGTGAAAAGAGGGAAAGAATATGAAAGCATGGAAACATTTTTGTACAATTACATACCATAAATATTTGGTTGCGAAGGGCTGTTTTGCGGTGGGATTATACCGCCAAGGCTTGATGCATGATATGTCTAAATACAGTTGGATTGAATTCCGAGTAGGAGCAAAATATTTTCAAGGGACGAGGAGCCCAAATAATGCAGAACGAGAAGATATTGGATACTCAACAGCGTGGTTGCACCACAAAGGACGCAACAAGCACCATTACGAATATTGGCTGGATTATGGATTTCCACCGGACCGCAGAATTACCGGTATGCGTATGCCTGAAAAATATGTAGTCGAGATGTTTATGGACAGAATTGCAGCCTGTAAAGTTTATATGAAAGAAAGTGGATATCATGACGCAGCTCCGTGGGAGTATTACGAAAGAAGCAAATCCATTTTGCTTATGCATGATGAAACAAGAGCACTGCTAGAGGAACTCCTTTTAATGTTGGCAGAAAAAGGGGAAAAAGAAACATTTGCTTACGTAAAAAAAGAAATCATAAAAAAGAAACGCAAATAGAAAAACGTGCACATGATAGTGCACGTTTTCTGTGTTTATTCAGGATATACGAGACGATCCGCAGAAATGTTTGTTAAAACCTCAGAGAGATATCTTTTTGCAAGGTATCTTGCCATTGGAAGATTCATATCTAGGTAGTTTCCGCAATCTTTTGGGGAAGCGCCTGGAATCTCGTTATTGTATTCTGCAATGAATGAGAAAAGTTCCTTTAATAAGTCGATGATATGCTCAGATTCATAATCTCCAGCAAGAAGCAGATAAAAACCTGTGCGGCAACCCATTGGGCCAAAGTAAATGATTTTTGGACCGAAGGTTTTGTGGTTTCGCAAAAATGTCGCAGCCAAGTGTTCAATAGCGTGCATTTCTGCCGTGTTCATGACAGGCTCTTCGTTTGGGCTTGTCATTCGTAAATCAAAAGTAGTGATTGTTTCCGCTCCGATTATATCTTTTCTTGAAACATAAACACCAGGTTGTAATTTGATGTGGTCTATTGTAAAACTTGTAATTTTTTCCATATTTATTCCTCCAATTCACATAAATTTATTATAATGATTTCTTTTATGGAAGACAAGTGGTATACTGAAAAAGTATATGGAGGTAGAAACAATGAGACTGTATATGATGCGACACGGTGAGACGGACTGGAATAAGCAACACTTATGGCAAGGGGGAACGGATATCCCGTTGAATGATAGAGGAAGATTCGTGGCAGAATTAACGAGAGAAGGAATGAAAGATATTTCTTTAGATTTGGCGTTTTGTAGTCCCCTTTCTAGAGCAAAAGAAACTGCAGAGATTGTACTACAAGGAAGAGATATTCCGTTGATTGTAGATGAGCGAATTATCGAAATGGGATTTGGACCATTGGAAGGAAAAGATATGCGAGAGGTAACGGATGAAATCCGCGTGTTCTTTTTGCATCCAGAAGAGTACGTAGTGCCAGAGACTGCAGAAGGTTTTGATGAGATTTTGGAAAGAGAAAAGTCTTTTTTAGATGATTTGATTTCAAATCCAGAATATCAAAATTATAATATTTTGATAGCGACACATGGTGCAGCCCTTAGAGGACTGATGGCGGTACTTGAGAAAAAGCCAATTTCAAAGTATTGGGAAGGCGGAGTACATAAAAATTGTGGGATGACGATTGTAGATATTCATGATGGAAAAATCGAAATTCTGCAAGAAGCAATTATTCTATACGATGAAAAGGACTTGAAATAGATTGGGAGATAGTGGTAAACTAGTCATTGAATTTGTTTGGAGGAATTAGAAATGATTAATGATAAAAAAGTTTTGTTTAGCGGAATGCAGGCAACAGGGAATCTTACATTAGGAAACTACCTAGGGGCGATGAAGAACTGGGTTGCTTTGAGCGATGAGTACGAATGCTTTTATAGTGTAGTGGATATGCATTCAATTACAGTAAGACAAGACCCAGCTACTTTGAGAAAAAGAGCAAGAGCATTGCTTACGTTATATATTGCTGCAGGACTTGATCCTGAGAAAAATTGCATTTATTATCAATCGCATGTTTCGGGACATGCAGAGTTGGCATGGATTTTAAACTGTTACACATACATGGGTGAGTTGAACCGTATGACACAATTTAAAGATAAGTCGGCAAAACATGCAGATAACATCAATGCGGGACTGTTCACATATCCAGTGTTGATGGCAGCCGATATTTTGCTATTCCAAGCGGATGTTGTTCCAGTAGGAATTGACCAAATGCAACATCTGGAACTCACAAGAGATATTGCGCAACGTTTCAATGGAATTTATGGTGACGTGTTTACTGTTCCAGAAGCATATATCGGAAAAGTAGGGGCTAAGATTATGAGTCTTCAGGATCCTACAAAGAAGATGTCAAAATCAGATGAAAATATGAATGCAAGTATTTACTTGATGGACGATCCAGATACGATTATTCGAAAATGTAAACGTGCAGTGACAGATTCAGAAGCGCAGATTCTCTATAGAGATGAGCAACCAGGTGTCAAGAATCTGATTGACATTTACAGTGCATGTACTAATAAAACGCCACAGGATGTTGTTAAAGAATTTGATGGCAAAGGGTATGGCGATTTTAAGATGGCAGTAGGTGAGGCTGTGGTTTCTGTGTTAAAACCATTGCAAGATGAAGTTGCCAGATTAGAAAAAGACAAAGCATATATTGATAGTGTGATTAAGAATAACGGGGAAAAAGCGAATTACTACGCGTTAAAGACATTGCGTAAGGTGCAAAAGAAAGTGGGATTCCCTGAAAGAATTCGTTAATAAAGGTGGAGATAGGTATGAAGATTATAGCAACAGAACATGCACCAAAAGCATTAGGACCATACTCACAAGGATATGTGCATAATGGAATGTTGTATTCCGCAGGTCAGATTGCGATTAATCCAATGACAGATGCGATCGAGGCAACAGACATTGTAGGGCAGACAGAGCAAGTGTGCCAGAATCTTGGGGCTGTTTTAGAGGCGGCAGGCACTGATTTTGCGCATGTTATTAAAACGACTTGTTTCCTTGCAGATATGGGAGATTTTGCTGCATTTAATGAAGTGTATGCAAAGTATTTTATATCAAAGCCGGCAAGAAGTTGTGTGGCAGTTAAGACATTACCAAAGAATGTTCTCTGCGAAGTAGAAGTAATCGCAGTAGTAGAAGAATAGGGAGTGAAATTATGGCAGAACAAGAAAAAAACAGTTCATGCTCGGCGGAAAGTTGCTCTAGTTGTGCACAGGCAGGTTCTTGCCCGAGTAAAAAAGTAGATATGAAAATTGCGCCAAACCAATACACGCATGTGAAAAAAGTGATTGGTGTTGTCAGTGGAAAAGGCGGTGTAGGGAAATCAATGGTGACAGCGTCCCTAGCGCGTTTGATGAGAGAACAAGGATATTCCGTAGGAATTCTTGATGCGGATATTACAGGGCCATCTATTCCGAAAATGTATGGAATGCACGATCATGCGGTGGGAACAGAAGATGGATTGTTCCCAGGTATTGCAAAAGATGAAACAAGAATTATGTCGGTAAACCTTTTGCTCGATAGCGAAGATACTCCGGTAATCTGGAGAGGTCCAGTTATTGCAGGTGTCGTAAAACAATTTTGGGAAGAAGTTCTCTGGGGAGATTTAGACTATTTATTTGTAGATATGCCACCGGGAACTGGCGATGTGCCACTTACAGTATTCCAATCATTGCCAATCGATGGAGTGGTGATTGTAACTTCACCACAAGACTTGGTACAAATGATTGTGAGAAAAGCATACCATATGGCAAATGCAATGAATGTGCCAGTACTAGGAATTGTAGAAAATTTCAGTTACTTAAAATGTCCAGATTGTGGAAAGGAAATTTCTGTGTTTGGAAAGAGCCGCATTGATGAGATTGCAAAGGAATTAGGAGTAGAAGTATTAGGCAAAATGCCTATCGATCCTGCATTAGCAGAGATGGTAGAAGAGGAAAAGTTCTACGAAGTAAAGAATCCATATTTGGAAAAAGCATTGGATGCATTAAAATAAAAAAAAGCAGGGCGAGAAATATTGATATGATTGCCCTGCTTTTTTTCTTTATAGAAACTTCGTATTCTTGGAAAATGTAACAAAGGGTTAGTTAAAAAAATATCAAAAATTGGCAGATTTTTGCTTGAACAAGAAGAATGCATATGGTATTATGATAAAAGCGGATAGATATGAGAATTCGCTAATTAAAAAATCGGATTGTTAAAAAAAAAACAATATAAGGAGGCGCGCTTATGAGCAGCAAAATTACTATCATCGGTGCTGGAAGTGTAGGTTCTACAATAGCTTATACTTTGGCAAACCAAGATATCGTATCTGAAATCGTTATGATCGATATCAACAAAAATAAGGTAGAGGGAGAAGTAATGGATATCATCCAAGGAACATACTTCAGAGATCCAATCTCTATCGTAGCAGGTGATTACGCAGATGCAAAAGATTCTGACATCGTTATCATCACATCAGGTATCGCACGTAGACCTGGACAAACAAGACTTGAATTGGCACAAACAAACGTTAACATCTTAAAGAGCATTGCACCAGAAATCGTGAAAGCAGCTCCAAATGCTAAATACATTATTGTAAGCAATCCTGTTGACGTTATGACATACGTATTCCACAAAGTTTCAGGACTTCCAGAAAATCAAATCATTGGTTCAGGTACAGTTCTTGATACAGCAAGACTTCGTTGTGGACTTTCAGAACACTTCAACGTAGCTCAAAGAAACGTACACGCATATGTATTCGGTGAACACGGAGATAGTTCATTCGTACCATGGAGCTCAGCAACAATCGCTGCAATTCCAGTTGATAACTATCCAGCAGTTGCAAAAGCAAGTGGTGTGGAAGTTGCTCCAGTTGACAAAGACGGAATGATTGAATACGTAAGAAAATCAGGTGGAAAGATTATCGCTAACAAAGGTGCAACATTCTATGCAGTATCTGCATCAGTAGTTCAACTTTGCAACGTAATTCTTGCAGCATCAGATTCTATGGTTACAGTTTCAACAATGATGAAAGGTGAATACGGTGTAGAAGATGTATGCCTTAGCACATTAGCACTTGTAGGACCAGATGGATACAAAGGAAAAGTTCTTGTTGAATTAACAGACGAAGAACTTGAAAAAATGCAAGCAAGTGCAGAAGCATTGAAATCAGTTATTTCACAAATTGAAATTTAATCAACGCATAAAGAAGAGAGGAAACTGATATGAAGTACAGTTATTATCCAGGGTGTACCCTGAAAAACAAGGCAAAAGATCTAGATGCATATGCTAGAGCTTCTGCATTGGCACTTGGATTCGAACTGGAAGAAATTGAAGAATGGCAGTGCTGTGGTGGAGTATATCCACTCGGTACTGATGAAATCGCAAGCAAGCTTTCTTCAGTTCGTGCTCTCAACGAAGCCAAAGTGAAGGGACAGGATTTAGTGACACTTTGTTCAGCTTGTCATCACGTAATTAAACGTGTAAATGACGATATGAAAAATGTGGATGACATCCGTACCAGAGCGAACAACTATATGCAACTTGAAGAACCATATGCTGGTGAAACAGAAGTGTTGCACTTCCTTGAAGTTTTACGCGATAAAGTTGGTTTTGACAAGTTGAAAGAAAAAGTGGTAAATCCACTTACAGGAAAGAAGATTGGTGCTTACTATGGTTGCTTACTTCTTCGTCCTGGAAAGGTATTAGGATTTGACAATCCTGAAAACCCAACTATTATCGAAGATTTCATTCGTGCAATCGGAGCAACACCTGTTGTATATCCATACCGCAATGAATGTTGTGGCGGATACATTTCTTTGAAAGAAAAAGAAATGGCAAAAAATATGTGCGATAACATCGTAGATAGTGCAGCAGGGTTTGGAGCAGAAATGCTTATCACAGCATGCCCACTTTGTATGTACAACTTAAACAAGAGCACAGAAGGCAAGATTCCAGTTGTGTATTTCACAGAACTTCTTGCTGAAGCACTTGGAGTAAAAGAGGAGGTAGGAGAATAATGAGTCACGCAAGCAATAAGGCTGAACAAATCAAAACAATCAGCGGCGTAAATCCATTAAAATGTATGAAATGCGGAAAATGTTCTGCTTCCTGCCCATCTTATAATGAAATGGATATTAAACCACACCAATTCGTATCTTACGTACAAAACGGAGATATTGAAAGTTTGGTAAATTCAAAATCACTTTGGAAATGTCTCTCATGTTTTGCATGTGTAGAACGTTGTCCAAGAGATGTTAAACCAGGTAAATTGATTGATGCAGCAAGACAACTTGTTGTTCGTGAAAAAGGTCAGACATATTTGTCGCCAGATGAAGTTCCGGAACTTCTTGATCCAGAAACTCCACAACAACTTTTAGTTAGTGCATTCAGAAGATATAGGAGGTAAGTCACATGCAGAGAATAGGAGTATTCGTGTGTCACTGTGGTAGCAATATCGCAGCTACAGTAGACGTGAAAAAAGTTGCAGAAATGGCTCTTTTAGAACCAGGCGTTGTTCATGCAGAAGATTACCAATATATGTGTTCAGAAGCAGGACAAGCTAAAATTCAAGCTGCAATTAAAGAAAAGAATTTAACAGGAATCGTTGTATGTTCTTGTTCACCACGTATGCATGAAAATACATTCAGAAGTGCAGCAGAAAAAGCTGGACTTAATCCGTACATGGTAGAAATCGCAAATATTCGTGAACACTGTTCATGGATTCACAAAGACATGGAAGAGGCTACAAAGAAAGCCGTAATCCTTGCAAGAGCAGCGATTGCAAAAGTAAACTTAAATGCACCACTTAAGCCAGGTGAAAGTTTAGTAACAAAACGTGCGCTTGTAATCGGTGGTGGTATCGCAGGTATCCAAACAGCTATCGATATTGCAGATGCTGGATACGAAGTAGATATCGTAGAAAAAACACCAAGTATCGGTGGTAGAATGTCTCAATTAGATAAGACATTCCCAACACTTGACTGTTCTGCATGTATCCTCACACCAAAAATGGTTGAAGCTGCAGCTCACGAAAAAATTACAATCTATACATATAGTGAAGTAGAAGCAGTAAGTGGTTTCGTTGGTGATTTCACAGTTGATATTAGAAAGAAAGCAAGATATGTAGATTCTGACAAATGTACAGGATGTGGCGTTTGTCAAGAAAAATGTCCATCAAAGAAATCGCTTAGCGAATTCAACCGTGGATTAAATACAAGAAGCGCAATCTACACACCATTTGCACAGGCAATTCCAAACGTACCTGTTATCGATACAAATGCTTGTATCAAAATGAAAACAGGAAAATGTGGTATCTGTGAAAAGGTATGTCAAGCAGGAGCAATCGATTATCAACAACAAGATGAAATCGTTACACAAAAATATGGTGCAATCGTAGTTGCAACAGGTTTCGATACAATCAAACTTGATAACTATGATGAATATGCATACAACCAAAGCAAGGATGTTATTACATCGCTTGAATTAGAACGTGTTATGAACGCTGCTGGTCCTACAAAAGGACATTTGGAACGTCTTTCTGATGGAAAACATCCAAAGGAAATCGTATTCATCCAATGTGTAGGTAGCCGTTGTGCAGATAACAGAGGAAAGAGTTACTGTTCAAAAATCTGTTGTATGTACACTGCAAAACATGCAATGTTAATCCGTGACAAATATCCGGATGTAAACGTAACTGTATTCTATATTGATGTTCGTACACCAGGTAAGAACTTCGACGAATTCTACAGAAGAGCAGTTGAAGATTACGGTGTGAATTACATCAAAGGTCAGGTTGGAAAAGTAATTCCTCAACCAGACGGAAAATTATTAGTTCAAGGTGCAGACCTTTTGGACAACAAACAAATTTTGAAAGAGGCAGATATGGTAGTTCTTGCAACTGCAATTGAGCCAAACCCAGATGTAAGAAAGATTGCAACAATGCTCACAGCAAGTATTGATACAAACAATTTCTTGACAGAGTCACATGCAAAACTTCGTCCGGTAGAATCACCAACAGCAGGTGTGTTCCTTTCAGGTGTTTGTCAAGGACCAAAAGATATCCCTGAAACAGTAGCACAAGCAGGTGCTGCAGCTGTAAAAGCAATCGGTTTGCTTGCAAAAGATAAACTTTTGACAAACCCATGTACAGCAAAATCAGATCAACTCCTTTGTAATGGATGTTCTACATGTGCTAATGTATGTCCTTACGGAGCAATCTCTTATGAAGATATCGAAGTAAATGACCATGGTATCCGTGAAACACGTCGAGTAGCTGTTGTAAACAGTGCACTTTGTCAAGGTTGTGGTGCTTGTACAGTAGCATGTCCTTCAGGAGCTATGGACTTACAAGGATTCTCAAATAGACAGATTATAGCGGAGGTAGATGCAATATGTCGATAGAAAACAATAACGAATTCAGACCGAAAATTGTAGCGTTCTGCTGTAACTGGTGTAGTTATGCGGGCGCAGACCTTGCAGGAAGTAGCCGTTTGGCATACCCTGCAGATGTAAAAATTATCCGTGTACCATGTTCTTGCCGTGTAAACCCAATGTTCATCTTAAGAGCATTTGAAAAGGGAGCTGACGGGGTTATCCTTTGTGGATGTCACCCAGGAGACTGCCACTACACAACAGGTAACTACTACGCAAGAAGACGTATGACATTATTATTCTCTATGCTTGATTACATCGGTGTAGAAAATGGTCGTACACGTGTAGAATGGGTATCAGCAGCTGAGGGTGTGAAATTCTCTCAAACTATGAATGAGTTTGTAGAAAAAATTCACTCACTTGGTAAAAACGTAAGATTGGGGGATTTGAGATGCAAGAATTAGTAAGTCGCGCAAAAGAACTGCTTGCAAACGGAACCGTTGAACGTGTTCTTGGATGGAAAGCAGGAGATCTTCCATACAACCCAGAACCAGCTTACTTCTATGTAGAAGAAGACTTTGATAACTTTGTTTACAATGGGTTCTGTGGAGCTAACCTTAGCAAATATATGATTGAAGCTTCCAAAATGGAAGGAAAAACATTGGTATTCTTAAAACCATGTGATTCATATAGCTTTAACCAATTAATCAAAGAGCATCGCGTTGATAGAGAAAAAGCTTATATCATCGGTGTTGCATGTAAAGGTAAATTGGACATTGAAAAAGCGAAAAAATTAGGAATCAAAGGTATTGAAAGCGTTTCTGGTGTAGAAATGTCAGACGCTTGTGATACATTGACATTCCAAACTATTTACGGAGAAAAAACTTGTGCATATGCAGATGTAATGCTTGAAAGATGTCACGTATGTAAAGGTAAAGAACACGTAGTGTTTGATGAAGTAATCGGAGAATCAAAGGATACAAAGGACGCAGAAAGATTTGCAGAAGTTGAAAAAATCGAAGCAATGAGTCCAGAAGAAAAATTTGCTTTCTTCCAAAAAGAATTAAGCAAATGTATTCGTTGTAACGCTTGCCGTAACGTATGTCCAGCTTGTAGCTGCCGTAAATGTGTATTTGATAGTACAAAATTTGACAGTGCACAAAAAGCAAATGTTGATTCATTTGAAGAAAAAATGTTCCACGTAATCCGTGCATTCCACGTAGCTGGAAGATGTACAGACTGTGGAGAATGTAGCAGAGTATGTCCACAAGGTATTCCACTTCACTTGTTCAACCGTAAATTCATTAAAGATATCAATGAATTCTATGGTGAATATCAAGCAGGAGCAGATACAACTTCTAGAGGACCACTCACAAACTTTACATTTGACGATGTTGAACCAAGCATCGTAAAAGAAAGGGGATAATGTTATGTATAAGATAGCAAAAGAAAATCTTTCGGCATTATTCCAAATGATTGCCGGAGAGCAAGATTTATACTTGCCAGTAAACAACAATGGTCAAGTAAACTTCGCAGCATGGCCAGAGGGAGCAGATGTTGATTTGGATACTCTTAAGAGTGTAAAATCACCAAAAGATGCACTCTTCCCACAAAGCGAAAACTTATATACTGTAAAAACAGAAGATAAGAAATTGAAAGTAGAACCAGAAGCTTTGAGAGACAAAGACTTTGTAGTATTTGGTATGAAAGCATGTGATGTAAAGGGCATCGAAGTACTTGATAAAGTATTTTTAGTAGA
>JAZNKI010000008.1:0-4953 GCA_045578495.1 Faecalimonas sp.
ACCTTTGAAGATGATGGATTCCTTCTTATCACGCTTGATTTTACCTTGTTTTATCAGTTCTTCTTTCTCAGTACGAATACGTTCTAAAAGTACAGATGCAGGTTCGTCATTCGGGTCTTGTGAAACAAGTTTGCCACGGATGGCGAGGTCTAAGATTTTTGATTTTGTTTCTATTATCAAGTCGGCAATCGCTTGTCTATCTGTATCAACTGAATTTACTTTTAGAAGTAAATTATTAGCCTTAATAACAATTCTTCGCTGTTCTTGCATAGGCGGAAGTGGTAGTAGTAATCCAGATATGGATGTTGTGGTAATACTTGCTTGATTAACTGCTTGCTTCATATTTTGCCATACAAAATCTTTAAAAAGTCCAGACCGAAAAACAATACATAGATATTCGGAGAGATTAAAGCTAAGAGCTCTTATTGATAATAAATTCATGCCATGAATTATTTTTTCTTTATGTTTTCGTCTGTATAATGCACATTTTCCTAAATGTTTTGGACTGTTAATGTGAGACATTAATATATCATAGTCCTCCATAATATAGCTTTCATATTTATCAAGCTCAAAAATATCAGCATATCCAAAACGATTTCGATCAATTTCTCCTGTAGAAATTGTTTCTATACGAGTTATAGGAAAACCAGAAGAGTCTTTATATTGTTTAATAGAGGCTCCATTTCTAATAAACTGAATGATGGTTTTTAATCGTGTCCATTCCCATCCTTCCGGCACTTCAAACGGTATCTCATCCTCGATACATTTCACTGTTCCATCCTGAAACTTCTCATAATGTAAACTACAACGACAAAAAACACCATCTCAGTCGCTGTTCATATTTACCCCTATCTTTTATGATTGAAATAGAACTTCATAAGTCAAGGCGTATGGAATGATTTTCTATACCGATTACATAGTATTTAGTAAGACATATTGTGGAGATTGTAATGAAATCAGAGGAACCAAAAACAGATAAGAAAGAGATATGGACAGTAAAGCGTAGGTACTTAGGGGAATACACTTGTGAGGAGTGCGTTTCTAAAATTATAAAGAATCATGTTAACAAGTAATAAGGGGCTGCATGTATATTCCGACTTTGGTATAATCGAGGCAGGGATATATCGGCATATGAGGTGGTAGAATGAAAAACTCAAATGACGATATGAAAAAATTGAATACGGCGATTTACATACGGCTCTCAAGAGAAGACGGTGACGGTGAGGAAAGTGATTCGGTGGTAAATCAACGAACAATACTTCGTAATTATGTGGAGACGAACGAGGAGTTAATTCTTTGTGCAGAATATGTGGATGACGGCTATTCGGGAACAAATTTCAACCGCCCGGATTTTCAGCGTATGATAACCGATATTGATGCGGGGAAAATACAATGTGTTGTTGTTAAAGATTTATCTCGTTTTGCCAGAGATTACATTATGGCAGGTCTTTATATTGAGAGGATTTTTCCGCAGAAGAATGTGCGTTTTATTGCGATTGGAAATAATTATGATAGCGTTCGGGCGGAAAAGGATGGAACAGATATGTTGTTACCATTTCTGAATGTCTTTAATGAATTTCATGCTAGAGATACGTCCAAAAAGGTTCAGCGTGTAATGCACGAGATGCAGAGAGAGGGGAAATGCGTGGCAGCATTCGTTCCTTATGGATATAAGAAAGACCCGCTCGACAAGCATCATCTGATTGTGGATGAGAGTGCAGCAATCATAGTCAGAAGAATTTTCGACATGTACTTGTCCGGCATGGGAATGCAGTCGATTGCAAAGAGGTTGAATCTGGAAGGCGTGTTATGTCCGACTATGTATAAGCAGATGGAAGGCTCAAATTTTGTGAACAGCAATCTTATTGACAAAAAGAGCATGTGGGTACAATGTTCCGTAAAGCGTATATTAGAAAATGAAATTTATACTGGAACATTGGTGCAAGGGAAGTCAGTTCGAGGCATCAACAGAAAGCCAAAGAAAGTACCTAAGGAGCAGTGGATTCGAGTTCGGGATGCACATGAAGCGATTATTTCCAGAGAGCAGTATGAAAAAGCACAGTTTCTCATAGAAAGAAATGCTAGAAGTATGCCATTAGATGAACCTCAGTCTTTATTTGCTGGAGTGCTTCAATGCAATACTTGCGGACATTCGCTTGCAAAGACGGAATGGAAAGGGAATGTGACTTACAAATGTGGCACATACAGAAGAAAGGGTAAAACTTTTTGTACTCCGCATGCAATTCGATTATCGGTGTTAAGCGACATTGTGCTTCATGACCTGAACTGCATGATAGGTCAAGTTCAGAATATCAGACAAATGATTGAACAAGGCAAACCTTCGGAGACAATGCAGTTTGTTGACCTCAAAGGCAAACTCGAAAAGGAACTCTCCAATTGGGAACGCAAAAAAGAAGAATCTTACGATGATTATAAAGATGGTTTGATTTCCCGAGAAGCATTCATTTCTTATGGCGAGAAATGTGATTTGCAGATAAAACATTTGCAGTCACAGATTGCGACAATTGATGAGGAAGAACAAAAAGGAGATACCTTTGTCAAGAACGAATGGGTACAGAAGTTGTTGCAGACCGGAAAGTTAGAGGAACTCGATAGAGAAACTGTGTTAGACATGATAGACAAGATTGTTGTCTATGAGAATAAGGAGATTGAGATAGTTTATAAGTTTTCAGATGAGTTAGATTACTTGTTTGAAACGATGGTAGAAGTGTCATAATTGACGCAACTGGGTCGCTCCACATGGTGGAGAAGATCCGGGAAAAGTAGGAAGCAATGATGTCCTGGAAAAAGATTTGAATCTAAAGATTGCAAAAAAAGTAATAAAACTCTTAGAAAAAGAGGGAATTAAGATTGTTACTACGCGCGAAGATGATAACGTTCCGACTTCCAAGAAGGAAGACTTGGAGGAACGAATTGAATTAATAAATAAAACAAATCCAAAACTCACTTTGTGTATTCATCAAAACAGCTTTCCAGATGCGAGTGTAAAAGGTGCGCAAGTCTTTTATTACACTCCAAGCGAAGAAGGGAAAGAAGCAGCAGTGATTGTACAAGAAGAACTCAGAACTGTGGATCCAGAGAACCAAAGGGAAATTAAAGCAAATGACACGTATTATATGCTAAAAAACACAAAAGTCCCAACTATAATTGTAGAATGTGGCTTTCTCACAAACCCAGAAGAAGCAGAAAAGCTGGCAAATGATGAGTACCAAGACAAACTGGCAAAAGCGGTTTGCGACGGTATAATAAAATGGCTAGAAAAAACAACCAAATAATGTTATAATAAAATTTATGAAGACTATATTTGAAAAATTGGACGAAAACCAAATAGATGAACAAATACTGACAAAGGCAGGAGATATTCTCAAACAAGGTGGACTGGTAGCGTTCCCAACAGAAACCGTATATGGTCTGGGAGCGAATGCCCTTGATGAGGAAGCTGCAAGAAAAACGTATGCAGCAAAGGGGCGTCCGTCAGACAATCCGTTAATTATACATATTTCGGATGAGGACGCGCTCGACTTCATTGTGCAAAATGTGTCAGAGAAGGCACGTCGAGTAATGGCAAAATTTTGGCCAGGTCCATTAACCTTGGTTTTTGAAAAAAGTGAGAAAGTGCCGTATGGAACGACTGGTGGACTAGAAACTGTGGCAGTTCGTATGCCGGTGAATGAGATTGCAAGGCAACTCATCCGTGTAGGTGGAGGATATATATCTGCGCCAAGTGCAAATACGTCGGGAAGACCAAGTCCGACAAGTGCAGAGCATGTATCCGATGACTTAGACGGAAAGATTGAGATGATTTTAGATGGTGGAAGTGTAGAGATTGGTGTAGAATCCACAATTCTAGATGTGACAGTAGATCCGCCGATGATTCTAAGACCAGGGGCAATCACAAAAGAAATGCTGGAAGAAGTAATTGGCGAAGTGGATGTGGATATAGCACTACTTAGTGATGATGCCGAGGAAGCACCAAAGGCGCCAGGAATGAAGTATCGTCATTATGCGCCAAAAGCGCAACTTATGATTGTAGAAGGCGAGACAGAAGATGCAGTGAAAGCAATCAAGCAGATTGCTTATGAGCAGACTAGATTGGGATATCAAATTGGTATCATTGCCACAAACGAGACAGTAGAAGAATACACAACGGGCATTGTCAAAAATATCGGAACTAGAAATAGTGAAAGCTCAATTGCAAAGAATTTATATCGAGTGCTTCGCGAGTTTGATGAAGAAGATGTCAGTTATATTTACAGTGAGGCTTTTGACGGAGACGGAATTGGCAGTGCAATCATGAACCGATTGGAGAAGGCGGCAGGTCACCACATCATTCAGGCGACAGATATTACGAGGCTGCAGAGGTACAGAAGAGTTCTCTTTATCAGTAAAAGTGATAACTGTAGAGGCCCGATGGCGGCAGAATTATTAAGACATGAAAACCTGGTTCAGGAATATAAGATTGGTTCTCGTGGAATGGTCGTTTTGTTTCCGGAACCTGCGAACCAGAAAGCCGAAGCAATCATGCGGAGTCAGCAGATGACGCTTGCAGCCCATGAGGCAACCCAGTTAGATGAGATGGACTTAGATGAAGACACCTTAATTCTCACATTTGAGGAATCGCAGAAATGGAAAATCGTTTCCGATTATGAAAATGTGAAACATGTCTATACTTTAGGTGAATACATCGATGATGACAGAGTGGTGTGCTCTGCACATGGACAACCGTTAAATGTATACGGTGAGAATTTTGAACTGCTAAAGGAATTGATTCATAAATTGGCAGAGAGATTGAATGAGGAGGCTAAAAACATATGATAGCAATAGGATGTGACCACGGCGGTTATGAATTAAAATTAGAGATTATCAAATATTTAGAGAAAAAAGGTCTGGAATACAAGGATTTTGGATGCAACGGGGAATCCGTAGATTATC
>JAZNKI010000009.1:0-39068 GCA_045578495.1 Faecalimonas sp.
ATACTTCTTCACTCACGCGGCGTCGCTGCATCAGGGTTTCCCCCATTGTGCAATATTCCCCACTGCTGCCTCCCGTAGGAGTTTGGGCCGTGTCTCAGTCCCAATGTGGCCGTTCACCCTCTCAGGCCGGCTACTGATCGTCGCCTTGGTAGGCCGTTACCCCACCAACTAGCTAATCAGACGCGGGTCCATCTCATACCACCGGAGTTTTTCACACCAGACCATGCGGTCCTGTGCGCTTATGCGGTATTAGCAGTCATTTCTAACTGTTATCCCCCTGTATGAGGCAGGTTACCCACGCGTTACTCACCCGTCCGCCACTCAGTCACTTATTCCATCATCCGAAGAATCTTTCCTAAGTGCTTCGTTCGACTTGCATGTGTTAAGCACGCCGCCAGCGTTCATCCTGAGCCAGGATCAAACTCTCGTTAAAAGTGTTTGTTCCAAGTTCAGAATCACTACTAGCAATTCTGTTCCTGTTTTACTGTTTTTAAGGTCATCTTTTCGATGTCCGTTCTTGAATTTTTCTCTTAGAAATTTTCAGGAATTCGTTTTCATTGTCATCTATTGTTTAATTATCAATGTTCTTTTGCTATCTTTGCGACAGCTTTATAAGACTATCACACCTAAACCATAATTGTCAACCACTTTTTTAAAGTTTTTTAACTTTTATTTTTTAGGGAGTGCTTACAAAGAATAACACAATTGTTTTTTATTTGTCAATACTATTTTTCCCGTTTTTACGACTCTAAATTCACTCTTTTTTTAGCATATCTAAATCTTGTGTTTTCACCTTTCACGCACCCCAATATTTTCGCATACATTAAGTATTGGGAGGTGAAAAACTATGACATTTTGTAATTGCGGAAACAGACGTGATTGTACAGGAATTGCCTTGGTGGCTAGTCTTATCATTGGTATTATTGCTACCTTTTTACAAATCACCGCAGTATTTACTTTGACACCAATCTATTCCATCGTTGCATTTGGGATTGCCGTTGTATATCTTGCAGTTGTTCTTCTCACAACCGCATTAACAAGAACGGACTCCTCTTGCAACCTATGTTGTACTCCTTTATCCGCCCTACTTTTTGGAATTGCCGGAACAATTTTTGTTGCGATCATCCTTCTTCTAATTGGATTCCCTGCAACAAGTGTAATCGGAGCCATCTTCGTAGGCGCGCTCTTTTTCTTCTTTGCATTGACAATCTTTTCTACCATTTGTCTCATTCGATGCTTGTTGAATTGTGAGCGTTAAAAAAGAGGCACCGTATTGAGGTGCCTCTACATATTTATCTTCTTTATTACATTGTATCTTTCTTAAACGGAGAAGGCGGGATTTGAACCCGCGCGCCGCTATTAACGACCTACTCCCTTTCCAGGGGAGCCCCTTCAGCCTCTTGGGTACTTCTCCATGGATAAATAAAACCACCAAACAATGTTGGTGGTTTTTAGCGCAGAGGGTGGGATTCGAACCCACGTGCCCTTTCGGACAAACGGTTTTCAAGACCGCCTCGTTATGACCTCTTCGATACCTCTGCATTTATGATGTTGTAGCCGCATCTCTCAGCGACGTAACTTATATTATCATGTCATTTTGCCACTGTCAACACTTTTTTTCTTTATTTTTTCGACAAAAATGCATTCGCAATATCCAAATCTTCTAATGTCGTAATTTTAATATTTTCATAAGACCCTTTGACGAGTTTTACCTTGTTCCCAAGCATCTGTTCTACTACCATAGCATCATCTGTAACATTCGTGATTCCTTCTTCCATTAGTTTTTGGTATGCGCGCTTTACAAGCTCGGTCTCAAACACCTGTGGAGTCTGAATCATCCAGATGCGGCTTCGTTCTGGTGTTTCCGCAACGCATCCTTCATCGTCACTTATTTTAATGGTATCTTTCACTGGCATTCCAACAACACATGCTTGGTATGCTTTCACATCATCATATGCACGTCCCAAAATTTCTTCATCAACAAACGGACGCGCCCCATCATGGATAAACACGTACCCTTCTTTCACTTCTTGCAAGCCATTCCACACAGAGTGATATCGCTCTGCACCGCCCTGCACGATTGCAGTTACTTTTTTAAAACCATATTTCTCTACAATCTCGTTTTGGCAATACTCTGCTTGATTCTCTCCTACAACCAGTACAATCTCATCGATAATCTCTGATTTTTCAAACACATCAAGCGAATAATACAATACTGGTTTTCCACCGATCTCCAAATATTGTTTTTGTATCTCTGTACCCATACGTTTTCCACGACCTGCCGCAAGCACAACTGCCGTACACTTTTCTTTTTGCATATTAACGCTCTCCCAACTTGAGATTTGGAACTGCATTCAAGTTCCATCCATGTCTTGTTCCACTTAAATACTCATAATAAGCCGCCACTCCAATCATAGCCGCATTATCTGTACAATAAATCGGTGATGGATGATAAAATTCTACACCGTTTTCCTCGCAAGCCTTTCTCATTGCTGTGCGCAATGTACTATTTGATGCAACACCACCTGCAATCGCAAACTTTGAAATGCCATACTCTTTCACCGCACGCATTGCATTTTCCACAAGCACATCTGTAACTGCCTTTTGGAAAGAAGCTGCAATGTCTGCATTGTTGTATTCTTCACCTTTCATTTTGCAACCGTTGATATAATTTAGAACCGCTGATTTTACACCACTGAAACTAAAATCATATGGTGCGTCTGTAATGTGTGCTTTTGGAAATACAATCGCATCCGGATTTCCTTCTTTGGATAACTTATCAATCTTAGGTCCTCCCGGGTATCCCAAACCGATTGCTCGTGCAACCTTATCAAATGCTTCACCTGCCGCATCATCTCTTGTTCTTCCGATGATCTCATATTCCCCATATGCTTTCACGCATACCAAATGCGTGTGTCCACCAGATACCACAAGACAAATGAACGGAGGTTCCAACTCTTTGTTTTCAATATAATTTGCAGAAATATGTCCTTCGATATGATGCACACCAATCAAAGGGAGATTTTTTGCATAGGCAATTGCCTTCGCCTCTGCAACGCCAACTAAGAGTGCACCCACAAGACCAGGTCCGTAAGTCACTCCAATTGCGTCTAAATCATCCAAAGTCACAGACGCTTGTTCCAATGCCTCTTCGATGACTTGATTGATTTTCTCTATATGTTTTCGCGATGCAATTTCTGGCACTACTCCACCATACAATTTATGCAGTTCAATCTGCGAAGAAATTACATTTGATAAAACTTCACGTCCATTTTTTACAACCGCTGCTGCAGTTTCATCGCAAGAACTTTCAATCGCTAAAATCAATACATCTTTCTGTTCTGCCATTCTTTCATCCTCTTTACTTGTTAGTCTTCCGAAAATGTTAGTTCTGTTGACATACTATCTTTTCCCGGTTTTGCATTTGGAAATACTTTTCGCACAGCGTCCATATATTCTTCTGGTCTTACCAAAGACGGACTGTAATGAGTCAACCACAGTTCCTCAACTTCTGCCGCTTTCGCTAGTTCCGCTGCTTCATAAAACGTCATATGCTTGTATTCCACTGCTTTCGCATCTTTCTCGGTTTCTCCATACATCCCTTCACAAATAAACAAATCCGATCCCTTTGCATTTTCGCGAATAGAATTTGTCGGTCTTGTGTCGGTGCAATAGGTTAATTTAATCCCTTTTCTCGGCGCTCCGAGAACCATGTCTGGCGTATAGGTTTTTTCATCCGCCGCTACGGTTTCGCCTTTTTGCAAATGTTTCCAATACTCTTTCGGTATATTTTGTTCCACAGCCCTAGCTAAATCGAATTTCCCTGCGCGGTCGATTTCCACAGTGTATCCATAACAAATCACATTATGATTCACGCGAAATGCTTTTAATCGATATCCGTTAAGTTCAATCGTCTCTTCCGGCTGTGTCACTTCTATAAACTTTAATTCAAACGGAAGCTCTGGTGCAATCACACGAAGTGCATTTACCACACGTTCCAATCCTTTTGGTCCAATCAAAGTCAACGGTTCAGTGCGGTCTGCATTTCCCATTGTCAACAAAAGACCCGGGAGTCCACTAATGTGATCTCCATGATAATGTGTAAAGCAGATTACATCAATCGGCTTAAAACTCCATCCTTTTTCTTTAATCGCCACCTGCGTTCCTTCGCCACAATCAATCAAAAGACTGCTGCCATTGAATCGAGTCATCAGCGCGGTCAACCATCGATGCGGAAGTGGCATCATACCGCCACACCCTAACAAACAAACATCTAACATGAATTTCTCCTATCTATTCTCTATCTCTATCGGAATTTGAAATGATGAAACAAGCTCGTCGTAACACACTTCGCACAAATCAAAATGATGCACTTCATTATCTTTATTTGAAAAATATCCCCAACGCTTGTCTACAGAAAAAACATCTTCCTGTATCATTTCTTTCCCACATCGGTTGCAAATATATATTTCAATCTTTTCAATATCTTCTTTTTTGTACTGACGCATACAATTCCTCCTTTGAATTTGCTACGTCTACATTATACCTTCCCCCCAAGGGTCCCTCCTAGTGGAAAAGGTTGTCAATTCTTTTACTCATCAACACAGCATCTTCCTTTGGATTCTCATAAAACGCTTTTCGAACCCCGTCGATTTCGAACCCATATTGATGATAAAATTGTCGGGCACGCTCATTACTCTCTCTCACATCCAAAAGTAATCTTTCCACACCTTTTTCCTTGCACTGTTCACAGATATAGTCCAATAAACCTCGACCAATGCCCTGGCGACGAAAGTTTTCATCTACCGCAATCCGAGCAATCTCACCTTCGTCCACTACATAATACAAAATGCAATACCCTGCAATCTGCCCTTCCACTTCTGCAACTGCAATCATCGTCTGTGGTTGCTTATTTGTATCTTGCAAACTCTTTTCGGACCACGAATCCGAAAAGCTTTGTTGTTCCAATCTTGCTACATCTGAAAGTTCTTGTTCGGTTACGTTACGAAATATCGGCATGTTTCTCTGCACGCTCCCGTTCTGCTTGTGAAAGGCGAAGATAATCTGGTTGATGTTCTCTCGCGCTCTCTACCTTTCCTTCTGCATAATATTTCATTCCCAACACACCCACTGCTGCGGCACGCTGTCTATTGGCATGCGCAGGGGCAAAACAGTATTCTACCTTTAATCCTTCTTCAAATAGGCTTTGGTAAACTGGAACACCATCTCCTAGGAATGTAACTTTCTCTCCATACGCATTCAATTTATCAATCAATTCCTGAACTGAAATAGCCATCTGTTCTTCTACTACTTCAAACTCATGTTCAAAACGATAGATTCCGGTATAAACTTGATTTCTTCTTGCATCCATAATCGGACAAATCAATCCTGTATTTCCAAACAAACTATACGCCATACCATCCACAGTCGAAACATGTATCAGTGGTTTTTGAAGCGCGAGTCCCAATCCTTTCGCAGTAGCTGAACCAATGCGAAGTCCCGTGAACGAACCTGGTCCCCCTGCAACTGCAATCGCATCTATCGTCGACAAATCGAACTCTGTCATCTTCACAATCTCATCCAACATCGGGAGTAACGTCTGCGAATGTGTCTTTTTGTAATTCACTGTATATTCTGCTATGGTCTGCTCATCTTCCAAAATCGCAACGGTCGCAACAAGTCCAGAGCTATCTAAAGCAAGTATACGCATAATTATGGCTACCTCTCTTCTATTGTTATTTTTCGGTAATCAAATCCCTGTTCCAAATCTTTTTCTATCGTAATAGAAATTCGGTTTTCTGGCAAAATTTCTTCTATTAAATTCGCCCATTCAATCAGAGACACTCCGTCTCCATAAACATAATCCTCATATCCGATTTCATCCATCTCGCTAATATCGCCAATTCGATACACATCAAAATGGTAAAACGGCAAACGTCCTTCATCATACACCTGAACAATCGTAAAGGTCGGGCTGTTAATCGGTTCCTCTATCTCCAAACCATGAGCCATCCCCTGGGTAAAGACTGTTTTTCCCACACCGAGGTCCCCTACCATAGTATATACCTGTCCTCGAATTGCTTTTTTTCCAATCTCCACACCTAATTGATAGGTTTCCTCTGCACTTCTCGTTTCTATAATCATCGTATTTTCACCTTTTCTTTTGGCAAGCTTTCACGGATTAATTTTACCAATTCCTCATAATGATCCCCAATGCATTTTTTAGGGAAAATAATTGCTCGCACACGACTCATATATAAAATAATACTTGTTTTGGTACTCACAGCCTTTTCTACTGCTCCCCATTCATTTTTCACTTCCATATCACCTTGGCGAGTGATAAATCCCGTATCATTAAACTCATATTCCAACTCATGCTGAAACATCTCCGAATTACGGATTTGTCTTTTCGCCTTTGTTTTTAACTGTTGTCTTGGGAAGAAATATAGAATCGCTGCCGAAGCAAACCAGATGAACGAATCGGAAATATTTCTAGTCGCAACATCCCATACACCAAATCCTAAGCAAAAGAGTGTTGCTATTATTCCAAAGACTCCCACAAAATGTGTGCGGCTATGATATAACTGAAAATTCACAATATGTTTTTCCTTGATTTGAACATTAAATTTTATAGACATGTATCTTCCTCCGAGTTAAATTCATACACAAAACATGCTGTACTCTAAAGAATTATAGCACAGCATGTTCTTTGTTACAACTAATGCCTTTTGATAATCGGGCTGATTTTCTTATAAATTAGCAACACAACAATAGACGTCAAAATGCCTTTCAACAAGTTGAAAGGAACTACTGCAAACATTACAAACGTAAAGAGGTTTGTAATCTTTGCATTCACTGCTGTTCCCATTGCCACCAGGGAATCTATCGGCAAATGAAATGCCTTTGAATATGTTGGAAGCATCACATAGGCATTGATAAAACACCCTAAAAACGTCATTGTAAACGTTCCAACCATCAAGCTGATAATCGCGCCCTTTTTCGTTCGATTTCGTTGGTAAATTAGACCTGCCGGAAGACAAAATGCGCATCCGATGCAAAAGTTTGCCAACTCACCAACACATGCAGTATCCGTTCCGTTCACAAGAAGATTCAAAAGTACTTTCACTAATTCAATCAACATTCCGGCAATCGGTCCCATGGAAAATGTTCCGATAAGTACAGGAACTTCACTAAAATCAATTTCATAGAAAGACGGCGCAAACGGAAGGGGAATTTCAAAAAGCATCAGTATCATTGAAATTGCTCCCAGCATACCAATAGTGGCCATTTCGCGTGTTCCAAGTTTGTTCTTTTGTTTGTTCATATCTTTTCTCCTTCTTTAAAGGATTCCTTCTTTTTACATAAAAAGACCCGAAGCACAGACTTCGGGTCATGACGATACACTTTACGCGTATTTCTTCTCTCATCCAGACTTTAACTGTCGGTACTGGAATCACACCAGTTCAGCCATTTTCATGGGTCGCGGACTTTTACCGCCGGTGGGGAATCACACCCCGCCCCGAAGAATCCTTATTCTTTTAAACAAGTATAACTCAATAATATTCATTATACAAGACATGTTTCACGAAATTCACCACTATTGAATTTTTACAGATAGTTCACACTCAAAATTCTTGTTATGCCCAACCAGACAAAGTTTTGCACCTTCCAGCCGTTCAAGCGGTATACATCCAACAAATCCATATTCTCCATCTACCAATTGAGGTGTCAATTCATAATATATTCCATCTTTTTCTAAATAAATGTAACTTTCTGTTTCTATATAATTTTCTTCAAGAATTCCTTTCAGCCAAAGATATGATTCTTTTTTTTCCACAGTACATTGTTTCAAAAAGTCTTTTTCCACCCCTTCTATCTTGATATTTCTCGTAGGAGCCATAAATAATGGGGTTTTACTTTGTATCGTATTAAGATTTCTCTCTGCAATCTCAAAAATAACAGTATTACTCTGGTATTGTTCCATTTGAAATAAATCGAGTGTTGCCCGTTTATCATAAATCGCATATTTATAACTATCACTAAAAAACGGAATCCAATTATTTGCAAAGGAATCTCGGAACATAAGCAGGCTATCTGTAGCATTCTCATTTACACTGACAATATACATTTCTTCATGGCTTCTAGTCTTCGTCACAAAATGATAGGCTCTTTCCTTTTGATACGGATAACTCGCTTCATTTTTTTTCTTCTTCGGATAAAGCATTTGGTAAAGATCTCCCTTTATCATGGCTTTCTTTGTCGAATAACTTTGGAAGTCATCATGCTCTTTATCCAGTTTGTTCATCACCGAATCATATGTCAGACGGGCTCCTTGTTCATTCCAATGCGTATCCGTTGCATAATACAAAATTTCCCCTGTTTCGTTAAACACTTGAAACAAATCTACGCATGGAATGTTCTCTTGTTCCTTCAATACTTTTACAGCCAAGGACTGTTCGTTCGCTTTGATATAGTTATAAGGCATTTTATCATAAAGGCTGTTTTTGTTAGGTGCAACTACAAAAAGAAATTTTCCATTTTGTGTTTCCACATACTCTTGCATCAATTCAAGTGTTCTTTGAATTTGAAATACTTCTCGCCCTGTGATGTTTCTGTTTCCTGTATAGTCATCTGCCGTTTCTTCCAGAAAAAGAAATCCATCTTCTCCAACAATCACATTGTCCACTGCAGATTTTCGAAAAATTTTCTCTTGCAAAAAAGTATACGTTTCCAAAATCTCATTCCGAAAGCCAAAATGTTTGACTACATATGACTCCGCGTCATCCATAAAACTCTCATTCAAGCTACCATCGCGAAATAATTGCGGTTTCTGTACATTACCCTCGTTGATATTTCCGTTTTTTTGAACAAACATCATACCACCCAACACGATCAAGCACAGAACAACAATTATGATATACAGTTTTTCAAAGTTTTTTTTCATACACATACCTCTTAGAAACGAAAATATATAAACGGATTATATCCATCTGCCGCTAGTGACATAATGCACAAAGCCAAACATACCAGGCTCCACAAATAGGATAGTGCTTCAAATTTTTCTTTTATTTTTCTCCAATTAAAAATCCCCAAGCAAGAGATTATCATTATAAAGATCGTATACATATTCAGATAAGGTGCAATCGCTGCCAGTTCTCCTATTGAAAAATGCACACCAGTCAACATATTTTTATAGAAAAATAATGACTGACCGACACTTTCACTACGAAACATTGTAAAACAGAATATTGTGCAAAATGCCATATAAATCCATCCCACAATTTTCCCTTGAATTTTCTTTACCCATGTTCCTCGTTCTTCAAGACAAGTAAGTAAACCATTCATAAATCCCCATAAGATGAACGTATAATTCGCACCGTGCCATAGTCCTGTACAGAAAAACACAATCATTTTATTCAAGAATGTGCGCTGTGACGATATCCGATTTCCACCAAGAGGTATGTAAAGATATTCTTTAAACCAGCTACTTAACGAAATATGCCATCTACGCCAAAACTCTTTCATGGATGTGGCCGCATATGGATAATTGAAGTTTTGATTGAATCGAAAGCCAAACATTTTTCCCAATCCCAACGCCATATCACTATATCCACTAAAATCATAATAAATCTGCAACGTATAGCATATCGCACCAATCCACGCAATCACTCCAGTTAACTGTTGCGAAGGTAGGCGAAAAACTTGATCCACCACAAGCGCCAAAGTATTCGACAATAGCACTTTCTTACTCAAACCAAAGATAAACCATCTCAATCCTTTTGATACATCTTCAACCGCCAAGCTTCGATTTTCAATTTGTTCTGAAATGTCATGGTACTTCACAATCGGTCCTGCAATTAATTGTGGAAAAAATGATATGTAAAGCAACACGTGCCCAAAACGTCGGGATGCAGAGACTTGTTTTCGATAAACATCTATCACATAAGATAGAATTTGAAATGTATAAAATGAGATTCCAATCGGCAACCTTAACGTAGGTACCGGTAACGCCAATCCAGTCTGGTTAATTATCGTAACAAGGAATCCCAAATATTTAAAGACAAACAATAATCCCAAGTTAAAGAAAAGAGCTACAATTAAAATAGCCTTCGAACTTCGTTTTTCTAATCGAAGAGCAATATGATAATTCACAAAACTGCTCAACAACAGAAGCACAATATAATACGGTTCTCCCAGTGCATAGAAAAGAAGGCTTGCCAATATAAGCAAGCCGTTTTTTAAACGTATAGATGGTAAAAGAAGATATAAACCAAATACCACCGGTAAAAATAAAACGAGAAAAACCATTGAACTAAATACCATAGCCTATCCTTCTAAAAGATATATTTCTATCTCTGTTATTTTGTTATCTGACAAGTAAAACGAAATACCATAACCTTCCATTTCATAGCTCCACAAGTAATCTTCCTGCGTTGCTTTTTCTTCTTTGAAGATTGCACGAATATCGTCAATAGAATCTCCTACTTGAACATCGTACATCCACAGGACTTCTTTATCTGAAAATAAAATGGAGCTCACGTAATCATTTTCCCCATTTGGATACGTGGTAATCGTAATTTTATCATATTCAAAAACCTTATCCATACCTTCATACAGACAACTTTCTGATTCCGTTAACTTATATTCTTTTCCCAAAGCATTTTCCACAGATTTCATCTCATCGCCTAATGAAATCTTAGAATTCTCGATTATTATTTGTTTTTCTTTCACTCCTTCTGCTACTTCGTTGCCACATCCAACCAAAAATAGCACACAGAAAAGTAATGCAACCATTCTTTTCATATCTATGTCCCTCTCTTATTGCGGAGTTGCAGGATACTTACTCTCATTGAACGGTGAATATCTGATGGTTCTACCATTACTCTTTGTATAGGTATAACTTTTTATCTGATTCGTTGTCCACAAAAACCGTTCTGTTCCCCAACCTGCGGTTGTATCCCAATGATACCAATTTCCATTATATTTTACCATATTCCAATAATGGTCTTGATTGTCCGTATGTATTTCTACGTTTTCAAATCCCAATCGGGTCAGTAAAGCCCTGCTCGTATAGCAATATGCTGCACAGTTTCCTTTTCGAGTGGTCAGGGAAGTAATCGCTCCCGCGCGCCAATCTCCAATGGCAGTACTCCCGCTATAACGAATATTAACTTCTACCCAATCATACACCGCTTTTAATTTTTTATGTTCATTCATCCCTGCTGTAATAATAGTATCCAAAACACCATCACACAGCGAATTTAATCGTTCATTACCTGTATCGCCATCATATTTTGGCTTCGTAACCGGTACGGAAGGCTCCTCAGGCGTTGTCGGAGTCGTTGGATTGGGAGCAGACGGCTTCGGTGAAGTTGTAGACTCCTCTGCTTTTGTTTCCTCCGTTGCCGATTCCTTCTTCTCTTCTTTTACGGTATCCCCTTTTTGAGTTTCCGCATTCGTCACATCATCTGACGCATCAAGTTCAACTCCCGAATTCTTCTTTGGATCCTGATCTTTCCTTTGCGAATCACTCTTTTTCCAAAACACTATGGCCGTTACAAGCATGATTAAGACTATAAAAATACCGATGAAAATCAATACCTTTTTCTTCTTCATAACCTCATGTTCCTTATTTTTTTCACCATTATATATTCTTACAATTTCATTGTCAATTGAATGCGTTTCTTCTGCAAATCCACACTCATCACTTTTACTTCTACAATATCACCAACACTCACAACCTCTAACGGATGTTTGACAAACTTCTTATCTGTCAATTGCGAAATGTGAACCAAACCATCTTGGTGCACGCCGATATCCACAAACACACCAAAGTCAATGACATTTCGCACAGTTCCTTTTAGAATCATGCCTTCTGTCAAATCTTTCATTTCTAATACGTCCGTTCTAAGAATCGGTTTTGGCATTTCATCACGCGGGTCACGGGCTGGTTTTTCTAATTCTTTTACAATATCTTGTAACGTAATCTCGCCAATCTCCAATTCATCGGCAAGCGCTTTGTAATCTTTGATTGATTTTGAAAGACCGCTAAGTTTTCCTCCAGCGATATCCGCTGTTGAATATCCCAATTTCGCCAACAATTTTTCTGCCGCTTCATAACTTTCCGGATGGACACTTGTTCCATCTAACGGATTCTTTCCACCTTGAATACGCATGAATCCCGCGCATTGTTCATAGGCTTTTGGTCCTAACTTCGCCACTTTCAAAAGTTCTTTACGGTCGACAAACTTTCCATTCTCTTCACGATGTGCCACGATGTTTTTCGCAATCGTTCCAGAAATGCCGGAAATATAAGAAAGCAACGGCGCTGATGCTGTATTAAGATCCACTCCGACTTTATTTACACAGTCTTCTACCACACCCGAAAGTGCTTCGCTCAATTTTTTCTGGTTCATGTCATGTTGATATTGACCAACACCGATGGACTTTGGATCAATCTTAACAAGTTCTGCCAATGGATCCTGCAAACGTCTTGCAATAGAAGTTGCACTTCGTTGCCCCACGTCAAAGTTCGGAAATTCTTCTGTCGCCAATTTGCTTGCCGAATAAACCGATGCCCCCGCTTCATTCGTAATAATATATTGCACGTTTTCTGGAATCTCTTTAAACAATTCTACAATGATTTGTTCCGACTCACGAGACGCAGTTCCATTTCCTACAGAGAACAGCGTAATATTGTACTTGCGGATTAATTTTTTCAAAGTTTCTTTTGCCGCTTCAATCTTTTGTGGCGTCGTTGGCGCAGTCGGATAAATAACAGTCGTATCCAATACTTTTCCAGTCGCATCTACAACAGCCAACTTACAACCCGTACGGAAAGCAGGGTCCCACCCAAGAACAGTCTGCCCCACGATCGGTGGTTGCATTAACAATTGTTCTAGATTCTTTCCGAATACTGAAATCGCACCATCTTCTGCTTTTTCTGTTAACTCATTTCGAATTTCTCGCTCAATTGCAGGTGCAATCAATCGCTTATAACTATCTGCAATCACATCCTTCAATACTGGAGTTGTATACGGATTCTCCGAAATAATCACTTGTTTTTCCAAATATCCTAGTACTTTTTCTTCTGGCGCTTCTACCTTTACTGTCAAAAACTTTTCATTCTCTCCACGATTCAGCGCAAGCACACGGTGTCCTGCCAATTTTGTAATCGGTTCTTCAAACTCATAATACATCTCATATACAGATTGTGCTTTGGCATCTTTCGCAACAGAAGTAAGTTTCCCTTGCTTTGTAGTTAAATCACGGATGTAAATACGATAGTCTGCTTCGTCAGAAATATATTCTGCAAGTATGTCCATGGCACCTGCGATAGCTTCTTCTGCACTTGCCACTTCTTTTTCTTCTGAAATATATTCCGCAGCAACTTCTTCCAATGGAACATCCAATTTTTGCAACATAATAAGCGCAGACAACGGTTCCAAACCTTTCTCTTTTGCAACAGTAGCTCTTGTTCGTCTTTTTGGTCGATATGGACGATATAAATCTTCCACTACCACCAACGTCTCCGCCGCCAAAATCTGTGCTTTTAATTCTTCCGTCAACTTTCCTTGTTCTTCAATCGTTGCAAGCACCTGCTCTTTTTTCTCTTCTAAATTTCTCAAATACTGCAATCTCTCATACAATTTACGCAACTGCTCATCATTGAGTGCTCCAGTTGCCTCTTTTCGATATCTAGAAATAAATGGGATTGTATTTCCTTCATCAATCAACTGAACAGCAGCTTCTACTTGCCATATTTTTACTTCTAATTCTTGTGTCAGTTTTTGAATAATATCCATTTTTTACCTCTCTTGTCTCTCTCAATCACTTGCTACAGAATACCATACTTTATCCTTTTTTTCAATGTTTTACACTAGAGTGCGCTCGGTTTTTCTTGTCTTTTCCCTACAACATGCTATAATAAATGATAAATAGTACTTTTTTTGAAAACTTTAGGAGATTTTTATGACAAAGCAAAAACAAAAATCGCAAGAGACAAAAGAACGCATTTTTCAAGCCGCAAAGAACATTTTGCAGCGTAGCGGCTATGAAAATCTTTCCATAAAAAATATTTGTGAAGAGGCCGGTGTATCAAACGGAAGTTTCTACCACCACTTTAAGACCAAAGATGATTTACTTTCTTACTATATTGTAGAGCGACCAACCATCAATCCGGAGCAGTTAGATTTCCCTAAAAACAAAGAGGAAGCGATTGCTGCCATTGTAGAGGTATATCTCAATTACTCTGCCTACTGCAAAGAACTGGGCGTAGACTTTGTTGCAGGATATTACACACCTCATAATCAAGCATTGAATCCAGACATTCGTACAGAACGTTCTTACCCAATTGTAACCGTTCAACAATATTTAGAAAAAGCGGTTGCTGCAAATACCATTCAATTAAAACTATCCATTGCCGAAGTTGTAAATGATATTCGAATCCTTGTCCTAGGAAATGCATTTGAATGGGCACTCAGAAACGGCGAAGTTGATATGGGGCAAAACATGAAACGTACTCTTTCTAACTATTTAGATAGCGTATTAATCTAAAAAAGAATCCACAGAATTTTCGCTGTGGATTCTTCTTTTATTTTTAATAATAATATTGTAAGTCAGTACAATAAAGCGTCCCATCTTCGCTAATGATGATTCTTCCCGAAAGATACGCTTCTACGCCGTACTGTTTCTCGGTTCCTCTCATAGAAAAGTAACATTCACCAATTCCGAACACATTATATGTTCTTTCAAATCTAGAAACATAAAATTTCAAAGAATTGACTGGCGCCTTGAAAAAGTTCTTATAATTGACATCTTTTTTGATAACCGTTTCAATCATTCCTTGATAGTCATCCTGCGCACTACCAAAGTTCCCCCAAGTACCATCATATCCTGGAAAACTCTGTGCCAAATCCTTCGCCTGATCTATCCGTTGTTTTTCAACAATTTTTTCATTAACAATACTCTTGCACTCTAGCAGAAAGTCATAATTCTCAACCAGTTTCTTTTGCTCCTTTGTCAATGCCTTATATTTATCCATAAGTGCTTCAACGGTAGTGTTCGTCGCTGTCAAAGCGCTCTTATCAATTCGTCGAATCTCTGCCGAAAGTTCATCTGCGACCTTTTTATCTTTCAGATGTTCCAAATCCTTAAATGCCTGTTGCAAGACACCGTAATTGCTTACCATCCCTTTTTGCTTATCCGTCAACAAATCGTACTCTGCCTTCAAAGCAATAAGCATACTCTCTGACTCAAGCGTAATTGGACGATCATCCAACTGATCAATCTGTGCAACAACCTTGTTTGCTACGCTTCTGTTTTTCGCCGCAATCGCACCCGTTACACCTACGATGGTAACAATGATTCCTACGAACAGTATCACTGCAAGCGCCGCAATACTTGAAATAATTATGATCTTTGTTTTTTTAGACATCTTGAGTACCTCTATTTTCTTCCAAACAGTCGATTTCTTCATTTGGTAACTGTTCTACTATTGGCTCCAAAGGAACATCCGAAGGGATTTCCTTCTTTCCATATTTAAAATTATAAACCACTTGAGTATCACTAAGCAAGTCATGAAGGGCTTTTTTCTCTTTGTGGACAAGCACTAAAAAGTATCCAATACTAAACACAAGTCCTGACAGAAAACGCCCAACTGTTTCACGATAAATGACTTCAAACAGCGTTACTTTTCTATCTTCTACACTCACAACTTGAAGGTGAAATAACTTCTTTCCAACAGTGGAACCCGTACAATATGTAAAAAGTATAAAATATGTCACGCCGACTGCGTAAAGAATAATATCCACCACTGAATATTCAAAAATAAAATTCTGTTTCAAGAGGCTTCCCGGCAAAGCAAGTGTCACAAAGAAAAACAACACTTTTAGTGCAATCACTCCAGCACCTACGATAATCTCATCAATCAAATAAGCCGCTAATCTTACAAAGAAACCTGCTCGCACTTGATTTTCCATATTATTTTGCATAGTACATCAGCACCCCGTTTCCATTCTCCTCTATAATCTCTGTTGCGATTTGAGAGTCTGTTTTCGGTTTTAAATTTTCAGCTATGCCGTATAGCCATGTCATGAAAGCCGAAGTTTCACTCGCTGGCTCATGAAAATAAATATCAGGCGAAAACTTCGCTTCCTCAATAAATGCGTTCATGCTGTCTTCCAAGCTTCCAATTTCATCAATCAACTTATTTTCTTTTGCTTGCAAAGCAGAGTAGAGTCGTCCATCCGCCAACTCTTTGACATCAGACTTGCTCATCCTTCTGCCCTCACTTACGATTCCAACAAATTGGTCATAAGCTTCATCTACAAGGCTTTGCAAAATTTCTTTTTGTTCTTCGGTTAATTCCGACCCTGCGGAACCCATTGCCTTATTTTCTCCACTTGTAATATTGATTTCTTCAATACCAAGTTTTTCATAAAGCCCTTCACAATTCAGCAAAGAAACGATAACCCCGATAGATCCTGTCCAGCAGTTACGGTTCGCATAAATTTTATCAGCCGCCATAGCGATATAGTATCCGCCTGAGCACGCCTCTGATGCAAAATACGCCCAAATTGGTCGTCCTGTTGTTTCTTTATATTCCATTAACTTTAAATATAACTCATCACTTTCATAAACGGTTCCACCAGGGCTGTCTATATAAAGAAGAATCCCTCTATTGTTCTCCACTTCCATCAATTGATCAACATAATTCATAGACTGCGTATGATTGTAACCAGAACTAGTCGACCACACATCTGTAGCACTTGGGCCAATTTCACCCACCACATTGATGACACCTACGAACTCTGTCTCTGGCAAAACCACTTCTTGTGAATACGCTTCGCTTGCGAACGATTCCCAAAATCCCGCGGAACTTTCCTCGTTCGCAAACATTCCACTCACTATGTTTCCCAAAACTCCAGTCACTCCAACTGCAATGATAACAATCCCTGTAATTACTATTCCTATTAGTTGTTTTTTCTTCATCGTATCTTCCTCTCGTCTTATCAGTATAAGGTTTCTTAAATATATTTTACGCAGAAATCCCTTTTTAAATTATAATTCAATTTCCTCTACAATTTCTTCTTTCAAAACAGGTTTATTCATAATTGTATATAAAATAACAACACGCGCGAATCCTAATGTGCAAAGGCTATCTAAAACAGTAACGATAATGGAGGTTCTTCTATTGGATACCTTATCTTCTTTGAATTTATCAAGTACATCCCTCAAATAAACATACTCTATAATTCCTTCTGCAAGTGGTGGCAATAAATAAAACAAAGTGCCAAAAACAGCAACAATTTGTCCTACAACTGGTATGATGCCAAGAATCGTCAACACAATTGTGAGTAATTCTGCCCCAAACACTCCGATGCCGACATAGGAAAAAAACACAAGAATTCGATTTTGGAATTTCAAATGTTTTCCAAATAATTTCACTTCTACTGGCTTATCTCCCGCAACATCACTTAACACGTACATACGAAATACAGAAGAAAAAATCGGTACCCATGCCAACCACGCATGTTTTCTACCAACTTTTTTTGCCACTTTGTAAACTGGAAAACTTTCCAATATGTAACGCGCAATAGCAATAATCGCACCAACAATTGTTGTAATAATAGTCACTAATAAAAAGAATCCACCAATGCCAATGTCTGCAATGCTTGCGCCCAAACCGAAAATACGATAAATCGACATCAACGTTTCTTCAATTTCTTGTAACATACTTGTATTCATATTCAATTTCTCCTAAGTATTCTTTTCATTTTTTTGAACCAGTGTGGCAAGTCATATAGGAAATACAAAAAATGTAGTTCTATACGCCACAACAACTTACATCGACCTTTACAAACTTCTTGATTTTTCTGCACAAGCTTCCATTGCTTCCATTAGTGAACTTCGAAATCCTGTTGCTTCCAATACTTTTACTGCTTCAATAGTTGTTCCTCCAGGCGAGCAAACCATATCCTTTAATTCCCCCGGTTGTTTTCCAGTTTCTAATACCATCTTGGCACTTCCGAGTACTGCTTTTGAAGCGAACTTATACGCCTGCGCACGTGGCATTCCTTCTGCCACTGCAGCATCTGCCATCGCCTCAATCATCATAAATACGTAAGCTGGCGAACTTCCGCTCACTGCCACGACTGCATCTATCATTTTTTCCGGAACAACTTCCACATCACCAAATCCGCGTAAAATATCACAAACAGACTCCAATTCTTCCGCTGTCACATATGCATTTGGACACGCAGCCGTCATTCCTTCTAACACCATTGCCGGTGTGTTTGGCATTGTACGAATAATCTTAACCGTTTTTCCAAACTGTTCTTCAAGCCATGCGAGCGTTTTCCCCGGAGCCAATGTCACTATTATCTGAGTCCCACGAATACAATCTTTGATTTCAGCAATTACATCTTGGTAAAACTGTGGTTTCACAGACAATATAACTACTTCTGCCCATGTTGCAACCTCGCGATTGTTATTTGCAATCGCAATCCCTAATTCTGCTTTTACTTTTTCTCTACTCGGAGCGAATACATCTGCTCCAATAATATCTTGCGCTTCAATAATCCCATTTGCAATGATTCCTTTCATCATTGCACTGGCCATATTTCCACAACCGATGAATCCTAGTTTCATTTCTATTCATCTCCCTTTCTCGCATCTAGCTCTCTTTTCCCAGCAAAACACTTGCTTACAAATCTCTTATTACATAAGAAAAGCCTAATATATTGTAAATTCTAACATAATTAGGCTTTTCAATCAATGTACTTCGTATTTAAATCTTTCTAGGAGAATTTAATTACCTACTTTTACCAAAAGATGTTATAATAATCTCAAACAGAATTTTATTTGTAGTTATTGGAGATAAGATAATGAAAAAAATAGAAAGTATAGAAAATGAAATTAATGAAATATTTGTAGATTATTATAGTTTGACAACAACTATATCGTTAGATGATATTCCTAAAATAGTAGATATTTTAAATGCCAGAAAAATAGAACCAATTAGTTTTAGATTGAGTAATTCAGAAGAACAACCAGATCATTTCTTTAGAGTATTTCCTACTTTAAAGGACCTATACACTTATCCATTAGATGATGTTTATATAGATGATCTTGGTATTACATGTATGTACAATGATATTAAATTTGATTTAACATTTGACTTGGCAGAAAATCAAGTTATTACCATTACAAAAGGCAATATTAATTTAGAACCACTATTGATACATATAGAGGAAAGTTGTCAAAAAGGGTAAATGCCTCACCATTTTGACTAAACACAAAAAATTTTATTCACAGTTAATGGAGATAAGAAAATGAGGAAAATAAAAAGTATAGTAAAAAAAATCGCCGGAGAATACGTCGATACTTATAGTTTATCAACAACTATATCTATATATGATATTCCTAAAATAATAGATACCTTACATGCAAAAAATGTAGAACTAGCTAGTTTTCGCTTGAGTAATTCTCTAGAACAACCAGATCATTTTTTTAGAGGTTTTTCTACAATTAAAGATTTATATACCTATCCGTTAGATGATGTTTATGTTGAAAAATTTGGAATGGGATGTACATGCAACGATATTAAATTTGACTTAACATTTGCTTTAGCAGAAAATCAAGTTATTACCATTACAAAAGGTAATATCAATTTAGAACCTCTATTGATACAGATAGAGGAAAGTTGTAAAAAAGGGTAAATGCCTCACTATTTTTCACTAGACACAGAATATTTATTCGCAGTTAATGGAGATTTGAAAATGAAGAAAATAAACAAAACAATAAATCCTGCATCAAAAGAAATAGTTGAAGAATATATGCTAACTAGTAAAATAGTTTTAGAAGATATAAATAAAATTATCAGCATACTAAAGGCATCAGATATTAAAATAAAAAATCTTGCAATAAGCAATTCAGAAGAACAACCAGAACATATTTTTGAAACATTTAAAACCATAGAAGAATTTAACAAATTCAATTGGAACGAAAACATATTTGTTGATAAATTTGGAGTTAGATGTACTTCTAAAAATTCAGAATTTGGTTTGAATTTTAATTTATATGATCAAAAAGTAATTTCTACAAGAGATGAAAATATCCATTTAGAACCTCTATTGACACAAATAGAGGAAAGTTGTGAAAAAGGGTAAACGGTTCACTATTTTTCACTAAACACAGAATATTTTATTTATAATTACTGGAGGTAAAAAATGAGAAAAATAGAAAGTATAGTAAATAAAATCAATAAAAAATTTGTAGATTATTATAGTTTAACAACAACCATATCTATAGATGATATTCCTAAAATAGTAGATGTTTTAAATGCCAGAAAAATAGAGCCAATTAGTTTTAGATTGAGTAATTCGGAAGAGCAACCAGATCATTTCTTTAGACTATTTCCTACTTTAAAGGACTTATATACTTATCCATTAGATGGTGTTTATATAGACGATCTTGGTATTACATGTATGTACAATGATATTAAATTTGATTTAACATTTGACTTGGCAGAAAATCGCGTTATTACCATTACAAAAGGCAATATCAATTTAGAACCACTATTGATATATATAGAGGAAAGTTGTAAAAAAGGCTGAACAATACACCTTTTTTGACAGGTCTGTCAAGCATTGCATAAAAGAGCCAACGCACATGCATACGCATGAGCGTTGACTCCTTTATTTCTTCTTATTTTTCTTCTAACACTTGCTCTTCACGAATTTCTTTTGTGCGGATTTCCTTGCAGATTTGTTCTACAAATGCATCCACTGTTTTTTGTCCTTCGTCACCAGCAAAACGGCTTCTTACAGATACAAGTCCTTCTGCTTCTTCCTTTTCACCTACAATCAACATGTATGGCAATCTTGAAAGTCTCGCATCACGAATCTTGTAACCAATCTTTTCTGAACGGTTATCTACAGTCACATCTACACCATTCTTTGCAAGTTCCTTGCGTACTTGTTCTGCATAATCTGCATATTTCTCAGAGATTGGTAAAATACGTACTTGTTCTGGGCAAAGCCATGTTGGGAATTTACCTGCATATTTTTCAATGAGCCAAGCCATTGTTCTTTCATAACATCCAAGAGAAGTTCTGTGGATGATATATGGACGAACCTTTGCTCCATTTTGGTCAATATAATACATGTCAAATTTTTCTGCAATTGCGCAGTCCAATTGAATGGTAATCATTGTATCTTCTTTTCCATATACGTTCTTTGCTTGGATGTCAATCTTTGGTCCATAGAAAGCAGCTTCTCCGTCTGCTTCTGTGAAGTCGATTCCTTTTTCAATCAAGATTTGACGAAGAGCATCTTGTGTGCTTTCCCAGTATGCTTCATCTCCAAGATATTTTGCTTTGTTTTCTGGATCCCATTTTGACAAACGGTAAGTCACGTCATTTTGTAATCCTAATGTTGTTAGAATGTAGATTGCAAGGTTCAAGCAGTTTTGTAATTCTTCTTCTGCTTGGTCAGGACGAATCACATTATGTCCTTCTGAGATTGTAAATTGACGAACACGTGTAAGTCCATGCATTTCACCAGAATCTTCATTTCGGAACAAAGTAGATGTCTCACCCATTCTGTATGGAAGATCACGGTATGACTTCTGTGAATTCTTATATACATAGTATTGGAATGGACATGTCATTGGACGAAGTGCAAACACTTCCTTGTCTACTTCTTCATCACCAAGTACAAACATACCATCTTTGTAGTGATCCCAGTGTCCTGAAATCTTATAAAGGTCAGATTTTGCCATAAGCGGAGTCTTCGTACGAACATATCCCCATTCTTTATCTTCCAAATCTTCAATCCATCTTTGAAGTTTTTGAATCATTTTCACACCATTTGGAAGCATCAAAGGAAGACCTTGTCCCACCACATCTACTGTTGTAAAGAGTTCCAACTCACGTCCTAGACGGTTGTGGTCACGTTTCTTAATATCTTCCAAACGTTCCATATGTGCTGCCAAATCCTCTTTATTGTCATATGCTGTTGCATAGATACGTTGCAATTGTGCCTTGTTTGAGTCACCTCTCCAATAAGCCATAGAAGAAGAAATTAACTTAAAGGCTTTCACTGGTTTTGTGCTCATAAGGTGTGGTCCTGCACAAAGGTCTGTGAATTCTCCTTGTGTATAGAATGAAATCTCTGCATCTTCTGGAAGGTCTTGAATGAGTTCCACTTTATATGGTTCACCCTTTTCTTCCATAAGTTTGATTGCTTCTTCTCTTGGAAGTGAAAATCTTTCAATCTTAATATTTTCTTTTACAATCTTTTTCATCTCTTTTTCGATATCAGCAAGTTCTTCTTGCGAGAATGCAGTTGCGCGATCGAAATCATAGTAGAATCCATCTTCAATGGATGGTCCTATTGCTAACTTTGTATCCGGATATAATCTTTTTACTGCTTGCGCCATGATGTGAGATGCTGTATGTCTAAATGCGCTCTTTCCTTCTGCATCTCTAAATGTCAAGATTTCTAACTCGCAGTCTTCGTTCACTACAGTTCTCAAATCCACAACTTCTCCATTTACTTTTCCTGCACATGCCGCTCTTGCAAGACCTTCGCTAATCTCTCTTGCCATATCTAATACAGAGAGACCATTTTCAAACTCTTTGCTCGAACCATCTTTCAACATTACTTTCATTTCTTTTTCCTCCTAGTTTGCATCTTTCTTGCTGTTGAAAATACAAAAGCACCCTCAAACAGCTTGTTGCTATCTAAGGGTGCATCAATTCTAACACACGGTTCCACCTTAACGTTTCACTTTCAGTTCCTTAACGCGGAATACGGTAACGCTTATCGCGCACAGCTCGGGAGTGGTCTTCACTATCTTTCCACATAAGAAACTCTCAGCAAATGTCTCTCTCTCTGGCTGATTCCGGATAGTTACTTGTTCCGTCATTGCTTTTCAAATATAAGTGTATTATATTACCTCATTCTTTGTTCGTCAATCATTTTATCACTACATCATCACATATTTCGCAATCGCCTTTTCAACTGTAGCATTCAAGGTATCTCCATTTTTCATTGCTACAATCGCCAACTGTTTGTGTAATTCAGGACTGATTCTAATATTGAAAGTTCCTTTATATTCTTTATCAGGTTCTTTACCAACTTCTTTACAAAATTCCAAGTACTCATCAACTGCATTATGGAACTCTTCTTCAATACCATGAATATCAGAACTCGCAAAATTCACAAAATCTTTAATCCCTTCGATTTTCCCTCTTAATAAGAGTTCTTCCGAATCAAATTCTATCCTGGTATGATATCCTTTATATTCAAATATACTTTTCATCACAATTCCCCCATTTTTATCAAATATTCTACCAATTGCTTGACTGCCCCAGGTTTCATTATGTCACCTGGATGTGGTTTATGTAATAATATAATTCTTTGATCTTCCTGCCGGTAAAATTTCACTCGAGAACCCGAAGTTTTTCCCTTGCTATATTCTTCAAAACCAAGTTGCCCAAGTAAAGATTTCGCTTCTGTGTAAGTATAATCTTTTGGTTTCAAAAGTATTCTTTTCTTTGCTTTTTCAAATTTACTCATTTGTACGGTTCGCCTTTCTTGCAACCGTTTCTTAGTTGCATTTTATATTATTTTTTTTAATATGTCAACTATAACTAACAACATTCATAGGCATTCACCCCTCTAATTCTTTTATTTCTTCTGTGATTATTTGGCAGAATTGCCTGAAAACAGACGCGCCATAGACGACGCAAATACCTGATTAGGTTTTATGAGTATAACATAAAAGAAATAGAGACGACAAGTTCTTCTTGCCGTCTCCTTAGATAATTTTAATTTTCACCAATAAATCCGATAATGTTCGATGCATTTGCATACACCTTTGCTTCTCCGTCTTTTACAACAACCAATGTTGGTGCTTGGCGGATACCAAATTGCGCAACTAACTCCGGTGCTTCGTCTGCATCAATTTTTTCAAAAGCAATGTTTGCATCATCTAACATCGCGCTTACAATTCTACAGTTTGGGCAAGTCTTTGTAGTAAAGAGCATTACCACATCTTTTGTAGGTTCTGCTGCACATTCACAAGCAGTTTCTTCCGCAACCACTTCCTTTTCGGTTAATTGTGAGTTTGCGATATCATAAACTTTACGTTCTTTGTACTCTTGTGCTTTACCATCATTCCAGTTTTGTACTGGGCGATAGTATCCTGTGATACGACTATAAACTTCTGTTGTAGCGCCACAATGTGGACATGTATATTGTTCTCCTGTCAAATATCCATGATCTTTACAGATAGAATATGTCGGTGACATTGTGTAATATGGCAACTTATAGTTGTTTGCAATTTTGCGAACCAAATCTGCTGCCGCTTTCCAATCTGGAAGTTTTTCGCCTAGGAATGCATGGAATACAGTTCCTGATGTGTACAATGTTTGAAGTTCATCTTGAATATCAAGTGCTTCAAAAATATCTGCTGTATATCCAACCGGAAGGTGTGAGCTATTTGTATAATATGGTGCTCCATCCATTTCACCAGCTGTAATGATATCTGGATATCTCGCCACGTCATGTTTTGCAAGACGATATGTGGTTGACTCTGCAGGAGTTGCTTCTAAGTTGTAGAGATCTCCGTACATTTCTTGATAATCAGAAAGTCTTTCTCTCATGTGATTGAGCACCTGTTTTGTAAACTCTTGTGTCTTTTCATGAGTCATATCTGCTTGCAACCATTTTGCATTAAGACCGGATTCGTTCATACCAACCAAACCGATTGTTGAGAAATGGTTATTAAATGTTCCAAGATATTTCTTTGTATATGGATACAGCCCCTCATCCAAAAGTTTTGTAATAATGGATCTCTTAACACTAAGTGAACGTGCCGAAATATCCATCAAACGATCTAATCTTCTATAGAATTCATTCTCGTCATTAGAAAGGTATGCGATTCTTGGCATGTTGATTGTTACAACACCTACAGAACCTGTACTTTCACCACTTCCGAAGAAACCACCTGATTTTTTACGAAGTTCACGTAAATCTAATCTCAAACGACAGCACATGCTTCGAACGTCACTTGGTTCCATATCGCTATTGATATAGTTTGAGAAATATGGTGTTCCGTATTTTGCTGTCATTTCAAACAACAAACGGTTATTTTCTGTATCAGACCAGTCGAAATCTCTTGTAATAGAATATGTAGGAATTGGATATTGGAATCCACGTCCGTTTGCATCGCCTTCAATCATGATTTCAAGGAATGCTTTATTCACCATATCCATTTCTTTTTTACAATCTTTGTATTTGAAATCCATTTCTTTTCCGCCAACGATTGCAGGAAGTTCTGCAAGGTCATTCGGAACGGTCCAGTCTAACGTAATGTTTGTAAATGGAGATTGTGTTCCCCAACGGCTTGGTGTATTTACACCATACACGAAGGATTCAATGCATTTTTTCACTTGTTCATAACTTAAATTATCAACTTTTACGAATGGTGCAAGGTAAGTGTCGAAAGAAGAAAATGCTTGTGCGCCTGCCCATTCATTTTGCATAATACCCAAGAAGTTAACCATTTGATTACAAAGTGTAGACAAATGTTTTGCAGGTGCAGATGTGATTTTACCAACAACACCGCCCAAACCTTCTTGAATCAATTGTTTCAAAGACCAACCTGCACAATATCCTGTAAGCATTGACAAGTCATGAATATGAATGTCTGCATTTCGATGCGCATTGCTAATCTCTTCATCATAAATTTCTGACAACCAGTAGTTTGCAGTAATTGCACCTGAGTTACTCAAAATGAGTCCTCCTACTGAATATGTAACTGTTGAGTTTTCTTTCACACGCCAGTCATTAACGTTTACATAGTTATCCACGATCTCTTTGTAGTCAAGAACTGTAGATTTCATATTACGGATTTTTTCTCTTTGTTTACGGTACAAGATATAGCCTTTTGCAACTTCTCCGTATCCGGCTTGAATTAACACCGATTCTACACTGTCTTGAATATCTTCCACACGAATAAATCCGTCTTTGATTTTTGAAGTGAAATCTGCTGTTACCTTTAATGCAAGCATATCTATGATGTCCGAATGTGTCTCGATTTCTTTTGCTTCAAATGCTTTTGAAATAGCGATTGCTATTTTTTGAAGGTTAAATTCGGTAACCTTCCCGTCTCTTTTCTTTACTTGGTACATCTCTTTTCCTCCGTACATCTCTCCCTCGTTCAATCATAGTACCACTATGATTTGTGCTTGTCAATATATAAAACAACAAGATATTGTGTTTTTTATTTAACAATTAAACACAATATCTTGTCTATTTTCTTATACCCCTCGAAGTTTTGCATTTGGAATATACTTTTGTACCACTTCAAGAAACGTATTCATTTCTTTTTCATCACAACCTTGTATTTTGGAATTAATCAAGTCGCCAGAATCCACAAAACTTTGCAAATAATACTTGTCTGCACCTTGTAACCATTGCCCAATTTTTTCGAATTCTTCTTTACTATGGAAGTTCTTTGTAACCGTCGTTCGAAACTCATATGAAATTCGCCCTTCTTTTAAGTAAGAAACGCTCTCTTGAATCTTCAAGAGTTCCACCTGCTCCACTCCACTTGTAATTGCATATGTGTCCAACGAATTTTTAATATCCATTGCCACATAATCCACAAGCCCTTTTTCAATCAACTGTTTCATTTTTTCTGGAAACGTTCCATTGGTATCCAACTTCACTGCATATCCAAATTCCTTAATTTTTCCAATAAAAGCTTCTACATCCGGTTGGAGCAATGGTTCTCCTCCGCTCACACAAACACCATCCAAAATGCCTTGTCTCTTCTTTAAAAAAGAAAAGAACGTTTCTTCCGAAATTTCTGATTCCTTCGGAATATTCACAACCAACGACGCATTGTGACAAAACGGGCAACGCAAGTTGCATCCCGCCGCAAACACCGTACATGCTACTCTTTCTGGAAAATCCAACAGTGTTAATTTCTGTAATCCTTGTATTCTCATATTACTTCTCCATTTTCACCTAAAACTGCAAGTGCTAATCTTGTAATAAAGTATATCACATGCCTTTTTTTTATTCCACAATCTTGTTATACTATCTTTAGGCAAATAAAAAGGAGAATCATCTGATGAATTTTTTAAGTATTTTTGACGTAATCGGTCCTAACATGATCGGTCCATCCAGCTCGCATACAGCTGGAGCAGTGTCCATCGCACTTATGGCCCGCAAAATGTTTCCTGAACAAATCCAAAAGGTAACCTTTACACTCTACGGGTCTTTTGCAAAAACCTATCGTGGTCACGGAACTGACCGCGCACTGCTCGGTGGAATATTAGGTTTTGCCACTTACGATGAACGCATTCGCGATGCCTTTCTTCATGCAGAAGAAATGAATATCGAGTATGTATTTATCATTGATGATCACACGCAAACCAATCATCCGAACACGGCAGACATCGATATATTAGGAATCAATGGACACACGCTCTCCATTCGCGGGGAATCCATTGGTGGTGGAAAAATGAAAATTGTTCGCATCAACAATATTGATGTGGAATTTACCGGTGAATACAGCACCTTGATCGTGCATCAACAAGATAAACCTGGCGTGGTCGCTCATATTACCCAGGCCCTGAGCGAACATGACGTGAACATTGCTTTTATGCGACTTTTCAGAGAAAACAAAGGCGCAAATGCCTACACAGTTGTAGAATCGGATCATCCAATTCCTGAAGCGGTCTTAGATAAGATTCGCACGAATCCAAATGTCGACAACTTAATGTTGATTCAATTATAGGAGGCAACGAAGATGGACTTTTATAACGGAAAAGATTTAATTCAAAACTGTCAGGAAAAACAACTTCCAATTTCTGAATTAATGAAACTGCGAGAAATCACACTCGGTTCTATTAGCCCAGCGGAAGTGGACAGCAAAATAAATACTGCCTTATCTATTATGAAAAATGCCGCAACAAAACCTCTCACCCATCCCGGAAAATCCATTGGAGGATTGATTGGCGGTGAGGCGCAAAAGATTGCTCTTCATGGCGAGACATCCAATTGTGTGTGTGGCTCTATGCTATCAAAAGCAATCGCTTATAGCATGGCTGTTTTGGAAGTGAATGCTTCTATGGGATTAATTGTTGCAGCTCCTACCGCTGGTTCTGCTGGAGTTGTTCCTGGAGTATTACTTGCACTCGCTGACGAACACAATATTGGCGATGAACAGCTCTGTAAAGGTTTGTTAAATGCAAGTGCAATTGGATATTTATTAATGCGCAATGCATCTGTTGCCGGAGCCGAAGCTGGATGCCAAGCAGAGGTTGGTGCCGCTAGTGCAATGGCCGCAAGTGCGATTGTTGAAATCATGGGAGGAACACCGCAAATGTGTCTGACTGCTGCCACTTTTGCAATTTCAAATCTACTCGGTTTGGTTTGTGACCCAATCGCCGGTTTGGTTGAATCTCCATGTCAAAGTCGAAATGCCATCGGCGTAGCAAATGCGATTTCTTCCGCTGAACTTGCACTAAGCGGAATTACTCATCCAATTCCTTTCGATGAGATGACCGATGCGATGCTCCGCGTTGGAAGAAGTCTTCCTTTCGAGCTTCGCGAAACTGCAATGGGCGGTTGTGCCGGAACACCTACAGGTTGTTCTCTTGGTTGTAACATTTGTAACTAATAAAAAGACGGATATGCACATCCGTCTTTTTATTCTCCTTGAATTTCTTTTTTCCAATAAACACGAAATTGTGTCTCGTCAATCTCTTCTACGAACTTCTTTTTATATAGTATAAACTCCTCCAAATCCATGAGAATATGATACAATTCTGCCCGATTCTCAAACTCCTCATGGGTGGTTGGAAGTGGCTCTTTCCGAAACTCCTCCAACAATGTATGCAATTCCTGTAATTGTTTCTTTGGATGATTCATTTCGGTCACATAGGGCACAAGGTCTAGTATAAACTCTGCAACAATGTGTGCCCGTTTCGGTATTTTTCTAATACGCTGCATTTCCGCATGCAGGTTGTGCAATGCACTACACTGCTTCATGCGCATTTCAAAATACGTAGCATAATAATCCTGATAAGAATGAAACGTATTATAATGATATTCATAGGCCAAATCAACCGACTCTTCCAAGTCCACTTCTAATTGAGTCAAATGTTTCCACACGCGATTATCCATATCATTCTGTAAAAGATATCCTGCCAACTCAACCAAAATATTCTTTAATGTTTTTTCTACGTTTCTCATTCTACGAACAATTCCATGTTCATGAGCACTATTAATATGGAAAAGGTTTAATATAATTGCTATCGTAATTCCTATTCCAACAAGTAAAAATTCATTCCCTATAAATGAGCTAGAAAAATCTTGCGTAATAAGGAAATGACTTCCAATTACAGCATTTGTCGAGAGTGTACTTTTCCATCCCAACCACTCGGTTAGTAGCACCATCACGAATAGGAATGCACCATATCCAATCCAAACGCTCGGAGCTATTCGAAAAACAGCCCAACACACAATCACACTCATTCCATAGGTGAGAACTCGTTGTCCCGACAACCGGAAGGTTCCCCATCTGGTGGTAATCAATGTAAGCATTGTAATAATTCCTGCCGATGTCGCATATTGAAGTTGTAAGAATTCCGCAAAATAGATTGCCGCACTAGCTCCAACGCCAATCTTTGCAGCCAAAAGTAAATCTTTTTTTAGTTTTAATTTCATTCGATTATTTCCATTTTTTCAAAAACTTCTCCTATTGGCTCTTGAATGCACAAATTTGCCTGACCATCTCTGGGTGTTGCACTTTTATTTAACACCACCAAATATTTCCCTCGAAAGTAATCAATGAATCCTGCTGCTGGATACACTACCAATGATGTTCCCCCGATAATCAACATATCGGCTTCCTGAATCTTTTGAATGGACTGTTGAATCACCGTAGAATCCAAACCTTCTCCGTATAAGACTACATCCGGTTTAATGATTCCTCCACAGGTGCAACGTGGAATTCCTTTCGCTTCTTTCACATACTTGGCATCATAAAATTTGCCACATTCTTGGCAATAGTTCCGGTGAATACTTCCATGCAGCTCCAACACGTTTTTACTTCCTGCCATTTGATGCAATCCATCAATGTTTTGTGTAATCACTGCCGTTAACTTCCCCGCTTTTTCTAATTTTTCCAACTTTAGATGAGCTTTATTCGGTTTCGCATCTAAAAACATCATTTTATTTTTATAAAAGTCATAAAACAGTTCTGTCTTTTGTTGAAAAAACGTATGACTCACCACTTGTTCCGGTGGGTAACAATATGCTTCTTGATAAAGTCCATCTGCACTTCGAAAATCCGGAATATTACTTTCCGTGGAAACTCCTGCTCCTCCAAAAAACACAATGCGTTCAGACTCCTGAATCATTTCTTTTAATCGGGCTATCTTATCCATCATGTAACCTCCTTTTTATACATTCATTTTACCATATCACATCTCAAAAAGAAATTGACATTCCCTCTTCGAAATGTTACTATAATCAAACAGTTTGCAGGAGTGTCGGAATGGCAGACGAGCTAGATTCAGGTTCTAGTGTGGGTTACCGCGTGTGGGTTCAAGTCCCATCTCCTGCATAGAAAAAAGAGTATTTGATAAAATACTCTTTTTTTGTGAACTTTTTTGCACATAAAAAAGGAGTATCAATTCTTATTACATTGATACTCCTTGCTACATTGCAGGTTCAATCATTTTTCGTATCTCCTTTTCTATGTATACTCCTGTTTTTAAATTAAGTTTTTGTTGGACCGTCCTCCTTATCTAATATTTTAATTGGGTTTTAATTACGTTTCTGGTGGTCTCCCCTCCTCGTTTTTATTTTTGTCTGTTTTTTATCTCTTTTTTTCTTTTCTTACTGTCATTATATCACTCATTATTGATTTGTCAATACATTTTTAAAATTATTTTTATAATTGTCTGACTTTTTATTTATTTACAAAAATGCGCCCTAACATTCTCACATCGCAGTATGTCAGGACGCATCTTTTTACTCTTCTATTTTTTTCAAAGAATCTGTGCTAACAGGAAATGAAAAATAAGTGCGTGGATATGGTTCGCTGGCAAGAGTAAAATGCCACCACTCTGTACCACACGGTTTAAACCCGTACTTCTTCATAGTGTTACGTAAAAGCATTCGGTTATTATATTGCTCTGTCGTAATACCTTTATAATCTGGATGAGATAGCTCTCCAAAATAATCAAACGGTCCTCCCATGTCAACTTCTTTCCCAGTTGCCAAATCAAATAGCGTCAGATCAACGGTCGCTCCCCTACTATGCCCAGATTTCCGAGCAATGTATCCCTGCCTAAACAGAGATGATTTTGCCACATTTGGATAAAAATACTGTTTCATACGCGTATCCTTCGTATCTGCAGCCCACGAAACAAAATGTTGCACTGCACATTGAGGCCTGTATGCATCAAATATTTTCAACACATATCCTTGAGACTCAAGTTCTTGGCTTACATTCAGCAAAGCTGATGCCGCCTCTTTAGATATCAACGCAATTGGTTCTTCGTAACCGGTAATACGTTCTCCAACAAAATTATAATTAGAATAGTATCTAATATCTAAAATCACATTCGGAATGACATCGCTAATCGAAACAAATCCCGTGGCATCGTATATGTCATTTGGATTCGATTTGGCAGAATCCAAGACGACTTTTTCTTCACTAGGAGTGGGCGTTTCAAACTCAAGTATTTCTGTTTCCTTTTTCTCCTGTGGTTTTGTTTCACTCTTAGCTTCGTCTTGTTTCTTACAAGACGAAAAAGCGAGCAAAAACACGAACAATAAACAGATAAACTTTACTTGTTTTCTCATACTTCATTACCTTTCTCGATACGGTTTAACAAACGTCAAACAGGTATCGGTGCATTCACTTTCAACAACACTTAAAATTGTGATTTTAACATATCTCGTTTCTATCGGTTGACTAAATCGAATTACTTGCAAATTACCTCTTTGTTCCACAGGGTATACCTCTAATGTTTTTTGCATGCTTTGACCATCAGAAAATTCCAATAACACTCTTTGCATTTTCGCATTGCGTGAATATTGTCTCTCCGTTCCTGCATACCCATTTTTTATTTCCAAACCATATAGACGCTGTACGCTAGGCAATTCTAACTTAATCCATTCGCCTTCCCCAAAGCCCTCTGCTCCTTCACACCAGCATGCTTCATTGTCATATAGAACATTGGCCGCATCATAATTATGGCCATACTGATTTGCTAGTTTAGAACTCGCACTAGCACTTGAGAAATATTGTGCATCTTCAATTTCTTTATATTCCGAAAAACCAATCGTTACATCGTCGTCATCTGACGGTTCCTTTTCCTTCAAATCTTCATTTGGGTCAGATTCATCCTTACCCACAACTGTACTTCCCAGATCTTTATTCAAATCTTCTTTCTCATTATTCAACGTGAAATACACTACAGTTCCAACTGTCAACACACCTATCACACTCGCGCCAATGATGCTGACAATTACCACTACGACAATAATCGCAATTTTGTTTTTCGACTTCGTTTCCGGTTTTTGCCCATTTTGACCAGGTGTCATATTCTTTCTATCCATCTGCAATTCCTCCACTTTTAAAAGCAGAATAGACAACTATTCTGCTTTTTCTTCTTCTATCTCAAGAATTAAATTAAGATTTGCCAATTCTACTTTATTCAAATCAATTTTATCATTGAATTCATCAAGTGACATTTTGGGATTATACCAAGACTTGCTTCTAAAATATTCATTCAAGTCTGATGCTCCAAAATACACACCATATCTTGCAAACAATTCATTTCTTGCATAGCGCAACTCTTCCGAACTAAGTTCTTCCAACTCTGCTTTTGTATATTTCACCGTATCACTATTTGGCAATATATATTCCGACTCATCTACCTGTTCTTCTACCGGTTCGTTAGATGGTTCATCTAGTGATTGTTCAATATTCGTATCCTCTGGCACATCTTGTCCTTTGGCTTTTTTAGTCAAATTCACGCAAAAGAGAATTAATGCTACCAAAACAGCTATTAACGCAAGAATTCCAGCAAATGCAAAAATCTTCTTTATAGGCAATGCTTTTTTCTCGCTTTCGCAATAAGACAACAACTCATCACACAATGCGCCCATATATCCATCTTCATATTCTATGATATGTTTATCCGCACCTGCCTGCTCATCTTCTTCACAAGTTGCTTCCACTTGGATTCCAATCTCTCGACAAATTGTTCCTAATGTATTGAACGCAACTGACTGATCCATCGTATGTTTTTCTGACCAATCCTCAAGCGCCTTACATAATGCTTCTACTGAAAATCTCACATCAACCTGATGATCTTCCGCATAGATTTCCAACGCTCTTCTCAAGTATTTATGCGAATAATTCAAACGATATAAAATGACCTTCGTTCCATACCCCATAAGGCTTGCAAGTTCTTTGATATTCAAATGGTCATGATAAAATGCATATAATGTAGCCTGGTACAAATCCGGAAGTTCTTCAATCTTGTTGCAAATAACAGTCTTTGTCACCTCTAAGTCAACAGACTCTGCAACATAATACTCCTCTTTTCCAAGCTCTATAAAATTCGCTTCACTAACTTTTTTCTTGCGAAACCTTCCGCTACCAATGCTATACACTTGTCTTCCAAGCCATGAGTAAAGGCGTCCCCCTGAAACCTCCTCCTCCAATGCTTTGGCATAAACTTCTTTCATTAATTGTTGTACATCTTCTTCTTTCTTATAAATGTTTTTCGCACGCAAATAGACAAAGTTGTACGTTTGTGAATAAATAGAATTCAAAGTCTCCATAAATGTTTTCTCTCCCCTTATTTATGCTTTTTCTTTTGCTTTGTTATCTTATAAAGTTCTTCCGTTGCCAAACGTGTTTTTGCAACAATATCTCCCCCAGCTTTCGGGAAACAATAGTACAACACATTTGTGTCACCAATACAAATCACATCTCCGATTTCGTACCAATAATAATCCGAGTACAAGCTATAAGAAGCCAACGGTTTTTGACTATATTCCAGTTTACCATCGCAACCACTCAATTGGAATCCTTCTACCGTATGAATAAGCGTTCCTTCCCCTACACGATAGATACTTTTCATATTTACCAACAGACAAATATCTACTGGAACTTCCAAACGATACTCACCAGATTCAATTTCTTTTCGCACGCATTCTCTTTCCCATTGATACCACTCTGGGACATGCGTAAATTTTGCATCTCCATCTTCTGCTTCCAAGTATCCATACTCTGTCAATTGATACTGTTTATGACAATGGTTACAAATGAGTCTTGTTTCTTTGCCCTCCATTGCGCCTTCTGTATTACAATGCGGACATCGATAAAGCACTCGATTCAAGCCTTCTGCGCGGAAAGATTCCGTAACAGAAATCCGATTTTCTTGTTGCCACCGGAAGTTATCAAACGTAAATTCCTTATTAATAATTTCTGCAATCTCATCCGCAGATTTTGATTTTACATCTTCTGCGGAAAGCAAATATTTTAAATTCGCCGTCACATCGACCTTCCTGCGTCGCAATCCATTATACAGCGGATCTCTCGTATATGCTCCATATGTACGAACCATGACAACTGGAACCCCAAGCATTTTCACGCATCTCCCTAGGCCATCTGGAAGTGGCGTTGCAGTTCCATCAAAACTATAACTTGCCTCTGGATACATCACGACAGAACTTTTCAATTCTTTTACAGTATAAATCATATCGCGGATCAAACTAGGCTCCATTACAAATTTCCTTGTGGGAATGCATCCAATCATTCGCATGACAAAATTCATGATTCCCATAAACGAATCTGATGTTGCCACAATGTTAAAAGGTCTTGGATAAAGTACCGTCGACACGATTTCCAAATCAATAAAACTAGAATGATTCATCAATACGAGACATGGTTCTTTTTTACCCAACTTTTCCATTCCAATTTTTTGATATTTGAAATTTGTTGCACGCAAATCAAAGCCAGATACAAATTTAAGCAACCACCGAAAGAACAAATGTTGTTTCCACGGCTTTTGATGTTTCGCTTTTGGCATTGCCATAACATCTTCGTACTTCTTTTTTACTACCTTTGTTTTCATAGTTCACTCCATTATGGGTTTTATCCATCTTTCATTATATCACGCGATTGGAAGAAAACGCAACAAAAAGCCTCGAAACTCCGTTTCAAGGCTTTTCATATTATGTTAATAATATAATTCACGAATGACACTTTCACATTGTGCTACATCCATCCCACATCTCATCTTCGGATGATACATTAACTTTATAATCAACCAGTCCATTTTACTCAAGTTCGTCACACTACTTGAATATTGATAAACAATACTGTCCTCTCTTAAAACAGAATCTCCAAGTCCAAGTCCGTTCACCACTTCTTCTAATAGCACAGAACGTCGAATTTCTGGAGACATATCCGTACAATATCCAATATCCGCTGTATAAATATTATTGCCCGCGGTTTCATACCAATACTGAACCGCACCATCTGCACTATCACTTTGAACAAACTCTTCAAATCGATTATTAAATTCTTGTCGTCCGTAAAAATAAATGTTCAGATTTGCTTCATAACCATTTCTCACCTCAGAAATACCAGGAAAGCCATTTACTTTATTCAACTCAGCAAACAACCCTTTTAGGATTCTCAAATCCTCATCTGTAGGACTCCCTGTAACGCTGTAGTAAATCGGAGCATTCCATCGTTGCAGTAAAGAAGGATTGCCATCACCCGTAGAAAATTCTGTTGCCAGCACGACTTCATTATAATATAGAAGGACATCGTCCACGGTATACCCCTCTACATAAAATTCAGAGTGTTTCGCTTTTGGTTTTTCCGTCTTTTCTAATTCTTTCGTTTCCTCTAACTCTTCTAATTCTTCAATTACTTCTTCTTTTTCTGTTTTTGCAACTGTTTCTTTGCCATTTTCTTTGACGTGTCCTCTAAAATTGACGCATGCGCACAATCCTAGTGTAGTAAATACAATGAACGCACACATAATTTTTCGCATTGACATCACTCCTTACTAAAAAGCTTTACTGGTTTTCTCAGTTCTATTTCATCTAATAGTAAAAGATGATTCTTTTCAACATATTTCATGGCTTCTTGATAGACATCTTGACACACAAGTTCTTTCGGCTCATGTGCATCGCATCCTATAATCACCTTGCATTGCTCTTCCCCTGCAATCCTCCAGAAATCTGGATTCGGATATTGTTTTCCAAAGCGCAATCCTCTCAGATTAATTTCCAAGGGAACTTGATATCTCTTTGACGCCTGACAAACCTTCCTCATAGTCCGTTCATATGAAGTTGTATTGGATGGATAATTTATCAAATCCGGATGCGCCAAATAAGTAAAGCATCCTCGCTTCATACCTTCTATCACTTGCTCATAGTAATTAGCAAGAATTCTGTCATCTTCCGTATATATCCCGAAATATGGTTCTGTCTTGTGACTGTTTCCATACCAATGTGTGGCTAACAACAAATATTCCAACGGATATTTTTCTAATTCTCGATAGAGTTCATCAAAGTATCCTGCAAAATATTCCACTTCCAATCCCAAATGAATTTGAATATCTTTTTGGTATTCTTTCTTCAAATCCAAAATCGTGGTTACGTAATCTTCTAGCTCATTCATTTTCATACGGATATACGCAGAGTGTTCATCATCAAACATATATGGTGTGTGATCTGAGAATCCTAAAATCTTTATTCCATTTTCTATCGCAGTTTCGATATATTCACGTTCTGTCCCAGTTGCGTGATTACATCGGGATGTATGTGTATGATAATTTGCTTTCACGATAAATCCTTTCCTGATTCTGAATATTTCATACTTTATTCTTCTCTAATTATATAACACTTTCTGAATAAAACAAAGCATTTGCGCAAACAAAAAGCCCCAAAACCCTAAAGTTTCGAGGCTAAATGCGGATGACAGGAATCGAACCTGCACGGTCTCCCACTAGATCCTAAGTCTAGCGCGTCTGCCAGTTCCGCCACATCCGCAAAACACACTTACTAGCGCGTCCGCAGATTATACTATCATTTTAAAAACCGATTGTCAACTTATAATTTTCAGTTAATACATGTTTTTTTCTTTTTTAACTAGTACACTTTGCTAATTCATTATTATAGTCTCCAGAATCATTTATTACACCAAGTTTTTTAGCAATTAAATCTAAACACACATTAACAATAAACAAATCAAAAAACGACTTGCTATTTATGATATGTACCCAGAATCCTGGACACATTGATTTTATGAATTAGGCACAACAACACATGGATGTTTCCCGACTAATTCGGCTTCATGCATAAGACGCTGAACTCGTTTGTGATTTACTATATATCCACGGTTTATAAGTTCTTGATGAACTCGTCTTACGCCATATCTACGCTTATTTAACTCGAAAATACTTTTGATTTCTTCCAACATTTTTTGATTACGTTCAGCAACAACGTCTTTCTTACCAATTTCAAAGTAATAAGTCGACTTAGCCATGTGCATGGCTTTGAGAAGATACTTTAATTGGTATCCTCTTTCTCGGAGTTCTTTGATGATTGCTGCTTTTTCGCCTTGAGTTGCGCAGCCCATTTTTCTTGCCTCAAGGCGATCCTTTTTTTATTACTTCGTTTTCCGCCTTTATATATTCGTTTTCTGCTCTCAATCGAATAAGTTCTTCCCGTTCAGATTCAGTGAGAGGCTTTGGATTAGTTGTTTTTTTCATATCGCAACCCTTTGATGGACGTCCTTTCTTACTTTCTACTAATCCATTATATCCCTTTGTTCTGTATTTTTGAACCCATTGATAAAGCATTCCTGGATTAATGCCTGCCTTTAAGGCGATATCTGTTCTTGATTTGCCGGCAATAATCTGTGAAACTAACTCTAGTTTCTCTTCTGGAGACCATACTTTATTAAAAACTTTATGTTTTAGAACTTCTGGTCCATTTGAGTCAACCATGCGTGACCATTCCCTAACATTTTTCCTAAATCGTTCAGGGGTTGTATCGTTTGGTGTATCGGGATATCCCCCGGATTTATACAAATCAACACACATTAGTTTAAACTCGTAGCTATAACGCATAAAAACACCCTCCTTACTGGTTTGTCCAGTAAAGAGGGTACATATCATTATCGCAAGTCGTTTTTTTAATTTCTTCTATTGAATAGAGTTTATCACATTTGTTACATCGAAACTCGGTTCTAATAAATTTAATATCTCCACTCAAGAAACTGTCCCCACTCGAAAAATCATAGTTCTTGGCTTCTTCAGAACTAGAATTTACTATTCTTGAGATCTTCGTCCTTTCCAATTTTTCACCACATATAGGGCAATAATGCTTTTTCAGATAGACAAAAACTGGGTTTGACCATTCTCTCTTCACACCATGTATTTTCAATCCACTCACTCCTTAAGATATATTCCCACTTTCTACTTGTTATGTTTTTCTTTAATAATCGTAATTACAACAAATGCAGGGATGGCAACCCATTGAGCATAACATGTAGGATAAAATATTGAATCAGGTATAATGGTCGGAAATAGTTCCCATACAACACCAAGACCTGCTCCAATCATCAACAAAACAAACAATATCCACCACGATATTTGTAGTAATTTGTCTTTCATATGGCGCTCCCTCGCAAATCTATTTTTATATTCTAATCTTATCATTATATTGTTATGTGTTCAATCGCAATCCTGCATCACAGACACTAGAAGTTATAAACAATGTGCTTTAGAGTACGCAAACAAAAAAAATAGAGAAAATGTTGAATCTTCAACATTTTCTCCACATTCTACCAATGAAGCATCGGGGATTCGAACCCCGGACAACTTGATTAAAAGTCAAGTGCTCTACCGACTGAGCTAATGCTCCATACTGGGCTAGCTGGATTCGAACCAGCGACTGCAGGAGTCAAAGTCCTGTGCCTTACCGCTTGGC
>JAZNKI010000010.1:0-32660 GCA_045578495.1 Faecalimonas sp.
CCGATTGCTAGATTGGCAGCAGCTCAGGCTGCTATCGCTCAGAAGTAGGGCACTGGAAACACAGTAAAGGGAATCCCTCTACGAATGATTCGTAGAGGGATTTTTGTGTTGAGGTGGGAGTTTGATGTGGTATAATAGATATAAACAAATTTGAATTTGACGAGGTGACGATTATGGTTAGAGAGATAAAAGAAAACGAGTTAAATAACCTGTTGCAATTGTATCTGTTCCTGCATGAAGATACTGTTCCTGAAATGACGGAACACCTAAAAAATACATGGGATACCATTATTGGAGATAAAAACCATCATATCATCGTCAACGAAGTAAACGATAAAATTGTTTCCTCCTGTGTCTGTGTCATTATTCCGAATTTAACGAGAAATGTAAGGCCATATGCATTTATTGAAAATGTTGTTACCCATTCAGACTACCGCGGAAAGGGATATGCGACAGAATGTCTCAATTTTGCCAAGGAACTGGCAATGAAATCAGGCTGCTATAAAATGATGCTACTTACAGGTTCAAAGAAAGAAACAACATTAAACTTCTATATTAGAGCAGGATATAACAGTACAGATAAAACTGCATTTATTCAATGGCTTGAGTAATATAAATTCCAATTTATTTAACACGATAATCAGCCGAAAGGCTTGATTATAAATATTATATTTTAAGGAGATTGCTGTTTGAGAAAAAACAACGCATTGGAGATTGTGGCATAACCGGGAGGTTATGAAAATCAGTCAAATCGTAACCTCCCAGTATTGCGGTCAACAATCATCAGGAGGGAAAAATAATGAATAAAAATGACTATATCATTCGTTTGGAAAGAAAAGAAGAATACAGAGAAGTTGAAACCCTTGTAAGAGAAGCATTTTGGAATGTGTATCGCCCAGGGTGTTTAGAACACTATGTGCTGAATCAATTAAGAGATGATGACACATTTGTGCCAGAACTCGACTTTGTGATGGAGAAGGGCGGAAAGGTAATTGGGCAAAATATGTTTATGCGTGCGACTATCAAAGCAGATGATGGTCGAGATATACCAATTATGACAATGGGTCCAATCTGCATTACACCAGAGTTACAGCGACAAGGATATGGAAAGAAATTGCTGGATTATTCTTTGGAGAAAGCATCAGAACTAGGTTTCGGAGCGTTGTGCTTTGAGGGGAATATCAACTTTTATGGAAAAAGTGGATTTACATTTGCAAGTGAGTTTGGTATTCGTTACCATGGCTTGCCAGAAGGTGCGGATGCATCGTTCTTTCTTTGCAAGGAATTAATTCCAGGATATTTAAACGGTGTGACAGGAGTGTATGCGCCACCACAAGGGTATTTTGTGAATGAAGAAGAAGCAGAAAATTTTGATAAGGAATTTGCTTATAAAGAAAAATTAAAACTTCCAGGTCAACTTTTCTAAATAAACGATAAAACGCAGTGTCTTCATACATGATACGAATCGTATCGTGTACGTGACACTGCGTTTCTTTATAGTTTTATCGTGGGCAAGTAGAGATTATTCAACATTTAAAATATTAATTTTCCTTTTCTTAAGCAAATAAACATATGCTACAAATGATACAATACTATCAAAAGCATTTCCAATTCCAAATAGTAAGGCAATTCCTGTTAAAGAAGGAGTCCATACATTTGTAAGATATAGAACAAATGCAACTCCATAATAAACGGTATTTGTTACAACCGATTCAAACAACATATAGTTGGTCTTTCCTAATCCGTAAAAAGTAGAATCGAAGACGTTTTGAATTGCATAGAGTACATAAAATCCTACAAGAAGCAATACCAGTTCGAAAAGTTTATCTACATCTGTAAAGCATAAAACATGTGTCATAAATGGTTTCCAAATAGGAATACTTACAAACCATAGTATCGCAATAAATATCGTGATACGGAAGTAACCCAGAGAATTCTTTCTGATATTGTCATTATCAGTTGAAATTTCTTGCTTAATTAGTTCTCCTAGCTGAAGAACCGGAAGAAGTAGCCAGCCCCAAATAAAGTTGTTTGCAACCCAATAAGTTCCTTGTTCTCCAACTACATTTACCATACGTGCAATCATGATCATATAAGCGACGTTACGAACTAAAGATTCTATACCGGAAATACTTCCTATTTTGAAAAAATCTCTAGTCCAAGTAAAGTCAAGCTTCAATTTAGTAAATAGTTTAACGTCTTCTTTTTCCAGTAACATAAGAGATACTGTTAGAAGAATAAAATTGACAAGGATATTAGAATAGCCAATACCATTTACGCCAAGGTTTAATGACATAGGTAGCGAGGAAACAAGGTAGGTATCGGAAATCAGGCAAAGTAATAGTTTTAAACCAGTCAGTATATATAAGTATTTACTTTTGTTTATTGTCACAAGCGCAACTAGGGCAAACTGTGTGAGGATTGAAAAAATGTTTGCTATACTTTCGATTTTTATGTAAGTGGCTGATTCGCTGAGAATACTTATATCAGTTGCCATAAGGGAAAGCAGCGGTTTAATAAAACTAATAATAAGTATGGCCAATATTGTGTATGTTCCAAAAGAAATAAACATTCCTGTACGAATGCGATTGGAGAACTCTTTTTTGTTTTCCTTGACTTGTCCAATAAAGTAGAATAGAGGCAATATTATCGCCTCGTTCAGTATTTCATAAAATAAATTTACCCATGAGAGTTGACCAGCAATAGAGAAACTCCATTCTCCAGGAAGTTGCCCAAGAAAAAATACGCGTACAGTATTATAAATCGTAGGCGTTAGTCCTAAAATAAGTAGAGCGATGTAAAGCTTATAATTGATACGACTGAGTGATAGCTTGAATTTGGTAAACATAATAATGCTCCTTTTATCCTTGATATATATTTATTATAATAGGGTTTCTTCCAAAATCAAATTCGAGTGATATTATTGACATTATCAAAAACATAACCTATACTATAAATGAAAACAAGACTACCGATAGACGGTTAGTCCTTAAGAATATGGATTACAAAAGAGTAACCGCAATCTTGTCAGGACCAGCGGTTACTTTTTTGTGTGATTTATAAAAGATATTAACAAGGAAGTAATAATACTGAGTATCATTAAAACCAAAGATAAAACTTCGTAGTCACTCATAAAAGCGCTTCCTCCTTTCCTAGATTTCTGTCTCCAGATTTCTATGTAAACGGAGGTCACAGTCCCCCGAAAGAAGGACTAACCGCCTACCGAATATGGTAGCCTTGGAAACACATTGTAGCATATAAAGTTTAGTCACAAAAGTACTAAAAATATTTTTGTGAAAAGTGACTAAAGAAGAGAGCAGGAGTAAACCACGGTGCACCTCCCTTGGTCTACAACCGGACAAGCAGCTATCGCTGACAAGTAGTACACCATACAAGGTCATTGAAAAACTTAATTAGTTTCAATAAGAAATCCCCATACACAATCAAGTGTATGGGGATGATTTTATCAATTGTTTACTAAAGAGAGGGATTGTCGGATTCATCATCAATATATTTTAGTATGTCGGAAACTTCACAATTAAGGAGTTTGCATAGTTGGTTGACAGTATTTGTAGAAATACTGTTACCTTGTTGAATGGAATAGTAAGTGGCTCTTGAGAATCCCATCTTCTCTAACCTATAAGAAGTAATTTCTTTTCTTTTCATTGTATCAAATAATGGTGCATAACTAATCATAAAACAACCCCTTTAAATTCTCATTACTATAAATTGTATGGAATATTTTTTGAGTTGACTATGTATGAATATCCGAGTATAATTTATGGAAAATGGAACATTAAAATACATAATTAAAGCAAGACGCAATCATAATGGTGTAGTTGCTAAAATTTTGTTGAAATGTAAAAAAGGGAAAGGAGGGGTCATGATGAAGAAGAAGTTAGTTGTTTTGTTAGCGTGCTTGGCTGCGTGTTCACTTTGCGCATGTTCGACAAAATGTGTTGTTTATGAGGAATGTAGTAAAAAAATTGAAAAAAGTAGCGAAAATGAAAATCCTCTAGGAAAAGGACATTTATGTGAAGAGCACTTAGAGGAAGCTACACGTCTGGCAGAAGAGATAGAAGCATCAGGAGAATCCGTTGAGGAATACATGGGAAAATACTTTGATGGTAAATAAAGTAAACGAGAAAAAGCCTTGAATTTCAAGGCTTTTTTTGTAAGATGAATGCGTGCGCGACGGATAAAAAGTGCAAAGAACCTCATATTTGTTTGTACACAGATGAAGCAGAGATTTTGAATAATAAAAAATAACGAGAATCTCCTATTAGAGTTAATCCTCGCTATTTGTATGATTTAGGTGTATTTGTAAGTCCAATTACATAATCAGCAGACAAGTCATAAAATTCACATAATTTTATCAAATCATCAATTTTTAATTCTGCACGACCGGCTTCAATATGATTATATCCTTGTTGAGATTTGTTTAGGAGCTTTCCTATTTCAGCTTGAGTCATATCTTTATCTTCACGAATATTTTTTAATCTATCTCGATAATTCACAGAATATCTCCTTTCTGATTACACAAACTCATAGTAGCATACTCAAATATTGAGTATTGACAAATACTCAAAGATTGAGTAACATGATGTAAAAGGAAGGGAGAATTATTTTTGTCAAAACGGAAGAAAAATATTCTGTTCAGTTTAACGTCATTAATTGCAGGTGGCCTTTTGTATGTTTGGTTTAGAAAAAACACCTATATAGGAGGCATGCTCAATGGAATAGGTATTGTCGAAATTTTTCGAGAAAAGTATATGTTCCAAGTGAATGACTTTTTCAGATTCTATTTACCTGATTTTCTATGGGGGCTTTCTTTGGGATGTGGTTTGATAGCAATACACAATCCGAGAAAAAAAGGAGTTATTATTTGTGCGAGTTATTCTTTTTTATGCGGGATTATATGGGAAATTTTGCAGCATTTGGAAGTGTTAAATGGAACAGGTGATGTTCATGATGTTATAATGTACCTTCTGGCAAGTGTAGTATGTATTATTATCAATCTAAAGGAGACTAGAAGAAAATGAAGAAAGTAAAGAAAGTAAAAGTATTATTATCAATTTTGCTTGTTTTAATGTTTGCAATGTTTGCATTGGGTAGTGGTGAGGAAACAAGTGAAAATCAAGGAACAGAAGTGAAACAAGAAGAACAGACGCCAAAAGAGTACAAGACATGTTCAGTTGGAGAAATGATGGATTTACTAGAAGATAATGCTTTAAAAGCAGAATCAACATATCAAGATCAATATGTTGAAATAACAGGTAAATTATCAAATATTGATAGTGATGGAAAATATATTAGTCTTGTGGATCAAAATGATGAGTGGGCATTCATGGGAATTCAGTGTTATCTTACGACAGATGAACAAAAGGAACAAGTTATGGAGATGTCAGTAGGTGATATTGTAACTTTGAAAGGTAAAATTAAGAGTGTAGGTGAAGTTCTAGGGTATTCACTGGATATTGATAGTATAAATTAAAAAAATCATATTATGTATAACAAGGTTGAAGGCAAATTGTTTTGGAACATTTTCCTTCAACCTTTTTTGTAATTTATAAAAGATATAAACAAGGAAGTAATAATGTTGAGTATAGTGCGCCGTTTATACAGGTAAATACATCTGTTTCAATGGATGCAACAAAGAACTAAATTAGCTTTAAGTGAAATCCACTTACAAATCATTTGAATCGTAGGGGGATTTTTGTGTTGTGGTGGAAGTGGTGTGTGGTATAATGGGTATAAACAAATTTAAATTTGTTTATCTGAAAGGAAATAAATCATGAAGAAAATAAAAAGTTTTGATAACAGCGAATTTGAAAAACATATGGTGGAGGCTCAAGAAAAATGGGGCAAAACTGACGCATACAGGCAACATGCAGAAAGAACCAAGCATTACTCAAAACAGAAGTGGAATGACCTCGCCGAGGGAATGGATCACATCATGACAGAGTTTGCGTTCTGTATGAAACAGGATGGAAGTCCTGATTCTACTGAAGCACAAAACCTTGTGAAAATGCTGCAGAACCATATCACCGAGAATTACTATCTTTGTACGAACGAAATTTTAATGGGGCTTGGTCAAATGTATATTGCCGATGAACGTTTCAAGAACAATATAGACAAGCACGCTAATGGTACAGCAGCATTTATTTGTGAAGCAATTGAAGTATATTGCCAAAAATAAATTCTAACCTATAGGTGAACAAATGAAACTGTTTTTGTTATAATTACAAAAACGCAACCTCAGTTTATCAGATTTCAATTATAAAGGAGACCAACTATGAATTTTACAGAAATTGCAGAAAACAGACAATCCTGCCGCCGTTATGATTCGTCCAGAATGGTTGAAAAAGAAAAGCTAGACTCCATTTTGACGGCCGCAAGGCTTTCCCCTTCTGCTTGCAACGGTCAGCCGTATCAAATAACCGTTTGTAAGGGAAAAACGGCTAAAAAAGTGGCGAAAGCAACCCAAGGAATGGGAATGAATAAATTTGCAACGGACGCTCCCGTTGTGATCGTGTTGTCGGAAAAGCCTTACGTTAAAACTGCGGCATTGGGAGCCAAGGTTAAGAATAACGATTACCGCTCGATTGATATCGGCATAGTGTCGGCGTATATTACCGCCGAAGCAACTGCTCAGGGACTTGGTACTTGTATACTTGGTTGGTTAGAGGATACGAAAATTCGTGAAATTTGCGGTTTAGACGGTGCAGTGCGACTTGTTATTACTCTTGGCTATGCTTCGGACGATGATAAACTTCGCACCAAAAAACGCAAGGGCTTAACCGAACTAGTTAAAATAATCGAAGAATAGAATAATCTATATATTTAAGAAGGAATCCCCTACGAAAGATTTGTAGGGGATTTTTGAGTTGAGGTGAGGATGGGATGTGGTATAATAGATTTAGATAAATTTGAGCTGTGGAGGTTATTATAGTGGCTAAAAATAATAGGTTTGAAAAAGTTTACACTCAGAGTATGGGTACTATAGAAATATTAGATAGAGAGGGAAAATCGGTTGTTTCACCGGTTGAGAATAGGTAAATCGTTATGAAAAGAACGTTAATTGTTGTTGATATGCAAAATGATTTTATAGATATGGCCTTGGGAACAAAGGAAGCAGTTGCTATTGTTCCAAGGGTGAAAGAGAAAATACAAGAATATGTGAAAAATGGGGATGAAATTATTTTTACTCGTGATACCCATTATGATGATTATCTTCAAACAACAGAAGGAAAAAAATTGCCGGTGAAGCATTGCATCAAAGGAACCAAAGGGTGGCAAATTGCAGATGAACTTTATGTTGAAGGGTGCAGAATAATAGATAAACCAAACTTTGGGTGGCCAAACTGGAATGAAGAACAACTGGAAGAAGTTGAAATTATTGGACTGTGTACGGATATTTGCGTTGTTTCAAATGCACTTATTATAAAGGCAACTTTCCCTGATGCGTATGTGAAAGTGGACAGGAGCTGTTGTGCGGGTGTGACAGTAGAGACTCATGAAGCGGCACTTAGAACTATGGAAATGTGCCAGGTGGAAGTTATCGATGGCTCAGAATCTGACCGTAATTTATTTCAATAATCAATGCTACGTGGGTATTGATTGAAATTGCTGGTAGTGGATTGTTGCTGTTACTTTTTTGGCAAATAGTTAAGCAAAATTCGATTATTATATTCACTTTTTTTAATAAAAACATAAGTCCAGTTTCTTATGAATTTCAGAAAGAAGGTGGAACATGTTTCGAGTAAACGACACGGTTATGTACGGTATACATGGCTTATGTAAGATTGAAGATATTACAATCAAGGAGTTTATGGGGAGTAAGAAGGAATACTATATTTTGAAACCAATAAGCGATTTAACAGCAACGATTTATGTGCCATTGCACAACGAAAAATTACTGGCAAAGATGAGAAGAATACTCTCAAAACAAGAAGTGTATCAATTGATTGAAACAATGCCGCAAAAAGAAACTATATGGTTTAAGAATGAAAATGAGAGAAAAGAGCAATATAAACAGGTTATTGCCAAAGGAAATCATAGTGAATTGATTGGCATGATTAAAGCAATTTATTTACAGAAGCAGAAGAGAGAGTCAGAAGGTAAGCATTTGTATATTTCGGATGAACGTTTTTTTAAGGAGGCAGAAAGGATTCTTTATGAAGAGTTTCAATATGTCTTAGATATCAAAAAGGAGGACTTGCTTCCACTTATACTTTCAAAGATTGGAGAACAAGGAGAAGTGAACCCTTGATCTATAAGCGAGCAAGCAGCTATAGCTGACAAGTAGTACACCGAAAATTCGGTAAAAGAACTTAATTAGGTTTAAGTGTATATCCCTCTACGAATGATTCGTAGGGGGATTTTTGTGTTGTGGTGGAAGTGCGATGTGGTATAATAGGTGTATACAAAATTCAATCTAACAAAGGAGGATATCATGGCAAAAATAATGAAAAGTGTTTTTGGCATAACATTGCTGATGACAATTTGTTCGTGTATGCTATATCAGCTTATGGAAGACAAGATTTTCTTAATAGTTGCCATCACGTTTGGAACAACAGCATATCATTTCGGTGTTAGATTATTTATAGGGACATTGTTTAACTACATAATGAAAAACAAGGTGGATTATACAAGAAGGTGGTATTTGGTCAACGATTTAGAAATGAAATTATATAAAAAAATGAATGTGAAGAAGTGGAAAAATAAAATGCCTACTTATGACAAGGATACATTTGATATTTCAAAGCATAGCTGGAGTGAAATAATACAGGCTACATGTCAATCGGAACTGGTTCATGAAGTAAATGTTGTTTTGAGTTTTTTGCCACTTGTTTCATCAGTGTGGTTTGGTGAATTTACTGTATTTTTTATAACATCTATTTTGAGTGCGCTCTTTGATTTAATGTTTGTTTTTATGCAAAGATTTAATCGAGCTCGAATTTTAAAAATGAAGGAGATAAAACCAAATGATAAGGGAATTTTATGATAAAAACGAGCTTGGGTTTTCGATAATATGGATTATTGCGTATTGTATACTAGCTTCCATAGGTGACAATATATCTGATGAATTGGGAATATCAAAAGTTATTACCTTACCTATATTGCTGGTGCTTTCGGTCATATTGTTTCTTTTTATTACAAGAAATAATTTGGCTAAAAAATATGGCTTTTGTAAAGCGGATATTACTGCAGCAAAAATGTTATTTTATGTTCCGGTAATCATTCTTTTAACGGCGAATATGTGGCACGGTTTTAGAGTGAACATGTCTCTGCTTGAAACAATATTGTATATTTTATCGATGCTTTGCGTTGGTTTTCTTGAAGAGTTGATTTTTCGCGGGTTATTGTTTAACGCTATGCTGAAAAATGGAAAAAACTCTGCCATTATTGTGTCAAGTGTAACTTTCGGTGTGGGCCATATCATAAACCTAATCAATGGTTCGGGTGCCGAACTTTTGCCTAATCTGCTTCAAGTTGTTTATGCTATTGCGGTAGGTTTTATGTTTGTGATGATTTATTACAGAACTAAGAGTTTGCTTCCTTGTATTATTACACATGGTGTATTTAATGCATTGAGTGCCTTTGCCAACGAAACAGGTCTTACATCAGAAGAGCAGATTATTTCTTGTGTTTTGATTACATTAATATCCGGTGCGTATGCACTATATATTGCTTTTGGAATAAAAAGACAAGATTAGTTTTAAAAAGGCACATTGAAAGCGTAGCGGTTGGATTGATGCTGTTACTTTTTGGGGTAAACAGTTAAACGTAGAAAATTTGTTGCAAGTGACAATTAGATATAATATAATGACAATAAGGAATGCAAAAACAGTCGTTTTTTGGCGATATATGTAAGAAAAGACGATTGAGAGAGCGAATATTTTATATTGGAGGGTTTAGTTATGGGTGAAAATCGTTCTGACAAATCTTGGGTAGCAGCCATGCTGTTATGTTTCTTTATGGGAGGACTAGGAATTCATCGTTTCTACGTAGGAAAGGTAGGAACAGGTATTTTGTGGCTCTTAACAGGTGGATTACTTGGATTTGGTACATTAATTGATTTCATCGTGATTTTATGCGGTGGATTTACAGATGGACAAGGTAGAAAAATTAAATAGTTAAAGAATAGAGGCTGCGAAAAATTTTCGTAGCCTCTATTTTATTTTACCTCATCGGAAAGTTGTAGAAGTGATAAAAAGTAACCATAAAGGATTTCCGGTGATTCTTGTTTTTTCTGAATCAACCACCAAGTTACCGTTTCGATAAAGGTGTTTGCAATATGATTTACCCATAAATCTTCAGGTAGATCTTGAATATTAGTTGGTTGAAGGCTTGAAATTTGGCTATGAATCAGTTTGATTAAACCTTCTTTAAAATACATAAAAAAGAGCGAATTATTTTGGCATGACAGTAACTCTAAGATATGATTGTCGTTCTTTTGTAAGTGTTGTAGCAAGTGCAAAAACATTGGATTAGATGAAGCACAATCAAAGAGATGTTTGTGGTCCGGGTTTGTTTGTGTTACACAGTCAAAAATATGACAAAATAGTTCGTCACACAATTCTTTCAATAAAAAGTCTTTTGTCTCAAAATGAGCGTAGAATGTAGCTCTTCCAATATCTGCACGCTTAATAATCTCTTCAACTGTAATCTGATTCACATTTTTTTTAGAAAGCAATTCCATAAATGCTTTGAAAATAGCGTCTCTTGTTTTGCGTTGTCTTCTGTCCATAGATTCCTCCATACATTTTCGCGAAAATGTTCCGTATCGTACAAGTGAAAGGAAGTGTATGTTGTATGATACGACAAAAAAAGATAATATAATTCCGAACACAATGTTCAGTATTGAATATATTGTACAATAGAGGTGAAAAAATGAAAAGTGAAAAAAAGATTTTATTTGCATTCTTATTAAATCTTGCATTTTCAATTTTTGAATTTGTAGGAGGTGCCATCACAGGAAGTGTAGCGATTATGTCAGACGCCATCCACGATTTGGGAGATGCAGGAAGTTTAGGAATATCCTATTTCCTAGAGAAAAAGAGTAAAGAGAAATCGAATGAGATTTATACATACGGGTATGGAAGATATTCAGTGTTGGGTGCGTTGATTACCAATGTAATTTTGTTAGTTGGATCTGGAATTGTTATTTATAATGCAATCGATAGAATTTTACACCCTGTAAAGATGCATTACGATGGAATTATCTTATTCGCTGTAGTTGGCGTACTTGTCAATCTTCTGGCAGCACGATTGACACACGAAGGGCATTCCATCAATCAAAAAGCTGTAAATTTGCATATGATAGAAGATGTTCTTGGATGGATCATTGTTTTGATAGGAGCTGTAGTGATGCGTTTTACAGAATGGTCCATTGTAGACCCAATCATGTCCATAGGTGTGGCAATTTTTATTTTGGCGAATGTGGCGAAGAATTTGAAAGAAATCTACGAGATCTTTTTGGAAAAGATTCCAAATGGCATTTCAGTGGAAGAGATTCGTGCACATATCTCAGAGATGGATGGGATTTTCGACGTCCATCATATTCATATATGGAGCATGGATGGATATCACGGCTATGCGACGATGCATGTTGTGTCCGATGAGGAACCGCATGAAGTCAAGGAACGTGTAAAAGCAGAGTTGAAGGCACATGGGATTGTGCATACGACGATTGAACTAGAGTCTACAAAGGAGTTTTCGCATAAGAAAGAACACCATTTTGAATCTTATGAGCATCTAGGCCATTGTCATCATCATCACCATCATTAACAAAAAAATGTCCCCTTACGAAATAACGTAGGGGGATTTTTATATATGCAAGTGAGAAGATTGTGTTATAATAAATGGGTATAGTGGTTATAGACAGAGGTGAGAATGATGATTTATACAGAAAAAACTCAAAAAGCATTGAAATTGTGTTTCGAGGCACATAAAGAACAAGTTGATAAGAGTGGTATGCCATATGTTTTTCATCCATTCCATTTGGCTGAGCAAATGGAAACCGAAGAAACAACAATTGTAGCATTGCTTCACGATGTAGTTGAGGATTCAGATTATACCATTGCGGATTTAGAGGCGATGGGATTTGGGAAAGATGTCATAGATGCAATCGTGTTAATGACCCATGCAGACGGAGTAGACTATATGGAATATGTGTCTGCAATAAAAATGAATCCGATTGCAAAGGCGGTAAAACTTGCAGACTTAAGACATAACTCTGATTTGACACGCTTGAAGCATGTGGATGAAAAGGCTTTGGCGAGAAGAGAGAAGTATCTAAAAGCAATGGAGCTACTATTAAAATAATTGTTTGAATATGTTAATAAAGAAAATAAAAGAAACCCTTTACATATCAATAGTGTAAGGGGTTTTAAAATTACAAAAGTCAACTATAATGTTGTCCAAGGAACTGTTTTGCATATTTTTTAGCATTGGTGTTTTGCGTATAAACGACATGAAAGGCATGTGGTTCTGTTAAGCCATCGATAGAAAATGTGCCGATAGAATCGTCATTTGCAACGACGGAATGATACAAAAAGCTAATGCCGATACCACTAGAGACCAGTGCTTTAATAGAAACAAAACTACTGATAGACACTTGCCTTTGAAAGTCGTTAAGATTATATCCGGATGCCAAGAGACGTTCTTCGAAGATGCGTCGTGTTCCAGAACCTTCTTCGCGAACAATAATGGTTTCCGTAAGCATCTCTTCAAGTGATACATGTCTTCCACTTAAGGGATGATTTTTCGCACAGATACCGACAAATGGTTCCATTTGTAATATGTATGAATCATATTTTGTTTTACTAAAAGAGCCTTCAATGACAGCAAAATCCAGCTGATTTTGGTCTAACATTTGTAAGAGATTTTTGGTGTTGTCAACTATGAGAGAAAGCTCATGATTAGGAGAAGACAAATAATCCTTGATAGCATCAATTAATACATAATCACCGATTGTCTTTGTGGCACCGATGCGTAACTTCATACGCTCTTTTCCTGCAATAGAAAGTTGTAATTCTTCAAATTGGTATTGCAAAGAGATTGCATAGCGTTCTAAAAGTAAGCATTTTTCTGTTTTATGTAACGTGTGTCCATCATAATAAAACAACTTTGCCTGTAATGATTGCTCTAACGACTGAATTTGTTTGGTGACAGCAGGTTGAGAAAGATGAAGGCGCTCGGCAGCTATGCGATAATTCATTGTTTGACAGAGTGTAAGAAATGTATGTAATTTGGTATCCATAAAAACCTCCAATAAAATTATGGAATAAGGTAATTCCATATAATAACTTTAAATTATCATATTTTTGTAATAATATAAAGAAAAAATGGAAATAAAAAAGGAGAAACATCATGAAATCTCAAGTGAAAAGCAAAGCGCTCTTTGTATTAGGTGTTGCTATTTGTTTTGCAGTAGCAGGTGTATCTGTTTTTATTGAAAAACAAATTCCAGGAGAATTATTGGGCGCATCTATTATTGCGTTGTTTATGGGAACAATCATTAATAGCTTTTTTCACCCGATTTGGATTAAACCTGCACTTAAATTTTCGTCGAAAAGAATCTTGAAAGTAGCGATTGTACTTTTGGGCGCATCCTTATCAATTAAAACGATTATGTCTGTTGGTAAGATGACATTTTTTGTAATGATTTTTACATTTGCTATGTGCTTTGGTGGGGGATATTTTATTCGCAAACTCTTTGGATTGAACTGGAAGTTAAGTAATCTTATTTCTGCCGGAACGGGGATTTGCGGTGGATCTGCTGTGGCTGCAATTGCGCCAGTAATAGACGCAGATGATAAGGATATTGCTTTTGCGATGTCCTCTACATTTCTTTTTGATATGATAATGATTGCAGTGTATCCACTTATGGGAAAAGCGTTGGGAATGTCAGATATTGCCTATGGAATCTGGGCCGGAACTTCTGTTAATGATACAGCAAGTGTTGTAGCGTCTGGCTATGCATTTTCTGAAATGGCAGGAGATTTTGCCACAATGGTTAAACTTACAAGAACTATCGCTATTATTCCGACAGTATTGGTGTTTGCTTATATTGGAACTCGTATGAAGCAGAAAGAGTTAAAAGAAGCAAGCAACGGAAAAAAGGTAAACCTAATGAAGATTATTCCTTGGTTTATTGGTGGCTTTTTAATAATGGCTGTTTTGAATAGTGTGGATGCGATTCCAGTAGAAGCATCGACCATTATAAAAGGAACTAGTAAGTTTTTGATGGTTACAGCTTTGGCCGCAATTGGATTAGGAACCAGTATCACAGATTTTAAAAAGGCAGGTCTCAAACCGATGTTTTATGGAATTACGATTGATACATTGGTAACGTTGACGGCATTAGGTGTAATTTGGTGTATGGGATTAATGTAATTATAGGGAGTAGAAAAATCGCATTTACAAGATTGTAAATGCGATTTTTATATTTGTTTGTGTTATAATAAAGACAGTTCAGATGAGGAGGAACTCTAGATGATTGGCTATGTACTAAAAGATAGAGTTGCGATTATTACAGGGCGAACACAAGCAGGATGGGAGATTAAAGTGTCTGGTGGACATGCACTTTAAATGAGTGATAGGAGTACACAATGATAAACAACGAAAATCAATGGGATAAACTTTTACAAATAAAGACAACAGGTCGTGATGATTCAAATGCAGATCAATATCGTTATCCGTATGAACCCACACCGTATTGTGTGTTGGAACGTCTGGCAAATAGTGGACTTATTGGAAAACGAGATGTGCTCATAGACTATGGCTGTGGTAAGGGACGCGTCGAATTTTTTCTGTCTTATCAAACAAAAGCAACAACCATAGGAATTGAATATGATGAGCGCATCTATCAGAGTGCAGTGGAAAATCAAAAGACAGCTGTCTCGAGTGTAAAGACTACATTTATAATGACAAAAGCTGAAGAGTATAAGGTGCCTCTAGAAGTAAATCGATATTATTTTTTCAATCCATTTTCTGTGGAGATTCTTCGGAAAGTGATTTCGAAAGTTATGGAATCCTATTATGAGAAACCAAGAGAGATTTTCCTGTTTTTTTATTATCCGTCAGAGGGGTATATTTCCTATCTTATGACCGTAGATGAGTTGGAATTTTATGATGAAATAACATGTGAAGATTTGTTTGAAGGAAAGGATTCCAGAGAGCGTGTTATGATTTTTACGATATCATATTATGAAGAATAAGGAGGATAAAAACATGGAGGAACTTATTGTAGCAGTGGTGTTAGTCGTATTTGCCATTGCCTGTTTTGCTGTCAGTTGGTTTCAATTTCGGGAAAAGGGATTCTTGTTTAACAATGCGTATATTTATGCTTCGAAACAGGAACGAGAGGGCATGAATAAGACACCATATTATAGACAATCTGGAGTGGTTTTTATCTTTATAGGGCTACTATTTTTGGTAAATGCGATGGAATTGATATTCCAGATGGACTGGTTATTTTATGTGGTGATTGGCATGATTGTGGTCATGCTGAGTTATGCAATTATATCTTCCATCATGATAGAAAAGAAGAAATGATTTTTGTTTTTAGATAGATGCGTAATCTTGTTTTTGATATCTACATTTTGTATAATAATAAAAAACAAAAGAAAGAGGTGTTTCTATGAACTTGGTCTATGGTATCAACGATAAACCAAAATTCCTACAACTATTAATTTTTGCTTTTCAGCAAGTATTAGCTATCTTGGCTGCTACGATTGCCGTTCCAGCGATTATCGGTAACGATATGAGCCAATCTGCTGCATTATTTGGTGCAGGTGTAGGTACTTTGGTGTATCAGCTTTTTACAAGATTTAAAAGTCCCGTTTATTTAGGATCTTCATTTGCGTTTATAGGATCTATGAGTGCAGCGTTTGCTGGTGCAGCAACGACAGCAGCAGGATTTGCAGGCTTGTTCATAGGTGCTGTTTTCGCAGGTTTAGTATATGTAGCGATTGCGATTGTGATTCGATTTGTAGGTGTGAACTGGTTGGAAAAGTTACTTCCACCAGCAGTAATCGGACCAACAGTTGCCATTATCGGTTTGTCTCTAGCAAAAAATGCAGTAGGAGACTTGTTTGCTGGTAAAGTGATGGTAGAGAAAGTAGAACAGGTAATAGAAAAGGGTGTTATTGTTGAAAAAACATCTCTCGTTTCAGGTTGTAGTCCATACGTGGCTCTTATCTGTGGGTTAATTACATTGGCTGCAGTTATGATATTCTCTGTATATGGAAAGAGGATGATAAAATTAATCCCATTTATTTTGGGGATTTTGATAGGCTATGTGGCCGCAACCATCTTTACTGTAATCGGCATTGCTACAGACAATGTAGCATTACAAGTAATTGATTTCTCGGTGTTTAAGGATATGAATATTTTTGCAATTCCTCAATTCACGTTTTTGACAGCAGCAAAAGGCATTCGTGATATAGATGGTGCTTACATTGCTACGTTAGCAGTTGCTTATATTCCAGTATCGTTTGTAGTGTTTGCAGAACACATCGCTGACCACAAGAACTTATCTACAGTTATCGGACAAGACTTGTTGAAGGAACCTGGTTTACACCGTACATTATTAGGTGATGGTGTGGGGTCTATCGCCGGAACTTTCTTTGGTGGATGTCCAAATACAACTTACGGTGAATCAGTAGGTTGTGTAGCGATTACTCGTAACGCTTCTGTAGTTACGATTACAACTGCAGCAATTATGTGTATTATAATTTCGTTCTTTGGACCATTTGTTACATTCTTGTCGTCTATTCCAAACTGTGTAATGGGTGGTGTGTGTTTCGCTTTATATGGATTCATCGCAGTAAGCGGTTTGAAGATGGTACAAAAAGTAGACTTAGGACAAAGCAAAAATCTGTTTGTTGTATCTGTCATTTTGATTGCCGGAATTGGTGGTTTAACATTGACATTTGGAAAAGTTACAATTACAGCAATTGCTTGTGCATTGATTCTTGGAATTCTTACCAACACCTTGTTGGTACGTGGAAAAGAAGAATAAATTATGTATGCTACATTGAGATGAGGATAAAAGAGAAATGACAGGGAGTAAACACATGAAAAAAAGTTGGATTATTTCAATAGTAAGTGGCGTATTGTTTGTTGCATTAATTGTAGCTCTTTTGAGTTATGATGTGGCTGCGATTGGACCAAATGGAACGGAGATTGGGCTATCAAAGCTCAACCAAGCAGTGCATGAGGCAATAGGAAGCAATATGTTATGGTATGATGTTACAGAAGTATTGGGCGTTGTGGCATTGCTAGTTGCAGCAACGTTTGCTGGATTGGGCTGTTATCAAATGATTCGTCGTAAGAGTCCTTTGAAAGTAGACAAGCAAATTTATGTTTTGGCAGGATTATATGTCGCTACGATGATAATGTATGTATTGTTTGAAGTTGTTGTAGTGAATTACAGACCTGTTATCTTGCCAGGAGAAGAGCTTCCGGAAGCAGCATTTCCATCGTCGCATACGATGTTGACTTGTGTGATTATGGGAAGTGCAGTTTCACTTATTAGAGAATATATCAAAAATAAAAAGTTACAGTTAGTATTAGGAATCTTGTGTGGAGTGATTCTTGTTGCTACTGTCGCAGGAAGACTTGCGTCGGGTGTACATTGGCTCACCGATATTTTAGGTGGTGTATTATTGAGTGTGACATTGCTCGGAATTTATGGCGGAGTGACGGAACTCGTTAAGAAGAAGTAGTGATAAAATGTTAAAAGACAAGAGAAATGTAGATGGGAGAGGGAATTTCTATGCAATTATATATGCCAACCAAAGTGTATAGTGATAAAGAGTGTGTGAAAAAGCACGGGAAGGAAATAGCGGCCTTCGGAACTAAGGCGATGATTGTAACAGGGAAACATTCTTCCAGAATCAATGGTTCATTATTGGACGTGGAAGAGGTTTTGGGAAAAGAAAAGATTGAGTATATTGTTTTTGATGACGTGGAAGAAAATCCATCCATAGAAACAGTAATGAAGGCGCGAGAAATCGGTATTCAGGAAAAAGTGGATTTTGTAATTGGAATTGGTGGAGGTTCTCCATTGGATGCATCAAAATCAATCGCGCTTATGATTGCGAATCCAGAGGAGACGGAAGATGTCTTTTATACGCCAAAGAAATTGCCACATCTTCCAGTTGTATGTATCCCGACAACTTGTGGAACAGGGTCAGAAGTAACACCGTATTCCATTTTGACCATACACAAGGGCCGCACGAAGAAAAGCATTAGCCACCGTATTTTCCCAGAATTAGCGTTGCTGGATGCAGAATACTTAAAGAGCATGTCCAGAACAAATTTGGTAAATACAGCAACGGATACATTGGGACATTTGGTAGAAAGTTATCTAAATACAAATTCAAATGAATGGAATCGTATATACGTCAGGGAAGGTTTGAGTGTGTTCGCAAAGTTTAAAGAACGGTTGTTGAATGATTCGCTAGAAGATGATGATTATGAAAAAATGTTAAGGGCTTCTTCTTGGGCTGGAATGGCAATTGCTCATACGGGAACATCTTTTCCACACGGCCTCAGTTATGCATTGACTTATGAACAAAGCATACCGCATGGAAGAGCGGTTGGTTTGTTTTTGGCAGGATATATAAGTGTTTATGAAGATAAGACTGCAGTGTTGGAAGTTATGAAATTACTAGGATTTGATGAAATAACACAATTCTCAGATTATATGCATTCATTATTAGGGACAGACGATGTTTCAGAAGAATTGTTACAAAAGACAGCCGGAGATTTAATGAAAGATACGGGAAAACGAAAGAATTATCCGTTCCAGATTACAAAGGAAGAGTTGATACAGATGTATCAAAGATAGGTGCTATGAGAAAGATAAAGATTCGTAATATCGAAAAGAAAGACGATATATTTGTAGAACAGGTTATTCGGACGTGTCTTTTAGAGTTTGGTGGTAACCGTGAAGGGACTGCATGGTGTGACCCAGATTTGGGAATGTTTTCAGAAGTTTATGATAAACCGGGATTTCAATATTGGGTTGCAGAAAACGAAGAAGGAAAGATTGTAGGCGGTGCTGGAATCGGAGCGTTGGCGGGCGATGTTTGTGAATTACAAAAAATGTATTGTCTTAAGGAAGCTAGAGGCACCGGTGTGGCACAGCAGTTAATGGAACGATGCTTAACTTTTGCAAAAATGCATTACAAAAAATGCTATTTGGAAACTTTTAGCAACATGACTGCGGCAAACAAATTCTATCAAAAATATGGTTTTCAAAAATTAGAAAAACCATATTTAGAAACCGAACATTTTTCTTGTGATGTATGGTATATCAAAGATTTAGAGCCACTAAAATTTGTTGCTAAAAATTTTAATGAATTAACAACAACAGAATTATATGAAGTGTTAAAAGCAAGAACAGAGATTTTTTTAATGGAGCAAGATATCAAATATCAAGATAAGGATGATATAGATTATGATAGTTTACATTGTTTCATTCAAGAAGGTCGGAAAGTAGTTGCGTATTTAAGGGCTTTTTACAAAGACCAAGACGAGCGTGTTGTGCAAGTGGGACGAGTTCTTTCGTTGTATCACGATATAGGACTTGGAAGTTTGCTGATGGAGAAAAGTATACGAGCGATTCGAGAAAAGATGTCATGTGAACGAATCACTATGGACGCACAAACTCATGCAATTCGGTTTTATGAAAAACTAGGGTTTGAAATGAAGTCAGGTGTGTTTTTAGAGGCTGGGCTAGAACACGTGATTATGGATATGGAACAATAATAAAAGGCAGAGTTCGAAAACTCTGCCTTGTTTTTTGATTATAAAATTCTGAAATAAATACCGTCTCTTCCCATGAAAAAGTTGTCACTACTTAGTTCACGTCCGCTCATGTCCAATGATTCGACAATTTTCGTAAGTGATGCATTATCCGAAAGGTTACCTTTGTTGTATTGGAAGAAGCCTAAAATTTCTTTTGGGATTCCAAGTTTCACTCGTTTTCTTGTCTGATAATCATTTTTATCTGTTCCGTCAATATTTAATCCAAATAGTTCTAATTCGATTTCTAAATATCCATCTATGTAATCGATGACACTGTCAAAAGGTTTCCTGCGAAGTGATTCATCGAAAATCTCACAGATATGTCTGTAATATAAGTTAAAAAAGTGCTCTTTTTCAAATTGAATGCTCGCTTTTTTTCCTTCAGATGCGTTTCTGAGAATACCTTGCAATTCACCATGTTTGGTGTCGAAATATGTCATACACGCAATTGCATAATTTGGTAGACCACCATTTACTTCTTTGATAGCCAGCACTTGATTGTATGCATCGTCCAATGCTTTTGGTGCATGATCTCTTTTACCAGCAGATTCCCAAATACTCCACTGGTTAGTTTCCTTTGAATAGCCTATAAAAGATGGCTTTTTTCGTCCATTGCAAGAGATGGAGTCGGCGCCATAAACTTGTTCGAAAAGGGAAGAATGAAGAAAATAGTCAGTGTCAAATTCCTTCATGCTGAATAATTTGGTAAAAATCAATCCAAGATAATATGCGTTTACACTTTTTTCGCTTGCGTCTAAGAATTCGGTTTCGGGTGATTTAACGAGATAGCTGTCATTTGATACAAGATTGGTCTCAAACATAGAAATTTTTGAGATAAATTCCTGCGTTCTCTTTTCATGATGCCAAGGAGAAATGAACTGAGAAGGCATCCCACAAGTAAGAATCGAGTGAAGCAATTCCAGGTGGTTACACTCTACGATTTTTGAGGCATAGAATGGCCATTCCATACCGTTACATCCGGTTACTTCCAATGCGATTTTATAATTACAATTTTGCGTAAGTTTCAATTCGTCACCCGCTTTCCTATAAAAAACTTTTCTTAAAATAATTATATGCGATTTTAAAAATGGATACAATAGGAGATATTTAAAAATATGTTTTGCGAATAGCTTGAAATTGTGATAAACTTACTCTGATAGTCATTTATATTTAGAATAGCAAAGGAGAAAAACATGGGCGGTTTTTTTGGAGTAGCATCAAAAAGAGAATGTATTTCAGACCTGTTTTATGGTGTCGATTATCACTCACACTTGGGTACAAGAAGAGGTGGTATGGCGACATATGGAGAGGACGGATTTGATCGTGCGATTCATAATATAGAAAATTCTCCGTTTCGAACAAAGTTTGAACATGAATCGGAAGAAATGAAAGGAAATCTTGGGATTGGTTGTATTTCGGATTATGAACCACAACCACTTTTGATTCAGTCGCATCTTGGAAGTTTTGCGATTGTGACTGTAGGGAAGATTAATAATGTACAGTCCTTGTTAAAAGTCGTTTATGCGAATGGACATAGTCATTTTCAAGAAATGACAACAGGAAAAGTGAATGCGACAGATTTGATTGCAGCGTTGATTTGTCAAAAAGGCTCTATCGTGGAAGGAATTCGATATGTACAAGGAATCGTTGATGGTTCTATGTCAATTTTATTGATGACTCCAGAAGGATTGTATGCTGCAAGAGATCGTTATGGAAGAACCCCAATTATAATTGGAAAAAATGATATGGGACATGCCGTTTCATTTGAAGATTTTGCATTTTATAGTTTGGGATATGAGAAATGTAAGGAATTAGGGCCTGCAGAGATTGTTTTTATTACTCCAGAGGGATATGAAACAGTTTCTCCAGCAAAAAAAGATATGAAAGTTTGCTCGTTCCTTTGGGCATACTATGGATATCCAACTTCTTCTTACGAAGGAGTCAATGTAGAAGAGATGCGTTATAGATGTGGAAGCATGCTTGCAAAGCATGATCGAGGAGAAATTGAAGTGGATGTGGTGGCAGGTGTTCCGGATTCAGGAATTGCACATGCGATTGGCTATGCAAATGAGTCGAAGGTTCCATATGCAAGACCATTTATTAAATACACACCAACTTGGTCAAGATCTTTTATGCCTACAAACCAAGCACAGAGAAAATTGGTGGCAAAGAGAAAATTGATCCCAGTACCAAACCTAATTAAAGGAAAGAGTTTGCTATTAATCGATGATTCGATTGTGCGCGGAAACCAACTTCGTGAAACAACGGAATTTTTATATAACAGTGGTGCAAAAGAGGTTCACATCAGACCGGCATCTCCACCGTTGGTATACGGATGTAAATATTTGAACTTCTCTAGATCGAAATCGGAATTAGATTTGATTACACGTCAGGTCATTCAGGAAAGAGAAGGGGACAATGCAGAAAATGTATTGCATGAATATACAGATCCAAATAGTGAACGTTATGCATATATGGTAGAAGAAATTCGTAAAAAACTCAACTTTACAACATTAAAATATCACCGTTTAGACGATTTGATTGAATCAATTGGATTAGAACCTTGTAAAGTGTGTACATACTGTTTTGACGGTAAAGAATAAAAGAAAGAGCATCGAAAGGTGCTCTTTCTTTTAAACAAGGAGATGGTATTATGAAGAACAATAAATATAAGGAACTTGGTTTGGATTTGCTTGCAGATGTAGTTGGGAGTTTCTTGATTGCGATTGGGATTTATAACTTTGCCACTGCATCTAAATTTCCAGTTACCGGAGTATCTGGAATTGCACAAGTTCTGTATCTTTATTTTGGTTTACCGATTGGCACAATGACTACCATATTAAATATTCCAATCATTTTGATTTGCGGAAGAATTTTAGGGATTAAGTTTCTTTTGAAATCGGGAAAGACACTCTTGATTTCAAATTTCTTTTTGGATGTAATAGCACCACTCGTTCCAATCTATACTGGGAATCCAATGTTGTCTTGCATTTGCATGGGAATTTTTGCGGGATTGGGATATGGTTTGCTTTATGCTAGAAATACTTCCACAGGTGGAACTGATTTTGTGATTATGAGTATGAGAAAATTGCAACCGCATCTTTCTTTGGGAAAATTAATCGCCATTGTAGATTGTTCAGTGTTACTCATCTGTGGCCTTTTGATGGGAGGAGATATTGACAATATTATATATGGTTTAATTGCAACCTATATTATTTCTGTAGTCGTTGATAAGGTGATGTATGGAATGGATGCGGGAAAAGTTACCTTGATTGTAACAGAGCGAGGATATGAAGTGGCGGAAAAAATCCATGAGCTGACAAATCGAGGTGCCACTATTTTGAAAGCATCGGGAAGTCATTCGAAGGAAGAAAAACAGGTAGTTATGTGTGCTTCTAGTTATAAGCAGATGCATGCAGTACAAAAAGCAGTAAAAGAAGTGGATCATGAGGCGTTTCTAGTTACGATGGAAGCCAATCAAGTAAAGGGAGAAGGGTTTCGACCACATTAAAAGAGAATCTTCAAAGAGATTCTCTTTATTTGTTTAAATATTCTAAATCTTCAGGTTTGCGAAGTTTTAATTTTACTAATATTTTTAGGATTCGTTCTCTTGGGAATAAGTACTCAATTGAAATCGCTAAGATAACTCCTATTGCGGTATCAAAGATACGATTTAATGAATAGGAGATGTATGTTTCTACAGGGGTATTGAATAGGATAATGCAAAGAACAACGCCACCTGGTTGAATCGCTCCTGGCCACTTGAAAAACAAACTAGTCAGTATCAAAAGGACTGTTCCTAAAAATAAAAAGAGTAACAACAAGGAGTGAAATTTTCCGTCAGGGTAGAATAGACAATATACTGGAAAAAGTAACATACCAATGACGCCACCGAATACGGTTCCAAATAGACGATTGCCTCCATTTAATTTCGAATTATCTACATCGCTTCCCATTCCGAAAATGGCACCGATGCAGGCAAAGGTTGGATTTCTACCTATGAGTAAATAAATAAGAGCGCATAGCGTAGTTGTAATCGCTGTTTTTACGTTACGCATACCGATATGAAAACGAAAACGTGATGCATTTGCGTCTGGCATGAAAAACCCTCCTTGAAAATAATGTCGTGTTTATTATAAGCACTAGCGATTGCAAAAACAAGCATTTTTTATTACAATATAAAGGAAGATTGGTTTGAAGTGGAGGAATGATGTATGCGAGAAGAAATGTTTAAAATGGAACGCAAAGGATTGGTACAGGAAGGGCAAGAAGTACAGATTACAGAACGCGCGAATGGAAGTCTCTACAGCTACATAGTTGAACCTTCTGTTGCAATGTCAGGAATCTATCGAAGCAATCAGAGAATCGAACAAGGTAAAGGAATCGTAAAAGAAATTCGTGAAAATGAACGAGGATTTTATTTGATTGTAGAATTTGATGAATAAAAAGTAGGAGATAAAGCTTTATGGCCTTATCTCCTTTGTGTTTAGAGTTGAATGTTTTTGAATAAATCGCCCAAAGATGTTCCAATCTCTTCTGCTTGTGGCAATTCGATTTCTTCAATGATTTCTTCTTCTGGTTCAATCAATGCTTTCATGCTTAAGCTAAGTTTTCCGTTTTTAATATCGATTACTTTGACATCTACACTTTGTCCAACGGTCAGTACAGCAGCAGGTGTCTTGATCCGTTTATCTGAAATTTGAGAAATATGAACCAAACCAGAAAGTCCATTTTCTAAACGAATAAATGCGCCATAATTTTGTATGCTTTCAACAGTACCTGTTAGAACAGAATCGATTTCAACCGTTTCCACTAAAGCTTCTTTTTCTTTTCTGGCTTGTTCTTTTAATAAATCTTTCGCAGAGAGGATAAGACGGTTTTCCGCTTGATCCGCTTCAATGACCTGCACGTTAATTTCTTTCAACAAATAATCCTCTAAATTTTGCACATAAGATAAGGATAATTGAGATGCTGGGATGAATCCGCGGATTCCTTCTACAACAGCAATCACACCGCCGTTTACAAGACCTTCTACTTTTACGGTCAAAACTGTTTTTCTTCTTTGGTAGTCGGCAACACGATTCCAAGGATTGGCGTCATCAAAATGTTCCTCGTAGTCTGCCATAGTTTCTGTTTGTAATAATTCTTCGTTCATTCTATATACCTCATAATTTTCTTAGAATGTACATAGTATATCATATTTTAGAAGGAGAGGTATAGAAAAATAGGAAAACATTTGTCAAAAGCAGAAAATAATGGTAACCTATAAGAATAAGAAGGGGTGATTTTATGGGAAAGAAAAAAGTGAACCAAGTATATGTTGTAGGTCATAAGAATCCAGATACAGATTCTGTGTGTTCTGCAATTGCATATGCGAATTTGAAACAACAAATTGGGGGAGATGAATATATTGCAAAGCGTGCTGGAATGCTAAATGAAGAAACACAGTATGTTTTAGAACGCTTTGGTGTAGAACCACCTACTTTATTGTCTACCGTGCAATTACAAGTAAAAGATGTAGACGTGAACTGTTCACCAGGTATTGATAGTCATATGTCCATCAAAGAAGCTTGGGCAATGATGAAAGAAAAAAATGTATATACGGTTGGTGTTACGAAAGATTCAAAATTAGAAGGTGTTATCACAACTGGTGATATTGCGATGTCGTACATGGATGTATATGATAGACGTATATTGGCAGAAGCAAAGACGCAATATAGCAATATTGCAAAAGCGTTAGATGGAGAAGTGATTGTAGGAAATTCACATGCATATTTTGTGAAGGGAAAAGTGGCAGTGGCTGCATCCAGTCCGGATATCATGGAGACATACATAGAAAAAGATGATTTGGTTATCTTAGGAAATCGTTATGAAGTACAATTGTGCGCGATTGAACTGGAAGCTAGTTGTATCGTAGTTTGCCAGGGCGCACAGGTATCAAAGACGATTCAAAAGTTAGCCAATGAACGAGAAGTGGTTGTGATTACAACACCACACGATACGTTTACGGTATCCAGATTAATTAACCAAAGTATACCGGTTAGACACTTTATGACAAAGGATGGATTGACCATCTTCAATGTGGAAGATTTTGTAGATTCTGTCAAAGATGTTATGGCGAAGAAGAGAACTCGAGATTTTCCTGTGTTAGATAAAAAGGGAGATTTCTATGGATTGATTTCCAGCCGCCGTTTGATGGAGGCAAGTAAGAAGCAAGTGATTATGGTGGACCATAATGAAAAGACACAAGCAGTAGATGGAATCGAAGAAGCGGATATTTTAGAGATTATTGACCATCATAGATTAGGAAGTTTGGAGACGGTAAGTCCTGTGTTCTTCCGAAATCAACCAGTGGGATGTACAGCGACAATCGTTTATGAAATGTACAAAGAGAATGGTATCGTACCGGATAAAACAATGGCATCGATTCTTTGTGCGGCAATTCTTTCGGATACGTTGTTGTTCCGTTCACCAACATGTACTGTGGTGGACCGAATGGCAGCAGAAGAACTTTCAAAAATTGCAGAAATTGATATGCAAGAGTTGGCAGAAAATATGTTCCAGGCAGGAAGTAATCTAAAAGGAAAGACTCCGGAAGAGATTTGTTTCCAAGACTTCAAACAGTTTACAGTCAATGAAGTGAAGTTCGGAGTGGGACAGATTAACTCTATGCATGAAGAAGAACTTAGTGAAATCAAAGAACGCATTTTACCTTATTTGGAAAAGGCATCTTATATGCATCGTTTGGATATGGTATTTTTTATGCTTACCAATATTGTGGAAGAATCTACAGAATTATTGTGCTACGGAAAAGGCGCAAAAGAGCAAGTGATTGAGGCGTTTGACCTTCCACAAGATACAGAAGACATCCATTTGTCAGGAGTGGTTTCTCGTAAGAAACAATTAATTCCAACTTTCGTAATTTCATTACAACAATAGGAGAAACAATATGGCAAAACAAACATGGAAACCAGGGAATATGGTCTATCCATTACCTGCCGTTATGGTCAGTGTGGGTAATCAAGATGGGGAGACCAATATTATTACAATTGCTTGGACGGGAACGATTTGTACCAATCCAGCGATGTTGTATATTTCTGTAAGACCAGAGAGATATTCTTATGAAATGATAAAAGAGAGTGGCGAGTTTGTTGTCAATCTTACGACAGAAGGTCTTGTGAAAGCGACTGATTACTGTGGTGTTCGTTCTGGTAAAGATGTGGATAAGTGGAAAGAGACAGGATTGACAAAGGGAAAGGCAAACGAGCTTTCTTACGCGCCCATTATAGAAGAATGTCCAGTTAACATTGAATGCCGAGTAACAGAGGTGAAAGAGCTTGGAAGTCATCACATGTTCCTTGCAGAAGTAGTATCTGTGCAAGTGAGTGAAGAATACATGAATGAATCTGGGAAGTTCTGTTTGAATGAGACCGGTCTTATGGCGTATTCGCACGGAGAGTACTTCAGTCTAGGAAAGCCGTTAGGTACCTTTGGGTATAGTGTTCGAAAAAAGAAATAGATAAAGACATGAAAAAAGAACTTTCATTACATTATGAAAGTTCTTTTTATTTTATAAGTTTTTCACTTTTAATTTCAAGATACGTCTCAACAAAATGATACAGATGAGTACCGATGCAATTTCAGCAATCGGATACGAATACCAAACAAAATCCACGTTGTTGAACGTTTTTGCAAACACATATGCGACTGGAAGGATGACTACAAGTTGTCTTGCGATAGACATCATCAAACTGTAAACGCCATTTCCAAGGGCCTGGAATATGGAACTTGAGACAATACAAAAACCTGCAAACGAAAAACTAAGACTGATTGTCCTAAGTGCAGGTACACCTACCTCAATCATTTTGTCGGATGCATCAAACAGTCTTAAGAGTGGCTCTGGGAACAGTTGGAACACCAACATTCCGATGAACATAATGCCTACTGCAAGGATGGCGCCGAGTTTCAATGTCTGATAGATCCGTTTTTTGTTGCGAGCGCCGTAGTTGTACGCCACGATTGGAATGATTCCGTTTGTCAAACCAAAGACTGGCATGAAAATAAAACTTTGAAGTTTGAAATATACTCCAAACACAGCAGCTGCTGTTGAATGGAAGAAGTCCAATAAGATTTTGTTCATACCGAAGGTTGTTACAGAACCGATGGATTGCATCAAAATGGAAGGGACTCCGATTTGGTAAATGGCACCGATTGTCTTTTTACAAGGCTTGAATCCTTTGAGTGTCACATGAACTTCTTTATTGAATTTTTGGTTTAAAATGATACCCAGGATTGCAGCGATAATCTGTCCTGCAATGGTTGCAATAGCAGCTCCGGCAACTTCCATTTTCGGGAGTCCAAACCATCCGAAGATTAGAATTGGATCTAAAATAATGTTAATAATTGCACCGGTACCTTGAATAATCATATTAAAAATCGTTTTCCCGGTGGATTGCATCAAACGTTCAAAAGCAATCTGTAAGAAAATACCAATAGAAGCAACCGTAATAATTGTCATGTAGTCAATTCCGTATTTGATAATTTCGGAATCCTTTGTTTGTGCTTCGAAAAATAGGCGTGAGCCAAAAAGTCCTGCGATGGCAAAGACAATGCTGCTGAGTATCGCTAGCAAAAGACCGTTTTGCGCGATTCGATTTACTTTGTCGTATTTTTTCTCGCCAAGGCTTCGTGAGAGTAATGCGTTGATTCCGACACCTGTTCCAGCTGCAACTGCAATCATAAGGTTTTGAACCGGAAAGGCAAGTGAAACAGCAGTCAATGCGTCTTCACTGATTTGTGCGACAAAGATACTGTCTACAATATTGTAAAATGCCTGTACCAACATCGAAATGATCATTGGAAGAGACATGCTTATTAATAGTTTTGGGATAGGCATAATCCCCATTTTATTTTCTTTTTTTATTTCAGTCATAATAATCCTCCGTCTCACATACTTGACTATTCTAACACCACAGAACTGGATATGCAATGCATTAGAAAAAGTTTTTTGCAAATAATATAGTGACGAAAAAGGTTTAAAATGGTATGATTTCATTATGTGAAAAGTAGAAAGAGGAATAGACATGGTACATGAATTTTCCAGAACAGAATTGTTAATAGGAGAAGACGCATTAAAACGTCTTTCTAATGCGACGGTAATGGTTCTTGGCATTGGGGGCGTGGGGTCCCATTGTGTAGAGGCATTGGCAAGAAGCGGTGTTGGAACATTGATTCTTGTAGACAATGACAAAGTGAGTTTGACGAATGTCAATCGCCAGTCCATTGCATATCTCAGTTCTGTAGGTGATTATAAAACAAAGCTAATGAAAGACCGAATTGAAGATATCAGTTCGGAAACAGTGGTGTATACACACGAAGTATTTGTTCTTCCTGAAAATTTGGAACAGATATTTGAACGAAAAGTGGATTACATTATTGATGCAATTGACACGGTGACGGCAAAATTATCAGTCATTGAGTATGCGAAAGAACATGAGATTCCAATCATCAGTTGCATGGGTACAGGGAATAAATTATATCCAGAGCTCTTTGAGATAACAGATATTTCAAAAACATCGGTTTGTCCTCTGTGTAAAGTGATGAGAAAGGAATTAAAGAACCGAGGTATACAGCACTTGAAGGTGTTATATTCAAAAGAAAAGCCAATCAATGTTTCGGATAAAATTTCAGAAGAAGAGTTGGGAAAAAAACGTACGCTTCCAGGAAGTATTTCATTTGTACCTCCAGTAGCGGGTCTGCTGATTGCAGGATGCGTGATTCGAGAGATTGCAGGGATAGAGTAGAAGGAGTACACATGGATTTATTTGATTACATGCGAGAACAAAAGGGTGAGAAAGAGTCTCCGTTAGCGTCAAGACTTCGCCCTACGACAATTGAAGAGATTGTGGGACAACAGCATATTATAGGGAAAGATAAATTGTTGTACCGAGCAATCAAAGCAGATAAGTTGGGGTCTTTGATTTTTTATGGACCACCGGGAACCGGAAAAACGACGCTTGCAAAGGTGATTGCAAATACAACGAGTGCAGATTTTAAACAGATTAATGCCACCATAGCTGGGAAGAAGGATATGGAAGCAATCGTGCAGGAAGCCAAAAATAACATGGGCATGTATGGCAAAAAGACCATCCTTTTTGTGGACGAGATTCATCGTTTCAACAAAGGGCAGCAGGACTATCTTCTTCCTTTCGTAGAGGACGGAACGATTATCTTAATCGGAGCAACGACAGAAAACCCATATTTTGAAGTGAATAGTGCATTGATTTCTCGTTCCAGTGTATTTGAATTGAAACCATTGGACAAGGAAGATATCAAGACTATTCTAAAACGTGCCGTTTACAATGAAGTAAAGGGAATGGGAAGCTATCGCGCAGAGATTACAGAAGAAGCGTTGGAGTTTTTAGCAGATATTTCAGGCGGTGACGCGAGAAATGCGCTGAACGCCATTGAATTGGGTGTATTGACGACTCAAAGAGGTGCGGACGGCGTGATACATATCACTCTTGAAGTTGCGGAAGAATGTATTCAAAAAAGAGTGGTTCGTTATGATAAGACTGGGGATAATCATTACGATACGATTTCTGCGTTTATTAAGAGCCTGCGAGGTTCCGACCCAGATGCGGCAGTGTACTATTTGGCAAAGATGTTATATGCAGGAGAAGATATAAAATTTATTGCGCGCAGATTGATGATTAGTGCATCTGAAGATGTGGGAAATGCAGATCCGAATGCACTTATGGTTGCGGTTTCTGCAAGTCAAGCGGTGGAGAGAATCGGAATGCCAGAGGCACGGATTATTCTTGCACAGGCTACGACCTATATTGCGAGTGCGCCAAAGAGCAATGCTTCCTACCTTGCGATTAACGAAGCGATGGAAAGTGTAGAAAACTATAAGACAACGGTACCAGTCCATTTACAGGATGCGCATTATAAAGGAGCGGCGAATTTGGGACATGGCGTGGGATATAAATATGCACATGATTATCCAGAGCATTATGTAAAACAACAATATTTGCCGGACGAGATTGTGGGAAGTAAGTTTTATCGACCAACCGAACACGGTAGTGAAAAAGAAATTAAAGAGCGTTTGGAACGATTTCAAAGTCGTGAAGAATAAAAAAGTGGCGAATCATAAAAGATTCGCCATTATTTGTGCATATATATCTTGATTTTTTTGATTCCAATTATTGGCAACTGTCACGGCTTCGTCTTCGGTCGGAACGGTCAAAGTTAAGTCGATTAAAGAAGTCCCGTTTTCAAAAATTTGACAACGCACAGCATAGTCCTTGTTCTTTGTTGGATAGTAGTCCGCTTTTACAGAAACCGTATTTTTTAAATCGTATCTCTTTTCGGCAAGAAATGTATTGATATCGTTCTGAATTGCCGGCGAGATATTGTTTTTAAAGAAATGAATGGTCTCTGTCCCTTCCTCTGTCAAGTGGTAAAGGGTGCGATTGTGAGTGGTTTCTTCTTCAATAAATCCACTTTCAACCATTTCAGATATTGCTTGTTGCAATGTGAAATAGTTCGTATACCCTTCGTTTAAGATAAATTCAGAAATTTGTCCGTTTGTCAACGGAAAGTCCAACTTATCTAACATATATAAAATAATTAATTTGTAGAGTGTGAATGCTTCAGACATGAAAGCTCCTTTCCTTGCCATATATCAGCTTGTTTGAAATACTGTTGTATGCGATTTAATACCAATCGTTTATTGCTGGTCCACAGAGGTGCTATGAGGAGTTCTTTTGGTCCATCACCCGTCAAACGATGAATGACGATGTCTGGACGCAAGCGAGAAACACAAGTGCCAAGTAACTCCATGTATTCATCTAATGTAGGAAGATAAAAAGGAGTGTCTTCATACACCTTTGCCAAGTCTGTATGTTTTAATACATGTAACAATTGTAATTTAATTCCGTCAATCGGAAGTTGGTTCAGATAGGAAATCGTTTCGAGCATCCTTTCTGTTGTCTCGTTAGGAAGACATAAAATTGTGTGTACGATTACTTGAATTCCAGCATTTTTTAAATCATAAACCGCTTTTTCAAAAACGTCAAGAGAATAGCCGCGACGAATGAAATTGGCACTGTCGGAGTGAATGGTTTGTAGACCTAATTCCACCCAGACTGGTTTTTGTTTATTCAAACGACATAATAATGCAATGACGTCGGCAGAAAGGCAGTCCGGACGAGTTGCAATAGACAGCATTTTCACATCTGGTTCTCGTATCGTCTGTGTAAATAATTCTTCTAAATAAGGAAGAGGTGCATAGGTATTGGTGTATGCTTGAAAATAAGCAATAATAGATGGACTAGAATATTTGCGTCGGATTAGTTCCCTTCCTTGCGTAAGTTGCTCCTGTATCGAAAGTCTGCAGTCGCCGGCAAAATCGCCAGATCCCCCTGCACTACAAAAGATGCAACCGCGAGTGCCAAGAGTGCCATCTCGATTTGGACAAGTCATTCCCCCGTTTAAAGCTACTTTATAAAGTTTTTCTCCAAAGGTCTCTTTGATATAGTAATCAAGAGAGTAAAATCTCTTTTCTCCCCAAGAATTCATGTGCTCACTTCCTTGTGTATTATCATAGCATTCTTAATATTTCAAATCAACTAAGAGAAAAAATACTTTTATTTCTGTTAAAAATCATGTATAATACAAGAGATAACATTCGATAAGTCAATTCAGACGAATTTTCCCAATGATAAATTAATGAATAAGAAAGGACAAATTAATATGAGAGAGAAGTATGAGTCGTTACCGTTGGCTACTTTGCGTGATTTGGCAAAGGCACGAGAAATGGTTGGTATCAG
>JAZNKI010000011.1:0-7111 GCA_045578495.1 Faecalimonas sp.
TAATCCGTCCTATATCAATAAGTACAATATGGTACAAGAATTAGTGGATGGTGGAACATTCCTACTCAACTGTTCGTGGGATATGGATGGTTTGGAAAAACATTTGCCAGGACAAGTAAAGGCATTTATCGCAAACCACAATATCAAATTCTATACCATCGATGGTATTAGGATTGGAAAAGAAATCGGTCTTGGTGGACGTATTAACACGGTACTTCAGTCAGCATTCTTCAAACTTGCGAATATCATTCCAGAGGAGCAAGCAATTGAACTTATGAAGAGTGCAGCCAAATCCACATACGGCAAAAAGGGCGATAAGATTGTGCAGATGAACTACGATGCTATCGATGCAGGAGCAGAGCAAATTGTTGAAATTGAAATTCCAGAAAGTTGGAAAAATTACGCAGATGAAGGACTCTTTACACCAGCAGTCAAAGGCGGAAGAGAAGAAGTTATAGATTTCGTTAAGAATGTGCAGGCAAAAGTAAATGCTCAAGAAGGGAATAACCTCCCTGTTTCTACATTTACAAAATATGTGGATGGAACTACGCCATCAGGAACATCTGCTTATGAAAAGCGTGGTATCGCAGTCGATATTCCAGTATGGATTGCAGAAAACTGTATCCAATGTAACCGCTGTTCTTATGTTTGCCCACATGCAGTCATTCGCCCAATTGCCTTGGCAGAGGAAGAATTGGCGAATGCGCCAGAAGGAATGCAAACATTAGATATGGTTGGAATGCCAGGTATGAAGTTTGCAATCACAGTGTCTGCATATGATTGTACCGGATGTGGTTCTTGTGTAAATGTATGTCCTGGAAAGAAGGGCGAAAAGGCATTAGAACTTCGCAATATGGAAGAAAATGCAGGCAGACAGGTATACTTTGACTATGGGCGTGAGCTTCCGGAAAAACCAGAGGTGGTTGCCAAGTTTAAAGAAAACACTGTAAAGGGTAGCCAATTCAAGCAACCGCTCTTAGAGTTCTCAGGAGCATGTGCGGGTTGTGGAGAGACACCTTATGCAAAATTAGTGACGCAATTATTTGGTGATCGAATGTATATTGCAAATGCAACCGGATGTTCTTCCATCTGGGGGAATTCATCACCATCTACACCATACACGGTAAACGACAAGGGACAAGGACCAGCTTGGGCAAACTCATTATTTGAAGATAACGCAGAGTTTGGTTATGGTATGCTCCTTGCACAAAAAGCGCTCCGAAATGGACTGAAAACAAAAGTAGAACATGTAGCAGAGCATAGTGACAATGCCGAAGCAGTGGCAGCGGCAAAAGAATGGTTAGAGACCTTTGATTGCGGAGCGACAAATGGCACTGCGACAGAACGATTGGTGACAGCGTTGGAATCATGTAAATGTGCATGCGAAACAAGAAATTATATTTTGAAGAACAAAGACTTCTTGGCGAAAAAATCACAATGGATATTCGGTGGAGATGGCTGGGCTTACGACATTGGATTTGGTGGCTTGGACCACGTATTAGCATCTGGTCAAGATGTGAATATTATGGTGTTTGATACAGAAGTGTACTCTAATACAGGAGGACAGTCTTCAAAGGCGACGCCAACTGGTGCGACTGCACAGTTTGCAGCGGGCGGAAAAGAAGTGAAGAAGAAAGACCTTGCGGGAATTGCCATGAGTTATGGTTATGTATATGTGGCTCAGATTTCTATGGGTGCAGATTTTAATCAGACAGTAAAAGCGATTACAGAGGCAGAAAGTTATCCGGGACCATCGCTCATTATTGCATATGCGCCATGCATTAACCATGGAATCAAAAAGGGAATGAGTAAAGCTCAAACAGAAGAAGAATTGGCGGTGAAGTCAGGCTATTGGCACAACTTCCGCTACAACCCTGCAGCAGAAGGAAATAAATTCACCTTGGATAGCAAGGCGCCAACAGAAAGTTATCGAGAATTCCTTGATGGAGAAGTTCGCTATGATGCATTGATGAGAGCAAATCCAGAAAGAGCAGAGCAATTGTTTGCACAGTCTGAACAGTACGCAAAAGAACGATACGAGTATTTGACAAAACTGATTGATTTATATGGACAGGATGAAAAATAAAGGAGACGAAAAAATGCAACTAGATGGAAAAAAAGTGTCGGACTCGAAAGTGGAAACAGTGCACATCGTGAGACCGAATCATCTAAACGGTGCGAATCGTTTGTTTGGTGGAATTTTAATACAATGGATTGATGAGGTCGCAGGGATTGTGGCAAAGCGCCACTCTATGACAAATGTAACAACTGCATCAATTGACAATCTGCATTTCATACAGGGTGCATATCAAAATGAGATGGTTGTAATTGTAGGGAAATTGACCTATGTAGGAAAAACGTCTATGGAAGTAAGAGTAGACACTTATGTGGAAAATAAATCGGGAGTCCGAAAACCAATCAATTGTGCGTATTTTGTTATGGTGGCATTGGATGAAAATGACAAACCGGTTTCCGTGCCGAATCTGATTTTAGAGACAGAGTCTGAAAGAGCAGAATGGGAAAGTGCAAAGAAACGTCGCGAGATGAGAAGTCAGCGAAAACTAGAAGGATTTTAAGTGCAAGGGACACCTCAAAATGAGGGGTCCCTTGTGCTTGTTTAAAAATGAAATACTACTATTATTTTTTCTTAGACATCATATTTGTGACCATTGATACGGTTTGATCTATTTGCTGTTGTTCTTGTTCTGATTTTCCTTGCTTAAGGATATTTAAAACTAGAGAAATTTCTTCGGAAGAAAAACGAATTCCTTTTCGGTTGGCGGACATAATAAGAGACATGAGAACAGGAGCGAGGGTATTGCCCTTCTTCCCTTGAATCTGTGTGGCAGCTGTTTTGATTAATTCCAATTTTAGAGGATCCATTGCCTGTAGTTTTGGGTCATTCATCCATTCCATCAATTGTTTCACCTTCTTTCTGAACATTACTTGGTTCATCCTGTGTAAACATTCCCATCATCATGGAAGCTGGGTCAAAATCAGCACCGTTCATATTTTGCATTTCTTGCATCATGCTCATCATTTCCCAAATCTGTTCAAAGGATTCCACGTCTGATGCAGGCATGTAAGGCTTCAATGTGTTTAAAATGTCCTCTATACAAAACGCTTTTTGTTGCATGCTGCGAAAAAAAGAAATTGTGTGTGTGAATTCAAAAAACTTTACATAGACAGCAATCAGACGTTGACTTTGAGGAGGTAAAAAGGGAATCCACAATTTTAACATTTGTAGGGGTTGAGTAGAGATATATTGATCAAAGGGCGTCATGACATAAGAAGAATCATCCTTCATAAATCCTCCTCAAAATGAACTTAAAAAAATATATGAAATAGAAACAGAAAATATGTAAAGCTCCTGTCATTAAGACAGAAGCTTTTTTGAGGTGCTCCTATTTTAGTAGCAGTTATCGTTGCAGCCACATCCGCATCCACTTCTAGAGTTTCCGCATCCGCCACAGAAGAACAATAAGATGATGATCCACAAGCAGTCGTCTCCACAACCACCACGGTTAGAACCAAAACTGTTACCGCCACAGCATAAAAGAAGTAAGATAATCCAGATACAAGAGTTGTTTCCAAATCCCATTCCGCATCCGTTAGATCTTTCGTTTACACAACCGCATCCACAGTTTGTTGCACTTAAATCGCTCATAATAAGCCTCCATGTAATTTATATTTATAGTTCATCATATGAGTGGGGGCTTATCCTTGTGAACAAAAAATAAAAAGATACATATTTTAATAAAAAAAGGAATCTATCATTATATGAAGCGAGTAAAGAGAATAGTACATTGCGATGGAAAATGGCAAGGGAAAGATTCCGTGGTAGTAATTATGGATACGGGCGTTGAACGGCATCCTGAATTGGAAGGACGTGTTTGGCTGTTTCGTGATTTTATAAATGGGCGTTTGGAGTCGTATGATGATAATGGGCATGGAACCCATGTATGTGGCATTGTAGGTGGAAATACGATTGGTATTGCACCAAAGTGTAAGTTGATTGTATTGAAAGTGCTAGACCAAAGCGGGAATGGAACAGTAGAACAAAGTATGCGAGCATTTCGTTGGGTTTTGGAAAATCAAGAAAAATATAATATTCGAATTGTGAATATTTCTATGGGAATGGTTCCAAATTATAATCAGCAAGGAGAAAAATATATTATGGGTGCAGTAGAACTGCTTTGGAATATGGGGATTATTGTCGTGGCGGCAGCAGGAAACTTAGGACCGAGGGTGGGCAGTATCACGATTCCCGGGTTGAATGAAAAAATCATTACAGTAGGATCATTTGATACGAAACAGTCTGGACAGGGGTGCGTTGAAAAGAATATTAGAAAGCCCGATTTAGTGGCACCGGGGAATCGAATTTTGTCGTGTAATGCCAGATGGGGTGGTGAAAAGAATCAGTTGTATGTGGCAAAGAGTGGAACGTCTATGTCTACTCCCATTGTTACAGGGGCAATTGCTACATTGCTTTCGAAGTCTCCGAATCTTACAAACACAGAAGTGAAGCAACGACTTGCAGAGAGTTGTAGTGTATTAAATCTGTCAAAAAATCAGCAAGGAAATGGTCTTTTGAATATGCGGAAACTGATGAGTGGGAACTGAAAAGAACGTTGCAAAACAAAATAAGGTATGATAATATTTTTACAAGAAAAGGTACAGTTAAAGGCTTTGATAAGGGGAGGACGATTATGAAAAAAGCATGGACGATTGTTGGAATTATAGCAGGGATAGTAAGTGTAGTGACTGCAGTAGTTGTAGTGTGTCTTTATATGAAGGAGATTACAGGAAGTTTAAAAAAGGTTGCAAAGTACTTGAAATCATTAAAAGATAAGTTTGTAAATAGAACTTTTGAAGAAGATATTTATGAAGAATAGAAAAATAAGAAAAAAGTAAAAGTGTCAAGAAAAAATACTTGACACTTTATTTTTTTTCCGTTATGATAGCCTAGGTGATAAAAATGGATGAGATTTTTATGCAATCGTTGTTGTACGATTTTTATGGTGAGTTGTTGACAGATCACCAAAAAGAAATCTACGAACAGTTCATTGTCGATGATTTATCCTTGAGTGAAATTGCAAAAGATGCAGGTATCAGCAGACAAGGTGTACATGATTTGATAAAGAGATGTAATAAGATTCTAGAAGAATATGAAGCAAAGTTACATCTTGTAGAAAGATTTTTAACAGTAAAAGATAAGGTGCATCAGATAAGCGAACTTCTTGCAGAAGTAAATGAAGAAGAGAATCAGACGATTCAAAAAGTGAAAAAGATATCAGAAGAGATTATAGAGGAGTTATAAGATGGCATTTGATAGTTTGTCGGAAAAACTTCAGAATGTGTTTAAAAATCTTCGAAGCAAAGGTCGCTTGACAGAAGATGATGTAAAAGCAGCACTGAAAGAAGTTAAGATGGCTCTCTTAGAAGCAGATGTAAACTTTAAAGTCGTAAAAGGATTTATCAAAGATGTCCAAGAGCGTGCAATCGGACAGGACGTTATGAATGGATTGAATCCAGGCCAGATGGTAATCAAGATTGTAAATGAAGAATTAGTCAAGTTGATGGGTTCGGAGACAACAGAGATTCAATTGCAACCAGGGCAGGCGACAACCATCATCATGATGGCCGGTCTTCAAGGTGCAGGTAAAACAACGACCACTGCAAAGATTGCCGGAAAGTTTAAATTAAAAGGGAAAAAACCATTACTTGTAGCTTGCGATATTTATCGTCCAGCTGCAATCAAGCAATTACAAATAAATGGTGAAAAGCAAGGTGTAGAAGTATTTGCAATGGGTGAAAATCATAAGCCGGTAAATATTGCAAAAGCTGCATTGGAACATGCGGCGAAAAATGGAAATAACCTTGTGATTTTAGATACAGCAGGTCGTCTTCATATTGATGAAGAAATGATGGCAGAATTACAGGAAATCAAAGAGGCGGTGGGAGTTCACCAAACGATTTTAGTAGTGGATGCCATGACTGGTCAAGATGCCGTTAATGTGGCAGGTAGTTTCAATGAAAAGATCGGAATCGACGGTGTTATCGTTACAAAGTTAGATGGTGACACAAGAGGCGGTGCAGCGCTTTCTATTAAGGCTGTCACAGGAAAACCGATTCTTTATGTAGGTATGGGTGAAAAACTTTCCGATTTGGAACAGTTTTATCCAGATAGAATGGCCTCTAGGATTTTGGGCATGGGAGATGTGCTTAGCTTGATTGAAAAAGCGGGAGAGAGCATCGACGAAGAACAGGCCAAAGAAATGACACGAAAAATGAAGAAAGCGCAGTTTGATTTTGAAGATTATCTGATGAGCATGCAGCAGATGAAAAAATTAGGCGGACTTTCTAGTGTCATGGGTATGATGCCTGGTCTTGGAAATGCAAAAATCAAAGATGCAGATATGGAAGCCGGTGAAAAACAAATGGCGAGAGTTGAATCGATTATTTATTCGATGACCAAAGAAGAACGCCGAAATCCGGGAATTTTAAATCCATCAAGAAAACACCGAATCGCAAGAGGTGCCGGTGTGGACATCAGTGAAGTGAATCGTCTTGTGAAGCAATTTGAACAAATGAAAAAGATGATGAAACAACTTCCTGGAATGATGGGTGGCATGGGTGGTAAAAAAGGTAGATTTAGACTTCCTTTTTAACACATAGATAAAATAATAAAAAAGTATTGTGAGGTAAAGAAACATGGCAGTAAAAATCAGATTAAGAAGAATGGGACAAAAGAAAGCTCCTTTCTACAGAATCGTAGTAGCAGATTCAAGATCACCAAGAGATGGTAAATTCATCGAAGAAATCGGATACTATGATCCAACACAAGATCCAAGTGTAATCAAAGTGGATGAAGAAGCAGCTAAAAAATGGTTAAACAATGGTGCTCAACCAACAGAAATGGTTGGAAAAATTTTCAAAGTAGCAGGTATTGAAAAATAATCTGCGACATAATGGAGGTACAGGTAATGCGTGAATTAGTAGAAGTAATTGCAAAAGCATTAGTTGATCATCCTGAAGAGGTTGTTGTTACTGAAAGAACCGAAGGGAAAGCCTTAATCCTCGAAGTGAAAGTGGCAGACTCGGATATGGG
>JAZNKI010000012.1:0-1941 GCA_045578495.1 Faecalimonas sp.
TTTTATCGCTTCTTCCTTTTCAGGTGTAGGATGTTTTCTTGGGTTTTTAAGTGTTTCAACTGCATTCGGAGCATCATACATATCCAATCCAAGATTTCTTTTTACTTCTGCAATATATGCAGTATGCACTTTGAAGCCATATTTGTTTTCGACATACTCCTGAATCATTTTATATGTAACTCTCTCTTTAGGCTTAAATTTATCAGCTTTTGCCTGTACTTTCTTAAGTGAATGCTGTCCTTTGCCTTCGCCAAACTCTAGTTTTACGTCGATTGTGGTTTCAACTTCTTTGTGGGAGAGAAGTACTACCGTCTCAACGTGCCACGACACGTTCATTTTGATGTCAAATATCGATATTGCTGTGAAATCCGTGCTTGGAAAGTAATCGAATGTGGATTTTTGTGCGTGGAAAAAAGTCTGTCTTTTATTTCAAAGTGCCCATTTGGCACTTTGAAATGTTCGGAATTGCACTTTGGGCTATTTCTTATATCGCCGACACAGGATAATACCAGACCTTACGATTGTATGGTATCATTTCATCCGCCATGTAAGAAATGATTCTTACGGTCAACCGAAATGTCTACAACCTGTTTTTGTTTAGAATGGGGATTTGAATTTTGAGTTTCAGAGATAATTACTTAACAATTCTATATCACTGTCAATATTACGAGGCTTAATTCGCTTAAGCACCTTTTCTTCCACTTCTGGTGTCCAGTAGATTTTTAACAAGTTTTGCGTTCTTGTTATTGCCGTGTAGAAGATGTTGTGAGTTATCAATTCATCTACCTCGTCCGTAATCACAAGTTTTACAGATGTGTACTCTAAACCTTGTGCTTTGTGAATGGAAACGGCATAGGCAATCTGAAACGGTACAACTGTTCGAGATACGTTACCATCGTCATCCTCGTCCTCATCTTTTGTTTGAAAAACAGCGAAGCTAACGATGGAATTGCCTTTTTCTGACTCTCCGATGTATTCGAGATCATACCATCCAGCTTCGCGTTCATCAATAAGCTTTTCAAGTTCGATATCAAATATTATTCTCGCATCGACTGTTCCGGCATCCAGAATTTCTATCTTTACAATTTTGCCTTTCATATTATTGTAAATTAACGGATGAAAACGCGAGGATTCGAGAAACAGCACTGGATCATCAACTTTATATTGCTGTATTCCCCATGAAAAAGTCGGGTTCGGATTGCTTTCCTGTAGAAAGCGGTTTATGTTGTTGATACCATATAAGCCATCATAATTCAAGCATAGTGTGACTTCATCCTCAACTTCCTTAACGAAAAGCGTTTGATCCACTTTCAGAGAGCGACGTTGTTTTTCTACCCATTCATTGACATCATCGGACATTTCACGAACTTTAGACCACAGATCCAAAAGCCGTTGATTATTTCTTGCACGATATGGCTCTGTCAATTCATACACAGACTTGCTCGGAATAAAATGTCTTAATGCTGTGAACCAGTTACCAAACCTGATAGAGTTTATTTGATATGTGTCACCGACCAGCAGGATGATACTAAAATTTGCTTTGGTCAGTATTTTCACCATATCATTATTATTGACTGTGCTACATTCGTCGATTACCAGTAGATGATAGTCGGTACTGAATGATTCACGTTGCAGGAAACTTGCAATGGTGGAAAAAGTACAATGCTCTGCGCCAACTCGTCGTTTCAAATTATCGATAGCAGGATTAGTCTGCGCCAGAAACAGTTTCTTCTCATCGTTAAATAGGTGTGACACGTGATTAATCAAAGTGGACTTGCCAACACCCGCAGATCCATATATAGTGGATTGTCAACCCAAAATTGTACAAAAATTATTTAGCCAAAGAGAGAGTCTTAAACTCAACAGGAGTTAAGTAACCAAGAGAGCCATGAATACGAGAATAGTTAAACCAGTGTATATAATCAGAAAGCTGTAATAAAA
>JAZNKI010000013.1:0-16311 GCA_045578495.1 Faecalimonas sp.
CTTGGACAAGAAGCTGCAGCAGTAGGTCAAGCTTACTTACTTGGAAAAGAAGACTTTACATTTGGTAGCCACAGAAGCCATAGTGAAATTCTTGCAAAGAGTTTGTCATGTATCGAAAAACTCAGCGATGAAGAATTGATGGAAGATATGAAAAACTTCTTCGATGGTGCTACATTAAATGGTATTCTTCAAGACAGCAAAGCTGGAGATGACGTAAAAGAATTAGCAATCGAATTTATCCTTTACGGAGCACTTTCAGAGTTATTCGCTCGTGAAAACGGTTTCCACAAAGGTCTTGGTGGTTCAATGCATGCATTCTTCCTTCCATTCGGTGTTTATCCAAATAACGCGTTGGTTGGTGGTTCTGCAACAATCACAACAGGTGCAGCTCTTTTCAAAAAAGTAAATGATAAAGAAGGCGTATGTATCGCTAACTTAGGTGATGGTTCTATGGCTCGTGGTCCTGTTTGGGAAGCACTTTCATTTGCTACAATGGACCAATATAGAACACTTTGGGAAGAAAGCAAAAACGGTGGACTTCCACTTATCTTCCACATCAATAACAACAGTTATGGTATGGGTGGACAAACATACGGTGAAACAATGGGTTATGGAGAACTTGCACGTATGGGCGCCGGTGTTACACCAAGTCAATTACACGCAGAAAGAATTGATGGTTACAACCCACTTGCAGTAATCGATGCTTACCGCCGTAAATTGCCATTGGCTAAGAGTGGAGAAGGCCCAGTATTCTTAGACGTTGTAACATATCGTTTGCTTGGACACTCTACATCTGACCAAAATGCTTACAGAACAAAAGAAGAAATCGAAGCTTGGAAAGCACAAGATCCATTGGTAACATACAGAAAAGCACTTGTAGAAGCTGGTGTTGCTGATGATAGTGTATTTGAAGAAATTTGGACAAAAACAAGAGAAAGAATGGCTCGTATCTGTCGCTTAGCAGCTGATACAGAAAAAACACCATACCTTGATTTTGTAAAAGATCCAGCAATTGTTGAACGTATGATGTACAACAATGGAAAACAACGCAGCATGGACACAACAAGAGAAGCTTCTGTTACAGGTCCAAAAGAAAGCTGTAAACGTTACACAGACCTTCTTAAGAAAGTTCGTACACACTACGATGCAAACGGAAAAGAAGTAAGTGCAATGAAACGTTACAACCTTCGTGATGCTATTTTTGAACCAATGTTCAACAAATATTATGAAGACCCAACAATGATTTCATACGGTGAAGACGTTCGTGACTGGGGTGGAGCATTCGCTGTATACCGTGGATTTACAGATGTTATCCCATATTCAAGATTATTCAACTCACCAATCGCTGAAACAGCGATCGTTGGTACAGCAGTTGGTTACACAATGTGTGGTGGACGTGCAGTTGTAGAATTGATGTACGGTGACTTCATCGGATGTTGTGGAGATGAAATTTTCAACCAAATGGCTAAATGGCAAGCAATGAGTGCTGGTATCCTTAAGATGCCATTGGTACTTCGTGTATCTGTTGGTTCTAAATACGGAGCTCAACATTCACAAGACTGGACAGCTATGTGTGCTCATGTACCAGGTCTTAAAGTTTGCTTCCCAGCTACACCATACGAAGCAAAAGGTTTGATGCAAGCAGCTCTTAACGGAACAGACCCAGTTGTATTCTTTGAAAGCCAAAGAATTTACGATATCGGTGAAAAATTCCATGAAGGTGGAGTTCCAGAAGGTGAATACGAAATCGAATTCGGTGATGTAAATATCGTAAAACCAGGTTCAGATATCACAATGCTTACAATTGGTGCAACACTTTACCGTGCATACGAAGCAGCTAAAGAATTGGAAGAAAAATATGGCGTATCTGTAGAGTTAATTAACATCCACAGCTTAGCTCCATTGGATTATACAAAGATTCTTGAATCTGTTAAGAAAACAGGAAAAGTGGTTATGGCCTCAGACGCTTGTGCAAGAGGTTCATTCCTTGATGATATCGCTAAGAACATTACAGAACTTGCATTTGATTACTTAGATGCACCTCCTGTAATCGTAGGAGCTCAAAACTGGATTACACCTCCGTTTGAATATGATGAATTCTTCTTCCCACAAAAAGAGTGGATTATGGATGCAATCAATGAAAAGATTATGCCATTAGAAGGATACAAACCATTAACAAATGTAACACCTGTTGAGCAAATGAGAAAATTGAAAATGGGAGTATAACCATGAATCAGATTCGAAGAGAACGAATTCGAAAGTATATTCAAGAAAAAGGTGTTGTGTCGGTGAAAGAGATTAGTTCTCTCTTTCCCGACATCAGCGTTATGACAATTCATCGTGATTTGGCCAAGTTGGAAGAAGAACGATTGATTATTAGAACCAGAGGTGGTGCCATGACAGCGAATCACCATGGTATGACCGAGGGAAAATTAGAACATAGAATGCAGAGTAATATGTCCGAGAAACGAGAAATAGCGGAAAAAGCGCTTCAGCTTATCCATACAGACAGTACCATATTTCTTGACGCTGGAACTTCGTGTTTTGCGGTGGCTCAAATGTTACCTGATATTGCTATTAATATTTTTACCACGGCACCGAATATAGCTGTAGAATTATCTCGATTGGTCAATCCTGCAATTCATATGTGTGGTGGAACGTTGAATCGTTCGAACCTGGCAGTTTCTGGAGCAAGTACATTGGCAATGTTGGAACATATCAATATTGCAACTGCGTTTATCGGGGTTTCAGGATATACCTTGGATAGTGGTTTTACTTGCGGAAAAGAAGATGAAATGCAAGTGAAACGATTGCTTATGAAGAAGGCTGCTCGTAAGGTGATTCTTATGGACAACTCAAAATATGGGAAGATTTTCCCATATAAGTTTGGCGACTTAACAGACGTAGATTATATTATTAGTGATAGTCAATTACCAGAAGAATTTGTTCAGATGGTAACTGACCGAAATGTGATTGTATTATGATGAATTATTTATATGAGAGTAATCATTATAATCCATGGAAAAATCTTGCAATAGAAAAGCACCTGGCTGACAATGTTCGGCCAGGTGATTTTATACTTTATCTCTGGCAAAATGACAACACGGTTGTAATCGGACGAAATCAAAATGCACTGCGTGAATGTCGTGTGCAGTTGTTAGAAGAAGAAGGTGGATACCTGGCGCGAAGAACAACCGGAGGCGGAGCGGTTTACCATGACCTGGGAAATCTTTGCTTCACATTTTTGGGTTCCCCTGAGAGATATGACTTGAAAATGCAGATGGATATGATCCGTGTTGCTTGTAGAAAGTTTGGAATTGAGACGGAATTTTCGGGTCGAAATGACATTATCACAAGGGATGGGTATAAGTTTTCCGGAAATGCTTTTTCGGTAAATGCGAAATGTAAGATTCAACATGGTACCTTAATGATTGATGTAAACAAAGAAAAACTAGGAAGGTATTTGACGCCTTCCGAGGACAAAATGAAAGCAAAGGGCGTTAAGTCTGTAGAATCCAGAGTTTGCAATCTGAAGCAATTGAATGCAGAGGTTACTGTGGAAAAAATGAAACAAGCGCTTAGAGAGGCTTTTGAAGAAGTATATGGTTCCTATCAAGTGATTTCTGAGTCCCAATTCAATCAAGAGGATGTGCAGGAAATCTGTAATCATTATGCTTCGTGGGAGTGGCGTTTGGGCAAATCACCAGAGTGCGAAACTGTTCATCGCAAGCGTTTTTCTTGGGGAGAAATAGAAGTACAAATGGTACTAAAAAATCTTCACATCCACGCATGTAAGGTTTATTCGGATGCACTCGATGTTGAACTGCCTGAAAAGTTAGAGCGCTTGTTGATAAATCAGCGATATGATTTGAAAGATGTTGATACAGACGACGAACAACTAAAAGAAGTGATTACATGGTTGGCACAGGATTAATTCTGTGCCATTTTTCTATATATTGCCTGTTTTAAATTTATATGGAAATGTGTTATACTAAAGAAAATTCTGAAATAATATTTGGTAGGAGAAGTTTATGAAGTTAAATTATAAACGAACAGTACTTATCGGATTGGTATTTTTATCCATCAGCGCATTTTGGCAAATGTATGATAATGTAGTGCCATTGATTTTGAAAAACACCTTTGGCATGGGAGAGACTGTAACAGGTGCAATTATGGCAGCTGATAATGTGTTTGCATTATTCTTATTGCCGATTTTCGGTGCATTTTCGGACAAGGTTAAGACTCCGATTGGGCGAAGAATGCCATTTATATTAATCGGAACAGGCTTATCGTTTTTGTTTTTGATTGCATTGCCGTATGCAGATCGCGTGGAAAATCTTGTGATATTTGTTGTGGGATTGTTCTTAGTATTGGTAAGCATGGGTACGTATCGGTCGCCGGCAGTGGCATTGATGCCAGATTTGACCCCAAAGCATCTTCGAAGTAAAGCAAATGCGATTATTAATCTAATGGGTGCGATTGGTGCTGTTTACACATTGATTATGATTAAACTTTTGGTGGACAAAGGAGAACGTCCAAACTATTATCCGTTGTTTTTGGCTGTTGGCCTTTTGATGGTAGTGAGTGTTCTTTTGACGTTTTTAACAATACGTGAAAATAAGCTGCGCAAAGAAGTGGGAGTTGAAAGTGAAAGGGAAGAGAGTGCTGAAATTGTTGGTCAGACATCTGGACCACTCCCAAAAGATGTGAAGAAGAGTTTGATTTTTATACTTATTTCGGTTGCATTTTGGTTTATTGCGTACAATGCAGTGACAACTGCCTTTTCACGATACGTATCAGAAGTCTGGGGATTGGAAGGTGGAGATTATGCAGACTGTTTGATGATTGCAACCGTTGTGGCAATTATCAGTTATATTCCAATTGGATTCTTATCAAGTAAAATCGGACGTAAGAAAACGATTTTAATAGGTATCGTGTTGTTAGGCTCTTGTTTCGCGGCTGCAGGTTTGTATCCGACGTATCATTGGTCTATGGTTATCTTTTTTGCGATTATCGGATTCGCATGGGCTTCTATCAGTGTAAACTCATATCCGATGGTTGTTGAGATGAGTAAAGCAGGAGATGTAGGAAAATATACGGGCTATTATTATACTTTTTCTATGGCAGCACAAGTAATCACACCGATTCTCTCGGGCTTGTTGTTAGAATATGTTAGTTATAGAACGTTGTTTCCGTATTCAGTAGCGTTTTGTGTATTCGCATTTATAACGATGAGTATGGTGAAACACGGGGATTCAAAGCCTGCTAAGAAAAAAGACCTTTTGGAAAACTTAGATGTAGATGATTAGTGATAGAAGGTGATATTATGTGGTATCTAGTTGCGGGGATTATTTTGGGAATTGTTGCGCTGTATTTGTTCTTGATTGCTCCTAGAATGATTCATAAACCAGATCGGGCACCGTTTTATGGAGTGCATTATGCACATAGAGGTTTGTTTGACAATGATACAGATGCGCCTGAAAATTCTTTGAGAGCGTTTCAAAAAGCAGTAGAAGCAGGGTATGGAATCGAGTTTGATGTACAATTGAGCAAAGACAATGTTCCAGTTGTTTTTCATGATGCTACTTTGAAAAGAATGTGCGGTGTGGAAGGACAAGTTTGGGATTTTACGATGGAAGAACTTCAAAAAATGAAGTTGGGAAAATCGAAGGAGACGATTCCGACGCTTCGCCAGGTGTTGCAAATTATTGATGGGAAAGTGCCATTGATTATCGAATATAAGATGGACCGTGTAGACACAAAGGTGTGCGAATTGGGAAATGAGATTTTGAAGAACTATGAAGGTGTTTATTGTATGGAGTCGTTCCATCCGCTTGCTGTAAAATGGTATCGCAAAAATCGACCAGATGTGGTGCGTGGTCAGTTGAGTCAAAATTATAGGAAACAAGGGCGAAAGAAAATTGGCCTGTGGATAATGACATGGCTTTTTAGCAATGTTGTAACGAGACCAGATTTTATTGCATACAAACATCAGCACGCAAGTGATCTTTCGAGAACGCTTTGCAAGATGATGGGTGCAATGTCAGTAGCGTATACAATTAAGAGTGAAGAACAATATGAAAAGGCAAAGAGACATTTTGACTTGTTCATATTTGATAGTTGTAAATTATAAGGGAGGAAATGAGATGAAAGACGTGAAGATTACAGAGGCAATTCAGTATGTGGGAGTAGATGATAAGACCATCGATTTGTTTGAAAGTCAATATGTGGTTCCAAATGGTATTTCTTATAACTCTTATGTGATTTTAGATGAAAAAGTTGCGGTCATGGATACTGTGGATGCGAGAAAGACAGATGAGTGGCTTGCAAATTTGGAACAGGTATTGAGTGGAAGAGATGTAGACTATTTGGTTGTGTCACATATGGAACCAGACCATGCATCGAACATTCAACGTTTGGCAGAAAAATATCCAAACGTGAAAGTTGTGGGAAATGCAAAAACATTTGCTATGATTCCTCAGTTTTTTGATATCGATCTCTCGGAAAGAAGCGTTGTGGTAAAAGAGGGAGATACATTAGCTCTAGGAAAACATTCATTACAGTTCTTTATGGCACCAATGGTACATTGGCCGGAGGTAATGGTTGCCTATGAGCAATCAGAGAAAATTTTATTCTCAGCAGACGGGTTTGGAAAGTTTGGTGCACTAGACACGGATGAAGCATGGACATGTGAAGCGAGACGTTACTATTTCAATATTGTAGGAAAGTATGGTGCACAGGTTCAAGCATTACTTAAGAAAGCGGCAACGTTGGATATCCAAATGATTTGTCCGCTTCATGGTCCAATCTTAAAAGAAGATTTGGGATATTATATCGGAAAGTATGATATTTGGAGCAAATACGAACCAGAAGATGAAGGCGTATTTATTGCGTATGCATCGATTCATGGAAACACAGCAAAAGTAGCAAAGAAGTTGGCTGAAATGCTAGAAGAAAAAGGTGCAAAACGCGTAGCGATTGCAGATCTTTCGAGAGATGATTTGGCAGAAGCTGTGGAAGATGCATTCCGCCATGACAAATTGGTAGTGGCATCTTCGACCTATGACGGAGGATTGTTCCCTTGTATGGAAGATTTCTTGTTGCATTTGAAGGCGAAAAATTATCAGAAACGTACAGTGGCCTTGATGGAAAATGGAAGTTGGGCACCAATGGCAGCGAAGAAAATGAGAGAAATCTTAGAAGGTATGAAAGAGATTACAATCTGTGAACCGGTTGTGACAATTAAGTCAACCATGAAAGAAGATACGATTCAAACAATGGATGAATTGGCTGAAAAACTCAAATAATATAAAAGCATGCGCTCTTTGAAAAAAGGGCGCATTTATTTTGAAAAAGTTGTTGACAATCAAAAAAATGCGTGTTATGATAAGTCCCGTGCTGAAGGAACAGCTACAAAGGATATGTGCCCAGATAGCTCAGTTGGTAGAGCAAGGGACTGAAAATCCCTGTGTCGCTGGTTCGATTCCGGCTCTGGGCATTACAAGTTCATAAGTTATATGCGGGTGTAGTTCAATGGTAGAACACTAGCCTTCCAAGCTAGATACGTGGGTTCGATTCCCATCACCCGCTTTTTTTATTGAAGTGCTGAAAAGCACTTCTTTTTTTGTGCAAAAAAAAGGAAAAACTGGGCATACTTCTTTTGTAATTGTAAAAAGGAGGAAGTTTAGGTCATGAAAAAAAGGCTGGCAATACTATTGAGTATGATATTGGTCGGAACAATATTTTTGAGTGGATGTGGAGAAAGCGAGCAAAAAAGAATTGTGCGAATCGGACACAACCAATCAAGTACACATCCGACACATATTGCATTATTAGCATTTCGTGATTATATCAATGAGCGTTTGGGGGATAAATATGTGGTCGAAGTGTACCCAAGCGAATTGCTGGGGTCGCAGACAGATATGGTACAACTCACACAAACGGGTGCCATTGATTATTGTGTGGCGAGTAATGCGATCTTAGAAACGTTTAGTAAAAATTATGAAATTTTCAACTTGCCATATTTGTTTGCAAGCAAAGAAGCGTATCACGGAGTTATGGATGATGCTCTTATTACAGAGAGTGTTTTTCAGTCCACGGAGCAGGCGGGGTTTGTGGCAGTGACTTGGTTGGATGCAGGGACTCGAAATTTTTATACGGTAAATAAACGAATTGAAAAACCAAGGGATTTGAAAGGGTTAAAAATTCGTGTACAACAATCTCCAACCAATATTGAAATGATGAAACTTTTGGGAGGAGCAGCCACACCAATGGGATTTGGTGAAGTGTATACGGCGTTGCAATCCAATGTCATAGATGGCGCAGAAAATAATGAGTTGGCATTGACAGACAATGGACACGGAGATGTCTGCAAATATTATTCCTATGATATGCATCAGATGGTGCCGGATATTCTCATTGGAAATGTGGCATTTATGGAACAATTGACAGAGGAAGAAAAAGAAATATTCCAAGAAGGGTATCAGTTGTTAAATGAAACACAGCGGGGTGAATGGGTAGATGCAGTAGAGGCGGCAAAGGAAAAAGCGGAAAATGAGCAGGGAGTAACTTTTCTTTATCCAGATCAAATGCCGTTTGTAGAGGCGTGTAGACCTTTGCATGAAAAGGTTTTGTCTAGAAACACGCAGTTACAACCAATTTACGAAAAAATTCAACAATATAATAAAAAATACCCATCTAAGGCAGAGTAGGAGGAAATATGAAGAGTATTCGAAAAATATTAGATTGGAGTTTGAGTTTACTGTCGGGCGGGAGCTTTCTTGCAATGGTTATTCTGACTTGCTGGCAAGTTTTTACGAGATATATCTTGAAGAATCCATCTTCTTGGTCAGAAGAATTGGTATCTTATTTGTTTGCGTGGATGTCATTGTTTGGGGCGTCTGTCGTGGTAGGCGAAAGAGGACATATGAATATTCCAATTGTGGTGGAACGAATGGGAACTGTGGGAAGAAAAATCTTTTCTGTTTTTGCAGAAGTGATTGCATTGTTGTTTGCAGGAATCATTTTAGTGTATGGTGGAGTTCAAATTACTACACTTGCTATGGGGCAAATGACTTCATCGTTGGGCATACCGATTGGAATCTTTTATGTAGTGCTTCCAATTAGTGGAGTCGTAAATATTGTTTATACGATATTAAATATTGTGGATATTTTGCGAGAAGATGAGCAAGTAGGGGAGGAGGCATAAGAATGGCGTTTCAAGCACTGGGAATTGTATTGGTAGTTTTGATCTTGTTATTGGTGATTGGAGTTCCGATTTCTTACGCAATCGGAATTTCTTCTCTTGCTGCTATATTGGCTGTAGTTCCGCTGGATGTCTCTGTTTTGACGGCGGCCCAAAGAACCTTTGTTGGAATGAGTAAGTTCAGTTTGACGGCAATTCCATTTTTTATCCTAGCAGGAAATCTTATGAATCGCGGTGGTATAGCAAAGCGATTGGTAGATTTTGTGCTTGCAGTATTGGGGAAACTCCCGGGTTCTTTGTTGGTAACCAATGTGGGGGCGAATGGACTTTTTGGGGCGATTTCTGGGTCGGCTTCTGCTGCTGCAGCAGCGGTGGGAAGTATGGTTCGCGAAGGAGAAGAGGAACAAGGATATGACCCGGCTCTTTGTGCAGCTACAAATGGTGCATCGGCTCCGTCGGGACTTTTAATTCCGCCATCCAATGCATTAATCACATATTCATTGGTTTCTGGAGGGACTTCTGTGGCAGCACTATTCTTGGCTGGATATCTTCCTGGAATTATCTGGGCGCTTTGTTGTATTGTAGTAGCAGTTCTTCTTGCAAAGAAGAGGGGATATAAAGGAACTCCTGGTAGGTTTAATTGGAAAACACTTGGTGCTGCGACTGTTCGTGCGATTCCATCGCTGTCCTTGATTATTTTGGTAATCGGTGGGATTGTTGCGGGAATATTTACAGCCACAGAGGGGTCTGCCATTGCAGTGGTATATGCACTTGTTTTGGGTATTCTTTATAAAAATATTACTTTGAAATCTTTTTGGAGAATTGTGGTGGATAGTGCCAAAATGAGTGGGATGATTGTGTTTCTCATTGGGGTATCCAATATCCTTGGCTGGGTTATGGCATTTACGCAAATTCCTCAGGCAATTTCGAGTGCTTTGCTTGGTGTTACCACAAATCCAACTGTTATTTTGTTGATTATGAATGCCATTTTATTGGTGGCAGGAACGTTTATGGATGTGACGCCTGCGATTTTGATTTTCACGCCGCTGTTTCTCCCGATTGTCAAAACTTTCGGGATGAGCCCGGTACAGTTTGGATTAATTTTGGTTTATAATCTATGCATTGGAAATATTACACCGCCAGTAGGTAATACATTGTTTGTGGCGATTAAAGTGGGGCGCACTACCTTGGCGAAGGTGATGCCGTATATGCTTCTCTACTATGTGGCAATATTGGTCGGCCTTTTATTGGTCACTTATGTTCCATTCGTTTCGCTTGGATTACCAAATTTGGCTGGATTACTATAAGTGAATAAAAAAATATGTTATAATGAGGTGTATCCTAAATTATAAGATATTTTGAGGAAAATCATTATGGTAAAAGTAGAACTACACTGTCATTTGGACGGCTCTCTGAACATTGATTTTGTGGATGCGATGCTTCGTGAAGAGGGAATCTGTTTTGAAAGAGAAGAACTGGAAAAAGAACTATCTGTGTCAGAGGATTGCACAAGTCTGACAGAGTATTTGGAAAAGTTTGCGTTGCCGTTGCGATGTCTGCAAACAAAAGAGGGGCTGCGAAGAGCGGCTTATGAGTTGGTTCGCGATGTGGCAAGGGAAAATATAAAGTATATCGAGGTGAGGTTTGCACCCCAATTGTCCACTGCTAAAGGGATGAGTTGTGAAGAGGTCATTGCCAGTGTGGTGGAAGGCCTCCAAAAGGGACAAGAGGAATTTGGAGTATATGCTTCGGCAATCGTCTGTGCAATGAGACATCATAATTTAGAACAAAATATGGAAATGCTAAAAGCAGCAAGACCTTTTGTGGGAAAAGGCGTGTGTGCATTGGATTTGGCGGGGGATGAATCTTCGTTCCCGACAAATCTATTTCGACCATTATTTGAACAAGCAAACAAATGGGGGATTCCGTTCACAATTCACTCGGGAGAGTGCGGAAGTGTGGAAAACATTCGGGAAGCAATTGCACTCGGGGCAAAACGATTAGGACATGGGATTGCTTTGGAAAAAAGCCAGGAGTTAAGAGAACTTTGTAAAAGAAACGGAATTGGAATTGAAATGTGTCCTACGAGTAACTTACAGACCAAAGCGGTCGGTTCTATGGAAGTATATCCCTTAGAACAGTTTGTAAAAGAAGGACTTTTGGTATCGATTCATACAGATAATCGTACGGTGAGCAAGACGACTTTAGAAAAGGAACAAACTTATTTTTCAGAAGAACTGATTCAGATCTGTACAAAGAATGCAATTGAGACCGCGTTTGCGTCAGATGAGGTGAAAAAAGAATTAAGGGAACACTTGTAAGTGTTCCCTGCTTTATTTTGTCAAAACTTCCACACCAGTTTCTGTGACTAAAACCATATATTCTATTTGAGCAGACAAACCAGAATCGGCTGTGTATATGGTCCAACCATTTTCTTCGTCAATATAGAAATTAGGAGAACCTTCGTTAATCATTGGCTCGATGGTGAAAATCATTCCTGGTACAAGCACCATCTCGGTACCTTTCGGCGCAACGTAACTCACAAAAGGTTCTTCATGGAATTCTAAGCCAATGCCATGACCGCCAATTTCTTCTACAACTGTATAGCCGTTAGCTAAGGCGTGTGTTTGAATCGCATCTGCAACGTCCCCAAGGTGCCCCCAAGGTTTTGCCGCTGCCAAGCCTAGTTCCACACATTCTCGAGTGACAGATAACAGCTTTTTTGCGCGCTCTGAAATATTGCCAATGGCAAACATACGGGATGCGTCGGAATAGTATCCATTTAGAATTGTGGAGACATCCACATTAATGACATCTCCGACTTGAAGAATTCGGTTTTCGTCTGGAATTCCGTGGCAGATTTCGTTATTCAAAGAAGTACATACGCTACGAGGGAATCCTTCGTATCCAAGTGGCGCAGGAATTCCGCCGTGGGCAGTCGTATAATCATAAACCAAACGATCGATATCGGCAGTGCTGATGCCAGCACGAATGTGTTTTTCTACATAATCTAAAACTGCTGTGTTTAAAGCGGCACTCTTTTTGATTTCCTCAATTTGCTCTTGTGTTTTTAATATTTGAATATCGGGAACGATGTGACCTTCTTGTGCTAGTATGGCAAGTCGTTCTTCGATGGAAATGTTTTTCATATAAGTCTCCTTTGTTGAATTTTTCTTCTATATTATAACGCAAGTTTCTGTTGTTAGCACCTGAAAAATGAGTTATACTATAAGATAGAGTGATAAAAATAAGGAAGTGAGAGGAAAGATATGTCATATACAGCCTTGTATCGTAAATTTCGTCCAGCTGAATTTGGGGATGTGAAGGGTCAAGATCATATCAGTCAAACATTACAAAATCAAATAAAGGCAAATCGAATTGGGCATGCATATCTTTTTTGTGGAACGCGAGGAACCGGAAAAACTTCGGTTGCAAAGATTTTTGCAAAAGCGGTGAACTGTGAACATCCGATAGATGGTAGTCCATGCGGTGAGTGTGCAATGTGTAAGGCGATTCGTGAAGGCACTTCCATGAATGTGATAGAGATTGATGCGGCATCAAATAATGGTGTTGATAATATTCGAGAGATTCGCGAGGAAGTTGCGTACCGTCCTACAGAAGGAAAGTACAAAGTGTACATTATTGATGAGGTGCATATGCTTTCTATAGGGGCGTTTAATGCATTGTTGAAGACCTTGGAGGAACCACCGGAATATGTCATTTTCATTTTGGCCACAACAGAGGTGCATAAGATACCTGTTACCATTATGTCGAGATGTCAACGTTATGATTTCAAACGAATTACAATAGATACCATCGCAGCAAGATTATTTGACTTGATGGAAAAAGAAGGCATTGAAGTCGAAGAACGTGCGATTAAGTATATTGCAAAAGCAGCAGATGGTTCCATGAGAGATGCTTTGAGTCTTTTAGATCAATGCATTGCATTTTATTTGGGACAGAAGTTGACATATGACAATGTATTGGAAGTCTTGGGAGCTGTGGATACCGAAGTATTTAGCAAGCTGTTGAGGGAGATTTTGAGCCGTGATGTTGTGAAAGTGCTTGCAACATTGGAAGATTTAATTATGCAGGGCAGAGAACTCGGACAACTCACAACCGATTTCACTTGGTATATGAGAAATTTACTTCTTGTGAAAAGTTCTGACAACATGGAAGATGTGTTGGATGTATCGACAGAAAATCTATTGCAACTAAAAGAAGAATCGAATATGATAGAATATGATGCGCTGATTCGTTATCTTCGCATTTTTTCGGAGTTGTCAAACCAATTAAAATATGCGACACAAAAGAGAGTTCTTCTAGAAGTGACGCTTATTAAATTGTGCAAACCAGAGATGGAAGTGGAGCAAGATACTTTGCTTGACCGCATTCGCGCAATTGAAGAAAAAGTAGAGCAAGGCGTGAGCGTGGCAAGAACAGAAGTGGTTTATACAAATGCGACAGAGAGAGAGACCGTTCAAAAACAGAAAGAAATGTTGCCAAAAGCAATTCATGAAGATGTAAAAGAAGTGGTCAAAAATTTTCGAATGATTGCAAATCAAACTTCAGGGATGTTGAGAGGATATTTGAAACAAGCGCGCCTCAGTGTCGGAGAGCAAAATCAGTTACTTCTAGTATTTCAAGATGAAGTGTCCGCAAGTTTTGTGGGAAGCGAGAATCACAAAAAAGAACTATCGGATTTAATTGAAGAAAAAGTCGGAAAGAGTATGGAGATTGAAGTTCGCCATGTTGAAGAAGGACGTCGATTTGAGGATAGCTTTGTAGACATAGAAAAAAGGATTCAGATGGATCTTACTATAGAAAATTAGGAGGGAAAGTTATGGCAAGACGAGGAGGATATCCAGGCGGAGCAATGCCAGGTAATATGGCAAGCCTCATGAAGCAGGCTCAAAAGATGCAAAGACAAATGGAAGAACAAGCAAAAGAAATGGAGACGAAAGAATTCACTGCAACAGCTGGTGGCGGAGCAGTAGAGATTACAGTTTCTGGTGCTAGAGAAGTATTGAAAGTGAAGCTGGCAGAAGAAGTGGTTGATCCAGATGATATTGAAATGTTGGAAGATTTGATTGTAGCTGCAACAAATGAAGCGCTTCGTAAGGTGGATGAAGCATCTTCATCTGCAATGTCAAAATTGACAGGTGGATTAGGAAATATGCCAGGAATGCCATTCTAAGAATTTGTGAGAAGAAACTATGGATTATTATAGCAGTCAGATTAGCAAATTAATTGAAGAGTTGTCGCGTCTTCCGGGAATTGGGACAAAGACAGCACAAAGATTAGCGTTTCATATTATTAATATGCCAAAAGAGCAGGTGGAGCAGCTGGCAGATACGATGAAGGAAGCGCGAGGAAATGTTCGTTATTGTAGTCAGTGTTTCACTCTGACTGATCAAGAACTCTGTCCGATTTGTATGAATTCTAAGCGAGATTCAAAAACCATTATGGTGGTTGAAACGACAAGAGATTTAGCAGCTTATGAGAAGACGGGAAAATACAATGGTGTTTATCATGTGCTTCACGGAGCGATTTCGCCGATGCTTGGAATCGGACCGGGAGATATCAAACTAAAAGAGTTAATGGAACGTCTCAGAGGAGATGTGGAAGAAGTAATTATTGCCACAAATTCTACGTTAGAGGGAGAAACAACTGCGATTTACATTAGCAAGTTGATTAAACCGACAGGAATTAAGGTGAGTCGTATTGCAAGTGGAGTTCCAGTAGGAGGAGACTTGGAATACATTGATGAGGTAACACTCCTTCGAGCACTCGAAGGTAGAATACAAATATAAAAAACAGGAGGCTATTATGAATACGCTAGAACTCAAAAAAATAGCAAATGAAGTACGCAAAGGAATTGTCACTTCTGTACATAGTGCAAAAGCTGGTCATCCAGGCGGTTCTTTATCTGCAGCAGACATTTACACTTATTTGTATTTTGAGGAATTAAATATCGATCCTCAAAATCCAGACGATCCAGCAAGAGACCGTTTTGTATTATCAAAAGGTCACACAACACCTGGATACTACGCAACATTAGCACACAGAGGATTCTTTCCTGTAGAAGATCTTGTTACATTCCGTCATGTAGGTTCTTACTTACAAGGACATCCATGTATGCAACACATTCCTGGTGTTGATATGTCATCAGGTTCTCTTGGACAAGGAATCTCTGCAGCAGTCGGCATGGCAATTTCTGGAAAACTTACTAACGACGATTACCGCGTATACACATTACTCGGTGATGGTGAAATCCAAGAAGGACAAGTTTGGGAAGCAGCTATGCTTGCAGGACACAGAAACTTAGATAACCTTGTAGTAATCGTAGATAACAATGGATTACAAATCGATGGAAATATCGAAGATGTATGTTCTCCATATCCAATCGACAAGAAATTCGAAGCATTCAACTTCCATGTAATCAATATTGATGGGCATGACTTTGAACAAATCGAAGCAGCTTTCAAGGAAGCAAAAGCAACAAAAGGAAAACCTACAGCAATCATTGCTAAGACAGTGAAAGGTAAAGGAGTTTCCTTTATGGAAAACAAAGCTTCATGGCATGGATCAGCTCCAAATGATGAGCAATACGCAATTGCTATGGAAGATTTAGAGAAAGTGGGGGAAGCATTATGTCAGAAGTAAAGAAAATTGCAACAAGAGAAAGTTATGGTAATGCACTTGCAGAATTAGGTGCAACATGCCCAGACTTAGTCGTATTAGATGCCGACCTTTCAGGCGCAACAAAGACAGGTACATTTAAGAAAGCATTTCCTGAGAGACACATTAACTGTGGTATCGCAGAAGGAAATATGATGACGGTGGCAGCTGGTATCGCTACAACAGGTAAGGTACCATTCGCTAGTTCATTCGCAATGTTCGCAGCAGGACGTGCGTTTGCGCAGGTACGTAACTCAATCGGTTACCCACACTTAAACGTTAAAATCGGTGCAACACATGCAGGTATCTCTGTAGGTGAAGACGGTGCTACACATCAGTGTAACGAAGATATCGCTCTTATGAGAGCAATCCCTGGTATGGTAGTTATCAACCCGGCCGATGATATTGAAGCAAAAGCAGCTGTT
>JAZNKI010000014.1:0-25709 GCA_045578495.1 Faecalimonas sp.
GCTGCATCTTCAGGCGTAAATTTCCACATTTCCACAAGATAGCTGCTCACCCATAAGATAATTGTTAGTTCTAACGCGCAATAGCAAAACGCAATAACAAAACACGGAACTGCACCTTTGATTCCAAAAATTTCTCGAAATGACATTGGTTTTGATGGTGTGTTTTCTCCACATTTCTTATCTGCTCCTGTGCCATTTTTCCACAACGGCAAGCTGATAATCATGAAAACGGACAAGATTGCTTGAATAATAGAAACAATCAAATATCCATAATTCCAACATTCAAAACGGATCAACGAAAAACTCATGATATAAGGACTAATGGTTGCCCCTACACCCCACATACAGTGGAGCCAACTCATATGCTGAGGTTTGTAGTGTACTGCCACATAGTTATTTAATATGGCATCAACACCTCCCGCACCGAGTCCATAAGGAATCGCCCACAATACTAACATCCAAAATTGATTGCTAATTGAAAATCCTAGCAAACCAACTGCTGTCATGATTGTACTCACCACGGTGACTTTTCCTGCACCGAAACGGCTTAATAGTTTTCCACTCATAAGACTAGACAATATGGTTCCAAGGAAAATGGTCATAGATACAATCCCTGCAAATGAGTTCGGAACATCCATTTCCATATGCACAACCGGCCATGCCGAGCCCAAAAGGGAATCCGGCAATCCCAAGCTTATAAAACTGATATATATAATTGCTAAAAGTAAACTTCCCATAATGATGATTTTTCCTTTTCTCTGCAGCTCTCCTTAACTCATTTCAAAACAGGTGTATTATAGCATATTTTCTTTTCAAACGCAAAAGCATTGAAAATACAGTCTTATTATTATACAATTATTATGTTATCTAAATCTCATGTCACCAAAGTGATAACTAAAAAAAAGAAAAGAGGGCTCAAAATGAAAAAGATTTTATCAGGAATTTTATTATTTGCATTATTACTTTCCCTATGTGGATGTAATAGCAGTACTTACAAACAAGCTGTTGCGCAGTTAAATAGCGGACAATACGAATCTGCATTGGCACTTTTTGAAGAATTAGCAGCAAGCGATTATAAAGACAGTGCAGAAATGGTAAAAGAAACGAAATATCAATTTGTTATGAATAATATGGACAAAGAAAATTCTACTGTTTATCAATACATGAAAGAACTTGTCGCTGCAGATTATAAAGATTCCAAAAAACTTTATGATGAATTATATGCTTGGAAGTTTGAGATTGCATTTAGTGCAAGCAAGCAATCAATGTCTCACCAAGATGTTGTAGAAGCTACAACAAAACTTTTCCCATTCTATTTCATAAACTTCCGTATCACAGGTGGAGCACCTGGAGAAGACTTACACGGAAACTACGAAATCGCATATTCTGATGGTCAGAAATCAACTGCTGGATTTGGCGATGGAAATGGAAATGTATTAACAATAACATGTTCTGCAACACAAGCTCCTATTGGTCAAACTACTTTTACATTATATGACGACAACGGAAATGTTCTCGCAACAAAAACATCTGTTATTAAATAAGAATTTCATATCTACATCACGTATAACACAAAAAGGACTATGGCACACTGTCATAGTCCTTCATTTTTTACACCAATACTTATTGTTTTTTCATCTGTCGCAAAAACATTAACACTGCAAATATAAGCAGTACAGCCGCATATCCGAGAACCCATAAAAGGTGTGGGAAAATCTCAGAAAAATCTCCAAGTAGTACAGCACGTTCCATCTCCACTGCATGGACAAACGGAAGTACGTACGCGATTTTCTTAAACACGCCTCCCACAAGATTTAGATCAAACCAAACACCCGATAACCACGCGGAAAGATTGGTAAGTAATGCACCACAAATACCCCCCACTTGCTTATCTGAAAACACACTTCCACAAAGAAGCCCCAATGCAATGTAAAGTATCGATACCGGAACAATAAATAGGACAGCATATAAAATATTCACAGTTATATCAAGTCCAAGTACAATCCCAGCGATATAGCAAATGATACATTGTGCCACAGAAACCGGAATGATTGGCAACGTATAACCTAGAATAAAATCCATCGGTGTCAAAGGTGTCGTGTATAAACGTTGAAGCAGAGAACTACTCCTGTCTCGAGAGATAATTGTTGCAGAGAACAACGTCATAAACGCCAAGCCAAAGACCGTTACACCAGGAGTTAAATGCTGTATTTCAAACAACTCTACTGGAATGTTTGCCTGTATAGCGCTTAATAACAAAATGAGTACAAGCGGAAACCCGAGTCCGAAAAAGACTGTTATCGGATCTCGCAATATTTCCTTTGCGTTTCTCTTTGCAAATGTAAACATTCTCATTTCGTCACCCCCTTAACAATGCGGACAAAAGCTTGCTCAAAGTTTTCCGTTCCTGCGGTTTCTTTAATCTTTTCCGCAGTATCACAAATAAGGAGTTTTCCATCTTTCATAATCGCAATACGATCGGACAATGCCTCTGCCTCTTCCATATAGTGCGTTGTCAGAATCATTGTAACCTCCTCTTTCAGGGTTCGAATTAATTCCCACAAGTCACTTCGAGCAATCACATCTAGACCAAGCGTAGGTTCGTCCAAAAACAGAATTTCCGGCTCACTTATCAGTGCCATGGCAATACTAAGTCTGCGTTGCCATCCTCCAGACAATTTGCTTGCTTTTTTCTTCATGACTGTTTCTAGTCCAAGTAGCTCGGTCAATTTTTCAATTTTCTCTTTCTGTTTTTCCCTGGTAAAACCATGAATACCACACATTAATTCAAGATTCTCCCGAACCGAAAGTCCCAGTGCAACTGCTGTCTCTTGAGGTGAAACCGCTATCATAGATTTCACAGAAGCCGAATCTTTACAAATGCTTTTCCCATTCAGAAACGCATCTCCACTCGTCGGCTTTGTAAGGCAAGAAAGCATTTTAATCGTAGTCGTTTTCCCAGCACCATTTACCCCAAGTAAAGAGAACAGCTCCCCTTTTTGAACCGAAAGAGTAAGATTGTCTACTGCAGTCACATCTTTATATTTCTTCGTCAAATTTTCAATTCTAATTGCTTCCATTCTTTATCACTCCATCCCATATTGTTTCCGCAGTCCTTGGTAAGAATCCGTGAGCATTTTGCTGACAAGTTCCCAATCAAGATCAAGAAATCCTGTTGCAAACATCGTGGCAATCCCATGTACGTATGCCCACATTTCAAGATGAAACAGTTTTGCTTCTACACCATCAAGTCCTGTATTATTATGTACAATTGACTCCATTTCATCACCCAGTTCAGAACCTTCTGGAATAAATTCATTTGAACGGTCACGCATGTATAAGAGCTTGAACAACTCTTTTTCCTCTTTGGCAAATCGTATATACGCCATACCAGTCGCTTTATATGTGGGATAGTTTCCACTTGCAATTTCTCGCTCCATATACTCTTGGCACAATATATCCGCTTTTTCTACAACGGCAAGACGGAGTTCATCCATGGTAGCAAAGTTAGAGAATACTGGCTGTGTGGAGCAGTTTAATACTGAAGCAATTGCCCTTGCATTGAAGGCCTGTGCTCCACTGTCTCGTACAATATCAACAGCAGCGTTTACAATATCTTCTTTTGTCACTTTAACTTTAGGTGGCATAACACACCTCCATAATATAGTTCTTGTTATATATCATTTGTTATTGTATATTTTCTTATTGCACTTGTCAATCATTTTACTAAAAAAGGACTATGACATAAAATCATAGTCCTTCATCTTTTTAAACTCTTATTTATCCAATGTTTTCATCGTTGGGAATAACAATACATCTCTGATTGCTTGACTATCTGTAAGCAACATACACATACGGTCGATACCGAATCCAATACCACCTGTTGGAGGCATACCGATTTCCAAAGCATTAAGGAAATCTTCATCCGTTGTATTTGCTTCTTCATCCCCTGCTGCCAAAAGAGCTTCTTGCGCTTTAAAACGTTCTCTTTGATCAATTGGGTCGTTAAGCTCAGAGTAAGCATTTGCCATTTCCCATCCATTCATAAAGAACTCAAAACGTTCTGTATATTCTGGATCTTCTGGTTTCTTCTTTGTAAGTGGAGAAATCTCAATTGGATGATCCATTACAAATGTTGGTTGAATCAAATGATGCTCTGCATACTCTTCAAAGAACAATGCTAAGATATCACCTTTTCCGTGACGTTCTTCAAACTCCACGTGTTTTTCTTTTGCGATTGCTCTTGCTTCTTCTAATGTGTGAATTTCATTCCAGTCTACGCCTGCATATTTTTTAACAGCGTCTACCATTGTAATTCTCTCGAATGGTTTTCCAAGATCCATTTCCACACCATTATATACGATTTTCGTAGTGCCAAGAACCTCTTGTGCCACATGACGGTAAAGATTTTCCGTCAAATCCATCATGCCGTGGTAATCTGTGTATGCTTGGTATAATTCCATCAAAGTAAACTCTGGATTATGTCTTGTATCTACACCTTCATTACGGAATACACGTCCAATTTCGTAAACACGCTCCAATCCACCAACAATCAATCTCTTTAAGTACAACTCAAGAGAAATACGAAGTTTAAAATCTTCTCCGAGTGCATTTGAATGTGTGATAAATGGTCTTGCTGCTGCTCCACCTGCGTTTGCTACAAGCATTGGTGTTTCCACTTCAAGGAATCCTTCTCCATCCAAATATCTTCTGATTGCACTAAGAATCTTAGAGCGCTTAATAAATGTATCTTTTACTTCTGGATTCATAATAAGGTCTGTGTATCTTTGACGATAGCGCAAATCTGTATTTGTTAATCCATGGTATTTTTCCGGTAAAATTTGGAGGCTCTTAGATAACAAAGTCACTTCCTCTGCATGGATAGAGATTTCACCCATTTTTGTACGGAAAACTTCACCTTTGATACCTACAATATCACCGATGTCCATTTTCTTAAATGCTTTGTATTCTTCTTCGCCAATGTTATCTCTTGCAACGTATGATTGGATTGTTCCTTCCAAATCCTGAACATGACAGAACGATGCTTTTCCCATAACACGTTTTGACATCATACGTCCTGCGATAGATACTTTTTTACCTTCTAACTCTTCAAAATTGTCTTTGATAGATTGGCTATGTGCATCTGCGTCATACTTTGTAATCACAAATGGGTCTTGTCCATTTGCTTGCAATTCAGCTAATTTTTCACGACGTACTTTTCTTAATTGGTTAATATCTTGTTCTTGTGCTTGTACATTATTTTGTTCAGCCACGTCTCTTCCTCCTCATCTATTGTAACTATATGCTTCTGTCGATTTTTAACACTTTATAAACCATTGTTCCTACTTGAGTCTCAACTTCCACAACTTCTCCTACACCTTTTCCAAGTAATGCAGCTCCAAGTGGTGATTCATTTGAAATCTTCCCTGCCAAGCTGTTTGCTTCTGTAGAACCAACAATCTTATAAGTTACTTCTTCTTCAAATTCTTCATCATATAAAACTACTGCGCATCCAATGTTAATCTTATCCAAGTCTACTTCATCTTCTACAATTACTTCCGCATTTTTCAAAATCTTTTCAATTTCTTCAATACGCGCTTCAATATCGCGTTGCTCATCCTTAGCTGCATCATACTCAGCGTTTTCAGATAAGTCTCCCTGCTCTCTAGCTTCTTTGATTTTTTGAGCTACTTCTTTACGCTTTACTACTTTGAGAGTTTCAAGTTCATTCTCAAGAGCTTTCAACCCTGCATACGTAAGAATTGTTTTCTTTACTGTCATTTTTATGTTTCCTTTCTGACACGTTTTTCCTATTTCATTTTTCTATTTTCTAGATAAGTCATTCTATTCTCGCAATTTCAACATTATACACGTAAGGACTATCTATGTCAAGAAATTTTCACGGTTTCATCTGCCAGTTTTTCATCCTATGTTTTGATTTTTTCTTCCAATAAATTCGCCAGTTCTTCATAGGATTCAACTGCATTGATTTGGCCTCGTAACTTTGCCGAATTTTGCAATCCCGAAGTATACCATGAGACATGTTTTCTCATTTCTCGTATCCCTAGATATTCCCCTTTATATTGAATCTGCAATCTTGCATGTCGAAGCATCATAGACTTGAGTTCCTCCAAGTTTGGACGCCCTGGCATCACACCAGTTTTTTCATACTCTAAGAGTTCTGAAAAAATCCATGGATTTCCCTGCGCGCCTCTTCCTATCATCACTCCGTCACATCCTGTTTGCTCCATCATTGCAATGGCACTTTCACCAGAAACCACATCACCATTTCCAATAACAGGAATGGAAACCGCCTCTTTCACTTGACGGATAATCTCCCAATCTGCTTTTCCCGCGTAATATTGTTCTCTGGTTCTTCCATGCACTGCAACAGCTGCTGCACCTGCATCTTCGATAATCTTTGCAATTTCTACTGCATTTATACTATCATCGTCAAATCCTTTTCGAATTTTGACGGTCACTGGCTTTTGAATCGCCTTTGCTGTCTTACTTACTATTTCATGCACCAATTTGGGTTGCTTCATAAGCGCAGAGCCTTCCCCATTTCTCACAATCTTTGGAACTGGACATCCCATGTTAATATCTAAAATTGAAAACGGTAATTCCTCAATCTGCTTTGCAATCTCACTGATGACATTTGGATCAGAGCCAAACAGTTGCAATGACACCGGCGCTTCTTTTGGATGTATTTCCAGCAATGCTTTCGTATTCTTATTGTTATATTGAATTGCTTTTGCGCTCACCATTTCCATACACAAAAGCCCCGCCCCCTGCTCTTTGCAGAGCAAGCGAAATGGCAGGTCTGTTACGCCTGCCATAGGAGCTAAAATATAAGGATTTGCAAGTTCAACATTTCCTATTTTCAACTTTCTCATTTTAATTTTCTGCTTTCTTTTTACATTTTTCGTAAATCATTCGTAATCCATCTAACGTAAGCATTGGGTCATAGATATCAATCGAATCTGTTTCTGGTACAATCACATTGCCCAATCCTCCGGTTGCCACAACCTTAGCATCTTCATAGCCTGCTTCTTTAATTTTTTTAATAATATATTCGGTCTGTCCGATGTAACCAAACACCAATCCACCTTGCATGCTAGATACGGTTTCTTTTGCTATAATCGACTCTGGTTTGCGAATTTCAATTTCCGGAAGCATTGCCGCTCCTCCCCAAAGAGCTCTTGCCGAAGTACGAATTCCAGGCGAAATCACTCCACCTTCAAACACTCCCTCTGCTGTCACAATATCATATGTCGTAGCAGTTCCAAAATCAACTACAATCACAGGACCTCCATATTTCTCATAAGCAGCCACCGCATCTACCACGCGGTCTGGTCCGATTTCTTTCGGATGTTCTGTATTAATCTTAAGTCCCATGTCTAACGTAGTAGGAACAAATGGTTTGACATGAAAATATTTGATAATCGCACTTCCCAGAGAATGCATGATATCTGGCACCACCGACGAAATGATGACATCTGTGATGTCTTCTATATTAAAGTTTTTATGTTCTAGTAGTCCACACAATTGAATGCCATATTCATCCGATGTTCTAGGTTGCTTTGTCGTTGCACGGAAAGTCGCCTTCACTTCTTTCCCATCGAACACACCCAATGTGATATGTGTATTTCCTACATCAATCACTAATAACATTATGCTTCCTCCCCTAAAAAGAATACCTTGTAGTACAACTGTAGCGCTTGCAATAATTCTTCCTTTGTTCTTTGAAGCTCTTTGATTTTTAAATGACTGCCAATTTCATCAAAAAAGAAATCGTTTTCTTCATGAGTCACTTCAAAACAAAGTTCTCCGTTTTCTTCAAATACCAGTGTCAATACACCGCCTACATCTTCCGTGTATAACACACACATAATTTTTAATTCATCTTTTATACTATCTGGGAGCGTTTCAAAATCTGGATTAAGATAAAACTTTTTCTCGTATGCATTTGCTCCGCACAATACGATTTTTTCTTCGTACATAGTTCCTCCTATTTATTCTCCAAGAGTAGCCACCATAACTGCCTTAATGGTATGCAAACGATTTTCTGCTTCATCAAACACAACATCCGCATACTTCTCAAACACTTCTTCTGTCACTTCATTTCCTTTTACAGCCGGCAAGCAGTGCATGAAGATTGTTCTTTCTTTTCCTGTTCTGTCCATTAATGCCTGGTTGATTTGATATGGGTGCAATAAAGCAACTCGTTCTACAGTCTTATCTTCTTCTCCCATAGAACACCACACATCTGTATATAACACATCGGCCCCTTTTACTCCATCCAAAGAATCTGTAACATTAACAGATGACCCTGCACTTTCAGCATATCCCTTACACAATTCTACCAATTCTTTTTCTGGCCACAATTCTTTTGGCGCAATAATGGAAACATTGACACCGACTTTCGCGCAACCAATCATGAGACTGTTCGCCATGTTATTACGTCCATCTCCCAAGTAAACAAAATTCAAACCTTTTAAATAGCCAAAGTGTTCACGCATTGTAAGCAAATCTGCCAAAATCTGTGTCGGATGATATTCATCTGTCAATCCATTCCACACAGGAACTCCACTATACTCTGCTAATTGTTCTACATGCTCATGCTTAAATCCGCGGAACTCAATCCCGTCAAACATACGTCCCAAAACGCGGGCAGTATCTTTTACACTTTCTTTGTATCCCAATTGGATATCATGTTGAGACAAATATGTCGGTATACCACCTTCATCGACAGCACCTACTGTAAATGCACAGCGAGTTCTAGTTGATGGTTTTTCAAAAATAAGTGCAATATTTTTTCCTTTCAAAGAATTTCCTGTAATGCCTTGTTTCTTTTTCAACTTCAATTCTGCTGCCAAATCAAGCAAATATAAAATTTCCTCTGCTGTAAAATCTTTTAATGTTAAAAAATGACGTCCTTTTAAATTCATACTGTATTCCTTTCTGATGCGCATAAGCAAATGTAAAAACTTTGGAAGTTCTTGTCTTTCTTCACATTTTTCATATTTTTTAGACACTTCTTGTTCTAAGCCTTCTACCGTATAAATCCGATATTTTTGAACGCGCAATAACTTTGCACTTGCCTCCAACATACTGAGATATAATTCTGTATTTGTGCATTTTCTCGGCAACCGCAAAACAAATGCTATCTCTCGCCGTTCGTTGTCGCTCAAATTTCTTAGTATTTTCTCATAATACCATTCTTCTCGCGTTTGTTCAATATAATAAATTCGACCGGTCAACCCGTAAAGCATACGCATGGCATCATAATAGCCCATTTTCAAATTTTGCTTACTTCTTTTGTTTTGGAATTCGATGATACTACCCAATTTCACATTCGGCGAAATTTCATAAAGCTTTTCACCTTTTTCCAATTTTACTCGTTGTACAATACCTGGACCATAGATGCGAATTTGAATCAGATTTTTATAACCTCGGTCTAAAAGAGACTTGATTGGAAAATTGTCAATAATTCCACCGTCCATATAGGTTTGACCATGCAACTTTTCATTCTTAAATCCAATTAAATATGCACTAGCCAGCAGAAAATCTTCTAACAACCCTTTTGGTATTTCATGAATACTCAAATCTATCTTCTTCATGTGCGACACGGAAAATGTCATAATACACAATTCCACACCCGACTCTCGGACTTGTTTTTCATCTACATTTTCATGGATAAGATTCCGAAGTGGTGTAATATCTACTCCGCCTTCAGAAATCAATCGAATTCCTTTACTTACGATTTCCTTTAATCCGTTTTCTTTGTTAAATAAACCTTCCATCCAATCGTCATCTACGTCCATCACGGCAGAAAACTTAATCTCATTCCAAATGTTTTCTGCCCGTTTAACATCGCCCATGCAAATCAAGGCTCCATTCAACGCACCCACCGAGGTCCCTGCCACAGCATTTATTTTCACACCGGCTTCCGCCAATGCCTTCCATGCACCAATTTGATATGCACCTCTGGCACCACCACCGTCTAATATAAGCCCATATTCTTTTGTCAAATCAATGATTGGTTTCATATGTGCACCCCTTTTATTGGTAAAAGGGTATGCATTTCGCACACCCTTATAACTACTTAATCTTCTTTTGCAACTTCAGCTACAGATTTTACGAGACCTGCAATTCCTTGCAATTCAGACGGAATAATAATCTTTGTTGCCTTTCCATCTGCTGCTTTTTCAAATGCTTCCAAACTTTTAATTGTAAGCACTGCTTGGTCTGCCCCTGCCTCTTTCAAGAAACGAATACCATCTGCGTTTGCCTGTTGTACTTTTAAAATTGCTTCTGCTTGACCTTCCGCCTCGCGAATTCTCTTTTCCTTTTCAGCTTCTGCACGAAGAATTGCAGATTGTTTCTCAGCTTCTGCCTCTAAGATGACAGATTGTTTATTACCTTCTGCCACAAGAATCGTCGATTTCTTTTCACCTTCTGCACGAAGGATTGCTTCACGACGCTCACGTTCTGCTTTCATTTGTTTTTCCATCGCATCTTGAATTGCCGCTGGTGGAATAATATTTTTAAGTTCCACACGATTCACCTTGATTCCCCAAGGATCTGTAGCCACATCCAAGGATGCTCGCATCTTTGTATTGATTGTTTCTCTTGAAGTCAATGTTTGGTCTAATTCCAAATCACCAATAATATTTCTAAGAGTGGTTGCTGTCAAGTTTTCAATTGCCATGATTGGATTTGCAACACCATAGCAGAACAACTTTGGATCTGTTATTTGATAAAATACAACTGTATCGATTCGCATTGTAACATTATCTTTTGTAATTACTGGTTGTGGAGCAAAATCTACTACTTGTTCTTTTAAATCCACTCTTCTTGCAACACGTTCAATGATTGGGATTTTAAAGTGAAGACCAACTCCCCACGTTGCCTGATAAGCACCTAATCTTTCTACGACAAGTGCTTGTGCTTGTTGTACAATCTTTACGCAAGAAAGCAATAATCCTACGATAATTACAATAATCAAAATACTAAAAAATCCAATAATACCTTCCATGTCTTAATTCTCCTCTCTTTTCACGATTAATTTTACACCTTGTATTGCCTGAATAATGACAATTTCTCCTGCTTCAATAATATGCCCAGATTCTTCTGTTTTTGCAGACCATTCCATGCCATTTATTTCCACACGTCCAACCCCATGTAATACATCAATCGTTTCAATAACAATTGCTTTTTGTCCAATAAGACTGTCTACATTCGTTTTTTCTCGTTTTTGATTGAAAAATTTTACAGCGATTGGTCTCGTAAGGAAAAGAAGCACAATAGACACAATTAAAAAGGCTAAAATCTGTATCGGCACACCAACATCAAGTAGCGCCAAAACAAATGCAACCAATGCTCCTCCTGCAAACCATATGGTTGTTAATCCCAATGTAAGAATTTCCGCAATCAGAAAAATCGCAAATAGCACTAGCCAAAATATGACGTCCATCCTTTCTCCTCCTCATTGTTCTTTATATACCATATTTTACTATACAATAATTTATAATGCAACCAATCATCCTTTCACAAAATAAAAAGAAGCAGAATTCAAAAATTCTGCTTCTAAAATCTCCCCTATTAACTAAAGTAATGGTCTCCTAATTTGAAACTACCACTTCTTGTATTAAAGAATAATGCGCCTCCTACTGGACTAACACCATTAAGAGCATCTTGCGCTGCTTCATAGCATGAAGCTGGAATTCTATTAGACGCGATTACACGTGCTAATTTCCCAGTCATTGCCGGAGTAAATTGCCCTCTTTGATAAATAACACCTTCTAATGTGTTCGGGAAACGTCCGCTGCTGATACGGTTCATAACAACCGCACCCACTGCTACCTTTCCATCATATGGTTGATTTCCTGCTTCGCAATAAATCAACGCTGCCAACAACTTCACTGCATCACATTGTTGTTTTTCTACCTGAATCTCATCCAATGTTTTTGCATTCTGAGTACCTTGTGCACAAACAACTTTTGCTCTTTCTACCGCATCAGTACCAAACAACAATCCTTCTGTTCTTACGTATCCTTGCACCTTTCCAGAAGAGATCTTTGTCCATTCTGCGCCTTCTTCTAAAATTTCAACCACTGTATTCTTATACATTTTTCCAATCACAGCACCATTTGCCTCAGCATATACATCCAATGTTGAATCTGTGTTTGCCAACGCTTTTCCGTACCATTCTTGTGTTTCTTCAGCCGTAATAGCCATTTGCGGAATCTCTGCCCAAAGCTCTGTTAATGGTGACTCCACATTCTCATAATTAAGTAGTGTACTTGACTGAGCTTCCGATTGTGGATCTGCCGCGAAAACTTCAAACTCTGCTGTAAATAACAGACAAGCGGCAAGGACAAGACCCATGATCCTTCTCTTGTTCCCAAAAATCATAATAACCTCCTAATTTGCAACAACCTGTTGTGCATTTTTATATTACATTATTATGCCCATTTGATTCATTTTTATTACAAATTGTTACATAATTGTTACATCGACCAGCAACAGTTGCGATAATATCACGTTTTTTTAGGAGTGTCAACCCTGCGATTGTATTTTTTTTAGTACAATTTTCCATAAAAAAAGCTCTTTGACCTATCCAAAGAGCTCATTTTCTATATCATCTACGCTGTTTTGAAACCTCAAACATGAGTATGGATGCTGCAATCGCAGCATTCAAAGATTCTACTTTTCCATGCATCGGAATTCTCACCCATACATCTGCTTTTTGTGAAACTTCCTCTCGCAAACCATTTCCTTCATTTCCAATTAGAATAGCTGTTCCGCCTTGATAATCTTCTTGGTCATAAGTGTTCTCTCCATCCAAATGCGCCGCGTAAGATTTGATTCCTTTTTCCCGGAACTGTTCCAATAATTGCGGAACGTCTTCTACATATACTGTTGGCACACGGTAAATAGATCCCATGGTAGAACGAATCGTTTTTGAATTATAAATATCCACACAATCTTTGCTCAGAAAAACAGCATCTACGCCTGCCCCTTCTGCTGTTCTGACAATCGTTCCAAGATTTCCTGGATCTTGCAAATTATCTAACACAATAAAGTGTGGCTTTTTCACCTCCAAAAGGGATTCTATCTGATAATCCTTTTGCTTCACTACACACAGAATTCCTTGCGGTGTTTTCGTATCTGAAACATGTTGAAACACTGCATCTGATAAAATCTCAAATGGATATTTCTGGAAATCCAATTCTTCTTTCTTCTTATTATAGAACGTCTCTGAAATATATATTTTCTCTACACGTTCTCCCGGCACTTCAACAAACATTCGTATCCCTTCAACTACAAAGACCTTTTCATCTGTACGTGCCTTACTTTTTTTCTGCAATTGCAACAATCTCTTTATTTGCGGATTACTTTTACTGGTTAACATTTTTGTTTCCTCAATCTTAAACTTTAAATCTATATCCTACACCCCATATTGTTTCAATGTATTGTGGCTTTGAAGTGTCGAATTCTATTTTCTCACGAATCTTTTTAATATGAACAGTTACTGTAGCAATATCGCCAATCGATTCCATATCCCAGATTTCACTGAACAGTTCATCCTTCGTATACACGTGGTTTGGATGCGATGCAAGGAATGTCAGTAAATCAAATTCTTTCGTTGTAAACGTTTTTTCTTCTTCATTTACCCAAACACGGCGTGCTGTGACATCAATTTTGATTCCACGAATCTCGATGATCTTATTTTCCTCTATGGAACTACTCACCAATCGCTCATATCTTGCCATGTGTGCTTTTACTCTGGCAACCAATTCACTTGGGCTAAATGGTTTGGTCATATAATCATCTGCTCCCAAACCCAATCCTCGAATTTTATCGATATCATCTTTTTTAGCTGACACCATAATAATTGGTGTATTCTTCTTTTCACGTACTTGTCTACATATTTCAAAACCGTCTACTTTCGGAAGCATCAAATCTAGTATAATCAAATCATACCGTTCTGACAATGCCTTATCTAGACCTTCCTGTCCATCATTGGCAACTTCTACTTCAAAACCGCTCAATTCCAAATAATCTTTCTCAAGTTCTGCTATTGTATTTTCATCTTCTATAATCAATACCTTACTCATTTGCAGGCACCTCCTGATATTTACGAATTACGAAACACATAATTGTTCCAATTCCTTCTTTGCTTGTAGCCCAAATATTTCCCCCATGCTCCTCGATAATTTTCTTCACAATGGAAAGCCCAATTCCACTTCCACCCGTCGCAGAATTTCTCGATGCATCCGTGCGATAAAATCTCTCGAAAATATATGGCAACTCTTTTGCCCCAATTCCTTTTCCATTATCCTCAATTTCTACTTGAACAAAATCTCCTACATCTTTAACACACAGATGAATGATTTTGTTTTTCTTATCCATATACTTCGCAGCGTTTGAAACAATATTGTTGATGACTCGTTTTAATTGTTCCGGGTCCGCTATGACCTTTACGCCACTTTCAACATAATTTGAATATTCAAAAACAATCCCTCTAGACTCAATATCAATTTTTAAATCAGCTGCACAATCATCAAAATACTCGCTCACTAGAAGCGTCTTGAAATCATATGGAATACGATTGGCATCGATCTTCGAATACAATGTTAGTTCATTGATTAGCAAATCCATATCATTTGCTTTATTATAAATCGTTCGGATGTAACGCTCCATCTTTTCTGGAGTATCTGCCACACCATCCATAATGCCCTCTACATATCCTTTGATTGCAGTAATCGGTGTTTTTAAATCATGAGAAATATTACTAATCAATTCTTTGCTTCGAATGTCGTTCTCTATTTTCTCTTCCGCATTATCTTTCAAACGAATTCTCATCTCCTCAAAGTCTTGACAAAGCTGTCCTATTTCGTCTTCTGTCTCTACCTTTAATTCGAAATCTAGATTTCCCTCTTTAATTTTCTGTGTCGCATCTTTCATCTTTCCTAATGGAATCGCCACACCTCGATAAATCCAAATAATCATTCCTCCGGCAGTTGCTGCTAGAATCAATACAATCGCAATCAACATATTTGCAATGTATTGTCTCACTTCAGGAATCGCAGCATTTACATCCGTTACAATAAATGCAACTCCCTGCTCTCCGTTTGAATAATGAAAATCCACTTGTTTGATCAATGCTTGTGTCGTTCCTCCAATATAAATACCATTTTTTGCAGAGGAATCTTGCGAGCCAAACGCTGGCAATTCCGCTTCAATATCCGTTGAAACTGCCTTTCCCTGATAGACTAGTTTTTCTCCACGACGCACCACCAAAAAAGAATTTACCATTTTTAGTTCTTGATTAATCTCTTCCAAATACGCTATATCGTCCAATCGATTCGCATCTCGATTTATTGTAATAGACAATTTTTGAAATGTTGGTTCTGTTACTTTATTCAATGCATTAATAGGATTCGTAAGAATTGTATAATCCGCACCAGTAATACCATAATTCTTTTCAATGGAACGGATTTGAAATTGACCGAAAATTGTGATAACCAAAAATGATAGACATAGTGGCAACAACATAACCGTTATAAATCCGATAATCAATCGTGTCTTTAATTTCATAAAAACACTTCCTCTCCTAGAATTATTTATATTATAGCATGCGAGTCCTTCCTTTACACCAAAGCAAAAAGAAATATTTCTAAAGTTTTTCTAAAATAGAAAGGACACCGCAAATCATGATATGCTCCCTTCATCATTTGCAGTGTCCTGTTTCTTCTTATTATAAGTATGCTTTTAACAACTCTACCTTATCAAGTTTTTCCCAAGGCAAATCCAGGTCATTTCGTCCGAAGTGTCCATACGCTGCTGTTTGCTTGTAGATTGGACGGCGGAGATCTAACATCTTAATGATTCCTGCAGGTCTTAAATCAAAGTTTTCTCTTACGATATCAACCAATGCTTCTTCCGACAATTTTCCTGTTCCAAATGTATCAATCATAATAGATGTTGGACGAGCCACACCAATTGCATATGACAACTGAATTTCACATTTGTCTGCCAATCCTGCTGCAACAATATTCTTTGCAACATAACGCGCTGCATATGCCGCTGAACGGTCTACCTTTGTACAGTCTTTTCCAGAAAATGCTCCACCACCGTGACGAGCCATTCCACCGTAAGTATCTACGATAATTTTACGTCCAGTCAAACCACTATCGCCATTTGGTCCACCAATTACAAAACGTCCTGTTGGATTGATAAAGAAATTTGTTCTCTCATCTACCATTTCTTGTGGAAGAACCACATCAAATACATGTTTTTTAATATCTGCATGAATTTGTTCTTGTGTCACGTCTGGATCATGTTGTGTAGACAACACTACAGCATCCAATCTTTCAGGCACACCGTTTTCATCGTACTCTACCGTAACTTGAGTTTTTCCATCTGGTCTTAAATAAGGAAGTGTTCCGTTTTTACGAACCTCTGTCAAGCGAAGCGCTAATTTATGAGCAAGTGAAATTGGGTATGGCATCAACTCTTCTGTTTCGTTTGATGCATAACCAAACATCATACCTTGATCTCCGGCACCGATTGCTTCTAACTCCTCATCTGACATTTTATTTTCTTTTGCCTCTAAAGCTTTGTTAACACCCATAGCGATATCTGTCGATTGCTCGTCAATCGCTGTAATTACTCCACAAGTGTGTGCATCAAATCCAAATTTCGCACGATTGTATCCAATCTCATCTACAGTGTCTCTTACAATTTTTTGAATATCAACATATGCATTTGTTGTAATTTCACCCATGACTAAAACAAGACCTGTCGTAACTGCTGTTTCACATGCCACACGGCTCATTGGATCTTGCTCCAACAATGCGTCTAATACAGCATCAGAAATTTGATCACAGATTTTATCTGGATGTCCTTCGGTTACTGATTCAGATGTAAATAATAATCTTTCCATTTTTCTTTTCCTTTCTTCTCGTGTTCTCTTATTATCAGACTAAAAAACAGTCCAACAATGTCGGACTGTTTATACATTCTTATAATACAATCCTCTTATTGTTCGATTACTCGCTCAGGTTGGCACCTTCCGTCTCCGGGGTTGCCGTGGCTTCACAGATCCTTTTACCTCCACCACTCTGAATAAGAGAGTTTTTATTTTGTTCCGTTGATGATAATATCATTAAATATATTGCTCGTCAAGATTTTTTTTCAAAGTCTTAACGTGATCTATAAGGTGGGTCTGCAGGGTAACCTCCTGTGATTTTTTGCATTGCTCTTTGCACAGCATCCCTAGAATTTTTCCACTCTGCATCCTTATATAAATAGTCGAATTTCTTCTCCAACCATTCAATATCTTCTAACACGCGTTCCATATTAGTCTCCATCTGTTTAAAGAGAATATTACTCAAATTTTCGACTTCTTTCTTATTTAAATAGAGCGGTGCTGCATCCATAATATCTGCAAAATGGTGCAAGCACATACCCTTTCCATTTTTTACCAAATCTAAAAATTCTTTATCACCCTTTTTATATAAATAGAAAAAGGTTGCAACGTATCGATCGTAGTTGCGCTTAATGTGATCGCATATGTAACAGCTTTCTTCTTTTTGATGCACCCACCGACTCACATTGTTATTGTCCTTTGCTGACGAAATATCTTTTAAAAGCTTATCCTTTAATCCTATTTTTCCTAGGACAGCATAATTATCCATTTCCTTTTTCATTTCCTTCATCAAAAATTTAATGCGGGTCTCTATAATCAAAGCGTTCGCCAAGGTTTCCCCATAGGCAAACATCTTCTCATAATGTTTTCTACAAAATCCAATGCGATCTGTTTCCATGCGAACATGATCTTGCATATAAGACGCATCCTGCCCCAACACAAAATCCAACGCATTCTGCTCCACATCTCTCTCAATATAACAAAACGGACATTCATCCTTTGCACGAAATGCATCCATTAAGGGAATCGTATATAACTTTTCTTCCATTTGTATCCTCCCATCTTCTCTTCATGAATAAACATAAAAATTTATTTTATTCTGATACCTTTCTCCTTTAAAAACGCAAGAAATTCTTCTTTTGTCCCCTTTGTGAAGGAGTCTTTGCGGAATATGTAAATTAAATTTGCGCGCGAACGCAAAAGAATCAAATTTTTAGTTTGAGCTGCACTCTTCACTTTACAATATTCCAGTTCATTAACTGCTCCATTCGAAGCCTTGTTTTGGATAAAATCATTCGTCACAATTGTTTCAACAAAAAGTTCTTCTCCATTCAACTCCTCGTCTCGCCTAAGTACAGTTCTCACTTGACTGAAATAACAAAATATTTGATACGCCCAAACAAAAAATGCATATATAAAGGCCCACCAATAAAACTCACCATAAAAAATCGCACTTAAAACATTCACCAGTAGACAAACAATAATTATCACATTTAAAACAACTCGGAATTTTCGTTTAAAGTGCAAATAACGATATACTTCTTTTATCAATTCTTCGCTTTTTTCGTAACTGTTTTGAAATAAGATTTCCATAAACTCACCGCCTCTCAACTTATTATATCATATCGGTAATGCGATTTAAACAAAAACACCTAGAAGCCTTGTAAATAAGGTTTCTAGGTATCTCATTGAAAAGGCGCCAACCAGATTTGAACTGGTGATAGAGGTGTTGCAGACCTTTGCCTTTAACTTCCCATATTGTCTAAATGTAATTCCTCGCTTTTTTCGTAACTAGAAATAGGATTTATCAATCTAATCCATAGCCACCAGAACTAATGTATATTACATCCGCAGGGCGATTTGTTGAAGACGAAAACCAAATAAAATCTATAATATATAATTCATCATAGAACCTATATGAAGTTGTTCCAGAATCCTTATAAATTTCTCCACCTTTTAATTTGCTTTGAACTTCATTTAACTTATCTTTATTCGTTACATTTTCGGTTAAATAAACCAGTTCACCTTTTCCAGGTTCTTCCACTGAAATCAATGAACAAACCGGGGTTCCTTCCCCAAAAAGTTCAAATAAAATCCTTTCTTCGCCATCACGGTAATCTAGGCGTATTACATCATATTCCTCATAATATTCGTAATCTTCTCCATATAACCTTGTAATATCTTTCATAGACATTTCCAAACAGTCAACAAGCAATGTTCTATTGTTACTATCACTCCAGCCGTCTTTTGTTTTTATTTTCTTCAAACTTTTTTTCAACTCACTACTTTTTTTCCCATAGTAATCAATTGACTCACATTCAACGCCATCTGCTGAAAGATAAATTTTTTCAAGCACCTCTTCAATCTGACTTATCTTTGGATGTCTATAATCTTTTCCCCACAATGACGTATATGCATGTTTTGACGAAATCAATAACATCATCATGCATAATCGCATATTTTCTAGCGACTGAATATCATATTGATTCGAATTATACATTGCCCAATAAATACTTTTTGAATAACATGTGCATTCATCTATCACATATAAAAGGGCATCATTCTCAACCTGTTTAACCGCATCTCTATATTGAGGAACTAACAAACTAGCCACCGCGTGAGCAGCACTATATGGCAAAATCGGATTCCCCATAGCATAATCAGCCGTTTTTTCTACAACCTTAGTCCCTAGATCCCACGCTACGTCTTCTGTCACAGCAAGAAGTCGATCTGAAGTATCCTCTCCATATTGCTTTTGAACTTTTTCCGCAGCTTTGTACGAAGGAAAACCTAGCTCTTTAGCAATCTCTTTAATCTCCTCCGGATAACTATAAACAGCTTCTAACATTTTACGATGGTCATCAATCTGATTAGCATAATGATACCAATAATCAAATATTTTATAAGCACCTTCTGCTATATCACCCACATCTACTGCCATGATATCTTTGAAAGTACCAGAGAAAGACTTAGACTTTGCTGGTAATTCTTTAATATCGCACATGTACTCCAACATTTTCACATCTTCATCTAATAAGTCTGCTGCCGTTTCCACTACAGAACTCTTATTTCTACTATCTTCTAACATCTTCGCACTTGGAGACGGCGTTGCATCAAATGCTGAAAGGTAGGTTTTACTGTCTATCAAATACTCCCTAAAAATTGTTTTATAATCATTTTCCTTACCTTTACCTAGAATACGATCAAACCGAATACCACCCATAAACGTATCTACCACATATGCTGTATACGAGATGAATTTAGAACCCTTCATGTCTCTAGTCGCATCAAACATCAATTTATTCACATCGACATCATACAGTGCTTCTGTCAACGACATCGAATTTGGGGATATGTATAAATTTCCGCTATCTGTCATGCCTACCTTTGCATTAAGGAAAGGAAGCATCTCAGCTATTGGCAAATAAAGCTTATCTTTCTCATAAAAACTTTTACTAAACGTCCCTTGTAGAATCGGTTCATATCTTCCGACCACCTCGAGGTTCATGAGATTTCTTTCCCATATTTTCTTTTGTTTAGAGTCCGACTCTTCTCGCGTTTCAACTGTTTCTCTATAAATACACAATTTGTATTCTTTTCCATCTTTACTGAAATATATGCGTTTTGCAAATAGCTTATCTTCTTTTTGGCTCGGTGGAAAATAAACATAATCTTCTTCAGTTTCTTGATAATCATATAATCCAAAATATGTCATCCAATCATTTGGCGCATACAAAATTCCATCTTCATCCATAAGTACATTAGCACAAATTTCTTTCCCTCCATATTGGATTGTGATTTGTTTTTTCGCATAAGTTTTCTCTGCTGCCAAGGATACTGACAAATCACTCATTAACAAGGAGCATAATAAAAGCAAGGCCACTATTTTTTTCATTTGTTCATTTCCTCCCACAATGTTTTGATGTATTCTTTCCTTAATTGCAAGATGCCTCCATAATATGCATTTACAAACTCTTCCTCCATAAATACTTCATATTCCCCATTTTTCTCCACGAGCACAATTTGCATATCTTGCGTTACAACATCTGCTTTTTTCACTTCTTTCGTAATAGCCTTGTCCATTTCCTCTCCTAAAGGATTCTGGCCATGTGAATCATCCATTTTTTTTACGATTTCATATAAATTAGGAGCATACACTGTCACTGTTGCAGTATAAATCCCATCTTTTTTCTCTACATTCACCACCTCATACCCAGACTTTTCCTTCATTGAGCTCAAGTATTCTGGTATTTCCTCACTATCCTCTCCCCCATAATATTCCATCTCCAGAACATCATGAATGGCTTTATCTACTGCTCTTCTTTGATTATTAGCTCTCATATTCACAAACAAGATAATGGCTATACCTAAACTAATACTTAAAAAGATACTTACAACTAATATGATTTTCTTCCTTTTCTTCATAATTTCTTTCTTCCTCTCTCGTACAGAACCTCAAAAGTGTATCGATATCTATATTTTTATACAAACAAGTGTAGCACAAATGATTTCGCTTTACAACAAACCTAACCTCCGACAATTACAAACGCAAACAGATTGTTACAATACTTCTATGATGCCTTTAATTTTTCTCAAAAAAACTGCACTATTTCAACTTCTTTGAAATAGTGCAGCCAAGTTTCACTACTATTCTATATTCACCCAAATTGCAGGACGCACACCAAGGGTTCCTGCTTTTTCGTCGCCAAAAGAACCTGTTGTGTGTGTTCCGCCTCCAGCATAGATATAATAATATACTTTTCCGCCAGAACGACACCAATATTTTGCACCTGCCGCTTGATCATCCTTAACTGGCATATACTTACATACTTCATCGTTGCTCAAGATGAAAATCTTATCTGTTGTATTCTTTGCACCATCTACGCCCGCTATGGTCGTTTCACTAATGCATTTTTTATTCTCATCCGAAAACGCATTGTTATAAAAATCAGCATTTAACCACTTGCGCAATTCACTACTCTCCCATTTAGAAGATTTGTTTCCTTGCGTATATGTTCTTTGTTCTACCAAGTATTGACATAACAACAAACATTTCCCATGCTGTATATCTAAAACTTTCCAAGTTAATGTTTCCTTTCCATTCTCGGAAACACCATCAAGTTCATACTCTCCAAAATTAATAATATCCCCAACTACACATGTTGCAAAAACATCTTTTTCGTCATTCTTTTCCGCACAAGAACATAAACCTATACAAGTAAATGCTGCCAGAAAAATTGCTATTACTTTTTTTAACATTTTCTTGTCCTCCTAAATTTTATGTTTCCTTGATATTGTACTATAACTTTATACCTTTTGCAAACAACGTATAAAGTTGTTGTTATAACACGAATGCTTTTACAAACTAATTACTTAAATTTTGTATGCATCATGCCCACTCCTGTTCTTTTGGCTTTCTTGGCACTCTCGGTTTTATATTCTTGAGCATCTTAAACTTATACAACAAAAAATCTTCATATTCATCTATGACAAGTTGTACATCATGCCAACTAGAACTCGGAACAGCCGTCCCTGTCGACATGTTAATACTATATGAAGGTGCTGTACTACAACTTTGCGTATGCCGAAGTATGTATATATGCTTCGCCACACAAAATTCAAAAAGATTTTCGTTCAAGTATTCTACTAAGCACTTAAAATTCACTTCATCTAAGTCAACAAATCCTTTTTCCTTGTATGTATACATAACATACGCATTTGTATTAGTATCATACTCTTTCCAATGATCAGGTTTATCAATTTTTGTTTTTAAGGAAAAAATCCTTGTTTCAAAAAAACAAGGATTTTCCAAGGCGCCAACCAGATTTGAACTGGTGATAGAGGTGTTGCAGACCTTTGCCTTACCACTTGGCCATGGCGCCATATCGATATTATCAATATATTCTGATAATGTAATTATTATAACAAATTCATTTCGTTTGTCAATCCATTTGACACTCACATCGTTTCCTTATATACTCTTTATGAATATTTGATTAGGAAGGAGTACCGATATGAACTATCGACGTCTAAAATATGCTTGCTACACAGCAAATATCTCTATGTCTGTTGTTGCAACCTTATCACCCCTCTTATTTTTAACCTTTCGCGACCTCTATGATATTTCATATAGTTTGCTAGGGCTTTTGATATTGATAAATTTTGTAACTCAACTTTTTATTGATTTAATATTTTCTTTCTTTTCTCATAAATTTAATATTGCAAAAACGGTAACTTTTATGCCTGCTTTTACAATTGCCGGACTAATTATCTATGCTGTTTGGCCTCTAATTCTCCCGCATGCAGCTTACCCTGGTTTAGTAATCGGAACAATCCTCTTTTCGATGTCAGCCGGTCTTTGCGAAGTTTTACTAAGTCCCGTAATCGCATCGATCCCATCCGAAAACCCCGAACGAGAGATGAGTAATCTACATGCAACTTATGCATGGGGCGTTGTATTTGTTGTAATTTTTAGCACACTGTTTTTACTTGTTGCAGGTAAAGAAAACTGGCATTGGTTAGCATTAATTCTTGCACTGATACCAACTTGCTCTTTTCTTCTTTTTTTGGGCACAAAGATTCCTAAAATGGAAACACCTTCACGCGTCTCTGGAGTTTTATCACATATGAAGAATAAAACATTATGGTTGTGCATTCTTATGATTTTCTTTGGAGGAGCCAGCGAAGTGGCTATGGCTCAATGGAGTTCCTCCTTTATGGAACAAGCATTGGGGATTCCAAAAGTTTGGGGCGATATTCTAGGTGTCGCATTCTTCTCCGTTATGCTTGGAACTGGACGTAGCCTATATGCAAAATTTGGACGAAACATCACTCGCGTGCTATTATTTGGTATAATCGGTGCGGCGTTATGCTATTTTACAGTCGCAATAAGCAATCATCCATTTTTCGCATTGCTTGCTTGTGCATTCACAGGCCTATGTACCTCTATGCTTTGGCCTGGAAGCTTGATTGTTGCAACAGACCGAATTCCTTCCGGAGGCGTTTTCATTTATGCATTGATGGCTGCTGGTGGCGATCTCGGTGCTTCCATTGCACCACAACTAATTGGGATTGTAACTGATATCGCAATTAAACATCCAACGATTTTAACATTTGCACAAAATATAAATGCAACTCCTGATCAACTAGGGCTAAAACTGGGAATGTTTGTTGGACTTCTATTTCCACTTCTTGCAATACCACTTTATTTTTATATACATCAAACAACAAAAAAAGTTCAAAAATCAGGTTCATGATTTTTGAACTTTTATTTTAAATATCTTCCGGCAATGTTGTGCGTAAATTTTTCAAATGATCATCATACCCGATCATAACATATTTCCATTTTCCTTGATCATATTCTAATTCTGTAACGGAAGCATTTGAAACCCATGGTATTGTTTGTATGTTTTCTATACTGCCTGTCTGAATGATACTTTGCAGGGTACGAATAGGTGTTGCATGTGTTGCGATAACAACGGTTTTCTCTTCATTTTCTTTTGCAATTTCTTCTACTGTATGATAAACACGTTGAGCTAATTCTTTTACGGATTCTCCCTTTGGGCAACGCATATTCTCAATTTCTTCCATCCAAGTTTTATATTCCTTCGGATATAAAATCGGCAATTTGCAAAATGGAACCTTTTCCCATTCTCCTCCATCAATCTCCCGTAATCCTGTTTTTACAATCACTGGAATATTCAACAGATTCGCAACCGCTTTTCCTGTTTCATACGCACGTTTTAAATCACTTGCATAAACTTTATCAACCTGATATGTATTCACTACATACTCTGCTGTGCACTTTGCTTGAATCCTTCCTTTTTCTTCTAATTCCACATCATAATGACCTGAAAAAACATCTTGTCTATTTGCCATACTTTCTCCATGCCGGATTAAAATCAACCGTGTCATTTTATTTGCCCCTTTTCATTCTTGCATTTTACAATGACCTCGGTAACATCCTTAAGGACAAGCACTCCATTTTGATTGCGAACATCTACCGTAACTTCGGCTAACCCGTTTTTCTCATTTCTCTTCACAAGGTTTGTAATCATTGCCTTACCTATCAAAGTATCATCTGCATATACAGGTTTTAACCATTCCATTTTTGTGGACTTCCCTGCTATCAACTCTGTACCAAAAAAATCAACCTCTAAATATTTCGCCCATACCGACATAAAAGACATAACACCTGGCGCAATCAGTTGACCAAACGGCGTAGTTTTCGCATATTCTTCATCAGTATGTAATGGCAACGGATCATATAAATGTGCGAAGGCCATCATATTTTCTTTTTTTATTACCACAGGCTCGATGTCTACTGTCATACCTAATTGAAGTTCATCAAAATACATCCTAACACCTTCTATCTATTAATATTTGAGTTTCAAACATTTGAGAGAAAATTTCCCGTCAAACACTCGTGTATTATAGCACAGGAGAAAAAAAGCCGCAATATCTTCATAGCATGCACCACTACGCAACCATACAAAAAAGTCCCGAATGCTTTCGCTTTCGAGACTTTTAGAGGCGCCAACCAGATTTGAACTGGTGATAGAGGTGTTGCAGACCTTTGCCTTACCACTTGGCCATGGCGCCATATTTTATTATGAGTTTTCACTCTAGTGACTCCTACGGGAATCGAACCCGTGTTACCGCCGTGAAAGGGCGATGTCTTGACCGCTTGACCAAGGAGCCAGATTCTTTTCACTTTCATGAAAACTCCCCCTGTTGGACTCGAACCAACGACAACTCGGTTAACAGC
>JAZNKI010000015.1:0-24623 GCA_045578495.1 Faecalimonas sp.
GCGCGACGGAAATCTATGAACCGTGTCAGGTCGGGAACGAAGCAGCACTAAGTAGAACCTTCCGGGTGCCGTGAGGGTGCCTGGGCTGAGCTAACTGCGAAGGTAACGTTCGGGGAAGAAAGTTCGAAGTGCAACGCACGAGTAAAAAAGAAAAGGTGTTATTGCATTTCTAGTTGAAAAACTAAAGATACAATAGCACCTTTTTTATTGGAAGGAGTAAATATGAATACTGTTTTGGTTGCAATAAATGCAAAGTATATACATTCAAATTTGGCTGTGTACAGTTTGCGAGCATATGCAGAAAAATATAAAGAACAAATTTCAATTGCAGAATATACAATCAACCAACATGTGGATGATATTTTGCGAGATTTATATAAGAAAAAAGCAGATATTTTGTGTTTCTCTTGTTATATATGGAATCGTGCATATGTAGAAGAATTGGTTCGAGAGATAAAGAAAATCCTCCCAAATCTTACGATCTGGTTGGGAGGACCAGAAGTGAGTTATGATGCCAAAGATGTGTTGCAGAGATTACCTGAGGCGACAGGTGTGATGATGGGAGAAGGAGAGGCGACCTTTCTGGAACTCATGCAGCATTATCATAAAGAAGGAAAAGACTTGTCTCAAATTTCAGGAATTACATATCGCGATGAAACGGGAATCATTGCACAAAATGAATGGCGCCAGGTAATTGATATGAGCACCATTCCGTTTGTGTATCATGATATGAAGGATTTTGAACACAAGATTATTTATTATGAAAGTAGCAGAGGCTGTCCATTCTCATGTAGTTATTGCTTGTCGTCGGTAGACAAATGTCTGCGCTTTCGTGATTTGAAATTGGTTAAGAAAGAATTACAGTTCTTTATAGACCATGAAGTACCACAAGTCAAATTTGTAGACCGAACATTTAATTGCAAGCACAAACATGCTGTAGAAATATGGACCTATTTAATGGAGCATGACAGGGGAATCACCAATTTTCATTTTGAGGTGTCGGCAGATTTGTTGAATGACGAAGAATTAGAGTTGATTGCAAATATGCGCCCAGGGCTTATTCAGTTGGAAATTGGGGTTCAGTCTACTAACGAAAGGACGATTCGTGAGATTCGAAGAACCATGAAATTCTCAGAAGTAGCTCGAATTGTTCAAAGAATTAAGCAAAATAAGAATGTACATCAGCATTTGGATTTAATTGCGGGATTACCTTATGAAGATTTAGAAAGTTTCAAGCAATCCTTCAATGATGTATATGGATTGCAACCAGAGCAATTACAGTTGGGATTTTTGAAAGTCTTAAAAGGTTCTTATATGGATGAACAAAAAGAAGTGTATGGTTTGATACACAAAAGTCAACCGCCTTATGAAGTGTATGGTACAAAATGGTTGTCCTATGAAGAATTGTTGCAACTGAAAATGGTGGAAAATTTGGTGGAAGTTTATTACAACAGTGGACAATTTAATCATACGTTGAAAAAATTGGTCACAGAGTTTGAGTCACCATATGAGTGCTATTTTCAACTGGGGAAATATTACGAGCAGAATGATTTGTTTTCTTGCAATCATACACGCATCCGAAGATATGAAATCTTATTAGATTTTATTCGAGAATATGTGGGAAAAGAAGAAGACTTGTATCGTGAACTTTTGACCTTGGACTTGTATTTAAGGGAACATGTGAAAAGCAGACCGGCGTTTGCAGGAGACTATACGGTTTCCAAAGAACTGAAGCGTCAGCATGGTAAAATGGTACATTTGGAACGGTTTGAATATGATGTCATGGGACAATATGAGAAAAAACAGCAAATTTTCTTGTTTGACTATGAAAATAGAAGTAAATTAGACCATCAGGCTTCTTGCAAAATCTTACAATAAGGTATAAAATAAGAAGAAGTACAATTTTTGGGAAGGTGAAAAAAATGAAATTCAGTAATAAATTTAAAAAGAGTTTTGCAGCAGTAGTTGTAGTGGTTATCGTTCTTGCAATGATAGCACCAATGATTGTTGGATTATTTCAATAGCATTGAAGATTAAGGGAGGATAATTATGAAGAACAAAGGAATTAGCAAAAAGGTGTTAATACCTAGCATTATTGCAGGTTCTGTTGTGGCAGTTCTCTTGATTGCGTTTTTTGTTATGAGTGCAACAGTGAACGAAGTGCCAAAGGGAACTATAGCGAATAATGTCTATGTGGGAAATATTGATGTGTCAGGTTTGACCAAAAAAGAGGCCAAAGCAGAAATTAAAGCGCAAGTGAAGGCTTATCAAAAAGAAAAAGTGACTTTATCCGCAGAGGGAACAAAAGCAGAAGTGACTTTGAAAGAACTTGGCTTTGAAATTAAAGATGTAGACAAAGCAATAGAAGAAGCGCTTGCTTACGGAAAAGAAGGTTTCATCTTAAAACGCTATCAAACGATAAAAAATTTGGATAAAGAAGCATACAGTGTAGAGATTGAATATGCTGTGGATGGAAGTGATGTAAAAGATATCATTTCTGAAAAAATCAAGTTTTTAGAGAATGAAGCAAAAAATGCGACCATTAAAAGAGAAGGTTCAAAATTTGTAATTACAGATGGAAAACGTGGTCGCAAGGTTGAATTGGATAAATCGGTAGAAGCGATTCGCGATTATTTAAATAAAGATTGGGGAAAAACTGGTAAAGAGGTAGTTGCACTTCCAACTATTTTGGACGAGCCAGACGTGACTCGTGAAGATTTGGAAAAAATCACAACTGCACTTGGAACATTTACTACATCTTTCGTAAGAAACAATAATCGTGGTGGCAATATCGCAAATGCGACTTCAAGAATTAACGGAGCCCTTTTGATGCCAGGAGATGAGTATTCCGCAAGTAAAGGAATGGGAAAACGTACCAAAGCAAATGGATACCGTGAAGCTGGTGCTTATTTGAACGGAAAAACAGTTCAAGAAGTTGGAGGCGGAATCTGTCAGGTATCAACAACCCTTTATAATGCAGTTATTTTGGCTGATTTAGAGATTGTAGAACGTCATCCACACTCTATGTTGGTAGATTACGTAAAACCATCTATGGATGCAGCAATTTCAGAAGGTTCGAAGGACCTTAGATTTAAAAATAACACGGATGCACCGATTTACATTGACGGATATGTATCTGGTGGAACTGTGACCTTTACTATTTTTGGAGCAGCACCAAAGAACACAGAAAGAAAGGTTTCTTATGTGAGTGAGGTAACTTCAAGAACAGATGGAGGGAAAACATTTGTGGCATCAGGTGCTGCAGTTGGAACTTTGAGCAGATCTGAAGCAGGTCACGCATCTGTTAAATCTAAATTATGGAAGATTGTTACAGAAAATGGTGTGCAAGTAAGTAAAGATGTGATTAATAGTGATTATTACCGTCCATCGAAGGCTGTTTACCAAGTGGGAATTGGAACGGATAATGCGGAAGCAAAAGCGATTGTTCAAGGTGCCATTGCTTCGCAAAATGAGGCAACTATCCGTGCGGCAATTACAGACGCAAAAGCAATCATCGCAGCAGCACAGCAACCAGTAACACCACCGACACCACCAACAGAAGAAGAACAGACACCATAATCGGGTGAGTATATGAAAATAGGAAAAGTATCACAGACCGTTTTAAAACGTTCTATGTTAAAGCCATTACGATTTCGTCGAGAAGAGGCTTTGTGGGAACCTACTGTTGAAGAAATGTGTTTTGGAATCACATGTGAGAAGGAAGAAGAAATTCTTTGTTCGAGCACAGTTTTGTATGGAAATGAAAAGAATTTGGGCGTGTTTGCATTTGCCCAAGTTTTGAATGACCTTGCAACAAGAGGTGCAAGGATGATTGGTATGAGTGTACATATCGTGCTTCCGCCATATGCATATGAATCCAGATTGAAAACAATGATGGAATGTATAGAGCAGGCTGGAAGAGAACAAGGTGTACAGGTGTTACATGCTAAGGCGGAAGTAAGTCCGGCTGTAAACCAAGCCATGGTATATTTGACTGGAATGGGGCGATTGAAAAAAGAGGCGACTCTTCAAAGTTCCATGGCGAAACCAGATCAAGATATCGTGCTTTTAAAATGGGTAGGCCTGGAAGGAACCTTTCGTGTGATGCATGAAAATGAAGAGGATTTAAAGAAACGTTTTGTTCCAAGTTTCTTGAGTTCATTTTCTCAAAAAGAGTCGGAATTATATTCGGCAAAGGAACTTGAACTTGCAAGGGACTATGAGGTGTCTGCGATGCACCAGATCACAAGTGGTGGTATTTTTGCGGCTTTGTGGGAAATGGCAGAGGCTTCAAATATTGGACTTTCAGTGGAACTAAAAAAAATGGCTATTTGCCAGGAAACTGTAGAAATTTGTGAGTTTTGTCATTTGAATCCATATCAATTAACTTCCATAGGAAGTGTGTTGATTGTGACAAAGCGGGGAGAAGAGCTTGTTGAAAAATATCAGGAACTTGGAATTTGTGCAACGCTGATTGGTAGAACAACAAAAGACAGTGCCAGGGTGATTTTAAGTGGAGAAGAAACTAGATTTTTGGATAGACCTTCTCCAGATGAACTTTTAAAAATATATAACACGGAAGAATCGTGTTGTTGAATAGTCTTATAGAATACAGGGAGGTTTTATGAGAAAACAGATTTTAAAATATATTGAAAAGAAAAGCAAGGTTGAATTAAAAGAACTTGCTGTTTTACTTGGGACAGATGAGATTACTGTTGCAAATGAAATCGCAGATATGGAAAAAGAAAAAATCATTTGTGGATACCATACGTTAATCGACTGGGATAAAGCGGGTGTGGAATTAGTAACGGCGTTGATTGAAGTGCGTGTAACACCTCAGAGAAATCAGGGGTTTGACCGAATTGCAGAGCGCATCTACAACTATCCGGAAGTAAATGCAGTATATTTGATTTCAGGAGGATATGATTTACTTGTTACATTAGAGGGAAAAACTTTAAAAGAGGTTTCTCAGTTTGTATCTGAAAAGTTATCTCCAGTAGATTCTGTAATTAGCACAGCCACACATTTTATTTTGAAAAAATATAAAGATCACGGAACGATTTTGGTAAAAAAATCAGAGTCAGAAAGGATGCCGGTGTCATTATAATGAGAAATCCATTATCACAAAAAGTAATCGGAATTGAACCGTCAGGAATTCGTAAGTTTTTTGATATTGTGAGCGAAATGCCAGATGCCATTTCTTTGGGTGTGGGTGAACCAGATTTTGATACGCCATGGAGAATTCGAGAAGAGGGAATTTATTCTCTTGAAAGAGGAAAGACGTTTTACACATCTAATTCCGGTTTGAAAGAATTAAAAATAGAAATTTGTAAATACTTAGATAGAAAAGTAGATGTTCAATATGACTATCGAAATGAAGTAATTGTAACAGTAGGAGGTAGCGAGGGAATTGATATTGCACTGCGTGCAATGTTGGATGACGGAGATGAAGTGTTGATTCCACAACCTTGTTACGTGTCCTATCTTCCATGTACAGTTTTGGCAAATGGAGTGCCAGTTACAATTCCTTTGCAAGAAAAGAATGAATTTAAATTGACAGCAGAAGAGTTGGAAAGAGCAATTACTCCAAAAACGAAGGTTTTGATTATGCCATTTCCAAATAATCCAACAGGGTCCATTATGACAAAAGAAGATTTGGAGCCGATTGTTGAAGTGGTAAAAAAACATGATTTATTTGTCATATCAGATGAAATTTATTCGGAATTAAGCTATCAAGGCGAACATGTATCAATTGCTAGTTTCCCAGGTATGAAAGAACGTACCATTTTAATTAATGGTTTCTCAAAAGGATTCGCAATGACTGGGTGGAGACTGGGATATGCGTGTGGTCCAAAAGAGATTATTGAACAAATGGTTAAGATTCATCAGTTTGCAATTATGTGCGCTCCTACCAATAGTCAATATGCTGCAGTAGAAGCATTGCGAAATTGTGAGGAAGAAGTACAAGAGATGCGTGAGTCTTACAATCAAAGAAGACGTTTTCTAATGAGTGAATTCCAAAGAATTGGTCTTCAATGTTTCGAACCATTTGGCGCATTTTATGTGTTCCCATCTGTGCAAGAGTTTGGAATGACTTCTGAAGAATTTGCACTTCGTTTCTTAGAAGAAGAAAAAGTGGCAGTTGTTCCAGGTACTGCTTTTGGAGATTGTGGAGAAGGATTTCTTCGTATCTCTTATGCGTATTCAATTGAAGATTTAAAAGAAGCAATCGGACGCTTAGAAAGATTCGTTCAACGTTTGAGGAGTGAAAGATGTTAAACATTGTATTGTTTGAACCAGAAATTCCTGCGAATACAGGAAATATAGGAAGAACTTGTGTTGCAACGAACACAAGACTCCATCTTATCGAACCATTGGGATTTCGACTAGATGAAAAATCGTTGAAACGTGCAGGAATGGATTATTGGAAAGATTTAGATGTGACCACATATATTGATTTCCAAGATTTCTTAGATAAGAATCCAGGTGCCAAAATCTATATGGCGACAACGAAGGCTCCGAATGTTTATAGTGAAGTAAAATACGAACCAGACTGTTATATCATGTTTGGAAAGGAAAGCGCAGGTATTCCTGAGGAAATCCTAGTACATCACAAAGAGGAAAGTATTCGTATACCAATGTGCGGAGAGATTCGTTCGCTGAATTTGTCTAATTCGGTGGCAATTGTACTGTATGAGGCATTGAGACAGAACAATTTTGAAAATATGACCAAGGAAGGTCATTTACATCGGTTGGAGTGGGACAATGGAAAGTAAGAAAAAAGTATTTCAGACATTTTCTTTAATTTCACAATTGGGCATCAGTATGATTGCCCCAATTCTTTTGTGTACGGTGGCGGGAGTTTATCTGGATGATAAATTTTCGCTTTCCCTTACCATACCATTCATCATCATGGGTGTAGTTGCGGGATTTCGCAACGCCTATGTGCTTGTTCGTCATGCAAGTAATTCAATTATATCCAAGGAAGACGAAGAAGAATGAAAAAAAATAATATATTAACAGAACTGCTTAGTGGAATTTTATTTTTGGGTATACTAATACAAGTGATTTGTATTTTTGTTGCTCAAAATGATTTGTATAATGCAATAGGTTTGTGGGTAGGCATTGCGATTGCTTGCTTTATGGCCGTTCACATCAAGTATTCTCTAGAGGATGCTATTGAAATGGGTGAAGATGGCGCTGTTAAGCATGCAAGGAATGCTTATGTAGTACGCACAATTGTTGCAATGATAGCTATCGTAATAGTGGTTTTGTTTAAATTAGGCAATCCGATTACGCTAGTAATCGGAATTTTTCCTTTAAAGCTTTCTGCTTATTTGCAACCACATATTCACAAACTCTTTGTGTGGTTCAGAGAAAAGAGTAAGATTGAAAAGATTCGAAAGGAGGAGTAATTCATGACGGGTATTATGGCTGCAGATGCAGACTTTATGATACACAGTCTCACGAAATTGAATATTTTTGGACAAGAAGTGTATCTTACGACGACACATGTGAGTTTGCTGATTGTCTGTGGAATCTTGATTGCACTGGCAATTGTAGTTCGATGTAACTTGAAGGATACGGAAAAACCGGGAATGCTGCAGAACGCGGCAGAGACAGTGGTCGAAATGCTTGATGGAATGGTGGAAAGTTCCATGGGAAAACATGCGAAAAAATATCGAAATTATATTGGGACTTTATTTCTGTTTTTGATTTTGTCAAATATCTCCGGTCTGTTTGGACTAAGACCACCGACTGCGGATTATGGAGTTACTTTTCCACTGGGAATTATCACATTTATCTTAATCCAATACAACAATATCAGATGGAACAAATTTCGTGCATTCACGGATTTGTTTAAACCGATTCCGATTTTATTTCCAATCAATTTGATTGGGGAATTGGCAGTTCCGTTTTCAATATCGTTGCGTTTGTTCGGAAATGTGGTGTCCGGAACCGTTATCATGGCTCTGATTTATGGATTGCTCAGTAAAGTAGCCTTCCTTTGGCCAGGTGTGTTACATGCGTATTTCGATGTTTTTTCGGGAGCAATTCAGACGTATGTATTTTGTATGTTAACTATGGTATTTATTTCACAAAAAATACCTGAAGATAATTAAAATATTCATTTTAGGAGGAATTTATTATGGGTAATATCACAAACGAAGGATTGATTTTGGCATGTTCAGCAATTGGTGCAGGCTTGGCGATGATTGCAGGTATCGGACCTGGTATCGGACAAGGTATCGCGGCAGGGCACGGTGCAGCAGCAGTAGGGAAAAATCCAGGAGCAAAAGGCGATGTTATGTCAACAATGTTACTTGGACAAGCGGTGGCAGAAACAACTGGTCTTTATGGATTGGTTATTGCATTGATTTTATTGTTTGCAAATCCATTGTTAGGAAAACTGTAGGAAGGGGAATGAAACCTTGTTAGTAGGACGCTTATTTACACTCGATGTGCAGTTCCTTTTTGATGCAGTTATATTAGCGCTAAGTATGTTGGTTTTGTTCACTATATTGTCGTATGTTCTGTTTAATCCAGTGAGAGATTTATTGGAAAAACGAAAACGACGAATTGCCGATGAACAAGAAATTGCGAAGCGCGAGCGAGAAGAAGCTACTTCTTACAAAGAAGAATATGATCAAAAACTAAAAGAAGTGGAAAAAGAAGCAGAACATATTCTTAGTGAGACTCGAAAAAAAGCAAAGAAGAACGAGACGAAAATAGTAGCGGAGGCCAAGGAAGAGGCTGCCCGTATTATTTCACGTGCAAATGCAGAAGTGGAATTGGAAAAGAAACAGGCATTGGATGATATGAAACAAGAGATGATTACCATTGCATCAATGATGGCAGAGAAAGTAGTGCGTGATTCTATTGATACAGATGTGCAAGAAAAATTATTTGAGGACACATTACAAGAAATAGGAGAACACACATGGGAAAATTAGTTTCAAAAACATATGGGGATGCACTGTTTGCAGTTGCAATGGAAGAAGTGCGCGTAGATGAATTTTATGAGTCTGCGCAAGTGGTCTGCGAAAGTTTGCATGCGAATCAAGATTTTTGCAGACTTTTAGAACATCCTGAAATTGCAAAAGAAAAGAAAGTGAAAATGATAGAAGAAAGCTTTTTGAATCGGATTCCGAAAGAGATGGTCGGATTAATGATCCTGTTGGTGTCTAAGGGAAGGACGAGTGAGATGTTGGCAGTTTTTGAATATTTCATCGAACTTGTGAGAGAAGAGAAGAAGATTGGGAAAGCAAATGTTACAACAGCCATGCCGTTAAGCAATCAACAGAAAGAAAAAGTAGAGAAAAGACTTTTAGAAACAACAAAATACGAAGCGTTTGAAATGGACTATCGTGTAGAACCATCGTTGATTGGTGGGATGGTGATTCGTATTGGAGATCGCGTGGTAGATAGTAGCATTAAAACAAAACTGTATGATTTATCACGAGAATTACGAAACATCCAAGTTTAAAAATATAAAGGAAGGTGGATTCATTCCATGAATTTAAGACCAGAAGAAATTAGTTCTGTGATTAAAGAACAAATTAAAAGATATGCGTCAGAATTAGAAGTGTCTGATGTGGGAACTGTCATCCAAGTGGCAGATGGAATTGCTCGTATCCACGGACTGCTCAATGCGATGCAGGGAGAATTATTGGAGTTCCCAGGCGAAGTATATGGGATGGTTCTGAACTTAGAAGAAGATAATGTAGGAGCAGTTCTTTTGGGAGACCAAAAGAGCATCAATGAGGGAGATGTTGTAAAAGCAACCGGACGTGTAGTAGAAGTTCCGGTTGGTGATTGTATGCTTGGTCGAGTAGTGAATGCATTGGGGCAACCAATTGATGGAAAGGGACCAATTCAGGCAACGAAACACAGAGAAATCGAGAGAGTTGCATCGGGAGTTATTTCACGTAAATCGGTAGACACTCCGTTGCAGACAGGTATCAAAGCCATTGACTCCATGGTTCCGATTGGACGAGGACAACGTGAACTTATTATCGGTGACCGTCAAACCGGAAAGACAGCCATTGCGTTAGATACCATTATCAATCAAAAAGGGCAAGGTGTAAAATGTATTTATGTTGCCATAGGGCAAAAAGCATCTACCGTTGCCAATATTGTGAAAACGTTAGAAGAATTTGGTGCGATGGATTACACAACTGTTGTGGCATCTACAGCAAGTGAATTGGCACCACTTCAATATATTGCTCCATATTCAGGATGTGCAATCGGAGAAGAATGGATGGAAAATGGCGAGGATGTATTGGTGGTTTATGATGACCTATCCAAACATGCGACTGCTTATCGTACATTATCACTTCTCCTTAGAAGACCACCAGGACGAGAAGCTTATCCGGGTGATGTATTCTATTTGCATTCAAGATTATTGGAGAGAGCAGCAAGACTTTCCGATGCGTTGGGTGGAGGTTCGTTAACCGCACTTCCGATTATTGAAACGCAGGCAGGGGATGTATCGGCATACATCCCTACAAATGTCATTTCTATTACAGATGGACAAATTTATTTAGAAACAGAAATGTTTAATGCAGGTTTCAGACCTGCAATCAACCCGGGAATATCAGTGTCTCGTGTTGGTGGTTCTGCTCAGATTAAAGCAATGAAAAAGATTGCAGGACCGATTCGTATTGAACTTGCGCAGTACCGTGAGTTGGCATCATTTGCACAATTCGGTTCAGAATTAGATGCAGATACGGCAGAACGTCTTGCGCAAGGAGAACGTATTCGTGAAATGCTGAAACAACCACAATATAATCCGATGCCGGTTGAATATCAAATTATTATTATTTATGCAGCGACCAAAAAACATTTGTTAGATATTAAAGTAGAGGATATTCTTCGTTTTGAAAAAGAATTGTTTGAATTTATTCAAACAAAGTATCCAGAACTTCCAGAATCAATTAAAGAAGAAAAAGTTCTTACAGAGGAAATCGAAGAAAAACTTGTAAAAGTAATTGGAGAATTTAAGAAAGAATTTTAGTTTCTCGAGTAAGAGAGGAGAAAAATCATGGCAACCATGAGGGAAATAAAAAGGCGTCGTAGCAGTATCCAAAGTACGCAACAGATTACAAAAGCCATGAAACTGGTATCTACAGTAAAATTGCAGAAAGCTCGAACACATGCGGAGAATGCGAAAGCATATTTCCAATACATGTACCAAACGATTCATTCGATTTTATCGCAGGCAGGAACCATTCAACATCCGTACGTAACAGGAACGGATTCTAAAAATGTGGGTATTGTCACTGTGACATCAAATCGAGGACTTGCTGGAGGGTACAATGCGAATATTGTTCGTATGATTGCAAATAGTGACTTTGAAAAAGAACAGGTTCGGCTGTACACAGTTGGTAGAAAGGGCGCAGATGGTTTGGCGCGAAAAGGATATGACATCGTGGCAGACTATTCAGATGCGATAGAAGAGCCTTTGTATCAAGATGCAAAAGTGATTAGTGAACAGTTGTTAAAGGATTTTGCAGAGGGTGAAATCGGGGAGATTTATCTTGCATATACCGAATTTAAAAATACGGTAAGTCAAATCCCAAAACTGATTAAGTTGCTTCCGGTAGAGGCAGAGCAACAGCCAGCGGATGACTTGGCATTGATGAATTTTGAACCGAGCGAAGAGGAAGTAATCGAGCGTCTTGTTCCACAATATATCGCTAGTATTTTGTATGGTGCATTTGTGGAGGCGATTGCCAGTGAAAATGGCGCGCGTATGCAGGCGATGGATTCTGCAACGAATAACGCAGAAGAAATTATAAGCGAATTAGAATTGAAATATAATAGAGCCCGTCAGGGTGCTATTACACAGGAATTAACAGAAATTATAGCGGGAGCGGAAGCGATCGGATAGAGGAGTGAAAAAATGGCACAAAAAAATATAGGGAAGATAACACAAGTTATCGGTGCAGTTTTAGACTTAAAATATGTCGGTGGAAACCTACCGCAAATCAATGAGGCTATTGAAATCACGAGAAGAGATGGAAGTAAATTGGTTGTGGAAGTGGCGCAGCATCTTGGAGATGACATTGTGAGATGTATCGCAATGGGACCAACAGACGGGTTGGTTCGCGGAATGGATGCAGTTGCAACAGGAGCGCCAATTACAGTTCCCGTTGGAGAAAATACGCTCGGACGAATTTTCAATGTGCTAGGAGATCCAATCGACGAAAAACCGGCTCCTACAGATGTAGAGTATGAGCCAATTCACAGAAAAGCACCTGCTTTTGAAGAACAAGCAACAGAGGCAGAGTTGTTGGAAACAGGGATTAAGGTCATAGATTTACTTTGTCCATATCAAAAAGGTGGAAAGATTGGTTTGTTTGGCGGTGCTGGTGTAGGAAAAACGGTACTGATTCAAGAACTTATCACAAATATTGCGACAGAACACGGCGGATATTCGGTTTTCACAGGGGTGGGAGAACGAACTCGTGAAGGAAATGACCTTTATTATGAAATGCAAGAGTCAGGCGTTATCAACAAAACAGCCATGGTATTTGGACAAATGAATGAGCCACCTGGAGCACGTATGCGTGTGGGCTTGACGGGACTTACTATGGCAGAATATTTCCGAGATAAAGGTGGAAAGGATGTATTGTTGTTCATCGACAATATTTTTCGTTTTACGCAAGCGGGTTCAGAAGTATCCGCCCTTCTTGGACGTATGCCTTCAGCTGTGGGATATCAGCCAACACTGCAGACAGAAATGGGAGCGTTACAAGAACGTATCACATCGACTAAAAATGGTTCAATCACATCTGTGCAAGCAGTGTATGTTCCTGCGGACGATTTGACAGACCCAGCTCCTGCGACAACCTTTGCGCATTTGGATGCAAAAGTTGTTCTTTCGCGTGCAATTACAGAATTGGGTATTTATCCGGCGGTGGATCCGTTGGATTCATCTTCTCGAATGCTTGATCCACATATCGTAGGTGAAGAGCATTATCAAGTGGCACGTGGAGTACAGGAAGTACTGCAAAAATATAAGGAACTGCAAGATATTATTGCAATGTTGGGTATGGATGAACTTTCAGAAGAGGATAAGTTGACCGTGTCACGTGCTAGAAAGGTACAAAGATTCTTGTCTCAACCATTCTTTGTTGCAACACAATTCACAGGATTTGAAGGTCGTTATGTCCCAATTAATGAGACGATTCAAGGATTTAAAGAAATCTTAGAAGGAAAACACGATGATATTCCTGAAGGATATTTCTTGAATGCAGGAAACATTGATGATGTGCTTGCACGTGTGAAATAGAGGTGCATCATGGAAATTAAAATTATTGAACCAAGTGGTGAATTTTTCAGTGGTGAAGCAACGTTTTTGGAATTTACAACTATTAATGGAAGAATGGGTGTCTACGAAAATCACATTCCACTTACTACAATTTTGGAGCCATGTGTCGTGCGAATTCATCAGGGTGAAGAGATAAAAAAAGCAGTTATTCTGGGTGGATTTATCGAAATTCAGAAAAAGAAAATCACCATGCTTGCAGAAGATGCAAATTGGCCAGAAGAGATTGACATTGCGCGAGCAGAAGCTGCGAAAAAGAGAGCAGAAGAACGCTTGGATAAAAAAGAACCAGGTTTAGATGTTGTGCGAGCAGAAGCTGCATTAAAACGAGCGATTGCAAGATTATCTGCAGTCGGAAAATAGAACGAAATCTTCCCATCTGCATACTATATATTACAGTGTATGTAGATGGGAAGTGTTTCTTATGGAGCATCGTTTACCATATTATATGGCATATCCTATGCCATTACAGTACGACGATGAACGAATGGAACGTCGGGATTATGAATATATGCAAAGTATGTATCCTATGGTGGTGAAACGGATTTTGCCTTATGTAGAAGAAGAATGTGAACGGATGGCGTATGCAGGAAGTGTCATTTATGATGAATACCCAGATCAATTGCAGATTCGTTTGATGTGTAACCGTGTGTATGAAAAAGTCAAGAACAAAGAGTTGGAGATTACTGACACTGGTGAGTGGTTAAAAGAATTTGTTCAAATGGTACTATTTCAAGAACTGTTTCGCCGTAGAAGCCAGTATAGAAGAAATCGACGTCGCTATTATTGAAGAAGATTGTTTTACACTAGATAAAACCATTGACAAGGTATTGGAACTGATTGAAAAAAATAGGAGGTTAACAAACCTCCTATTTTGTGTTATAATGTCAAAAGGAGTATAAATAAAAACCATAACAGAGGTGTAATATGGAACAATATATCATTAAGGGTGGCCACCCGCTTGTAGGAGAAGTCGAAATTGGTGGAGCAAAAAATGCAGCACTTGCAATCCTCGCTGCAGCCACAATGTCTGATGAAACGGTAGTCATCGACAATCTTCCAGATGTCAACGACATCAATGTATTGTTAGAAGCAATTAGTGGTATCGGTGCAACAGTGCAACGTGTGGATCGACATACGGTTCGCATCAATGGTTCCGGAATTGGGAATTTGAGCATCGAATATGATTATATAAAGAAAATTCGAGCTTCCTATTATTTATTAGGAGCTTTGCTTGGAAAATATCACAAGTCAGAAGTAGCACTTCCAGGTGGTTGTAATATTGGAAGCAGACCAATTGATCAACATTTAAAAGGATTTCGCGCATTAGGGGCTGAGATTGACATTGCACATGGTAAAATTTCAGCAGAGGCAGAAACTTTAAAAGGAACGCATTTATATTTTGACGTTGTGAGCGTGGGAGCAACCATTAATGTTATGATGGCAGCTGCTATGGCTGAAGGACAAACGATTATGGAAAATGTGGCAAAAGAACCACATGTAGTAGATGTTGCGAACTTCTTGAACAGTATGGGTGCGAACATTAAAGGTGCCGGTACAGATGTTATTAAAATACGAGGTGTTCAAAAATTACACAAGACAGAATATTCCATTATTCCAGATCAAATAGAAGCAGGAACATTTATGTTTGCCGCCGCAGCGACAAAAGGAGATGTTACCGTAACGAATGTTATTCCAAAGCATTTGGAAGCGACGATTTCAAAGTTAGAAGAAATGGGATGTGAAGTCGAAGAATTTGATGATGCAGTTCGTGTAGTTGCAAAGGAACGCCTGAAAAGCACGCATGTTAAGACATTGCCATATCCAGGATATCCAACAGATATGCAACCTCAAATAGGAGTAGTTTTGGCACTTAGTAAAGGAACAAGTGTCATCACAGAGAGTATCTTTGAGAATCGTTTTAAATATTTAGATGAATTGGCACGAATGGGTGCGATTGTGAAAATTGAAGGAAATTCTGCCACAATCGAAGGTGTGGAGAAATTCACAGGAGCTCGAATCAGTGCCCCAGATTTGCGTGCAGGAGCAGCACTTGTGATTGCGGGCTTGGCAACAGATGGTATTACAATTATTGATGACATTGTATACGTTCAACGTGGCTATGAAAGATTTGAAGAAAAACTTCGTATGCTTGGTGGAATCATTGAGCGAGTATCCAGTGAAAAGGAAATTCAAAAATTTAAATTGAAAGTAAGTTAATGATTAGCCCACTACATATTTATGCGGTGGGCTTTTTGATGAAAGGGGGCGGGTGAACATGAAAAAAAAGCGGAAAATAATAAGAACAATTGTAACGGTCATTGCCTCTGCTCTGTTTTTGATTTCGGCATATATGTTATGTACGACGTTTTTGGAATACAAAAAAGGTGAAGATGAGTATACTCGGATTGTAAAAACTGTGATAAGACAAAAACCAGAGAAGGATGAGAAGGGAAACGAAGAATCTGGTTTTGAAGTGGACTTTGATGCTTTAAAAAAGTCAAATGAAGATACGGTTGCATGGATTCGATTTGAAAACCCGTCTCAAATTAATTATCCGGTACTGCGTGCGGACAACAATGAAAAATACTTAAAAACTACATTTGAAGGAAATCGAAATGCTGCAGGTGCCATTTTTATGGATTTTGAGAATGCCGGTGATTTTACGGATTCAAATACGTATATTTACGGACACAATATGAAAAATGGTTCCATGTTTGGAAAACTGCGACAATATAAACAGAAGAGTTTTTGTGAAGAAAACCCATATTTTTATATCTATACACCAGATGGAGTGGAATACAAATATCAGGTCTTTGCAGCTACAGTGATCGAAGATAGTCCGCAGCACTACAGAAAATCATTTGTGGATGAGCAGGATTTTATGGCATATATCAACCAGGTTCAAAGAAAGGCATTGTATGATACGGGTGTAGAACTTACAGGAAAGTCCAAGGTAGTAGCAATTTCAACTTGTACAAATGTGACAAAGACGCAAAGACTCATCGTACATGGTGTAAAGATTGAGGAAAGAATAGTAGGTGAATGAAAATGGCAGAGCAATACGAAGTAGGAGATGTAGTAAAAATGAAGAAGAAACACCCGTGTGGCAGTTTTGAGTGGGAGATTCTCCGAGTGGGAGCAGACTTTCGTTTGAAGTGCATGGGGTGTGGCCATCAAATTATGATTGCCAGAAAATTAGTAGAGAAAAATACAAGGGAAATAAGGAAAAAGGTTGTATAAGGAATTGTTTTGAGATTAAGGGAAGTTTTCACGTGATGTGGGAAACTTCCTTTTTTATTTGCAATTTGATGTTAATGAGTAGTAGAAAAGTAATTTATTATCGTTTTTTTAATAGAGTTGGAATATAAATAATCAAAAAGAATATTGACAAAAAATCAAAAATTAATATACTGTAATTAAATTAAAAAAATTACATATAATATAGCAAGGAGGTAGGTGTTATGGAAATTAATTACAGAATGTTATGTGTTGAATTGTTTGGCACGGATGATGTTGCGGAACTTAAAAAAATTGCTCAAAAAGTAAAAGATAACCGTAATGCCGGTAGAAAGAAGAAGTTTAATGAAAAAGAAATCAAGGAAATACAGAAATTGCTTGAAAAGGGCATGACAATGAGTGCCGTGGCTGAAAAGTACGGCACATCGCGTCAAATTATAAATAAGTATTTTAACCAAATACCTGAAAAAAATTACACCTTGCGTATGACATATATGTACGGACAAAATCCTTGTACGATAATCGATATCGATTTTCTCAATGAAAAAATTGCAATTAAAAACCGGACGGATGATGTTATGCATAGGGCATTTGGTGTGATTGAAAATCCAACATGGCAACAATTTCAGGAGTTTCTAGAAGATAGATGTTTTCCCAAAACCAGGGGAAATATAAAGTCAATTCTAAGGAGTTTAGAATTGGATTCTTATGATCCGTTGCGGATTGTTGAGAAAACAAAGGGAAGAACAGCGGATGATAATTTATGGATTAAGTTTAAATATTATTCACAAAGGGGAGAAATGAATGCAGGTAATCGATTTGACTAAAATAGAAAAAGAAAAGATTGAAAATCATACCTCAAAAGGGAACCAACCCAAATGGCGTATAAAGGATAAATGGTATAAGGCCGATCATATGGGCTATGAAGCGTTTGCGGAATATGTTGTCTCGGAGTTATTAAAAAAATCTAATGTTGGTAATTTTGTTGAATATCACTTGATTAAAATCAAATACGACGGTAAAGAGGTCATTGGATGTGTAAGTAAGGATTTCAAAGAAGACTATGAAATGCTGATTCCCATTGAAAAACTACATCGCCAATATTGGGGCAAAGGATTGGCGGATGTCATTGCAGAAAAATACAGTATTCAAGATAAGATATCTTACACGGTAAATTTTATTGAAGAAATAACTGGTCTTAAAGATGTGGGGAAATATTTTGCAGTAATGCTTGCAATTGATGCATTTTTTCTTAATGAAGATAGACATACAAATAATATAGCGGTAATTCGTGACGAGAAAACCAAAGCATATAGATTCGCACCGATTTTTGATAATGGGTTATCTTTGTTATCCGATACAAATGAATATTTGTGGGATGAAGATATCTATGATAATATCAAAAAGGTTCAGGCCAAACCTTTTGCTAGAAGTTTTAATGAACAATTAGATGCCGTGGAGGAACTTTATGGTTATCATTTGAAATTCGATTTCACGCGACATGATATTTGCGAAGTTCTTGATGAACTGAACGTTATTTATGATGAAAAAACAATTAAAAGAGTAGAGAAAATATTACTTGAACAAATGAGAAAATATCAATATTTGTTTACCAGGTAAATAGCTAAAAAATACTTGCAATCTCTGAATTACTATGTTATAATGCCAAATTGTGATATATTATTTTATTCCTTGTTCCCGACAAGAATTCGGGGGCCAGAGACCATAAGGAGGTGCAAACGACATGAACAAATATGAATTAGCAGTTGTTGTCAATGCAAAAATCGAAGACGACGCTAGAGCAGCAGTGATCGAGAAAGTACAAGCTTACATTACTCGTTTCGGTGGCCAAGTTTCTGACGTTGATGAATGGGGTAAGAGAAAATTAGCTTACGAAATTCAAAAAATGAGAGAAGGATATTACTACTTCATCCACTTCGAAGCTGAAGCTACAGCTCCAGCAGAGATTGAAGCAAGACTTCGTATCATGGACAACGTAATCAGATTTTTATGCGTTAGACAAGAAGCATAAGAGAAAAGAGGAAATGTATGAATAAAGTAATTTTAATGGGACGCTTAACAAGAGAACCTGAAATCAGATATTCGCAAGGTGAAAACGCAAGTGCAGTTGCTCGTTACACATTAGCAGTTGACAGACGTTTCAGACGTGATGGAGAAGCTACAGCAGATTTTATTAACTGTGTGGCATTTGGTAGAGCAGCAGAATTCGCTGAAAGATACTTACGTCAAGGAACAAAGATTGCAGTAACAGGACGCATTCAAACTGGAAGTTATACAAACAAAGACGGTGTAAAAGTTTACACAACAGATGTTATTGTGGAAGAACAAGAATTTGCAGAAAGCAAAAATGCAAGTGCACCAGCAAATGAAGGTTTTCAACCAAGTCCTGCACCAGCTCCAAGTGCAAGCATTGGAGATGGCTTCATGAATATTCCAGACGGAATTGATGAAGAATTACCATTCAGCTAAGCAACGATGAATTGCATCGTATTCGAGAAAAATAGGAGGTATTGACAATGTCTTTTGATAAAGCAAACAAAACAGATTCTCCAATGAAGAGAAGAACGATTCGCAGAAGAAAAAAAGTTTGTGTATTCTGTGCAAAAGAAAATAATCAAATCGATTATAAAGATGTGGCAAAATTGAGAAAGTATGTTTCTGAAAGAGGAAAAATTCTTCCAAGAAGAATCACAGGAAACTGTGCAAAACATCAAAGAGCTCTTACAGTAGCAATCAAGAGAGCAAGACATATTGCTTTAATGCCATACGTACAAGACTAATTTTAGTAAGTGTTAAAAATACTCTGTGTAATAGCAGAGTATTTTTTTTGACTTTCCAACGTGTATGTACTATAATTAACGTACTATAGTGCGCATTTTAGGAGGAAATGATTATGAAAAAGCCGGTATTAGTAATTATGGCAGCAGGAATGGGAAGTAGATACGGTGGATTAAAACAGATTGATCCGGTAGATGCACAAGGACATATTATTATGGACTTCTCTATTTTTGATGCAAAGAGAGCAGGATTTGAAAAAGTAATATTTATTATTAAAGAAGAAAATAAGGCAGATTTTAAAGAAGCAATCGGCGATCGTCTTGAAAAGGTAATGGAAGTTGAGTACGTATTCCAAGATTTATACAATATTCCAGAAGGATTTGAAGTGCCAGAAGGAAGAGTAAAACCTTGGGGAACTGCACATGCGGTACTCAGCGCGATCGATTCCATTGACGGCCCATTTGCAGTAATAAATGCAGATGATTACTACGGAAAAGATGCGTTCCAAAAAATCTATGATTACCTTTCAACACACGAGGATGATGAAAAATATCGTTATACAATGGTAGGATATCAATTAGAGAATACATTGACAGAGAACGGACACGTATCTCGTGGTATTTGTAGCATTGACGAAGAGGGCTTTCTTACAAAGGTTGTAGAGAGAACACATATTGAGCCAAAGGGAGATATCACAGCCTACACAGAAGATGATGGAGCAACATGGGTAGAACTTCCAAAGGGATGCCTGGTATCTATGAATATGTGGGGATTCACAGCGAGCTTCTTGCAAGAGACAAAAGCTGGATTTGAAGCATTCTTGAAAGAAGGATTGGAAGTAAATCCAATGAAGTGCGAATACTTCTTGCCGACAGTAGTTAGTAATTTATTGGCAGCAGAGAAAGCAACAGTTCAAGTGCTTTCATCAGCAGATAAATGGTATGGCGTTACATACAAAGAAGACAAACCGGTTGTAGTAGCAGCGATTAAGAATATGAAAGAAACTGGATTATATCCAGAACATCTTTGGGGGTAAATGAAATGGCAATTTTAGTAACAGGCGGAGCAGGTTATATTGGAAGTCATACATGTATCGAATTGATTCATGCAGGTTATGAAGTGGTAGTACTTGATAACTTGTGTAACTCAAGCAAAGAATCTTTAAACCGTGTAGGAAAAATCGTAGGGAAAGAGATTAAATTCTATGAGGCAGATATTCGTGATGCGAAAGCACTAGATGATATTTTTGCAAAAGAAGACATCTCAGCAGTTATTCATTTTGCTGGTTTGAAAGCCGTAGGAGAATCCGTGGCAAAACCATTGGAATACTACGATAACAATATTGCAGGAACGGTAGTTCTTTGTGATGCTATGAGAAGAGCAGGGGTGAAGAATATTATTTTCAGTTCTTCGGCAACTGTTTACGGAGATCCTGCATTTATTCCGATTACGGAAGAATGTCCAAAAGGACAGTGTACAAATCCATATGGATGGAGCAAATCAATGTTGGAACAGATTTTGACAGATTTGCATACATCTGATCCAGAGTGGAATGTTGTATTACTTCGTTATTTCAATCCTGTTGGAGCACATAAGAGTGGAACTATCGGGGAAGACCCAAAAGGGATTCCGAACAATTTGATGCCATACATTACACAAGTTGCAGTCGGAAAACGAGAATTTCTCGGTGTGTTTGGAAATGACTATGACACACATGACGGTACAGGAGTACGTGATTATATTCACGTAGTAGACCTTGCAGATGGTCATGTAAAAGCACTTAAGAAGATTGAAGAAAAAGCGGGCGTATGCGTATATAATCTTGGTACGGGAAATGGATATTCTGTATTAGATATGGTGAAGGCATTCAGCAAAGCTTGTGGAAATGATCTTCCATACAAAATTTTAGACAGAAGACCTGGAGATATTGCAACTTGCTATGCAAATCCAGCAAAAGCAAAAAAAGAACTAGGATGGGAAGCAATTCGAGGATTGGAAGAAATGTGTGAAGATTCTTGGAGATGGCAATCAAATAATCCAAATGGATATGGGGCGTAAGGTGAAAAAGAATTTAAAATTATTAAAACAGTGGCCAGTTCTTATTTTATTTATATGGCTGGTCATGTCAATTGTCAGTTTTATAGTGGATAAAAAAGCAGGATTTATTGTTGCTGCATTTTGGATGGCATACTTACTTGTTCTCGTGATTCTCTTTTTTTATGACAGAACGATACTTTTTACTTGTTTCGAAGGTATTGGAGAACAATTTGGTTTTCTACACAATGCACTTTTGACAGAGTTAGATGTTCCATATGCCGTTTTGATGGAAGATGGAAAAATCATTTGGGCAAATCGTGCATTCCAAGCAGTGTTTGGAGTTGAAAACGTAGAAAATCGATATATGAGTAGCTATATACAGGCGTTGAACCGAAGTGCATTTCCAAAGAAAAAAGGGGAAAATACTCGTTTGGAAGTGCAATACGGAGAGCGAGACTATGTGGCAGTATTGAATCATATTGATGCAATGGCATTGAAGGAACTGGACAGCTTTTGGAGTTTTTCAAAGGACAAAGATTATTTTGTGACGGTTTCTTTAGAAGATGTGACAGACTTATATTATTATATTCGTGAGAATGAAGGTCAAAAATTGGTATCTGGATTACTTTACTTTGATAATTTCGAGGAAGTAATGGAGAGTATAGAGGAAGTGCGACAATCTTTATTGATTGCACTCATAGACCGAAAGGTAAATCAATATTTGTCGAACTTTGATGGACTTATTAAAAAAGTAGAGAAGGATAAATATTTCTTTGTTGTTAGAAAAAAATGCTTTGAAGAAATGGTAAGAGGAAGATTTTCTATTTTGGAAGAAGCGAAGAGTGTCAATATAGGAAATACGATGCCGGTTACTTTAAGTATCGGAATGGGACTTTCTTCTGAAACCTATATGCAAGGTTATCATCATGCACGTGTGGCAATCGATCTCGCATTGGCGAGAGGCGGAGACCAGGCTGTTGTTAAAAATGGAAGCAACATTAGCTATTACGGTGGAAAACGAGAGCAGACAGCCAAAAACACTAGGGTGAAAGCTCGTGTGAAAGCAGAAGCACTTCGCGAATTTATCATGTCGAAGGACCAGGTTGTTGTTATGGGTCATGCAATGAGTGATGTGGATTCCTTTGGGGCAGCTATCGGAATTTATCGAGCGGCGTCTGTCATGGAGAAGAAAGCATATATTGTCTTAGATGATATTACATCTTCTGTTCGCCCGTTTTATAATGATTTCTGTGAAAATCCAAAGTACCCGAACGATATGTTTATCAAATCTACAGACGTTCATAATATAATGACTGAAAATACCATGTTGGTAGTAGTAGATACCAACAAACCGGGATTGACAGAGTGTCCAGAATTACTTAAAATGGCAAAAACTGTGGTGGTGTTTGACCATCATAGACCAACCAATGATATCATTGAAAATACGGTATTATCCTATATCGAACCGTATGCATCTTCTGCATGTGAAATGGTAGCAGAGATGCTGCAGTATATAGCGGATGATGTTCGTATTCGTCCTGTTGAAGCAAACAGTATGTATGCGGGAATTATGATTGATACCAACAATTTTATGAATCGTACTGGTGTTAGAACCTTTGAAGCAGCAGCGTTCTTGAGACGTTGCGGTGCGGATATCACCTATGTGCGAAAAGTATTTCGTGATGATTTAGATTGGTATCGAGCAAAATCGCAAGTCGTAAGCAGTGCGGAAATTTTCCATGACGAATATGCGATTGCAAGATTTTCTGATAGCACGCTTGAAAGTCCGACTATTGTAGGCGCTCAAGCGGCAAATGAATTGCTGAATATCAAAGGAATTAAAGCATCCTTTGTGTTGACAGAGTATTATGGAAAGATTTATGTTAGCGCAAGGGCGATTGATGAAGTCAATGTGCAAGTGATTATGGAGCGACTAGGTGGTGGCGGCCATATTAATACGGCGGGAACCCAGTTCCAACACACAGATATGGAAGAAGCGATTAAAGCGCTAAAAGAAGTCATTGATACAATGATTGCAGAAGGAGATATATAAGATGCAAGTAATATTATTGCAAGATGTAAAAGCACTCGGAAAAAAAGGTGAAATTGTAAATGTAAATGATGGATATGCAAGAAATTTCATTTTGCCAAAGAAATTGGGTGTGGAAGCAAGTGGAAAAAATTTAAATGATTTGAAATTACAAAGAGCAAACGAAGAAAAGGTTGCAAAACAATTATTAGACGATGCACGCGAACTTGCTGGGAAGTTAGAAACGGGAAAAGTAGAAGTTCAGATTAAAGTGGGAGAAGGCGGAAGAGCCTTTGGTGCAGTTTCATCAAAAGAAATTTCAGCTGCAGTAAAAGAGCAGATGGGATATGATATCGATAAGAAAAAGATTCAATTGAAAGATGCGATTAAAACATTGGGATCACACGATGTAGCAGTGAAATTACATCCAAAGGTGACAGCATCTTTGAAAGTAATTGTAACAGAGCAATAGGAGGCATACACTATGGATGAAGCGCTTATTAAGCGAGTATTGCCACATAGTATTGAAGCAGAACAAGCGGTAGTTGGTTCCATGTTGATGGATAGTGAAGCAATCATGACAGCTTCTGAAATTATTAAGGGTGAAGATTTTTACCAAAAAGCATATGGAATTATTTTTGATTCGATTGTACAAATCCACAACGAAGGAAAACCGGTAGATTTAATCACTCTTCAAAGCCGTTTGAAGGAAAAGGATGTTCCTGCAGAGATTAGTAGCTTGGAGTTTGTCAGAGATTTAGTGGCGGCCGTACCTACATCTGCGAATGTAAAATACTATGCTCAGATTGTTGCTGAAAAGGCAAATATGCGTAATCTTGTGAAATTAAATGAAGAAATCGCAAATATGTGCTATCTCGGAAAAGAGTCTGCAGATACGATTATGGCGATTACAGAAAAGAGAATGTTCAATCTCCTTCAAGGAAGAAGAAGCGATGATTTTGTTCCGATTAAGCAAGTTGTATTGAATGCGTTGGATAAGATTGATATGGCTGCAAAAAGTGGAGGACGTGTAACAGGAATCCCAACGGGATTCTTGGACTTGGATTACAAAACAGCCGGACTGCAACCGTCAGATTTAATTTTGGTTGCTGCCAGACCATCTATGGGTAAAACGGCGTTTGTATTAAATATCGCACAACATGTAGCATTTAAAGCGAATAAAAC
>JAZNKI010000016.1:0-3476 GCA_045578495.1 Faecalimonas sp.
AATGGAGGTACAGGTAATGCGTGAATTAGTAGAAGTAATTGCAAAAGCATTAGTTGATCATCCTGAAGAGGTTGTTGTTACTGAAAGAACCGAAGGGAAAGCCTTAATCCTCGAAGTGAAAGTGGCAGACTCGGATATGGGAAAAGTAATTGGTAAGCAAGGAAGAATTGCAAAAGCAATTCGTTCTGTTGTAAAAGCCGCAGCAGCTAAGGAAGATAAAAAAGTAATCGTAGACATCGCGTAAGTGCGATGTCTATGTTTCACTTTACGTGGAATTAAGGAGTCATATGGAAAAATTATTACAGGTGGGAGTCATTTCTTCCACACACGGTGTGCGCGGAGAAGTAAAAGTATTTCCGACAACTGATGATGTAAAACGTTTTAAAAAATTAAAGAATGTTATCCTGGATACAGGCAGAGAACATTTGCCACTGGAAGTGGAGAGTGTTAAATTTTTTAAGCAATTTGCAATTCTAAAATTTAAAGGAATTGACAATATCAACGACATTGAAAAATATAAAGGCAAGAGCCTTTTGGTAGATAGAAAGAATGCAGTAAAACTTCAAAAGAACGAATATTTTATCGCGGATTTGATGGGGCTTGACGTTTTCACGGACGATGGAGAAAAGTTTGGAACTTTGCGAGAAGTTTTAGAAACGGGAGCAAATGATGTCTATATTATAGATAGTTTGAATCACGGAGAAGTATTAGTTCCAGCAATTAAACAGTGCATTTTGGAAGTGGATATGGAAACCCGCAAAATGGTAATTCATCTGATGGAAGGGTTGGTGTAGATATGAATTTTCATATATTAACGTTATTTCCAGAAATGGTAATGGATGGATTAAGTGCAAGTATTATTGGACGTGCACAGGGAAAAGGGTTGCTTTCTGTCGAGGCAATCAATATTCGTGATTTTGCAGAAAACAAGCATAACCGAGTGGATGATTACACGTATGGCGGTGGTGCGGGAATGCTTATGCAGGCAGGACCTGTGTACGGAGCATATCAATCTGTTGTTGAAAAAACACAGAGCAAACCTCGCGTGATTTATCTTTCACCACAGGGGCAAACATTCTCGCAAGCAATGGCAGAAGAGTTTGCGAAAGAGGAAGAATTGGTTTTCTTATGTGGACATTATGAAGGAATTGATGAACGTGTGTTGGAAGAGATTGTGACAGATTATGTGTCGATTGGAGATTATGTACTCACTGGAGGGGAACTTCCGGCAATGGTAATGATTGACGCTATTTCGCGATTAATCCCGGGGGTGTTGCATAACGACGTGTCTGCAGAATTTGAAAGTTTTCAAGACAATTTATTAGAATATCCCCAGTATACACGCCCGGAAGAGTGGCATGGGAAGAAAGTGCCGGAAATTTTGCTTTCTGGACATCATGCGAATGTGGAGAAGTGGAGAAGGGAACAATCCATTATAAGGACGGCGCAGAGAAGGCCGGATTTATTGGAAAAGGCAGAACTAAGTGATAAAGAAAGACAATGGTTAGAAAAGCAGGAGTTGTAAATTCCTGCTTTTTTGTGCAATTTGGTCTAAACATTAATAATAGAATGAAATATATTTACCTGTGAGGTAAAAACATTGACAAATCAAAAAAATCCGATATAATAAAATTAACCTAATAGGTAAATAATTATAGGAGATGAGCGAGTGCAAATTGAATACAGAAACAGTAGACTTGCAAAGATTTGCACAAGTACCTACGAAGCAGAGAAAAAATACGGCAGAGATATGGCAGATAAAATTCATCTTAGAATTAAGCAAATTTCAGCGGCAATAGGAATTGAAATGTTGCTTCAATATAGAATTGGAAGATGTCATGAATTAAAGGGAAAACGTAAAGGACAGTATGCTATGGATTTGACACACCCGTATCGATTAGTCTTTGAAAAAAGAGGGGATCAAATCCAGATTGCATGTATTGTTGAGATAGTCGATTATCATTAGGGGGATAATGTAATGAGAAGAAGTCGAAATGTTATAGCAATTCCGCCAGGAGAAACTATTAAAGAGCAGTTGACAGAGAGAGGAATGAAACAGAAGGAATTTGCAATGCGGATGGGAATGTCTGAAAAGCATATTAGTAAGCTTATTAATGGTGATGTTCAATTAACCGTAGAAATGGCTATAAAACTGGAAATGGTGTTGGGGGTACCGGCGCAATTTTGGTGTAATTTAGAGTCCTTATATCGAGAAGATATTATTAAAATAAAAGAAGAAAACACTATGCGCGAGGATATTGAGATTGTTCAAGATATGCCTTATAAAGAAATGGTTGAAAATGGATGGGTTGTTAATGTGACAAGAAAAACGGATCAAGTGACTCACTTGAGAAAATATTTTGAATTGGCACAACTCAAATATTTACAGACCTCATTAGTACCTAGAATTGCCTGCAAGAAAGTAGAGGGAAACAAAAAGGACGAATATGCTTTGATTGTGTGGGCACAGAAAGCTAAATTGGAAGCAAGAAATATTGAGACAAAACGATTTGATGTAGACAAAGTGAAAAAGAGTATTTCATTAATTTTAGAAATGCAAGATTTAAATTTGGAAGCTTTCCGTGCGGAACTAATTAAAATACTTGCTGGTTGTGGCGTCGCTGTAGTTTTTTTGCCAACTTTATTTGAAAAAGCGATAAGAGGAGCTACATTTTTAGATGGTAATAAGGTTGTTATGGGTTTGAAATTATGTGATGATAAGAAGGAGTTTTTGGAGTGTTTGTTTCATGAATTAGCACATATTACCTATGGGCATATCGAAAAGGAGAATGGAATTTTAGAAGAAGATGAGATTCTTGCGGATGAATTTGCACAGCAAATGCTACGAAACACAAAACTTTATTAAAAACAAAAAAACTACCAGTTTAAAGCCGGTAATCTTTTTTGTTGACATATTAAAGAAAAAGCGCCACGCTTAAAGTATCAAATGTCATGTCTTTTCATTATGCAATGTATCCATTTGAAGAAGCACTGTTTCCGTATCGAAACAAGGAGGGAATTGCATGAAATTATTAAAAAAAGAGCGAAAAATGTGCATGAGTTGTATGGAAGAACATGAGGTTTTTTTGGTTGAAGTATCAGAGAGCAATGTCTTCAAAGGACAACAAGTAGAATACAACGCAATTTATGAGTATTGTGAAAATACAGAAGAATATTTTGCAACAACTGACTTGATTTCTTGTAATGATATCGCTATGAAAAATGCCTACCGTAAAAACAAAGGATTGCTTTTGACAGATGATATTGTGGCCTATTTGGCAAATTCTGAAAATGTTACAAATACCGAATAGGTTTATCCCGAAAAAAAGAGAACCATTATAAAAAGATTAATGCTTCTGACTTTTGTCAGGAGCTTTTTTTGTGTGTTAATAAATTTAGGTTGAATTAAATAATCATATTTTTTGAATTCGCATTGACAAATGTAAAATATTAGTAGATAATAGTTATGTAAAATG
>JAZNKI010000017.1:0-63224 GCA_045578495.1 Faecalimonas sp.
AAAAGCCATATCTTAACTAAGAAATCTACAAAGAGAAAGAGAAATCTTAGACAAGCAACTATTACAGATGCTACAAATGTTAAGAACATGAAGAAAGTATTACCATACTTATAAGATTTGGAAAAGGAGGATTAGAAGGACATGGCAAGAATTAAAGGCGGAATGAACGCTAGACAAAAACACAATAAAGTTTTAAAACTGGCTAAAGGTTACAGAGGAGCTAGATCAAAACAATACAGAGTTGCAAAACAATCAGTTATGAGAGCTTTAACATCAGCTTACGCTGGTAGAAAAGAACGCAAACGTCAAATGAGACAATTGTGGATCGCTCGTATTAACGCAGCAGCAAGAATGAACGGATTATCATACAGCAAATTGATGCACGGATTAAAAGTAGCTGGTGTTGAAATCAACAGAAAAATGTTGGCTGAAATGGCAGTTAACGATGCTCAAGGATTTACAGCATTAGCTGAAGTTGCTAAAAAAGCATTCTAATTAAACAAGAAAATGTAAAGGAACAGGTTTCGAATGACCTGTTCCTTATTTTGTTGCAGAACAAAATAAGAGACCTAGAAAAAATCTAGGTCTCTCATTTTCCATGCAGGAGATGGGACTTGAACCCACACAAGCGCATTGCTTACAAGATCCTTAGTCTTGCTCGTCTGCCAGTTCCGACACTCCTGCATAACGGCGAATTACCGTACTCGAACATACTACCACGCAGTAGGAATGTTGTCAACAGTTTTTTGCTTAAAATTAGGAAAACTTGTATCTCTAAAAGAGTTGCGATATAATGGAACTATCTTTTTGAAATGGAGGCCTACCATGACGATTCGAGAACAACTGGAATTGAGAGAATTAGAATATTTAAGTCCTTATGCAACAAAGAGTAAGGAGTCACGTGGAAGAAAGGTACAGGAGACGGAATGTGATTTAAGACCGGTATTCCAGAGGGATAGAGACCGTATCTTACATAGTAAATCATTTCGTAGATTGAAACAAAAGACACAGGTGTTTCTGCTGCCATGGGGAGATCATTATCGTACCAGACTTACACATACCTTGGAGGTTTCACAAAACGCTAGAACGATTGCAAAAGCATTGCGCTTAAATGAAGATTTGGTGGAAGCGATTAGTTTAGGACACGATTTGGGACATACTCCATTTGGGCATGCCGGAGAACGTGCACTGGATGAAATTTGTCCGTTGGGATTTAAGCATAACGAACAAAGTGTGCGTGTAGTAGAACGGTTAGAAAAAGATGGAAAAGGATTGAATTTGACTAGAGAAGTATTGGATGGAATTTTAACACATCAGACAGGAAGTCAACCGTCCACGTTGGAAGGTCAGGTTGTACGTTTGTCTGATAAGATTGCATACGTGAATCATGATATCGATGATGCGATTCGTGGAGGAATTCTTGCAGAAGCAGATTTACCTCCTAAATTCAGAATGATATTAGGAAATTCTACAAAAGAAAGATTGAACACCATCACTCACGATGTCATTACAAATAGCATGGATCATCCATATATTCGCATGTCAGAAGAAGTGGAAGAAGCAATGCAAGGATTGCGCAAATTTATGTTTGAAAATGTGTATCGCAATCCGCTAGCCAAGCACGAAGAACATAAAGCTGTGGAGTTGGTAAAAAATCTCTACAGTTATTATATGGAACATATTGAAGCATTACCTCGAGAATATTTAAATATTATGGAAACAAATGGCGATTGCAAAGAACAGATTATCTGTGATTATATTGCAGGAATGACAGATAATTATGCGGTAAAAACATTCCAAGAAATTTTTGTTCCAGAATCTTGGAAAAATTAAAGGAAATCCAGGATATTTGTCGAATGATATAAGGGAGAGCTGTTGAAAGGAGAGAGACATGTACTTTTCGGAAGAGTTGATTGAAGAAATCAGAAGTAGAAATGACATTGTAGATGTGATTTCAAGTTATGTAAAGTTACAAAAAAAAGGAAGTTCCTATTTTGGGTTGTGTCCTTTTCATAATGAAAAGTCCCCGTCTTTTTCTGTGAGTCGTTCCAAACAAATGTATTATTGTTTTGGTTGCGGAGCTGGTGGAAACGTATTTACATTTATCATGGAATATGAAAATTACACGTTTTCAGAGGCAGTCAAAATGCTTGCGGAGCGCGCAGGAGTAGAGGTTCCGGAAGTAGAGTATTCTCAAGAGGCAAAAGAAAAAGCAAATTTAAAGGCGACCTTGTTAGAGGCAAATAAGATTGCAGCAAAATATTTTTATGCACAGCTAAAATCGGAGCAAGGAGAAAGTGCACATGCTTATTTGACGAAACGTGGATTGTCAGAAGAGATTATTACCGCATTTGGCCTTGGATATTCTACAAAGTATAGCGATTCGTTATACAAATATATGAAAATGAAGGGATATTCAGATGAGATTCTTGCACAGGCAGGGCTAATTACAGTCAGTGAAAAAAATGGTGCGTATGATCGATTCTGGAATCGCGTCATGTTCCCAATTATGGATGCGAATAACCGAGTTATTGGATTTGGTGGACGTGTGATGGGACAAGGCGAACCAAAGTATTTGAATTCACCGGAAACACCTGTGTTTGACAAGAGCCGTAACCTGTATGGTCTGAATCGTGCACGTACTTCAAGGAAGAGTTATTTCTTGTTGTGTGAGGGATATATGGATGTGATTTCCTTACATCAGGCGGGATTTACCAATGCAGTTGCATCTTTGGGGACAGCTTTTACGCCAGGGCACGCTGCACTTATCAAGCGTTATGTCAATGAAGTTTATTTGACATTTGACAGTGATGATGCGGGTACCAAAGCGGCGCTTAGAGCAATTCCTATCTTAAAAGAAGCGGGACTTACAGCCAAGATTATTCGTATGGAACCGTACAAAGATCCAGATGAATTTATTAAGAATATGGGCGTAGAAGCATTCGAAGAACGGATTAATAAAGCGAGAAACGGCTTCTTATTTTCATTGGAAATCTTAGAACGGGATTATGATATGAATTCACCGGAAGGAAAAACAGAGTTCTTTAAAGAGGTTGCACTTCGACTTACGCAGTTTGAAGAGGAAATCGAGAGAAACAACTATATTGACGCAGTTGCAGAAAAGTATCACTTAGGACCAGATAGCTTGAAAAATTTAGTTGCTAAAACAGCCGTGAAAAAAGGATTGGCAACGCCGGCTACAAAGCCAAAGAAAGCAATGGGACAAGCTGGTATGAAAGAAGATGGAAATCTACATTCTCAAAAAGTGCTTCTCACTTGGTTGATTGAGAGTGAACGAATTTTCAATCAGATACAAACGTATATTTCCCCTGACGATTTCACAAAGGACTTGTACAAGAAAGTCGCAACGCTTTTGTTTGAGCAACATGAACGTGAGGAGTTGAATCCTGCGAAAATTATGAACCACTTTATGGATGAGGAAGAACATAGAGAGGTTGCAGCATTGTTCCATACAAGGATTCAAAAATTGTCAACGCGAGAAGAGCAAGAGAAAGCGTTGAAGGAGACTATTATTCGGGTTAAGACATACAGTGTAGAGCATGCAACGCGTTCGCTGGACCCGACAGATATTGCTGGTTTGCAAAAACTAATGGAAGCAAAAAGAAACTTGCAAGACTTGCAGAAATTGCATATTTCTATTGATTAAGGATAAAATATAAACAAATTATGGAGGATTTTACCACATGGAAGAACAAGCTATGAAATTTGAGGAAAAACTGAAAGCACTGGTTGTGAGTGGAAAGAAGAAGAAAAATGTTCTTGAACTCCAAGAAATCAATGAAGTTTTCTCAGACGTGGAGCTAGAAGCAGAACAAATGGATAAGATTTTTGAGTATTTGGAAGCACAAGGAATCGATATTTTAAGAATTTCAAATACGACAGAAGAAGACGATGTGCCGGATGATATTGAGATTATATTGGCGGCTGAAGAGGAAGATGTCGAAGTTGATATGGAAAAAATTGACCTTTCTGTTCCAGATGGTATCAGCATCGAAGATCCGGTTCGTATGTATTTGAAAGAAATCGGTAAGGTTCCACTTTTGAGTGCAGATGAAGAAATTGAGTTGGCAAAACGCATGTCAGAGGGTGATGAAGAAGCGAAGAAAAGATTGGCAGAAGCGAACTTGCGTCTTGTTGTAAGTATTGCAAAACGTTATGTGGGACGTGGAATGTTGTTCTTAGATTTGATTCAGGAAGGAAACCTTGGTCTTATTAAAGCAGTTGAAAAATTTGATTATCAAAAAGGATTCAAGTTTAGTACGTATGCAACATGGTGGATTCGTCAAGCGATTACAAGAGCAATTGCAGATCAAGCTAGAACAATCCGTATTCCAGTTCATATGGTAGAAACGATTAACAAATTGATTCGTGTTTCAAGACAATTGTTACAAGAATTAGGAAGAGAACCACTTCCAGAAGAAATTGCAAAAGAATTGGACATGCCTGTAGAACGTGTGCGTGAAATTTTGAAAATTTCCCAAGAACCAGTTTCTTTGGAAACTCCAATCGGTGAAGAAGAAGACAGTCATTTGGGAGACTTTATTCAAGATGATAATGTGCCAGTACCTGCAGAAGCGGCTGCGGCTACATTGTTGAAAGAGCAATTGAATGAAGTGTTAGACACATTGACAGAGAGAGAACAGAAAGTACTTCGTCTTCGTTTTGGTATGAACGATGGACGTGCAAGAACGTTGGAAGAAGTAGGAAAGGAATTTGACGTAACACGTGAGCGTATTCGTCAAATTGAGGCGAAGGCACTTCGCAAACTTCGTCATCCAAGCAGAAGCCGTAAATTAAAAGATTATTTAGATTAGGTATATGTATGGAATTATCAAAACGATTACAAGCAGTTGCCAATCTCGTAAGTGAGGGATTGGCAATTGCAGATATTGGAACAGATCATGGATATATTCCGATTCATCTTATAAAAACAAAGAAATGTCCAAGTGCTATCGCGATGGATGTAAATAAAGGACCTTTGTTGCGTGCAGAATCGCATATCGAAGAACAGGGCTTGCAATCCTTCATTCAGACAAGATTGTCCGATGGTGTGCAGAGTTTGGTGCCAAACGAAGTAGAAAGCGTTGTAATAGCTGGAATGGGAGGTGCACTCACTATACGAATTTTAGAGGCGGGAGAGCCTGTAATTCGAGCTCTGAAAGAGTTTGTGTTGCAACCACAGTCGGAAATTTGGAAAGTGAGAGAGTTCCTTTGTAAAGAGGGCTATTGTATCATCGATGAGGATATGGTTCTGGAGGATGGAAAGTTTTATCCTATGATGAAGGTGATAAATGGACGAGCACCAGCGTATAATGATATAGAATTGCGATACGGAAAGTGTTTGTTGGAAAAGAAACATCCTGTCTTAGAAGAATTCTTAAATGCTGAACTCCGAAAGCAAGATATGGTTTTGGAAAATTTGGAAATTAGACAGGGAACGCATATTGATGAAAGAAGAAAAGAAATACTAAAAAAGAGGGAGGAAATCAGAAATGCTTTGCAAAGATATTATGCAAGTTATTGAGGCAACATATCCAAGACACAAGGCGTTAGAATGGGACAATGTAGGATTATTGGTTGGACGCCAAGATAAGGATGTCCAAAAAGTTTATGTGGCACTGGATATGACGGATGCAGTGATTGAGGAAGCAATTGAGAAGGATATTGATTTGATTGTCACTCATCATCCGATGGTATTTTCTCCTATAAAACAAGTGACAGACGCAGACCTTGTAGGTCGGCGTATTTTAAAACTTATACAGCATGATATTTGTTATTATGCGATGCACACCAACTATGATGTTGTCAGCATGGCGGATTTATCTAGTGTGATTTTAGGTCTCAAAGACACAAGTGTTTTAGAGGTAACCAATGCAGAGGGAACAGAAGGAATTGGGAGAGTGGGAACACTTGAACATCCAATGACTATTTTGGAGTGTTGTGAACTGGTAAAGGAAAAGTTTACATTAGATACCGTGAAAGTATATGGGGATTTAAATCAGGTAGTAGAGTGTGTTGCAATTTCACCGGGGTCAGGGAAACACATGTCAGAATTGGCACTCGAAAAAGGTGCAAACGTGTTTGTGACTGCAGAGATTGATCATCATGAAGGCATTGATTCTAATGCGGAAGGATTAGCAATTATTGATGCAGGGCACTATGGATTAGAGCACATTTTCATCCAAGATATGGTTGAATTTTTGGAGAAATATATAACAAATATAGAAGTCATAGGAGCGCAGGTGGAACATCCTTTTCACGTGATTTAGAGCAAAGGAGGAGTTTGATGGAAACGAAAACATATCGTGTACAAGTGAATGGAAAGGTGCAGGAATATGAAGAAGGAACGACCTTTGAACAAATAGCAAAAGATTTTCAAGCAGATTATGAACATCAGATTGTTTTAGGATGTGAAAATTATAAATTGTTTGAATTGAAAAGAACATTACAAAAGGACTGCAACTTAACCTTTGTTACAACCGGGGATTCCGTGGGGAATAAAACCTATAGAAGAAGTATGTGTCTCATGCTTGTAAAAGCGATTCATGATATCTGTGGGCATGAAACTCCATGTAAGGTACGAATCGATTTTTCGGTGAGCAAAGGTTTTTATTGTACCGTTTCAGGAAATGTGGAATGTAACCAGGCATTTCTAGAACGTGTAAAAAATAGAATGTTGGAGATGGTTGCAGAAGGAATGCCAATCAAGAAACGCACTGTGAATACGGAGGAAGCGATTGCGCTGTTCCGAAAACATGGAATGCGAGATAAGGAAAGACTCTTTGAATATCGTCGTGTTTCAAAAGTGAATATTTACAGCATGAATGAATTTGAAGATTATTATTATGGATATATGGTGCCAGATGCGTCTTATCTTCCTTATTTTGAACTTCATTTATACGGAGAAGGTTTTGTGATTCAAATGCCGGAAAAAGAGTCACCGACTGTGGTGCCGCCGTTTCAACCGCATCCGAAGTTGTTCCAGGTTTTGGATGAGTCAAGCAAGTGGGGCGACATGTTGGGGATTCAAACGGTTGCAGATTTAAATGAAGCAATCACAAAAGGGAATATTCAAGAGACGATTCTTGTGCAGGAAGCTCTACAAGAGAAGAAAATCGGGGATATTGCCAGAATGATTGTAGATCGAGGAAATGTAAAATTTATTTTGATAGCAGGGCCATCATCATCTGGAAAAACGACGTTTTCTCATCGCTTGTCGATTCAGTTGCGTGCACACGGAATGATTCCACATCCAATTGCTGTTGACAATTATTTTGTGGACCGTGAAAAAACACCAAGAGATAAAGATGGCAAGTATGATTATGAATGTCTAGGAGCAATAGATGTAGAACAATTCAATCAAGATTTGAAGGATTTGTTGGATGGAAAAGAAGTGTTACTTCCAACCTTTAATTTCAAAACAGGAAAACGAGAATACAAGGATCTACCGAAAGTTCTGGGAGCACAGGATATTTTGGTTATTGAAGGAATTCATTGCCTAAATGACGCTCTTACGTATCAATTGCCAAGAGAAAATAAGTTTAAAGTGTATATTAGTGCATTGACTCAATTGAATGTGGATGAGCACAATCGAATTCCAACAACAGATGGACGTTTGCTTAGACGTATGATTCGAGATGCGAGAACTCGTGGAACAAGTGCAAAAAATACCATTGCCATGTGGTCTTCTGTTCGAAGAGGAGAGGAAGAAAATATTTTCCCGTACCAAGAAGAAGCTGATGTAATGTTCAATTCTGCTTTGATTTATGAATTGGCAGTGTTAAAACAATATGCAGAACCGGTGCTTTTTGGCATTGAAAAAGACTGTGAAGAATATATAGAAGCGAAACGATTGTTGAAGTTTTTAGATTATTTTATCGGAATTGGTAGTGAGCAAGTTCCAACCAATTCGCTGTTAAAAGAATTTATTGGTGGAGGTTGTTTTCAAATCTAAAATAGAAAAGTGTAGAGAGCAATCCCTACACTTTTTTTATGAGATGATTTGTTCCATATCTTTTGGTAAATCGGCTGTAAAAGAAAGTGGTTCACCTGTAATCGGATGAACAAAGCTTAATTTGTAAGAATGTAGTGCTTGCCGTTTGATCACACGGTAATCCGGGTTGTATAAAAAGTCACCTGGTAATGGATGACCAATATGCTTCATGTGTACTCGAATTTGATGCGTGCGTCCCGTTTCCAACTTCAAATTTACAAGAGAATAACCGTTTCTTGTTTTTAAAGTGCGATAGTGCGTGCAAGCATATTCGCCTTGGGTTTCATCCACATGTCTTTCAATGGTAGAACCTTCCACACGGGCAATCGGTGCAACGATCGTGCCTTCCGGAGGAACTTCGCCGGTTGCGACAGCGAGATATTCGCGATGAATTTCTCGGTGGTGCACCATGTCTGACAAGAGAGAAGCACTGTACATATTTTTTGCAACAATCAGAAGACCGGTGGTATCTCGATCTAATCGATTGATGCATCGGTAGACAAACGGTTCTTGTTTTGATTGGTAATAATAAGCAACGGCGTTTGCCAGAGTGTTGTCATAATTCCCCTGAGAAGGGTGAATCGGTGTGTCTGCATTTTTATTGATAATTAAAAGGTCCTCATCCTCGTAGACAATATTAAGAGGAAGATTAGTTGGAACAATCTTTTCGGAAGAATCTTCTTCTAATAATTGAATGGTCAACCGGTCGTTCGTATGCAGTTTGTCATTTACTCGAGCCCACACATCATTTAAGAGAATTCCTTCTCTTGTACGCTTTAAATGTGTGATAATTTGGCTGGAGTATTTTTTTGATCTCAAAAATTCTAGTAAAGAATGGTTATCAAATTCTTCCGTTATGGTGTATGAAAACATTCGCTTCATTATTTTGACCTAACCGCTTTCCATAATTTGTTGTAGATTTCATCGTATTTACTACCCAAATATTGGTAGGTTTCACAACGTTCAATTACCTGTTTGTCCGGGAATGCAATGGAGCTATTTCGAATTGCATCATCTTCAATTAAATCTCGGGCAGCCGTGTTTGGAGTAGAGTATGTGATGTAGTCAAAATTCATTTTTGCAATATCCGGACGGCACAAAAAATTGATGAATTTTTCTGCATTCTCTTTGTTTTTTGCCTTCTTTGGAATAACCCAGGAATCGATCCAAAGATTGGAACCTTCCTTTGGAACCACGTATTCTAAATTTGGGTTTTCCGATTGCGTATAAATGGCTTCTCCGGAATAGATGACCCCGATCGCAGCTTCATTCCCAATCATTTTGTCACGGACTTGATCCACGACGTATGCTTGTACAAGTGGTTTTTGCTCGAGCAAAAGAGCTTGTGCTTCATAGAGTTCATCCAAATCTGTTGAGTTTAAAGAATAGCCACAATACTTCAATGCAACTCCAAAGGCGTCACGTACGCTGTCTTGCATAAGGATTTGGTCTTTGTATCTCGTATCCCATAAGACAGACCAACTATCAATTGGCTCATCTACCATTGTTTTGTTATAAAGAATTCCCACAGTGCCCCAGCAGTATGGGACGGCATATTTGTTTTCCGGGTCAAAAGCTTTTGATTGTTCCAAGTATTGTTTTCCAATATTTTTTATGTTTGGAATGTTGTCATAATTAATTTCCGATAGAAGGTCATTTTCAATCATACGCTGAATCATATAATCAGAAGGACAGACCAAGTCATAGAACACAGCACCGGCCTGCACTTTTGGATACATGCTTTCGTTGGTTTCAAATTCTTCGTAAACAACAGTAATACCGGTTTCTTCCTCGAATAAGTCAATGACTTGAGGATCCATGTATTCGCCCCAGTTATAAATTACAACTTTTTCATCAGAGATGGATTTGTTTTTTGAATTGTAAAACAGTCCACCACCGATAACCACCAGCACCATGAGTGTCGGTAGCAAGCGACGAAAAACGAAAGAACCGAATTTTGTAACTTTAGAAGGTGCTTTTTTCGGTTTCTTTTGTTTTTCTTCGGGTGCAGTGTTAATCAAAATCAATAAGATCAGTACAGATACAAACAGGAGAGTAGATAAGGCATACATTTCAGGTTTGATTCCTTTTCTCACTTCGCTGTAGATCTTTGTTGACAGTGTGTGAACTCCTGCACCGGTTGTAAAGTGGGTGATGACAAAATCATCCAAAGACATTGTAAATGCTAATAAAAATCCAGAGCAAACACCAGGAAAAATATCAGGGAAAACCACTTTGAAGAACGCGTAGAGAGGAGAGGCTCCTAAATCAAGTGCGGCTTCATAAGTGTATTTGTTTGTCTGTTTCAATTTTGGCGTTACACTTAATATGACATAAGGAATATTAAAGGTAATATGTGCAAGGAGAACGGTTAAAAACCCAAAAGAAAAATTTGGGAAAATCGATCTACATGCGATAAATAAAAGCATTAAAGAAATACCGGTTACAATATCCGCATTCAGCATGGGGATATTAGTTACCCCCATCATAAATGTACGGGCTTTGTTGCCCAATGCCTGCATTCCAATTGCAGCAGCCGTTCCGATTAGCGTAGCAATGAGAGCGGATAAGAGTGCGATTGTAAGTGTCGTATACAATGCATTCATAATATCTTCATTTTTAAATAAGTTTGCATACCACTTGAAGGTAAAACCACCCCATTTTGCTGAAGTTCTGGACTCATTAAATGAAAGTACGATCAACGTGATAATTGGGGCATACAACAAGAGAAGAATGAAACCGAGATAGATTTTTTGTAAGGTTGATTTAATCAAAATGCAGTTCCCTCCCCATCTTTATCATATTTGGCAATCACTGCCATACTAATTATAATAAAGAGCATAAGTACCAGAGAAAGGCCGGAACCGGCATTCCAATTGTAACTCTGGGTAAATTCTTGCTCAATGACATTTCCAATTAGTAGAATTTTGCTTCCACCAAGAATATTAGAAATGACAAACGTTGTCAGTGCAGGTACAAATACCATCGTAATGCCGCTTATGATTCCAGGAATCGAAAGAGGCAATATGATTTTGAAAAATACTTGTATTTCATTGGCGCCCAAGTCTCTGGCCGCGTTAATTACGTCTTTGTCGATTTTTATCAACACATTGTAAAGCGGCAGTACCATAAACGGCAAGAAGTTATATACCATACCGAAAATAATCGCATATGGAGTGTTGATCATATTGAGTGATGGCAGATTTAAGATTGATAACACGGAATTGATTACTCCGCTTTTTTCTAAAAGTCTTTGCCATGCCAATGTACGAAGAAGAAAATTCATCCACATTGGAAGGATAAAGATAAACACAATAAAACTAGATTGATTCACACTTTTCTTTGAGAGAATCATAGCCAATGGGTAAGCCAATAACAGACAGATAATGGTGCTGATTGTTGATAGAAGAAGAGAAAGCCCTAATGCTTTCAAATTTTCTGTTGTTGTAATCTCAGCTAAGTTCATAAACGTGAAGTTATGTTCGGCATCTGTCAAACCATAGTAGAAAATCATGATAATCGGAATAATAATAAAAGCAATCGCCCATACAAGATAAGGGCCGGTCAATAATTTTTTACTCTTCAACAGGAACCGCCTCCTCATCTTCAGACTCAGGTTTATTCATAATTTGGATGTCAAAAGGATCTACTTTTATACCAACTTCTGTTCCGACAGGGAAGAAATCCGTACTGTGAACCAGCCACTCGTAGTTGTTTGCAGTTACTTCCATTTCATAGTGAACTCCTTTGAAAATCAAATGAGTTACGACACCGTCAAGAATTCCTTCTCCTGGTTTTACCAAATCAATATCCTCTGGGCGAATCACTGCATCGACAGGTTTGTTGTGACCAAAACCAGTATCAACACAAGGGAAGTTTACTCCTAAAATTTTTACAAGACGGTCCTCAACCATGGTTGCAGGTAAAATGTTACTATCTCCGATAAAGTCTGCAACAAAGGCGTTTTCAGGTTCATTGTAAATATTTTCTGGAGAACCAATTTGTTGAATGTATCCCTGGTTCATAACAACAATCGTATCAGACATGGTCAATGCTTCTTCCTGGTCATGCGTTACATATACGAAGGTAATTCCCAATTCGTTTTTTAATCGAATCAACTCATATTGCATATCCTGACGGAGTTTCAAATCTAATGCACCAAGAGGTTCATCTAAAAGAAGTACCTTAGGTTCATTCACAATCGCACGTGCAATAGCAATACGTTGCTGTTGACCACCACTCAATTGATCTGCCATACGATTTTCATAGCCATCCAAGTTTACAAGTTTTAAAGCGTATTTAATTTTGTCGTTAATATATGCCTTGGTATGTCCTTTGATTTTTAAACCAAATGCGATGTTTTCCGCAATCGTCATATGTGTGAAAAGGGCATACTTTTGGAATACCGTATTTAATTGACGTTTGTTTGGAGCCAAGTTTGTGATATCAACACCATCAAAGATGATATTTCCTTTGTCCGGTGTTTCGAATCCACCAAGAATACGGAGAAGTGTGGTCTTTCCACATCCACTAGGACCTAGTAAGGTTAAAAAACGGTTTTCGTTAATATAAAGATTCAAATCGTCGAGAACAAGATTGTCCCCATATGATTTTGAAATATGTGAAATGTCGATTAATTTTCTTGCCATTTGTATTCCTCCTAAAAACTTGGTGGTGTACTTACCCAAATGAGCTTGGCACCAGTTTTTTTATTTGCTGTAATGTAATGTTCTGAATGTGGAGTAAAGTAAAACGATTCTCCCTTTTGCGCGGTATAAATTTTTGTACCGACATGGATTTTAATGCTTCCCTGTAACACATATCCAAATTCTTCACCTTCATGAGGAATATCTCGATATGTAGAACCTCCGGGAGCCAATGTGAGTCGAATGGGTTCCATCATATTCTTTTGTGCGTTCGGAATAATCCATTCGATGGTATTCTTTAATTCAACATCTTCTTTTTCAAAAAAATCTTCTTCGTGGAAGACGACTTGTTCGTCAGGTTCTTCCGAAAAAAAGTCGTTTAGATTTGTTCCAAGGCATTGCAAAATGTCAATCAAAGTTGCGATGGAAGGGGAGGTCAGATCACGTTCTACCTGAGAAATAAAGCCTTTAGAAAGCTCCGAACGGTCTGCAAGTTCTTCCTGAGTTAGATTTTTTGCAATACGCAATTCTTTGATTTTGTTTCCAATATTCATCGTCTCAAAACTCCTCTCAAATTGTGAAGCTAAAAATAAACAAAAAGTTTAGTATTTCTGAACTTCATACGCATATTCCATTATACTACTTTTTGAAAAAAGTGCAATAATAAATTGCTGTACTTTTATAGGTCTACGTATTATAATAAACGGGATATTGAAGGGAAAGAGGCGTATGCAATGCATAACGAAGAAGTGACAAAAGAGGAAGAATTGAAGACTGCAATAGAAGAAGTGACAGCACCGATGGAATCAGCCAAAGCACTTTCAAAGAAACAAAAAACAATCCTAGGAGTCATTCTTGCAGTATTGGCGACTCTGCTAATCGGATATTTACTGACGACATGGTACTATAAAGATAGGTTTTTTATGAGAACCTCTTTAAATTATGTGGATTGTTCCAATATGACCATAGAAGAAGTAGAAGCACACCTAAAAGAACAAGTCGAACAGTATGAACTGCAATTGATACGTTCGAACGGAAAAACAGAGACCATAAAAGGAGCCGATATCAATCTCACGTACAAAGGATATGAACATATTGAAGAAAGTTTGGAAAAACAAAACCCATTCTTGTGGCCGAAAGCACTGTTTTCATCGAGAAGAATACAGGTTTATTTTGTTTTAGAATATAACCAAGAAGTGGTAACGATGTTGCTTCGTCAATTGGATTGCATGCAAGAGAAAAATCAAAAAGATCCAATCCCAGCAACTGTGATTTATAAAAATGGAACATTCGTGGTTCAAGAAGAAACTTATGGTACGACCATGGATGAGAGGAAATTGCTTCAAATGGTCAATCAAAGGATGCATGAATTACGAAAAGATCTAGATTTGACGAAAACAAAGTGTTATGTGCAACCAAGATTTTTGAAAGAGTCAAAAAAAGTATTGGAAGCAAAAGACCAAATGAATCAATGCCTGAATGCTGAGATTATATATTCTTTAGAATCTATGGAAGTCGTCTTGAATCGTGATGATTTTGCAACGTGGATTACCGTGGATGAAGAGATGAATCCAGTGATTCAAGAAGATAAAATCCGGGAATATATACAGGTACTCAGCGATACCTATAATACCCCGAACCGATATGGTGAGTTGACTACACCAAATGGAAAGACGGTCAGTGTGGCAAATGCTGCATTGGGAAGAGTGGTAGGAGTAGACGCCGAAATAAAAAAAATCACAGAAGATATTATGGCTGGAAAAAGAATAGAGAGAGAACCGATTATCGCAAGATGGGAAACTCCGGAAGGAGAATATGTTTGGGGAAATACGTATATAGAAGTTGACATTTCTCAGCAGCACATGTGGTATGTGGTGGACAATGTCGTGAAATTAGAAACACCAGTTGTAACGGGTTTGAAAGGTAAAGATGATACTCCGACAGGAATTTATAATATATTAGAGAAAAAGCGCAATAAAACTTTGGTGGGAAGAATTGTGAATGGAAAACCATTGTATCGAACACCAGTGAGTTATTGGATGCGAGCGACTTGGAGTGGAGTAGGATTCCATGATGCGAATTGGCAACCTACATTCGGAGGAGACAGATATTTGACAAATGGTTCTCATGGTTGCATCAACATGCCACCAACAAAAGCGAAACAGTTATATAACATGTTGTCGATTGGAACTCCAATTGTGATTCATTATTAAAAAGTAAAGAGGAAATATATGTACAAGTTAAAAAAACAAGATGGTCTCGCAAAACGAGCAGAATTTCATACGGTACATGGTGTGATTCAAACACCTGTATTTATGAATGTAGGAACTATTGCAGCAATTAAGGGCGCTGTATCGACAGAGGATTTGCAAGGAATTAAAACACAAGTACAATTATCAAACACCTATCATTTGCATGTGAGACCGGGAGATGAAGTGGTAAAGAAACTAGGTGGCTTGCATAAATTTATGGTTTGGGACAAACCAATTTTAACAGATTCCGGCGGATTTCAAGTATTCTCCTTGGCAGGACTGCGGAAAATCAAAGAAGAGGGCGTTTATTTCAATTCCCATATAGATGGAAAGAAAATTTTTATGGGACCGGAAGAAAGTATGCAAATCCAATCGAATCTTGGATCTACGATAGCAATGGCGTTTGATGAGTGTCCATCCAGTGTTGCAGACAGAGCATACATGGAAAAATCAGTGGCAAGAACCACAAGATGGTTGGAACGATGCAAGGCTGAGATGGCCAGATTAAATGCTTTACCAGATACGATTAACAAAAATCAATTATTGTTTGGTATCAATCAAGGCGGAATCTACGAAGATATTCGAATTGCGCATGCGAAGGAAATTGCAAAGCTAGACTTAGATGGATATGCAGTAGGTGGATTGGCCGTAGGAGAATCTCATGAAGATATGTATCGAATCTTAGATGCGGTTGTTCCGCATTTGCCAGTCGACAAACCAACATACTTAATGGGGGTTGGAACACCGGCAAACATTCTTGAGGCAGTAGACAGAGGCGTGGATTTTTTTGATTGTGTATATCCAAGTAGAAATGGAAGGCATGGGCATGTGTACACTAATCAAGGAAAAATTAATTTGTTCAATGCAAAATATGAATTAGACGATTCTCCGATTGAGGAAGGATGCCAATGTCCGGCTTGTCGCACATACAGTAGAGCATATATTCGCCATTTGTTAAAGGCAAAGGAAATGCTTGGTATGAGATTGTGCGTACTACACAACTTGTATTTTTACAATACAATGATGGAAGAAATCCGTGCAGCGATAGATGCAGGGTGTTATAAAGAATACAAAGCAGAAAAATTGGCAAGAATGTCAAATAATAATCTAAAAAAATAATAAATTTTGGTAAAATAACTTGATGAAAAGGAATTCATTGTGTATGATACCAATAGTGTTTTAGTGTTTAGGAGGAATAATTTTATGATTAGTTTAGCAGCAGCACAACCAGCAACAGCTAGTCCGATTCTTATGATTGTGATCTGGATTGCAGTGATTGGTCTTATGTGGTTCTTTATGATGCGTCCACAAAAGAAAGAGCAAAAGAGAATTCAATTGATGTTAGCTGGAATGGAAGTGGGAGATACAGTTCTTACTACAAGTGGTTTTTATGGAGTTGTAATTGATATTACAGAAGATGATGTAATTGTTGAATTTGGTAACAATAAAAACTGTCGTATTCCAATGCAAAAAGCGGCAATTATCCAAGTTGAAAAACCAAACGCTGAATAATTCGAGAAAGATGTGCATATTGCGCATCTTTTTTTTGCATATAAAGACTTGCCCCAAATTGAAAAATGGGATATTATAGAGAGAAATACATTAAATTGGATACATATATTTATTTATAGATTAGGAGGAAATAGATATGAGAAGTGATACAGTGACAAAGGGAGTACAACAAGCACCACATCGTTCTTTATTCAATGCGTTGGGATATACAGAAGAAGAACGTCAAAGACCTCTCGTTGGTATTGTGTGTTCGTATAATGAGATTGTGCCGGGGCACATGAATTTGGATAAGATTTGTGATGCAGTAAAAATGGGCGTTGCTATGGCAGGAGGAACTCCGATTATGTTTCCAGCAATTGCAGTGTGTGACGGAATTGCAATGGGACATGTTGGAATGAAATATTCATTAGTTACAAGAGATTTGATTGCAGATTCAACAGAAGCAATGGCAATGGCACATCAATTTGATGCGTTAGTTATGATTCCAAACTGTGATAAGAATGTACCGGGGCTTTTGATGGCAGCGGCTAGAATTAATGTGCCAACTGTGTTTGTTAGCGGTGGACCGATGTTGGCTGGAAAGGTAAAAGGATGTAAGAGAAGTCTTTCTAGTATGTTTGAGGCGGTTGGTTCTTATGCAGCAGGAACAATGACAGCAGAAGACGTAGTGGAATTTGAAGAAAAAGTTTGTCCGACCTGTGGATCTTGTTCTGGTATGTATACTGCTAATAGTATGAACTGTTTGACAGAAGTTCTTGGAATGGGTCTTGGAGGAAACGGAACAATTCCAGCTGTTTATTCTGAAAGAATTCGTCTTGCGAAACACGCAGGTATGAAGGTAATGGAATTATTAGAGAAAAATATCAGACCAAGAGATATCATGACAGAAAAAGCAATTTTGAATGCGCTTACTGTTGATATGGCACTGGGCTGTTCGACAAACAGTATGCTTCATCTTCCAGCGATTGCACATGAAATCGGAATGGATTTTGACATCACATTTGCAAATGAAATTAGTGAAAAAACTCCAAACCTTTGTCATTTGGCGCCAGCTGGACCTACATATATGGAAGATTTGAATGAAGCAGGCGGCGTATATGCGGTTATGAATGAGTTGAATAAGAAGAATTTATTGTACACAGATTGTATGACAGTTACTGGAAAGACGGTAGGGGAGAATATTGCAAATGCATACAATAAAGACCCGGAAGTCATTCGACCAATCGAAAATCCATACAGTGAAACTGGTGGATTAGCAGTGTTGACTGGTAACTTGGCTCCACATGGTGGTGTGGTAAAACGTTCCGCTGTTGTAGAAGAAATGATGGTACACGAAGGACCGGCAAGAGTGTTTGATTGCGAAGAAGATGCAATTGATGCAATCAAAGGTGGAAAAATCGTGGCTGGCGATGTGGTTGTCATTCGCTATGAAGGACCAAAAGGCGGACCGGGAATGCGTGAGATGTTAAATCCAACTTCTGCAATTGCAGGAATGGGACTTGGCTCTAGCGTGGCATTGATTACAGATGGACGTTTCAGCGGAGCATCAAGAGGGGCATCTATTGGACATGTGTCGCCGGAAGCAGCAGTTGGAGGACCAATTGCATTGGTAGAAGAAGGCGATATTATTCGTATCAACATTCCAGAAACAAAAATGGAACTTTTGGTTTCAGATGAAGAGTTGGCAAAGAGAAAAGCAAATTGGGTTCCTCGTGAACCAAAAGTGACAACAGGATATTTGGCAAGATATGCATCCTTAGTTACTTCTGGAAACAGAGGGGCAATTTTAGAAATACCGAGATAGAAAAGGAGAAACAGCATGCAATTAACAGGAGCAGAAATTGTAATTGAATGTTTAAAAGAGCAAGGCGTAGACACAGTATTCGGATATCCAGGCGGAGCGATTTTGAATGTTTATGATGCGCTGTACAAACATAGTGAAGAAATCAAACATATTTTAACATCTCATGAGCAAGGAGCATCTCATGCGGCAGATGGTTATGCTAGAGCGACTGGAAAAGTCGGAGTGTGTTTTGCAACAAGCGGACCAGGTGCAACGAATCTTGTAACTGGTATTGCAACTGCGTATATGGATTCAATCCCGGTAGTAGCAATTACTTGTAACGTAGGTGTTTCGCTTCTTGGAAAAGACAGTTTCCAAGAAATCGATATTGCAGGTGTCACAATGCCAATCACAAAACATAATTATATTGTAAAAGATGTGAAGGATTTAGCAGATACCATTCGAAAAGCATTCGAGATTGCAAGAAAAGGTCGTCCAGGCCCTGTTTTGGTTGATATTCCAAAAGATGTAACAGCAAACGTTTGTGAATACAAAAAAGCAACTGTAAATACAGAAAAAAATGTAAAGACAGAGATTCGAGAAAGTGAGATTGACGCTGCAATTAAGATGATTCAAAAATCAAAGAGGCCATTTATTTTTGTGGGTGGTGGTGCAGTGCTTTCAGGAGCAAGCGAATCATTGCTAGAATTTGCTAGAAAATTAGATGCGCCGGTAACAGATACATTGATGGGAAAAGGAGCATTTCCTGGAACAGATGAGTTGTACACAGGTATGCTTGGAATGCACGGAACAAAACCATCCAACTTGGGCGTAAGCAAATGCGACTTATTGGTTGTTGTGGGAGCAAGATTTAGTGATCGTGTAACAGGTAATGCAAGTAAATTTGCAAATAAAGCAAAGATTTTACAAATTGATATTGATCCGACAGAAATAGATAAGAACATCATGACACATGCAAGTATTCAAGGTGATGTAGATACTGTTCTTCGCATGTTAAATGAGAAGTTGGAACAACAAGATCATACAGAATGGAAAGAACAAATTAAGGAATACAAAGAAAAGTATCCACTTACATACAATAAAGAACTTTTGACAGGTCCTTTTATTATTGAAGAAGTCTATAGACAAACAAAAGGCGATGCAATCATCACAACAGAAGTGGGGCAACATCAAATGTGGGCGGCACAATTTTATAAATATACAAAGCCAAGAACATTCCTTACTTCCGGTGGATTAGGAACCATGGGATACGGACTTGGAGCTTCTATTGGAGCGAAAGTAGGTATGCCAGAAAAAACGGTAGTCAATATTGCCGGAGATGGATGTTTCCGTATGAATATGAATGAGATTGCAACAGCAGTAAGACACAACGTGCCGATTATCCAAGTGGTTGTAAATAATCACGTGTTGGGAATGGTTCGTCAATGGCAAACATTGTTCTATGGACAACGCTATTCAGCAACTGTATTAAACGATGCAGTAGACTTTGTGAAATTGGCAGAGGCTTTAGGTGCAGTAGGTATGAGAGTTACAACCAAAGAAGAGTTTTCTACGGCGTTTGAAAAAGCATTGACACTCGGAAAACCAGTTGTGTTGGATTGTCAAATTGACAGCGATGATAAAGTTTGGCCAATGGTAGCACCAGGAGCTGCAATCAGCGAAGTGTTTAGTGAAGAAGATTTACAAGGAAAATAAAGATGGAGGAATAAAACGATGGGTAGAGTGTATAACTTTTCAGCAGGTCCGGCAGTGTTGCCGGAAAGCGTTCTGAGAGAAGTAGCGGATGAAATGCTTGACTATAACGGAACAGGGATGTCAGTAATGGAGATGAGTCACAGATCCAAAGCTTACGATGAAATTATTAAGACAGCAGAAGCTGACCTTCGTGAACTCATGAACATTCCAGACAATTATAAAGTATTGTTTTTACAAGGAGGAGCATCACAACAATTTGCGATGATTCCAATGAACTTGATGAAAAACAAGGTTGCAGATTATATTGTAACAGGACAATGGGCAAAAAAAGCATATCAAGAAGCTCAAAAATATGGAAAGGCAAACAAGATTGCAACATCGGAAGATAAGACGTTTTCTTATATTCCAGATTGTTCGGATTTGCCGATTTCTGAAGATGCAGATTATGTATATATTTGCGAAAATAATACGATTTATGGAACAAAGTTCAAAGAACTTCCAAATACAAAAGGGAAATTATTGGTATCCGATGTTTCTTCATGTTTCTTGTCAGAACCAGTAGATGTAAGCAAATACGGTATTATTTATGGTGGAGTACAGAAGAATATCGGTCCAGCAGGTGTAGTAATTGTAATTATTCGTGAAGATTTGATTACAGAAGATGTTCTTCCTGGAACACCAACTATGTTGCAATATAAGATTCATGCAGATGCAGAATCTCTTTATAACACACCACCTGCATATGGTATCTATGTTTGTGGTAAAGTATTCAAATGGTTAAAAGCGCAAGGTGGACTTGAAGCAATCAAAGAATACAATGAAAAGAAAGCAAAAGTTCTTTATGATTTCTTGGATGAAAGTAAATTGTTCAAAGGAACCGTAGAAAAAGAAGATCGTTCACTTATGAATGTTCCTTTTGTGACAGGAAATGCAGAATTAGATGCAAAATTTGTAAAAGAAGCAAAAGCTGCAGGTCTTGAGAACTTAAAAGGCCACAGAAGCGTTGGTGGTATGAGAGCTAGTATTTACAATGCAATGCCAATCGAGGGTGTAGAAGCTTTGGTTGCGTTTATGAAGAAGTTTGAAGAGGAGAATCTGTAAAATGTATAAATATCATTGTTTAAATCCAATCGCAAACGTTGGTTTGTCTCGCTTTGATGAAAAATATGTGGCAACTGATGTAATGGCGGATGCAGATGCAGTTCTTGTTCGAAGTGCAGCAATGCATGACCTCGAATTTGGGAAAGAGTTGAAAGTAATTGCAAGGGCCGGAGCAGGAGTAAACAATATTCCATTGGACCGTTGTGCAGAAGAAGGAATCGTTGTATTTAACACTCCTGGAGCAAATGCAAACGGCGTAAAAGAGTTGGTTTTAACTGGACTATTACTTGCATCAAGAGATGTTGTGGGTGGCGTTGAATGGGTGAAAGAAAACCAAGCGGACCCAGATATCGCGAAAAAGGCAGAAAAGGCAAAAAAAGCATTTGCCGGATGTGAGTTAGAAGGTAAAAAATTGGGTGTTATTGGTCTTGGCGCAATCGGTGTTTTGGTGGCAAACGCGGCGGTTCACTTAGGAATGGAAGTCTATGGATATGACCCATACTTGTCAGTGGATGCAGCATGGAAATTGTCTCGCCAAATTTATCACGCAAAAACAACTGAAGAAATCTATAAAGAATGTGATTATATTACCATTCATGTTCCTGCTTTGGATTCGACGAAAGGCATGATTAACAGTGAAACAATCGCAATGATGAAAGAAGGCGCTGTGATTTTGAATTTCGCACGTGATGTCTTAGTGAAAGAAGACGAATTACTTGTTGCATTGAAGGAAGGAAGAATCAAAAAATATGTAACTGATTTTCCAAATCCAACAGTGGCAGGACAGGAAAATGTGATTGTCATTCCTCATCTTGGAGCATCAACAGAAGAATCAGAAGATAACTGTGCAAAAATGGCAGTAAAAGAAGTAATTCAATTCTTGGAAAAAGGTAATATTAAAAATTCTGTGAATTATCCGAACTGTGAAATGGAACTTCATGAAGGATGTACAAGAATCACAATTATGCATCGGAATGTGCCAAACATGATTGGTCAGTTTTCGGCAATTCTTGCAGAAGACGGTGTAAATATTGCCAATATGACAAATAAGAGTAGAAATGCGTATGCATATACGATTATTGATGTAGAAAATGAAATTACAGATAAAATCGTGAGTGATTTAAAATGCATCAAAGATGTTTTGAGAGTACGTGTTATCGTATAAAAAGTGGAAACTTTTGGAAAGAAAAAAAGTGAAAAATGACAAAAGTGTGCAATTTTTTGTTGCACACTTTTTCTTTTTTTTTCTAATCTACAAAAAGTGTCCAAATGATTGACAAATCGACAACTAAATGACATAATAATAAAGTATGGTGTTGTACCGTGCTAAAGTGTATGAAAAAACGGAAAAGGCAAAAAAATGAAGGCCAAAAACATCATATTTTATAGGAAGAGAGGAAATGTGGAAGATGATTCAAAGCAGAAAAGCGAAACGTATTGTGGTAGCAGTTTTGAGTGCAATTTTAATGCTTACCATGATCACACCATTTACATCAATGTTAGCCTTGGCATCTGGTGAAGGAATGGATGTAATCCTTGTAGTGGATGATACAAGGTCTATGCAGACAACTGACCCAAATCGATTGAGTTCGGTTGCAATTAATAAATTTGTAGAAAAATTGCCTGCAGGTGCAGATATTCGATTAGGTATTACTACATATTCTGTAAATATCATGCCGGGAAGCCTTGAATTGGGACAGACTGCAGATGCAATCAAGAATTTCTCAAATACGAACCTTACCCAAGGTGGAAAGGGTACAGATGCTGCTGTTGGTGTTGATTGGGCTGTAAAACAATTCGAAGCAAAAAGCAGTGGTGATAGAAAGAAAGCAATCATTCTCATTGGGGATGGTGAAAACTCATATATCGTTAGTAACAAAGCGGTTCGTACACATGAAGAGTCAAACAATATGTTGAACGCGGCGATTTCAACTGCGAAGTCAAAAGGAATTGTTGTGTATACATTGGCGATGAATCCAACTGCTGAAAATTTCAGACAGTATTTTTCAAATATCGCATCAACTACGAACGGAAAATCTTATGAGCCAAAAACTCCGGAAGATTTAAATGGAATTATGGACGAGATTTTTACAGCACTCACTGGAGCAGATATTTCAAAGACAGAGCCTGTTGATTTGAAAGCAGGAGAAGCTGTGACACAAACCTTTGATGTACCAGACGGCGTGTTCGAAATGAACTTACAATGTGACCATACAAGTCCAATTGAAATTTATTTTACAGATCCAAATGGAACGACTTACAACGAAAAAAGTCAAGGCGTTATTTGTTCAAAAGAAAAAACATATACCAATTTCAAAATTCATGAACCGGTTGCAGGAAAATGGTCAGTTACATACAAGAGTGATGTACAACAAACAATCACACCTGAATTTATCTTCCATGCAGACGTTACAGTGTCATTGTCAAAAAATCAAAATGACATTAAACACAAACAACCAGTGCAATACATTGCAAAAGTAATGACAAAGGGGCAAGAAATTACAGATAGCAACAGCTTGGCTGGATTTAAGGCGAAACTTGTTATTACAGAGTTGGATGATCAAGGAAAACCAGGAAAATCAAAAACAAAAGACATGAAAGTAGAGAATGGTAAAATTGTTCTTGAGCATGCGATTGATCAACCTGGAAAATATGAAGTTCATGTAGAAATTAAAGGAAACAAAAACACAATTAAGAGTAATGTCTTAACAATCGATGTTGCTGTAAATCCGGATGTAACACCGACATGGGTAATTTTGTTAATTATCGCAGGTGCAATTTTATTGTTAGTTGTCATTGTTTTGATTTATCACAAAATGACAAGTGGCGAAGGAACTGGATTAGTTAGAGGAAATGTGTCAATTAAAATTGTAGGAAAACGAGCAAATGATGAAACGATGATTTTCCAACAAGACAGATTTGATTGCTTGCAAGTATTTGGCAAGAAAAATACATTGTCAGACCTTGTATCTGCCTATGTGAGAAGATATCGTATCAACAACTCGAGCGAGTTGGCAGAACTGAGTTTAACACAGTTTATCAACGGTTACTTCACAGAAGTTACAGACAAGATTACAATTTCAGGAAATAAGAAAAAGCAAACGATTATCCGAATCCCAGTTGGATATGAAATGCAAGTTGACGGAATGGATATTTCAAAACCAAGACTTATCAAATTCAGTTCTCCTGAAAAACCAATCGAATTGAGATTCAAAAATCAAGGATACATATATACTGTAAATTTGATGTTTGTAAGAGTCTAATTATAAAAATATGAAATTATATTTGCTTAGCGAGAATGCAGGCAAAAATAATATATAAAGAGAGGGACAAAAAATGGCTTTAAATGAAACGCAAAAACAAAACCTAAAAAGACTTGATGTAATGGAAGGCACAGGTATTTTTACAAACAACACAAAAGTAGATAGTGTTGACCAACCTACTGTAATTATCAGTTTAGGTGGACTTGGTGGAAAAACATTAAACAAGTTGAAAAACCAAATCAAACGTAGAGTAAATAAAGATGGTAACTCTATCCGTTTGTTAGCGATTGACTCGGCCGAAAGTGATATGGAACAACTCATGAGTTATGGAAACTTAACGAAGGATGAAGTGTTATCATTATATGACCCAACAATCCCTGCAATGGCAGCAAAAAAAGAAACAATCCCAACATTTATTCAAGAGTGGTTGAATGATGATTTCACACCAACCATCACAGGACAAGGATGTGGCGGTATTCGTCAAAATGGTAGATTTATTCTTTCTGTTCCTGCAGTATATAACAAAGTTCGAAACAAAGTAAAAGAAGTGATCTTATCTGCAAAAGAAGCAGCACCACTTGGTAGAATCAACGTCATTTTCGTTGCTGGTATCTCAGGTGGTACAGGTAGTGGTACTTTCATTGATATGGCATACCTTGTACAAGATGTTTTAAAAACAGATATCGGTATGGCTACAAAATCAAGCTATAACATGTCAGCATACCTTTATATGCCAGATGTACAGTTTGGTAACGGTGCAAACGTAGATGCATTGAAGAGAAACGGATATGCAGCATTAAAAGAATTAGATTATTTCTACAACCTTAACAAAGTAGACGGCGTATACGTATGGCCATTTGCAGAAGGTTCTATTAAGAATTCAAATAGCAATATTTATGATTTCTGTACATTAGTATCTTCTTATGCAGCAGGCGGTATCGTAGGAAAAGATGCAGAAGAAATGGCAATCAACGTAACAGTTGAAAGTTTGATGGCAATCATTACAAACGCAGAACTTACAGATAAGAATGGACAACCACAACAAATCTTAACATCCTTCCTTGATAACTATGAAACAAACATCGAAGAATGGATGATTGCTGGAAATGGTAGCCAAGTAGAATTGTTCCCAAGAAGTACAAACTACAGATATAACGTAATCGGTTATGGTACAGCAAAAATTCCAGTTGATGCAATCATGTCATATATCGCATTGAAGATGTATGAAAATATGCTTGATGAATATCACAACATGAATTCATTAAATGCAGACTATATCTCTAGAGTGATGACAGCGGCAGGTGTTGGTGATATGGATACGATCATCAATGCGGTAAAAGAGCATGCACAATGTGCATACAGACCGGCAGAATTGCCAACAGGTGGAGAAATCCATGGTGTGAAGAATGCATACAAATCATGGAGAAATAGAGCGATTGAGCACTATATCACATTCAAAAATACACAACCATTCTCAAGAGCAATTGATAAGGTAACAGCAAATATCATCAATTCATTTGATACAAAACTCAATGCAACATTTGGTGAACAAGGACCATACTTTGTATCAAAATCAATCACAGCTTCTTTTGCAGCTGATGGCGTAGATGGTATTTTGAGAAAATTGGATGCTCTTATCAAAGCGATGGCTGAAGAGTATGATTATCGAATTGAGAGATGTAATACAACCGATCGTTTGATTGCAGCGTTAGACCAAAAAGCAGCAGATGTTCCTGCGATTCTTGGTATTGTAAAACAAGAAGACAGAGACAGCTACTTGTACATGGCGAAATCAACAATTGAGAAATTTACAATTGAAATGGAAATTCTTTCTAGAATGCAAGAAAAACTTGTTGAAGTTAGAAACTTCCTTGTAGATAGCAATAATAAAGTATTTGATGTATATACAAACGTTCTTGACCACATCAAAGGTATTCTTGCAAAGAACAGTGATTTGGTTGTTAAGAGCAATCGTACAACAAATTCTTCAGGTGGAGAAACATATTCATTAGACGTTGTAAATCTTGATGCAGCACAAGAAAACGGTAGAAGATTGAAAACATGTTTGGATTCATTCTTAACACCAGAATTCTTAGCAAAATTCAAAGCTACATTTGAAGAATTGTTAAGAGCTCCTGAAAACAGACCTGCATTTACAGATACAACAGACAAGTTCAATGCAACACACTTGATCCAAAAATTATTTGATGATTTACTTGGAGCATTCTACAGAGAAGCTGTGGAAAGATTCTTAATTGTTTATTATTCAAAGAGTCAAGATATGGACAATATCAGTAAATTAGATTCTATCATGAATGATTCACAAGAAAAGAGAGAAGCACTTATGCTTGCAGCAAATGCAATTTGTAAAGAACTTCAACACAATGCAAAACCACTTTGTCAAATCATTGGTGGGGCAATTGAACAATTTGCAGAACCACAAAAATATATGTGCTGTCCAAGTGTATTGTATGAAGTATTTGCAGAAGTGGCACCTTCTTACTTCCCGAACGGAATTAAATTATGTAAGAGAGACAACGCATTCTCAATCGATGTTGTTACAAGCCACATTGGTATTCCTCTTGCTAAAATCCATGGTATCAATGATGCAGACGTTGCTTATGACCAAGCGATTTCTAGTGCAGTTAGAGGTTTACACTTAGATGAAAACAAGAAATCTGACTTCAAGAAACTTCCAGCACCATTCATCCGTGAAGCTTGGGGATGGGTTGTTGGAGAACACAAGAGCAATGTTGAAACAAACAACATCTTTGATGTAGAAAAACTTACTGCTAAGTTGTTAGAATATGGATTGGTTGTTACTGATACAGATGCAGATGGAAAATCAAAAGATGCAAGAGTAAAATCATACTTTGAAGCTGAACTTCCAGAAAACGTAATTGCAATGTTCAAAGACAGAGCAAAATATGAAGTAAATCCAATGACTGTTAATGCAGATTACATCAATGCATTCTTAGTTGCAAGCGGTGTTACAGTATCTCAATTGCCAATTAAGATTAATGAAAAAGGATTACTCAGCTCATTGGAAAACTTAAATATTATTGTGAGAAAGAATGTTATTCTTTATAGAAAGTTAGAAACATTCGTTGCAAAATATGAAGTGTTGAATGCAATTGTAGAAGAACACAAAGGTGGAATTCAAGAAGAAGTAATCTTTAACAACAATGTAACTGCATTTACAAATCTCATCAAAACAGGATTGATTACATACAATCCAAACTTCCGTTGCTGGAACTATTTTGATGGAATCATGGAAAAACCTCTTTACAACTTCGGTATGAGAGGACCTTTCGAAGTTACATACAACTTATTCTTCGTATTTGCAGAGTATGTATTAAAATTCGATGACAGACTCAAAGAAAGCTTAAATGCATTGGTTATGGAAAGAGTGAATAACCAACAAGTGAACTTTATGATGCCTGCGGAAATCAAAGCAGATATTGACAAGTTGTTCACACCAGGTTTACCAAACACAGCAACATATTTGTTAGACCGTGAAATGAATCGAGTTGGAATCAATCAAAATGGAGCAATGCACACAGCTGAATTTGCGATTCCATTGCCACAACATGATGATACTTTTGATGCACTCAGAAAATTCTACAATGCAATAAAATCAAATTTTAATTAATTTTAGCATTATTAGGGTGGGGGACTTTTTGTTCCCCACCTGAAATAATAAAGTAGGAGAAGTTTATCTATGGGAGACTTGAGATTAAAGATTAGAAATAAGATCTATACAGCAGGAAATCACATTGTTGATATTAAAAATAATAACAATGCGATTGTTGTTTTTTTGGGTAAGATGTCTCACGACACCTTAAAGCCATATGTTGATAATTTTTTAGAGGATATGTTGAGATCGCAGATTTCATCTAATAAAATTACGTTTGTTCAAATCGATAAAGATGGAATGGAAGATATGCCGCGAAAATTAGCACAAGCGGTGAAAAGCATTGAATTTAATCCGATTATGAAAAATGAATTATTTATTTCATTTGTCACAATCATGGATGATGATATATATGAAACAGAACACAAGATTGATGTTTCAGCAATTGAAGAGTTGAAAACAAGTGCTTTGGGAGGATATGCGGTAGAGATTTTTTATGATTTCTACGGTTTATTCACATCGTCCGCAAAGTATTCAAATAGACAAAACGCAAAACAAACGATCCTAAATTTTCTAAGCGATGAAAATGGAGGAAGTTATATCAGAAAAAGAATTTATCATCAAGCGTGTCCAGGTAATGATTATTATCGATCGGCAAAATCTATTACATTTATGTTGTTAGTGAATTTGATTGAAAAAATCAATCAGCATACAGTAGCAAATAGTGTTGTCGAAGGTGAGAATTATACGTGGACTACTTTTGCATTTTTCGAAAAGAATTTAGCATCCTTAGTTATTTATGAGATGATTAACAAATTGTTGGAAAACCAAGTAAAAGATATTGAAACTGTATCATTAGAAGCCATAAGCCAAACAGTGAAAGATGTTTTGAATCAAGAAGAAAAAGAGTTGAAAAAGTTGGCATCTATCAACGATATCAATTACATTCCGATTTTGGTACGAAAGATAGAGCGGCAGTTGAGTTTTTCTGAAAAAGCATTGAATTTGGTGAAAAGAGAGAAAATCAGTCCAATTGAATTTCGCAAAGAAAACGAGGAAGTAAGTATTAATGATCTTTTGAAACAGCAGAAGAAGATTATGGACAACTATGTAGAAGAGCATATTACAGATACATTTATAGATCAGCTGATTTTGTCGTTGATAAAGCAATGTACGGTAATGAGCAGTATCAATAGTAATCAAAACGATGCGTTGATTTATAGAAGTTTATTAGCGATAAAAGATGAGTTTCTCATCAAAGACAAAAATGGAAGCTATGAAGCAGATTATTACGAGAGACGTTATAAAGAAATGTTGAATGAGGAAAAAGTCAAAATTATGGAGAAAATCATCACATATTATAACGAGAACATCAATCGCTATGTAGAAAAAGTACAAAGTCATTGGAACGAAATGAACTTGGAAGTGAATACGCTGATCAATGATTTTGCAACCTTCCAAAACTATTTTGAAGGTATTAGCGATCTAATTAGTGACAAGGCAATTAACTTATTGTGCAGTTATGATGATATTTTAGAAAAAATCAATGTACAGAGCGTCATGCAGGCCATTAATAAGAACTCAGATATTTATTCCAATATTTTATCTAGTTATTATGACAACGTAGAAGTAGCAGGGGATATCGCACAAAAATTCGGAAATCAAAACATTGTTCCGGACATTGAAAATATTTCTTATTACCTCTTTTCGGCAACGCAGGTTTCTTGCCCTGGTAAATTGAAAATTGTTCATGATGACTATTGGTTTAGGGATTATGAAATCGCGATTTTGTTTACCGCAAAAAATAAAATATCAGATTGTGAAAACTTACCATTTCAAGTGTAAGAAGGGAGAATAACATGAAAAGAAAGACAGATATCGTATTTTTAATTATTTCAATCGTTATAGGTATTGTATTAGGTGTGCTTGAGGAGACTTTTTACCAGGCAGGAATTCATTTCCTTGATAGTAGAATTTTAACCGTGACGATATATTTATTCATTTATGCATTCATTCTAGGAATCATCTTGTTGTTTAAAGGATTGCGCAATGGCACATTCGTGAACTTTGGAAAAGTAATGTTATTCACAGTCCTTGCACTTGTAGCGTTCGTTGGTTTTACAGGATTATTTGAATTTTTATATGAGTTGGGTGGAACAAAAATCAGCCAAAAACAAGCCTCTGAATTACAATATGTATTCTTAATCGATGATTCGGGATCAATGACTTCAAATGATGAAGATAATCTCAGATACGACGCTGTAGAAGAGATTATCGGCGATATGGTGCCAACCAATCGATTTGCAGTATATTCATTTTCGGATGAAACCTATTGTGTAACTCCAATGGAATCGAAACAGTCACTCGACTATACCTATGAAGGATCTGAAGAGCTTATGGGCGGTGGAACTTATATGCTTACTGCAATCGATGATGCCATGAAAGATGTTTGTAACAGCAAGAAGGTACATACAAAAATCATCGTATTAACCGATGGAGTTCCATCAGATAGTGGACTTGGAAGTGAACAAAAATTAATTCGTAATTGTCTAAAGAAGGGTGCGTCTGTAAGTTCTGTTGGTTTTGGTGATGCAGATGAGGAGTTCTTAAAAGAATTGGCAGCTGGAACAGGTGGTACATACGTATTTTCTGATAACCTTGACAATTTAACAGATAATTTGGATACGATTGTGAAAGCACAAACCTTACCATTAGACGCAAATCGTGATTTGATTGGATACCGTTTGGATTTAACTTATGATAGTTTCTGGTATGGATTTATGAGAGTTGGATTCTTGATTCTCTTAGGTGCATTGTGGACTGTTATTAAGATGTTACTTGTTGGAGAACGTAAATTCACAAAGTCAGCAATGGTAATTTCTTTAGTACTTTGTTCCTTAGCAGCAATTCTTTGTGAGTTGTTTATGTTAGTTGGCTTCGGAGGAGGCTTGGTAAGAGTATTGTTCTGTGGTTTGTGGGCATGTACGATTATTCCGAAGAACATTTATATGAAGGTTGATTTAGACAATTCTCTTCATACAAAGAAGAATGATGGAAACGAACGTAGCTTGTTCGATGATTTGAATTCGAGATCACAGGAGGTGGGGGGACCAAAATCTTTCTTGTAAGATAGGTCAAATGTATGTGTCAGATATTAAAAATGTCATATAACAATGGAAGTATTACAGTAGAAGTGTCGTCAAGTAAAGAATTGAGCAATTGTATTTTCGAACTGTATTTTTTCGATTTTCAAAAAGGCGACTATGATTCAAAGGCAAATATAAAGCAACCAATCACTGGATTACATTGGAATCAAGATAGTGGAATCTATCGGTTTAAATATGAAATACCAAGTAACTGTAAAGTGAAATGTGCCATTATGGAAAACGAGAACGAGTTGGTTTCAAAAGAGCGATATATCGGTGATCGACACAAAATCAGAGTGGAAGTAGAAGCAACAGAGATCGGATATTTATATAAATTAAAATCCGACATTTCAATCTCTAAAAAGTTAATTTTTTATAAGTCTCCGATATCCTCAACCAAGATTAATTTGCCGGACAACATTATGGCAGGAGAGACTTTAAGTTTTACAATTAAGGCAAGAGATTTCAAGCCAAAATTTGAATGTCTTCCAGAATTTATAGAATGTTTTAACATAGAAGGATAAGGAGCAATTTGATATGAATGGTTATTACGATATACACTGTCCGTTTTGCGGAAGTATTATAGGTCCATTGGATACAAAATTTTCTATCTCGGAATTTGTGGAGGAAATTTTCTATCAAAGACTAGATGAAAAATATAACGATGGCATTTTAGGTGTCATTGATGAAGATGAAATCAACTTAATTCTTGACAATGACTTTTTGTGGGATATGTCAGTAGAAGATATTCAAGAATGTTATTTGGACGATATGTTTGTCTTAAAAGGAGACAACTTGATTAAGAGATTTGGATATCGTGCAGTTGATATGCTTCATGCGATTTCTGTGGATACTATTGATGAAATTGCAAACAGCAGCGATATTAGTGAAGCGATTAAGTCAAATGAAAGAGTACGTGTATTGGTAGAAGAAATTTTGAAAAATGTTTCTCGTGAACGATTACTGAGAACAGAAGTTCAGGTGGAAGACCGCGATGCGGCAGTATTAAATTTGATTCGTTATGCAAAAACAAACAATGTGTTGTTTAAAATCCATTTAAAAGTGGAGGCAGACAAGGACGACAGAGGAAACATTATCAATAAAGATATTCGTTCAGAAGATGAACGTATCATTTGTAAGTCTAAAAGATGTTGCAATTGTGGAAATGAACTTTCAAAGATGTCTGGTAAATATGAAGAAAAAATCATTAGTTTTATTGGCTCTCCAGCAGCAGGTAAATCGGCATACTTGGCAGCAGCAATCAATAAACTTTTGACTTCCGGACAAAGTGAGTATGGAGTGGAAGTTATTTTTGACTACCAGAGTTCTGACTATATTGCGTTTAATGAGGCATGTCTTTACCCATACTCAAAAGGTTTTGCCATTACGAAAACGAACCAAGGAACCTTTCCACAACTTTCTATGGCTTTAAAGAATGCCAGAACAGGTAAGATTTACTTATATACGTTTGTTGATATCCCTGGTGAAACATTCATTGATGAAAATGGATGTAACGTCAGTGATATGTTGACAAACCGAAGAATTATTAAATATGCAGATGTCATTTGGTTCTGCGTCAGTGCAAAACAACTTTTCTCAAGTAAAATGGGAAGAACAAGAAGAGCGAGAAATGATGGCTCTATTGAGAATGAAGAAATGAACGATTTGAGAATTCTTGGTCAAAATACCATCCGTTTTGCAAATGAAATGTACGAAGATGGTGACAAGAAACCAGCAGTTGCTTTGATTTTGACAAAATCAGACTTGCTCTCAAACTTTATTATGGAAAATGTATTTTCTGGTGATGCAACAAAAAATAAGCTGATCAAGAAAGAATATTTTAAAACTATTTGTTCTGCTCCACATGAGAAGAGCAGCTATGATGAAGATGACTTCGATTATTATGATGGTGAGCCAAATACATTGGGATATATGCAAGATGGAAAGTTGATTTATCAAAAATTCATCAATGATGCAAAACGAATTGTGGACTTTATTAAAAACCACGGCGAACCATATGCCGATATTTTCATCGGAAATATCGCGACTGCGTTCCACAAGAAAACTTGTCCATGTTTCTCAGAAGCATCTTATGGAAGGAGTCCAGTAGAAAAATATTCGATGGATGTAGCAATGAGATTTTTGTTGTCACATAAAGACCGTTTGACAGCAAGAGATTACGAAGATATCATTGATATTTTTGGTGAAAAAGAGCTTGAAGCATTTGAAGAAGGAGAAGGAAAACTTCCAATTATCAAAGAGCAAGAAGATATCAATTATATCCAAAACCTTTATAAAAAATTGAACCCGATTTATCCATTCGGAATCATGTCTATCTTAGAGTGGACATTTGCTTACACAGGATTTATTGAATGTGTAGAAAACGATGGAGTGGGTTGGAATACTGTTCCAACAGCGGGACCACTATTTCATACATTGCAGACAAGATTGACAATGGAGTCAGAAGGCGGAAACATTGTTATGATGAGTCAGACAGCGAAACAACCAGAACCAAAGAAAAAATTGTTTGGCTTGTTTTAAAGAGAAAAGTCTTGTAAATAAGACGTATGAAAGGAATGAAAAAGTATGAATGAAATGCTATATGGAAATACAGGAAAACGTGATGAAGGTATCAATATAGATTTGGACCAGGCTTTGTATCAAAAATTACAAAGCAGAACGTTTGTGCCAAAATTAAAATCTATGTTAAACGACCGACTTCAAGGTGGAGATAAAAACTTTGTATTTATCGGGGAAGTAGCAGATAAATCAGGTAAATTTTCTGTCTACGGATACAACGCAAAATTAGAGAGCGATAGTAGAGGTGGTGACTATGGCCACTATCTTGTTAAGCCTTTGAATGAAAAGGTTGTAGAAGTAGATATGGATAATGCGGCGTTCTTGACAGAAGAAGGTTTTGTTGAGTATGTAAATTTAAAAACATTAAATGATGAGAAGAGATTTAAAATTGCATCCAAGGAAGTGGAGATGGATGTAAACGCAAAGAAGAGAATCGTTAACAATTTGATGGAAACATTCATGAAAGTAAGAAAGAGAAAAAATGTTACATTCTCATTTGACGATTGTTCTGTTGAAGAATTTTCAGAAAAGGCACTATTTGTCTTATTAGATGTGATGAAATATTTACCATATCGTATGAGAAAAAATGTTTCATTTATGTCACATGTTGCATCAAATCAAAAATTGCCTGACATGATTAACTTGGCTGCATACCCTGCACAGTCAGAGTATGTGCCACATGATTGTATCAGTTTGAGTGCAGCTACATTTGGTATGAATGATGGTGTGTTTGCGGGATACGTAGAAAAAGTATTTGCTATGAGCGATGCTGAACGAGAACAATACTTTGAAATGCTCTACAACGAAATCGAGGTGCCTGCGTCTGAAAAAAATCTAGAAGTGAAATCTGATTTATATCTTTTAGATGTTGAGACAAAGAACTTCTGGGCAAACGGTGACGTTGCAGAAAGCCTTGCAAATATTTTTGCATCGGTAGATGAAGTCTTATCAGTGTTCCCTACATATAAAGAACTCGCAAAGCAGAGAGTTGTGGCATGTCCGGAAGACGTAGTTTCTCATGTTAGAAATCGAATTATTGATACAAACACATTGAAAGACTTAAAAGCAGTATATAACAACGTGTTAGCGTTATTCCAAGTTTGTGAATTGGAAATGGTTGATACCATTCTTGACATGTTTAAGCTGAGTGCAAACAATTACTTTGAAACAGCGAAAACAAGTGAAAAATCTTTTTCTGTTGCAGAGAAAATTGTTGCGATTGATCCAATGATTCTAAATCAAGAAGTTGCGAAAAATAACTTCAGAACAACCATGTCAGCTGAAGCAGATATGAATGCAATGTATGCATTCTACTTGAAGTTAAAGGATAAGAAATTTATCGAACCACAAGAGTTGAATCTGTGTTTGGAAGAATGTCTTGAGGCGAAAATTGTCGAAGAAACAAATATCTGCGAAAAAGCAAAAGACAAACTTGCAATTTTAGAACAATTATACAGTGAGTTCAAAGCTACCTGTGAAGCAAATGACTATTCACGTGTAAAAGAAGTGTGCGACAAATATAAAGAGAAATATATGAACAATGCAAGAAATGAAGCGTTGAGTGCAGGTCAAGAAATTATCTATAGTATTGAACGCGAGCAGAGAGGTCATTGTACATTCTTAGACATTAAAAATCAAATTGTACAACTTGCAGAGATTGAAGTGCAGTTAAGTGACGATTTGAAGAATAGAACTTCGCAGGTATATCGAAATACTGTGAAAAAGATGTATGAAGAGCTTGAAAATAATAGGTTACGTTATACGGATTTCAAGAAACTCATTGGAGAATTATCGCCAGCGGTGAAGTTGTTGAACGATAACGGTGTTTATGATGAGTCCTTGAGAAGTGGATGGGGCGACGAAAAATATGTTCCAGACGGAATGTATCGATTTGTCATCTTGTTTGAGGGATTAATCAAAAAAGTCGAAAGCGATTCAAACCTAGCATCTGTACTTGTGAATTTTGAAAAGATTCGAAGTGCGATTAAAGATGAAGAGTCAAAACTAAGAGCATTTTTTGAACAGTATAGTGTGACGATCTTGGTATATTGGTTGAGTCAAAATCCGAAAATGGCAAGTGATAAGAGCTTGAAAAAAGCGGAAAAAGAAATGAAAAAGAAACACAATGTTCGCTTGTCAGAAAAAACAAAGAAAGCATTTGCAAAATCAAATGAATATTTGAAGAAAAATCGCAAAAAGAAAAAACCATCTGCAATCAAAGTGATATTTACAATTCTACTGATTTTAGTAATCTTAGCAGGTGCTGCTTTTGGTGGATATATGCTTTACAAGAAGTTCTTAAAACCAGAGCAAACAAAGCCACAACCAGTTGAAAAAGTAGAAAAAATCACAATGAAACAAGAAGCAAAAGAGATGATTGAGGAGTATCTGAAAGGATTTGATATGGAGTCAGAATACAAATCAGCAGAACTTGTGCTCGGAACGATTCGTAAAGATAAAGAATCAAAGGATACCTATGTTGTTACTATAAAAGATTCTCTAAAATCTAAGTTGAATGAAGAAGTCAAGATAACAGAAGGAAAGCCACGAGAAAATGCAAAGAATTTCTACAGCATTAAAAATGTGAAAGAAAACATGGTCTATGCAATTGTTCTCCAAGAAGGAGCAGAGAGTGGTAACGTATATATTCGTGATATCTTTGAAATTCCACAGGATTTAAAAGCAATCAAATTTGAAGTGAAAACGTTTGATGAGAAGATTTTTAAAGATGAAGAAGGAAAGGTATTCTATGCAAATCTGCTCAAATACATCGGCTATAAACAAGATGTAGTAGAAGTTGAGGAGCCGAAGAAAACTACGGAAGAGGGAACTGTAAATGAGCAAAAAACACCACAAAAAGGTGCAGAAAAAGACTCGGGAAAAGACTCAGGAAAAGACTCAGGAAAAGGATCAGACAAAAAGCCATCAGAAGTCTCAAAACCAAAGAAAAAATAGTCCGGAAATCGTAAGTAAAGATGAAGTAGAAGTAGAAGTACAAGAAAAGCGATCGATTGTTGTTGTATTACTCCTGTTAATCGCATTGTGTGTCGTTGCATTTTTTCTGAATGACCCTAAGCCCAAAGTTGTAAAAGATAACCAAAATGTCGTTTCGACAACTGAGAAAGAAAAAGAATCAGAATTCAAGAGCATGTTGTTGGAAGTCATGGAAGAACTTTCAAAAGACAGTTATCTACAATATGCTCTTGATGAAGATTATTACAACGAGAAGGATGTTCAGACATATTTGTCCATTGTTACAGGGCGTGATTTAGATTCTATTACAACGGAAGATATGAAATTGTATCTCCGCACGATCTTTCTCACGGTGGAGCGTGATGGATGTATATATCTTGTGAAAAAAGATAATAAGACGCTCGTTCTTGAAAGCTGGGATGCCAATCTGATGAATCGTTTGGATTATGAACTAATCGGAAGTACAAATGATGAAATTGTTGAGAAAAGTAAAGGCGCATTTATCTCTCAGAACGATGAGGCTTTTGAGAATGTTTCATATGCAACATCAAATGTGAGAAGTTCTGGATGTGGTCCAATCTCATTGACAATGGCAATTAATTACCTTTACGGGAAAGATACGGTAGACTTAAATGATGTTCTGGCCTGGGCAGAGTTGAATCAAATGTATGAAGAAAATTCAGGGACGAAGTGGTCCATGATTCGAAATTATCCAACAACAATTGGTGTGAGTTCACAAGAACTATATTTTCGAAACTATGATGTATTTAGCACCTCTCTTGGGGAAGGCCAAGTATATGTGACAAGTATGAAAAAAGGCAGTTTCACAAATAGTGGTCACTTTATTGTGATAACAGAAATAAAAGACGGAAAAGCGTCCGTACTGGATTCTACAAGTATTTGTAGAAGTTTAAAAGAGTGGGATGCAAGACTGATTTTTGAGGAGTCAAATAAGTACTTCTGGAAAATTAGTAAATGAAAGGAATCATTATGGACAGCAAATGTTATTTTTGGGTGTTAAACCATTTGGATAAATATTCGTTTAGCAAAGATGCAGTCAGAATCAAAGAAGGTATTCTTGGGTTGTTGCAGTCGGAGGATTCATTAGATCACCCGAAAGCACTTCAGAAACTAGATGACTATTATCAACAGCTTACGGAAAATTTTTACAACAATTTTGTGGGATATAGAAATGGAATTGCATGCAAGAATATCGTGTCAAGCGAATTGGATTGCTATTTTATCAACACAGCAGATGGCATGATTCCGATCGGTTACTATAAAGAAACCAGACCGGTAGAAGCAACGATGTTGATACAAAAGTATCTTAAAAATTGCGAGGAAAATATTCCATTAGAGCAAGAGGGATTGCGAGAACAATGGGAAAAGGATCTGGAGGAAATCTCTGAGTATTACCTGGAGAAAAGAAACAAAAAGTATTCAAGTCCGGCAAAGTGTATTTTATCAATTGTTGTTTCCGTAATTTTTTTGTTGATGACAACGGTAGCATTTTTCTTATCAAGAGGTTTTCAGGTAATATTCTCAGGAATGGATGCTGAATTACTTCAAAAAATTCAAAAATCAATGCCTTGTCTTGCTAGGTCTCAGGCTTCGACCGTTTCGTCGTTTGTCACATTTTTGATTCTTAGTAGCTTGGTTGTATTTGCATTTTTATTGTTTTCTGCGTGGGAATTAAAGCTTGCATTGGACAAAAAAGTGACAGATCAGCTATTAGATGAATTTAATCAATCTGCTGAAAATATAGAGTCCTATGTGAAAGAGGACATTGCACATGAAATGGAAGAAGTGTATATTGCAACGCGCCAAGGAAAGAATTTTAAAACGTTAAAAAGTAAAGGTGCAATCGCAATCAACCAACTAAATAAAAAAATAAAGACTGCGAAAACATATAGTATTCGTATGTATATCTATAGTCATGTTTCATTAGTGATTATTTTATCGATTTGTACATGCATTATGCCGATCTGTTTTACCAAGGCAATTCCAGCAATGCAAGATAAAAGCGCTTATACAAAAGCCAACTCACTTTTAAACAATGGTTCATACGAGGAGGCTTACGACAAGTTCGAATCCATCAAACATTATAAAGATTCAAAAGAACTACTGCTTCAGTGTAAGTATGAACAAGCGAAGTCAATGCTTGAGGAAGGATCGTATAATGAAGCAAGAGATATCTTTCGTGAGCTAGACGATTATGAAGATTCTGCTGAATTTGTAAATGAATGTGATTACCGAAAAGCATTGGCGTTGAAAGAAGAAGGCGATTACGTTGCAGCTTATAATCGATTGATCAGTTTGGGCGATTATCGAGATTCTAAAAAACAAGCGAAAAATCTTATTGAAGAGGTTTATAACAAGGGAGTCTCATTATACCGAGGAAATGAATATGACGAGGCTGAAAAATATTTTGAAATTTCAAAAAATTTCGGAAGAGAGAAGGATTATTTAACATTGATTAAGGCAAGCAAGTCGAGAGTGGGAGACTTATCTGCTCTTTATGCATTGATTGATTTTGAAGATACGAAAGAAGTCTTGTTAAATAACTATAATATTTATAATTTCCTCAAAGGAGAATGGAGAGATACCAGCGGAAGATATATTCGATATTATGATACGGAAGCTGGAACTCGCAGTGAGTATAATTTAAACGCATCTAGTGGTAGATATTATAAATTAGAGAACGGATGTCATATGATTGGCAGTGGTTCGTCTTATAGCAATCAATGGAGATATACAATCATTGATGTAAATACAATTGAGGTATTCAGTTACCGAGATTATGAAACCTATCGGATGTATAGGAGATAGAAAGATTTTACATAAGAGGTGTAATGTGGAAAATCAATATATGTGGTTATACAATCACTTAGAAAAGTATCAATTTAATACAGATAAAGCAAAAGAATTACAGGCGGAATTTGGGCAAATTCAGTTGCTTCATGGTGAAGTGCCAAATGAAGAAACGATGCAAAAATTAAAAGACTGTTATTATAAACTGTTTGATCTGTTGGATAACAATCCGTTTTCGTATATAAATGGATTGAGAGAGGCTGGGGTTGAAACAAATGATTTGGATTGTTATTTTATCGAAAATAACGGTCAAATGGTTCCAATTGGGTACTATAAAATCAAACATCCAATTGAAAGCATCTTATTGTTAAATAAGAAAATCCAAGCGCAAAAAGAAAAAACGTTTGATACAAAAAAGAAGCTTATGGGGGGCTTCGAAAAAGAAGCGGAAAGAATTCAAAAAACTTATGATCAATATAAGACGGTAAATCAATCGAATTATTTCCGTGCTGGCCTTGCAACCTTTGCAAGTATTATGATTCTTGTATATACGATTTTGTTTTTGAAAATCACCAATATTGTTGATATTATAAAAGGAATCGGAGATAAAAAACGTTTCACCATGGCAGTGTATGATGGGATGTCAAGAATGCCGATTTTTGAAAAAACAGGAATCGTAATGTGGGTACTGTTTTTGATTTTACACATTGCAACATTGATTTATGTGGTTATATACATAAAAGAAATTAAGAATGAGTATGTATTGACTTATCAAAGAGTGATTACATCGAAATATAAAAAAACATCAGATAAGAGCGTCGGAAAAGTAAATCAACAATTTGACGAATTGTTAGAGAAAGATTCGCAGAACTTGCTTGATTTGATGCGCAAAGGGATGACTTCTCTGTTAGAAAAAAATGTGCTGTCTCAGATTATAAAGAAATTGAGAAAGCGTATGAGTATCGCAAAAGGATATTTATCCAAAGAACAATGGAACATGAGAGGCATCCAGAAAAATGGAACCATTGCAATTCTTGTTCTTTTAGCGGGACTGGGGTGTTTTACCTATACGATTATGGCAAAACCAGACGTTAAACAGGTATTGGATAAATGGGATTATTCTATACGACTTGCGTTTAGTAGTGACAAACTAAGAGGTGTAAAATTAGTGCAGTTAACGAAAAAGGATTCGCAAATCTATAGTTCCAAGTCTGAAGATTCAAAGGTAAAATATATTTTACCAGAAGGTACAACCGTAGAAGTTTTGAAAAAAGAACTGGTTGGAGAAGAAGAGTGGTCGAAAATAAAGAAGGTCACAGAGACAGAAGTGATTACTGGATGGATTTTGACAAGTGATACAAAACCATATAACGAGACGGATTATAGTCAATATTATGAAATCCCAGTTGCATCATATGAGTCGTCTTCCAATTTAGTTGGTCAACTTGGAGAATATAATGTATTTTATGCAGTTGATTGGAATCGAGAGACTGCATGGCAAGATGGAAATCAAGGAATTAGTGGTGAGGGTGAATTCATTCGTGTTGATTTCGAAAAAGAGACCACAATTGATATGATTCTCATTTTCCCTGGAAATGCAAAGAGCGAAGAATTATATTGGAAAAATGAACGTATTAAAAAAGCGGAAATTTCATTTTCTAATGACCAAAGTTTTACATATGAATTTGACGATTCTTTTGAGGAGGAATACCAAACGATTCGTCTAAACAAACCTATTTCGACATCCTATATGTTTGTTGAAATTCTTGAAGTCTATGAGGGTCAAGAGTTTATGGATTCATGTATTAGTGAAGTACATGTATTTGGGAAAAGGGAAAATATTGAAGAAGTCCAAGAATAAACCGATATAGGAAATCCATGAGAGTAAATAAATTTTTGAGGTGAAAACGTGAAATTTTATAAATGTCATGCGACAAAATTGAAAAATGAAAAAGTGATACAGATGGGAGACCAATTCACAGAAGTAGGGCCAGATGCATTTTTGCAGACCCAATTTGAAGTGATTCTTTTGTCGAAAAATGTAACAATTATTCGAAATCACGCATTTGCAAAGGTAGAGCATTGTGCGATTTATATTCCACCTTCAGTAGAAGAAATCGAGCCGATGGCATTCGATGATATGGGATATGGTAATGTGATTTATTGTGAAAAGAATACTGCTGCACATAAAATATGTATGGAGCTTGACTTGGAATTTAGCACAGATGTTGTAGAGTGCATGAATAAGGCAAAGAGAGTCAAGGAAGAAGACGAGCATAATAAAAAACTTGCAGCAATCAGAGAAGCGGAAGCAAGAGAAGCTGAACGCATTCGAAAAGAAGCGCAAGAAGAAGCGGAACGCATTCGAAGGGAAGCCCTTGAAGAGGTTGAAAGGATGAAAAAAGCTGCTCAGGAAGCGGAGCGTATGAAACAAGAAGCAGAAAAGGCAGCAGAAAAACTTAAAAAAGAAGCGGAAGCTGCAAAAAAAGCAGCAGCGCAAACAAGTACTGCGACAAAACCGGCAGCAACTACTCCTACACAAGCGAGACCTGCGCAGCCGAGCAGACCTGTAAATCGAACAACAAGCAATGAATCGAACATGTTCAGAAATATCGATAAGTATGATGATGAATTGCAAAAGCTGGAGCCACAGGCACCAAGTTTATTAGACAAGTTGCGAGGAGTTGTTCGAGAAATTGAAGGAGCTTTTGAGGTGGAAGAAAGTGAGAATACGTTTGCTCAAAATTATAAAGCACCAAGTAACATCAATTATAGCGGAACAGGAATGCAGCGCCTAGATAATTTTGATGATGAGTTGCAAAAAATGGAGCAGAAAGATGAAAAGACAAGTGTGTGGAGTAAATTTTTAGATGTCAAAAATTTGATGAGCTAATGAACTGCTAAAAAATGATTATAAAGGATGTTATGCATGCACAGCAAGTTTGAAGATAAAAATATAGTAGTAGGACTTATTGTAATAGTTGTCCTACTATTATTTTGTGGAACGATAAGTATATATAAAGAAACATTACCGGTAATTAAACTTTCAGTAGAAGATGAGACGATTCGACAAGAAGAAACACTTCCGGACTATAAGATAAATGTAGAGTTTGACGGTGATAAAACGACAGTTTTAGACAAAGAATCCCAATATTCTATTCAAGATTTGTTGCAGGATTTGAGTGATAAAAATGGATACACGATAGAGAGTTCTGTAAACAACCTAAAAGAAGGAACTTATTCACTGGATATCAATCTGGGAACGGTTTTGAAAGAAAACATGACCTATCGTTGGGGATTAAAGTTTCGATATGAGTTGGAATCGGGATTGATTACGGTTTTAAACAAACACGGTGATTGGGAAGATAACAAGTTTCGATTGTTAGATGGAAATCTTGCCACTGGATGGATGGATTTAGGCTCTGCAACCTACTATTTTGACAGCCAGGGAGCGAAAGTAACGGGAACACAAGAAATTGGCGGTGTCACCTACTATTTTCATGAAGATGGAAGATTGGATATGACAAAGAACAAAGTAGACCCGAGTAAGCCGATGATTGCATTAACCTTTGATGATGGACCAAGACCAGATACTATGCGATTGCTAGATGCTTTGGAAAAGAATCATGCGAGAGCGACGTTTTTCTTGGTTGGAAAAGATGTTATTAAATATCCTGAAGTTGTTCAGAAAATGGACGAAATCGGATGTGAAATAGGAAATCATACAGCAACTCATGTACAGTTGACAAAGTGTACGACAGAACAGATTATGAGTGAAATTGATGTCACATCTTACTATATCAAGCAGATTACGAAAAAAGATGTCACATTGGTAAGACCACCATATGGGTCTATGAATCCAACTGTAAGATCGATTGTTCAAGCACCATTTATTTTGTGGTCTGTGGATACTAGAGATTGGGAAGTGAAAAATGCCGAAATCGTAAAACAATATGTGTTGGACACTGTAAAAGATGGAGAGATCATTCTTTTACATGACGTACATGAAACAACGGTTAATGCAGCAATCGAATTAATTCCGCTTTTGAAAAAACAAGGATATCAGCTGGTAACTGTGAGTGAAATGGCAAAAGTGAGAGGCGTTTCGCTAGAAAATGGATTGAAATATTATAAATTTCCAAAAAAATAAAAGTCCCTACTGGGACTTTTTATTTTTATGTTTTTCAAGCAATTTATGAATCTTATCAGAAGGGTCAAGGACAGTTCCGATTGGTGTGTCGTGATTCAATGAATCGATGATTAACGCAATAAACTTACTCATGTCTGCGCAAGAAAAATAAGGTTTTTCAAGCAGTGCAGGTGGAAGATAAGTTAAGTTGGTTGTAATGATACGGTCAATGAATCCTTTTTCATAGTATTCATCAAATTTAGAAAGTCCTTCAGTAAACAATCCAAATGTTGTAAATACAAACACACGATTTGCGCCACGATCTTTGATTTGTTTTGCAACGTCTAGCATACTTTCGCCGGAAGAAATCATGTCGTCTACAATGATTGCATTTTTTCCTTGAAGGTCATCACCAAGGAATTCATGAGCAACGATTGGATTCTTTCCGTTGATGATTGTAGAGTAATCACGACGTTTGTAGAACATACCCATGTCTACTCCTAAAACGTTCGACAAGTATACTGCACGATGCATTGCGCCTTCATCAGGGCTGATAATCATCAAGTGATCTTTGTCTACGTTTAATTCAGGTTCTGCTTTTAAAAGAGCTTTCATAAATTGATAATTTGGTGAGAAATTATCAAATCCTTTCAATGGAATCGCGTTTTGTACACGCGGATCGTGAGCGTCAAATGTGATGATATTTGATACGCCCATTGAAATCAGTTCTTCCAATGCAAGCGCACAGTCCAAAGATTCTCTCTTTGTACGTTTGTGTTGTCTGCTTTCATACAAGAATGGCATGATGACGTTGATTCGTCTCGCTTTTCCTGTTGCAGCAGAAATGATACGCTTTAAATCTTGATAATGGTCGTCTGGAGACATGTGATTTTCAAATCCGTTTACGGTATAAGTAAGACTGTAATTACATACATCCACCATGATGTAAAGGTCTTTACCACGGATGGATTCTTTTAAAAGTCCTTTCGCTTCACCAGAACCGAATCTTGGACATGCGTTTTCTACTAAATAATTGTTGCAATTGTAATTTGCAATGGTAGATAACTCTGCCAATTCTTCCATCGATGATTTTCGAAATGAAACGATATAATCATTTACCTTTTGCCCAAGCTCTTTACAACTATCCAAAACTGCAATTTTTAAAGGAGCAGTAGGGAGTGTTTTTTCTAACTGTGTAATATTTTCCATGACGCCCTCCTAAACAGCTTTATTCAATGTAAATATTTTAACAAAATTTAATAATTGCTTCAATATTTTTAGGGTATCAAAATTGCATTTTTTTGAAAAATTTAGTATGATAAATATGATTATGTATGATTTGAGGAATGAATGATGAAACATGAACATATTGTGCAGTCTGTAGAGGCAGGAAGCATTGCAGAAGAGATGGGAATTGAACCAGGTGACAAGCTGATTTCGATTAATGATGCGGAAATAGAAGATGTCTTTGATTATCATTATTACGTGAATGATGAAGAGATCACACTTGTGATTCAAAAAGCAGACGGCGAAGAATGGGAACTGGAAATTGAAAAAGATTATGAAGAAGATCTAGGCATTGTATTTGAACAAGGTCTTATGGATGAATACCGTTCGTGTAGAAATAAATGTGTGTTTTGTTTTATCGACCAGATGCCAAAAGGAATGAGAGAGACCCTTTATTTTAAGGATGATGATTCTAGATTATCATTTTTACAGGGAAACTACATTACACTTACTAATATGAGTGACCACGATATAGACCGAATTATAAATTATCATTTGGAACCGATCAACATATCATTTCATACCACAAACCCAGAGCTTCGATGCGAGATGTTGCACAATCGATTTGCAGGGGAAGCGTTGAAAAAGGTCGACCGACTCCATGAAGCTGGCATTCAGATGAATGGACAGATTGTGCTATGCAAGGGAATTAATGACGGGGAAGAATTGGAAAGAAGTATTCACGATTTGACAAAATATCTTCCTCATTTGCAGAGTGTTTCGGTTGTGCCAGTGGGATTGACGAAATATAGAGATGGCCTTTGTGAATTAGAACCATTCACTAAGGAAGATGCGATTTCGGTTATTCAGACCATTGAAAAATGGCAGCGAATCATTTATGAAGCTTATGGAACGCATTTTATACATGCAGGAGATGAATGGTATATCCTAGCAGAAAAAGAACTTCCAGGAGAAGAAAACTATGACGGATATTTGCAATTGGAAAATGGGGTGGGAATGCTGCGACTTTTGATATCAGAATTCGAAGAAGTATTTGCAGAATTGCAAGGTGATGACAGACAAAGAGAGGTGTCTTTGGCAACTGGATGTCTGGCGTATCCATATTTGGATAACCTGTTAAAGAAATTGCAGACAAAATATCCAAATGTTAAAACGCAGTTATACGCGATTCAAAATGAGTTCTTTGGGGAAAAGATTACAGTGTCAGGCTTGATTACCGGACAGGATTTAATTGCCGGGCTTCAAGGAAAAGAATTGGGAACAGTCCTCTTGTTGCCATGCAATATGCTCCGCGATGGAGAAGAAGTCTTTTTGGATGATATCACATTGGCAGAGGTAAAAGAATCTTTACAAGTAGAGGTAGATATTGTAAAATCAAGCGGACAAGATTTTATAGAGTCAATAATAGGAGAAAAGTATGAGTAAACCAGTAGTAGCGATTGTCGGAAGACCAAACGTTGGAAAATCGACATTGTTTAATGCGTTGGCGGGGGAAATGATTTCCATTGTAAAAGATACACCAGGCGTTACAAGAGATAGAATATATGCAGATATCACATGGTTAAATAAAGAGTTTACCATGATCGATACAGGGGGAATCGAACCAGACAGCAAGGACATTATCCTTTCGCAAATGCGTGAACAAGCACAGATTGCGATTGATACGGCAGATGTAATTGTTTTCTTGACCGATGTAAGACAAGGTCTTCAAGATGCAGATTCGAAAGTTGCAGATATGCTAAGACGTTCTGGGAAACCGGTTGTTTTGGTTGTAAATAAAGTAGATAGCTTTGAAAAATTCATGCCAGATGTATACGAGTTCTACAATCTTGGAATTGGAGATCCGTTGCCGATATCCGCTTCTTCAAGACTTGGTATTGGGGATATGTTGGATGAAGTGACAAAGCATTTTCCAGAAGGAAGTGGTGAAGAAGTAGAAGATGACAGACCGAGAATTGCCATTGTAGGTAAGCCAAATGTCGGAAAGTCTTCGATTGTAAATAAGCTTCTTGGAAAGAATCGTGTGATTGTGTCCAATATCGCAGGAACGACACGAGATGCCATTGATACTGCAATCAAGCATGATGGAAAAGAGTATGTCTTTATCGATACAGCAGGACTTCGAAGAAAGAATAAGATTAAAGAAGAATTAGAGCGTTACAGCATCATTCGTACGGTAACAGCAGTAGAACGTGCAGATGTGGTTCTTATGGTCATCGATGCGACGGAAGGCGTTACGGAGCAGGATGCGAAAATCGCAGGAATCGCACACGAAAGAGGAAAAGGAATTATCATTGTTGTCAACAAATGGGATGCCATTGAAAAGCATGATAAGACTATGAATGAATATGAAAAGCAGATTCGTGAAACATTGGCTTATATGCCATATGCGGAAATTATGTATGTATCTGCAGAAACTGGGCAAAGATTAAATAAACTTTACGATATGATTGATATGGTGATGGAAAATCAAACACTTCGAGTTGCAACAGGTGTGTTGAATGAGATTATGGCAGAAGCGGTAGCATTACAACAACCACCTTCAGACAAAGGAAAACGTTTGAAACTGTATTATATTACACAGGTTTCTGTAAAACCACCGACATTTGTTATCTTTGTAAACGACAAAGAATTGATGCATTTCTCGTATACAAGATACTTGGAAAATAAGATACGAGAAGCATTTGGCTTCCGTGGAACCTCGTTAAAGTTTTTTATCCGTGAAAGGAAAGAAAAGGAGCAGTAAGAATGGAACGATTGTTATGTTTGTTAATCGGCTATGTGTTTGGTTTGTTTCAAACCGGATATATATACGGAAAAACGCAACATGTGGATATTAGAAAGATGGGAAGTGGGAATGCCGGAACCACGAATGCACTTCGTACACTTGGCTGGAAGGCGGCTGCGATTACCTTTGTAGGTGATCTATTAAAATGCGTTCTGGCAATTGGCCTTGTGAGAATCATCTATAAGGACAATGCACTTGTGGAGTTGTTGGCGTTTTATGCAGGTCTAGGCGCTGTACTGGGTCACAATTTTCCGTTTTATATGAAATTTAAGGGCGGAAAAGGGATTGCGGCTACCACTGGATTGATTCTAGCTATTCATCCTGTGATGTTTCTAATTGTGGCAGTCATCTTTTTGACGATTCTGTTGACTACACAATATGTTTCATTGGGATCTATTTTGATTATGATTTGCTTCGTGATTGAAGTGATTGTATATGGACAAAACGGGGGATTTGATCTTTCGGGAAAACAGTTGTATGAGTTGTATATCATTGCAATTGTTTTGGCTTTGTTGGCGTGCTTCCAACATCGTTCAAACATCAAACGATTGCTTACAAAGACAGAAAATAAAATTAATGTCTTTAAAATTGGGAAAAAATAATAGCAGAAAAGTGAAGCGGACTTTGGAATGTATTTCAAAGTCCGCTTTTTGTCATATTTGCCAAGTTGTTTACATAAAGTGTAGAAGAAATGGAGGGAAACAACATGGACGTATATGATGTGTATCAAGATATAAATGCGCGTACAAACGGTGCAATATACCTAGGTGTGGTAGGGCCTGTTCGAACAGGGAAATCGACATTTATCAAGCGCTTTATGGATTTGATGGTACTGCCTAAAATGGAGGATTTGCCAAGCCGTGAACGGGCAAGAGATGAACTTCCGCAATCCGCTTCAGGAAAAACGGTTATGACAGCGGAACCGAAATTTGTTCCAAAAGAACCTGCAGAAATCTGTCTGTTAGAGGATGTGAAGGTGAAAGTATGTCTAGTAGACTGTGTGGGCTATATGATAGATGGTGCGTCTGGGCATCTGGAAAATGGAGAAGAGCGGAACGTTAAGACTCCTTGGTTTGATGAAGAAATACCTTTCACTAAAGCTGCGACGGTAGGAACACAAAAAGTGATTCGTGATCATGCCACAATCGGAGTGGTGGTTACGACAGATGGAAGCATCGGTGAACTATCCAGAGAGAACTATATTGCAGCAGAAGAAAAAACCATACAAGAACTAAAAAATATTGGAAAGCCATTCATTGTGTTAGTGAACTCTCAAAAACCGTACAGTCATGAGACAAAACAACTGGTGGATGATATGAGAAAACGACATAATGTAGCTGTGATGGCAGTGAATTGTGAACAGTTGAGGGAAGAAGATATTCATCATATTATGGAACAAGTATTGTTTGAATTCCCAATCTCAGAAGTAGGATTTTACATACCAAAATGGGTGGAAATGTTGCCGCGAGATCATGCAATAAAAAAGGAAATCTTGCAATACATTCAATCGCTTATGCCAGAACTTTGTGAGATAAAGAATGCAGTGAAAGGAGTTCAAAAGCCAGACAGTGATTGCATTCAGGATGTAAAAATTGATAAGATAGCAATGGATACCGGATGTGTCAATATTTCGATACAGGTAGATCCTTCGTATTACTATGCAATGCTAAGTGAACTCACAGGAGAAACGATTACCGGTGAATATGAATTGGTACGAATGGTGAAAGAATTTTCAGAAATGAAAAAAGAGTATCAGGAAGTGCAAGATGCCATGGAAACAGTTCGAATGAAGGGGTATGGAGTTGTAAATCCACGAAAGGATGAAATCCATGTAGACGATCCAGTTCTTATCAAGCAGGGCAGCAAGTACGGCGTTAAAATTCGTTCGGAAGCACCATCTATTCATTTGATACGTGCAAATATTGAAACTGAAATTGCACCGATTGTAGGAAGTGAAGAACAGGCGAATGACTTGGTTCGCTATATCAAAGAAAACAGTCGTACAGAAAGCGGAATCTGGGGAATCAATATCTTTGGAAAATCTATTGAAGAGATGGTTATGGATGGTATGAAAAATAAGATTTTAATGATTAATGATGAAAGTCAATTGAAATTGCAGGATACTATGCAAAAAATTGTAAATGATAGTAATGGTGGTTTGGTTTGCATTATAATTTAGAAAAAAGGCTGTTGTGAGGTTTGCAACAGCCTTTTAGGTTGCGTTATTTCTGAAAATATGATATTTTGAGTGCAGTATAAGAAAGAGGAGTACGGATGGTGAATCAGATGTATGAACAATTAGTAAAAAGCTATGAATATTGCAAAAGAAAAATCGATTTCACACCAAAAGTTGCGTTGGTTTTAGGGTCTGGACTTGGACAATTTGCAGAACAAGTAGATGTGGTAGGAGAAATTGCTTACCATGAGATTGAAGGTTTTCCAGTCTCTACTGTGGCAGGACACAACGGAAGATTTTTGTTTGGATATATCGAGGATGTACCGGTTGTGCTTATGCAAGGAAGAGTACATTATTATGAAGGATACAGTATGCAAGAAGTTGTATTACCGATTCGTTTGATGAAAATGATGGGAGCAGAGATTCTGTTTTTGACCAATGCATCAGGCGGAGTCAATCCAACTTTTTCTGCTGGGGATTTTATGCTGATTACAGATCACATATCGTCCTTTGTACCATCACCTTTGATAGGAAAAAATATAGAGGAATTCGGAACTAGATTTCCGGATATGAGTGAAGTATATGATAAAGATTTACAAGCAGTGATACGAAACGTTGCACGAAAAGAAGGGATTCCTTTACAAGAAGGCGTTTATCTTCAATTCACAGGACCGAATTATGAGACACCTGCAGAAGTGCGTATGGCAGCTAAATTGGGGGCTGATGCAGTCGGAATGAGCACCGCTTGCGAAGCAATGGTGGCAAACCATATGGGAATGAAAATCTGTGGAATTTCGTGTGTGACAAATATGGCATGTGGAATTTCAAAAACGCCATTGAATCATGAGGAAGTTCAGGAGATTGCAAATGCAAAGTCCCAGCTTTTCCAAAGACTTGTGAAAGCGGCAATTGTGCAGATGGCATCTGATAAACAGGAAAAACTGGAAGAGCCACAAGTCTCTCAAGTGGAAATCTTTACGGACGGAGCGGCAAGAGGAAATCCGGAAGGACCTGGTGGATATGGAACTATCTTGGCGTATAGAAACGCACAAGGCGAAGTGCACACAAAAGAGTATTCATGTGGGTATAAGAAAACCACAAATAACCGAATGGAACTGATGGCAGCAATCGTTGGTTTGGAAGCATTGAATCGTCCGTGCAAGGTGACACTTTATTCGGATTCGAAATACTTGACGGATGCATTTAATCAGAATTGGGTAGACAGCTGGATTTCGAAGAATTGGAAGAATAGTAAAAAAGAATCAGTGAAGAATATCGATTTGTGGAAACGTTTGTTACGTGCAAAAGAACAACATCAAGTTGAGTTTGTTTGGGTCAAAGGACATGATGGACATCCGCAGAATGAGCGATGCGATGTGCTTGCAACGACAGCAGCAGACGGTGAAAATTTATTAGATGATATTGTCTTAGAATAGAAACTATGATAGAATCACAAAGGATTAAAGTAAGACAGACGATCGCAGCTGCAAGTGCCGAAAGGCCGCAGGTGAGGAAAGTCCGGGCTTCATAGGGCAGGATGCCGGATAACGTCCGGTGGAGGCGACTCCAAGGAAAGTGCAACAGAAATATACCGCCTGATTTCAGGTAAGGGTGGAAGGGCAGTGTAAGAGACTACCGCCTTCTTGGTAACAAGAGGGGCATATGTAAACCCCATCCGAAGCAAGACCGAATAAAAACCATGTGGCGGCCCGTCACGTTTTAGGTAGGTTGCTTGAACCTGTTGGCAACAGCAGGTCTAGATAGATGATCGTCCAACGACATAACCCGGCTTATCGTCTTGCTTTAATCTTAATAAAAGAATTGTTATAAAAAATAAGAGTTACACTTTTGAATGATATGATTCAGAAAGTGCAACTCTTTATTTTTATGGTGTGTATTTTTCTTCGCAATATTGACAACGATAAACAACTTTTTTTGGGTCTGTTAATACAAATACATGGTCGAGCTGGTTTTCAATTGAAGTGATACAACGTGGATTCTTACATTTGATTACATTTGTAATTTTTTCTGGCAATGTAAGTGTTTTTTTCTCAATGATTTTATCGTCTTTAATAATATTGACTGTGATATTGTGATCAATAAAACCAAGGATATCTAAATCAATCACATCAATTGGACATTCGATTTTGATAATGTCCTTTTTGCCCATTTTTTTGCTTGAAGCATTTTTAATAATTGCAACAACGCAGTCTAATTTATCTAATTTCAAGTGTTTGTAGATTTCCATACTTTTTCCGGCTTCAATGTGGTCTAATACAAAACCTTCAGAAAGAGTACTAAGATTTAAAGAATTTTTAATCATAACGCGTCTCCTTTCTCGATTATGAAACCTTGATGTCTAACAAGGTGAGAATCAATGCCATACGCACATACACGCCGTATTGTGCTTGTTTAAAGTATGCAGCACGTGGATCATCATCAACTTCGATGGCGATTTCGTTTACACGTGGAAGTGGATGTAATACCATCATGTGTTCTGGCGCAAGAGCCATTTTTTCAGCATCTAAGATATAAAAATCTTTCATACGAATATAGTCTTCTTCATTAAAGAAACGTTCTTTTTGAACACGTGTCATATAAAGAACATCTAATTTAGGAAGAGCGTCTTCCATACGTTCCACCTCTTCGTAAGGAATATTTTCGCGATCGAGTACATCTTTACGGATGTAACCTGGAAGGCGAAGTTCCTCAGGAGAAATTAAGATGAATTTAATGTTCTTATAACGAGCCAATGCGTGAATTAAAGAATGCACAGTACGTCCAAATTTCAAATCGCCACAAAGACCAATAGTTAAATTGTCAAGACGTCCACCAATTGAACGAATAGTCAATAAGTCAGTCAATGTTTGTGTTGGATGTTGATGTCCACCATCGCCGGCATTGATAATCGGAATCGAAGAATAACGGCTTGCAACCATTGGTGCACCTTCTTTTGGATGTCTCATTGCAATGATGTCTGCATAACAAGATACCATTCTTGCAGTATCAGCAACTGTTTCTCCTTTTGAAGCAGAACTAGAATTTGCAGAAGAGAAGCCAAGAACGCTTCCGCCTAAGTTTAACATCGCTGCCTCGTGACTCAATCTTGTTCTCGTGCTAGGTTCAAAGAACAATGTCGCTAATTTTTTTCCTGCACATGCGTGTGCATATTTTTCTGGATTTGTTTCAATGTCATTTGCTAAATCCAAGAGTTCGTTTAATTCTTCCACAGAAAAGTCCAATGGACTCATTAAATGTCTCATAAAAACCTCCTTAGTTTATCGATAAGTTAATAAATCATCTACAGACTTTCTTTTTGGAGCTTCTGGTTCAATGTCTGGATAACCAATTGCGATTAATGCAGCCAATTCCTGTGTTTCAGGAATGTCCAGTAGCTCGGAAATTCCGTCTTCATCCCAGATTCCCATGATAACTGTTCCAAGGCCAGCTTCGTGAGCTGCAAGACAGAACGTTTGGCAGGCTGCACCTACGTCAAACATTTGCCAACGGTCTTCCTTCTTTGTAGAAAAGGAGCCATCGCGCTCGAAACCACAGCGACCTTTAATAAAAGTCACAGCCATTAAAGTGGAAACTTGTCTCACGATATTTGCATTAAATTCTGGGGTAAATTCATCCGCAATTTTTTGAATAATAGAAGTGTCTTCAATTGCGATATAACGAGTGATTTGAGTGTTTTTCCAAGAAGGAGAAAATGAAGAAACAGAAATAATAGATTCCAATAGTGAATGACTCACTTTGTCAGTTTTAAACTTACGAATACTTCTTCTTCCTTTGATGCACTCTATAGCGTTCATCACAAATCCTCCTGTTAGAAAATCCTCAGAAATATAATATAACAAATAAAAGTGATTTTCAACTCTTATCTTTTTAAAAAAGTAGATTTTACCAAAGGAATGTATTATAATATTTTTTAGTTTCGGAGGTGTAATTATGGAAAAATTACAAGAACTTCGCGGGGAATTAGATGTTATCGATGCGCAAATTGTCGAATTATATCAAAAAAGAATGGATATTTGTAAGCAAGTCGGTGAGTGGAAGGTAAGCGAAGGAAGAAAAGTATTTGACAAACAACGTGAAAAAGAAAAAATCGCATCTGTAACAGCAAATGTAACGGATGCCTTTCATAAAAAAGGAGTTACGGAGCTCTTTGAGCAGTTGATGTCTTTGAGTAGAAAACTTCAATATCAACTATTGACTGAAAAGGGTACACTGGGAAGATTGCCGTTCATAGGGATGGAACAATTGGATGTAGATGGAGCACGTATTGTTTTCCAGGGTGTGCAGGGTGCATACAGTCAAGCGGCAATGGAAAAATACTTTGGGAAAGAAATAAATAGTTTTCATGTCCAAACATTCCGAGATGCAATGGAAGCGATTGAAGAAGGTTCTGCTGATTTTGCAGTGCTACCGATTGAAAATTCTTCTGCAGGAGCGGTGAACGAAGTCTATGATTTGTTGATGGAATTTGAAAATTATATTGTGGGGGAAGTATTCCTTCCCATCGATCATGCTTTGGTAGGACTTCCGGGAGCGAAACTCAGTGACATTGAACGAGTGTATTCTCATCCGCAGGCATTGATGCAATGCGCAAAAAGTTTGGATGAACATCGCGAATGGCAGCAAATCAGTGTGGCAAACACAGCGGTGGCAGCGAAAAAGATTTTAGAAGATCATGATCGCACCAAGGCGGCGCTTTGCAGTGTGTATGCAGCCGAGTATTATGGATTGGAAGTTTTACAAGAAAGGATGAATCACAACAGTCAAAATGCAACCCGCTTTATTGTGGTCACAAATCAGAAAGTGTTCCTCAAGGATGCTACAAAAATCAGCATTTGTTTTGAAGGTGCCAATGAAAGTGGTTCGTTGTATCATTTATTGTCTCATTTCATTTACAATGATTTGAATATGATAAAGATTGAATCCAGACCGATTGAAGGACGAAATTGGGAGTATTGTTTCTTTGTAGACTTTGAAGGGAATATGGCAGACGGTGCAGTGAAAAATGCCATTCGAGGTTTGCGAGAAGAAGCGAGAAACTTAAAAATATTAGGAAACTATTAGATAGAAGGTAGAAGAATGAGAACAAATCAGTTGATGTTATATAAAAACTTAGAATATGGAACGCTTCTAAACGATATGACATTTTTGATGGAAAATTGTCAAAACGAGTATTACAACAAAGAAGACATGATTCAGTTGTTATATGAATGTTTGAATAATCTTTTGGAAATGACAACAAGCCATGGATTTGAAGGGAATTTGTGGCATTGCTATTTGACTTTTCTTCTTGCAAATGATGAGAATGCATACAGTACATCTTGCGAAGTTGTAGGAGAAGTGAATGGAAGCATCAATCAAGTGGCGTTACATGATTTAGAGATTTTTATGGAACTATATGCATATGATTTCTCCGAGATGGAACAGGCTCTTGGAACACAGTTTTTAGAACTCATTACCAGATATGAAAACGTCAAAGGTCACGGAAAAGTATTTAATCAAAGAATTCGTGACAGAATCTGTGAATTGAGTTGTCAGTTAGCAACTTGTGAAAATGTAGAATCATTCAAAGCAATTTTGACCAAGTTTTATAAAGAATTTGGTGTAGGAAAATTTGGACTTCACAAAGCATTTCGTGTAGAACACGGGGAGCAAGGTGTGGAGATTGTTCCGATTACAAAGATTGCACATGTGCATTTGGATGATTTAGTGGGATATGAGATTGCGAAGAAAAAATTGATTGATAATACAGAAGCATTTGTGAAAGGGAAAAAGGCAAATAATTGTCTTTTGTTTGGAGATGCAGGAACCGGAAAGTCTAGCTCTATCAAAGCAATCTTGAATCAGTATTATGATCAAGGTCTGAGAATTATCGAGATATACAAGCATCAATTCCAAGATTTGAATGATGTGATCGCGCAGATTAAAAATCGAAATTACAAATTCATTATCTACATGGATGACTTGTCATTTGAAGAGTTTGAAATTGAATACAAATATTTGAAGGCTGTAATTGAAGGTGGATTAGAGAAAAAGCCAAACAATGTCTTGATATATGCTACATCTAACCGTAGACATTTGGTAAGAGAAACCTTCCGTGATAAACAAGATCGAGATGAAGAGTTACATACAAACGATACTGTGCAAGAAAAACTTTCGTTGGTTGCAAGATTTGGTGTGACGATTTACTTTGGACGTCCGGATAAAAAGCAGTTTCAGCAGATTGTAAAAACATTGGCAGAGAGAAACGACATCCATATGGAAGAACAGGAGTTGTTTTTGGAAGCAAACAAATGGGAATTGAGCCATGGTGGACTTTCGGGAAGAACAGCACAACAATTTGTCGATTATTTATTAGGAAAAGAAGATTAGAAAAGGGACCAAAGAGGTCCCCTTTTTGCTTGTTATTCAATTTTCTCAATGTTTGAAATGTCCGAATCAATCACCAAAGAATAATTCGTATGGTATATCACAAAACCAGGTTTTCCGCCGTTTGGTTTCTTGATATGTTTTTTCTGAATATAGTCGATTTCCACCTTTTCGCTTCCTCGATTTTGTGAATAGTATGCAGCTAGTTTTCCGGCCTCCTCAAAGGTGCGATCTGGAAGTTCATCACCGTTTGTCTTCACGATGACATGAGAGCCAGGGCAACCTTTTGCATGGAACCACCAATCGTTGCCAGTTGCAAATTGGAAAGTAAGGTCTTCGTTTTGCAGATTGTTCTTTCCGACATATATGTGATAGCCATCGCTTGAAAGATAGTGAAATGGTTTGCTGGTGATTTTCACCTTTTGCTTGGTGTATTTTCTTCTTACATATCCGGCGCCAACCAACTCTTCCTTGATTTGGTTTAAATCATCTTCGCTCAGTGCAATATCGAGAGAGTTGCTTACAGATTCTAAATACGTGATATCGTCCTTCGTCTCTTGAATCAATTCAGTGAGCGCTTCATAGGTACGCTTTTGCTTATTGTATTTATCAAAGTATTTCTGTGCATTTTCCTGTGGTGTTTTGGTAGGGTCCAAAGGAATGGTCACCATTTCGTTTGTGTAATAATTCAGAGCCTCTAATTGCTTCGCGTTCGGAGGAAGATTATAGCCGTAGGTGTGAATCAGTTCTCCAAAAACACGATATTTATCTCTGTTTTCTGTATCTAAAAGTTGCTTTGTCTGCAAATCATATTTTTTTCGATTTCTTTCCAATGCAGTTTGGACAATTTTTCGCAAATCTACCGATTTTTGTCGAATTCTTGTCACTGTATTTCGAGTCGCGTAGAACATTTCCAAAAGAACAGAAATGCTGTCAAATTCTGCTTTCTCTAGATTGGCAAAGTGGGAGAGTAAAAGGGCTGAAAATTCCTTCGGCTCTTGGCCTTTATAATAAATGATAGGATGATAGTCCCCTTTTATAACGGCATCAAAGAATAGCGAGAATTGCTTGTATAGATGCATCCACATATCATCAGAAAGATATTTAGGTGAACCATCAGAATCCATACCTGCTATATAACAAATTTCTTCTGCAACAATAGGGCTGACACCTGTGAAGCTGGTATAGATTGCTTTGGAAAGCCCAGTTGGTTTAGCAAGCACCAGGGATTGAAAGTCTGCAAAAGAAAGCTCCAAAGGATTTGCCTTCCCCATGGTATCAGGAATGAAGTAATCGCGGCCTGGCAACACTTCACGAACGGAACTCATTTGGGCAGAAACATGTTTGATACTGTCGATGATTCGGCCGTTTTCGTGACAGAAGATAATATTACTGTGTTTTCCCATGATTTCTACAATCAAATACTTTTTGCACAAATCACCGAGTTCATCCAGGTGCTCAATTTCAAAACGAATGATACGCTCTAACATAGGCTGAGAAATCGCAACAATACGCCCGTTATTAATATGCTTTCTAAGGAGCATACAGAAATTAGGGGCGGTCATCGGACTAGGCTTGTTTGATTCAGTTAAATAAATCAGAGGAAGAGATGCATTTGCAGAAATATACAGACGTTTTTGTCCATTGCTTGTTTTGATTGTAAGCAATAATTCATCAGCTTCTGGCTGTGCAATCTTATTGATTCTTCCATCTAAAAGTTCTTGTTGTAATTCCTTGACAATGCTTGCAATTGTAATTCCGTCAAAAGCCATGTTTTTTGTTCCTTTCTAAGATTCAATAAAGACAGTATAACATGAGAAGAAAGTTGACGCAATTTCGGAAATGAATTATAATATTATGAGATTTTAACACAGACATAAAGAGAAAGATGAAGAGGTTAAACACGATGATTAAAAGTATGACAGGTTTCGGAAGAAATGAAATCACAGAAGGTGACCGCAAGTTTACGGTCGAACTCAAAGGGGTTAATCACAGATATTTGGATGTAAACATTCGTATGCCAAAGAAATTGAATTTCTTTGAGTCGTCTATTCGAAATTTATTAAAGCAATATGCGCAAAGAGGAAAGGTAGATATCTTTATTACATATGAGGATTTGTCTGAGGGACAAGTATCACTCAAATACAATCCGACTTTGGCACAAGAATATCTTACATACTTCAATCAAATGAAAGAAGATTTTGAATTGGATTATGATATTCGAATCTCTACGTTGTCGCGTTGCCCAGAAGTACTCACAATGGAAGAACAAGTCGTTGATGAGGAAGAATTGTGGAAGGGTCTTGAAAAAGCATTGAAAGGTGCATTTGAGCAATTCCGTGACACTCGAATTGTAGAAGGTGAAAATCTAAAGAAAGACATCGTTGACAAATTAGATGAAATGTTAGAATTAGTGAGCTGTGTAGAGACTCGTTCTCCAGAAATTGTTTCAGAGTATCGTGCAAAATTAGAGGGGAAAGTAAAAGAACTCCTTGATGATGCACAGATTGATGAGGGAAGATTAGCGACGGAGTTAGTCATCTTTGCAGATAAGATTTGTACAGATGAAGAGACGGTGCGTCTTAGAAGCCATATTGAACACATGAAGGCGACACTTGATACATCCGAAGGAATCGGAAGAAAATTAGATTTTATTGCACAAGAAATGAACCGAGAAGCAAATACGATTTTGTCAAAAGCAAATGATTTAGAAACGTCAAATTATGCAATTGATTTGAAGACAGGAATTGAAAAGGTAAGAGAACAGATTCAAAACATTGAATAGAGGGAACTATTATGAAGAGAAAAGGAATTTTGATCGTTGTTTCAGGGTTCGCAGGTTCTGGAAAAGGAACATTAATGAAGGAACTTTTGACACAATTTGACAACTATGCATTGTCCATTTCCGCGACCACAAGGAAACCGCGTGGAGCAGAAGTGAATGGGAAAGAATATTTCTTCAAAACTACGGAAGAATTTGAAAAAATGATTGCACAAGGTGAATTAATAGAGTATGCTAACTACGTGGGAAATTATTACGGAACACCGAAGGATTACGTAGAACAGCAACTCATGCTTGGTAAAGATGTAATCCTGGAAATTGAAATTCAAGGTGCGTTAAAGGTGAAGGAACAGTTTCCGGAAACGTTACTCTTATTTGTGACACCACCGAATGCGAAGATATTAAAAGAACGTTTGGTAGGACGTGGTACAGAAACCATGGATGTCATCGAACAACGCATGAAACGTGCAGCAGAAGAAGCAGAAGGGATTCTGTCTTATGATTACATTTTGGTAAACGATGATTTGCAAACCTGCGTAATGCAGATGCATCATATTATACAAAGCGAACATTATAAAACCGTTCGCAATGCAGAGTTCATCCATGAACTTGGAGAAGAATTAAAGGGGAATTAGGAAAGGAGAATAACACATGTTACACCCATCTTATACAGATTTAATGCAAGTAGTAAACCAAGACGTAGAGGAAGGCGCAACAAAGATTGTAAACAGCCGTTATTCAATCGTACTTGCTACAGCAAAAAGAGCAAGACAAATCATTGACGGAGGAGAACCATTGGTGCCTACAAAGGCTGGTGAAAAGCCTCTTTCTATCGCGATTGAAGAAGTAAATAGTGCAAAAATCAAAATTCTTGGAAAAGAAGCGGAAGTATAAAAAATCATGAGGGGCAGATACAGGGAGTATCTGCCTCGATAAACATACAGGAGACGTGTGCGATGAACATATTATTTGTGTCATTAGGTTGTGATAAGAACCTGGTAGATACCGAAGTGATGTTAGGGCTTTTGGCAGAAAAAGGACATCAAATGGTAGAGAGCGAAGATCTTGCTGATGTGATTGTGATAAATACCTGTTGCTTTATTAATGACGCGAAAGAGGAAAGTATTCAGACGATTTTAGAGATGGCTGAGTATAAGAAAGAAGGGCGTTTAAAAGCATTGATTGTAACCGGATGTCTCGCACAACGTTACAAACAAGAAATCCTCGATGAGATCGAGGAAGTAGATGCAGTGCTTGGAACCACTTCTTATGATCAGATTCTAGAGGTGATTGATGAGGCGATAGAAGGGAAAAAGTCCATTCGAATGTCGGATATGGATGCATTGCCGGTTGTAGAAAGTGCAAGACAGATTACAACAGGCGGTCATTATGCATATTTAAAGATTGCAGAAGGTTGCGATAAACATTGTACCTATTGCATCATCCCGAAGATTCGAGGGAATTTCCGTAGTGTACCGATGGAGAGATTGGTGAAAGAGGCGGAAGAATTGATTGCCCAAGGGGTAAAAGAACTGATTCTGGTGGCGCAGGAAACCACACTCTATGGAAAAGACATCTACGGAGAAAAGTCCTTGCATTTATTGCTGAAAAAATTATGTGAGATTAAAAAACTTCGATGGATTCGAATTTTGTACTGTTATCCAGAAGAGATTACAGACGAATTGATACAGACCATCAAGGAAGAAGATAAGATTTGCAATTACTTAGATATTCCAATCCAACATGCATCAAACGGGGTGCTAAAACGGATGGGAAGACGAACCTCAAAAGAGCAATTGATTGCTGTTGTAGAAAAACTGAGAAAAGAAATTCCAGACATTGCACTGAGAACGACGTTGATTACTGGATTTCCGGGAGAGACAGATGAACAGCATGAAGAACTCATGGCGTTCGTAGATGAAATGGAATTCGACCGGTTAGGGGTATTTACCTATTCACCGGAAGAAGATACATCGGCAGCTACTATGCCGGACCAAATCGAAGAAAGCGTAAAAGAAGACCGTCAGGCAGATTTGATGGAGCTTCAACAAGAGATTGCATTCGAACGAGCTGAAAACATGATTGGGCGAGAAGTGCTTGTCATGATTGAGGGGAAAGTGGCGGATGAGAATGTCTATGTTGGACGAACCTACATGGATGCACCAAATGTAGATGGACTGATTTTCGTGGAAACGAGTGAAGAACTAATGTCAGGTGATTTTGCAAAAGTGAAAGTAACCGGAGCATTAGAATATGATTTGATAGGAGAGATAATATCATGAATTTACCAAACAAGTTAACCGTATTAAGAATGATTATGGTACCAATTTTTGTAGTGTTTATGTTGATTCCAAGCCTTGGAGGCGGTGCAAACAAATACATCGCATTGGCATTATTCTGTGTAGCAAGTTTTACAGACTTTTTGGATGGGCATTTGGCTAGAAAACACAACCTTGTAACAAACTTCGGAAAGTTTATGGATCCATTGGCTGACAAGCTGTTAGTTTGCTCAGCACTCATTTGTCTTTGCTCAAAAACAATGGACGAAAGATTGGCTGCGTGGATCGTATTAGTTATCATTGCACGTGAATTTATTATCAGTGGATTCCGTTTGGTTGCATCAGATAACGGCATTGTTATCGCTGCAAGTTACTGGGGAAAATTCAAAACAGTATCACATATGCTTATGATTATCATGTTAATTCTTAACTTAGAAATCGTTGTGAAAGGCGTAGATATCTATTATTGGGCAACACAAGTTGTAGTATGGATTGGTTTGGCGCTTACTGTAATTTCGTTAGTTGATTACGTATGGAAAAATAAAGAAGTATTGACAAAAGGCGGAATGTAAAATAGAACCTGGCAGAGAAGATCTCTGTCAGGTTTTTTAGGAGAATGAAATGAATTTAGAAGAGAAAGTGGTAAAGGAATTAATTAAAAGAGGATATACGGTGACGACAGCAGAGTCCTGTACAGGAGGTCTTCTTGCGGGCAGAATCTTAAATGTGTCGGGTGCATCGCAAGTCTATAATGAAGGACATATTACCTATTCCAATGAAGCGAAAGAACGAATCCTGGGTGTTTGTGCAGAAACGTTGAAAAAATATGGCGCAGTGAGTGAGGAAGTGGCTTCGCAAATGGCAGTAGGTGCAAAAAACGCTGCGAATGCAACCGTCGGATTAAGCACGACTGGAATTGCAGGACCAGGTGGCAGTACAAAAGAAAAACCAGTGGGACTTGTGTACGTTGCATGTGCGTTTGAAGACCAGGTTTGGGTCGAAGAATGTCGATTTTGGGGGAATCGGGAAGAGAATCGAAATGCCGCAGTAGAGGCGGCGCTAAAAATGTTGTTAAAAATCTTGTCGAAATCATAAAAAAAACGAAAAAAAACTAGACTATTTCTTAAGTTTATGAGAGAATATCAATGTATGGGATGTTAAAGAAATAACAAATGCCCTAGAAGAAATTACATACATTTGAAAGGAGTTTTAATCATGATTTATTCACATGAAGTAAAAACGATGTGTCCGGTAGCAATTGGCGCAAATCACGGACCAGCTCCAATCCCAGAAGAAGCAAAATGGGTAAAAGCAAAAGAAGTAAAAGATATTTCTGGTTTGACACACGGTATTGGCTGGTGTGCACCTCAACAAGGAGCTTGTAAATTAACATTAAACGTAAAAGATGGTATTATCCAAGAAGCATTGGTAGAAACTATCGGATGTTCAGGAATGACACACTCTGCAGCTATGGCTTCAGAAATTCTTCCAGGAAAAACAATTTTAGAAGCTCTTAATACAGACTTAGTATGTGACGCTATCAACACAGCGATGAGAGAATTATTCTTACAAATCGTTTATGGTAGAACACAAAGTGCGTTCTCAGAAGACGGACTTCCAATCGGAGCTGGTCTTGAAGATTTAGGAAAAGGACTTCGCTCACAAGTTGGTACAATGTACGGAAAATTAGCAAAAGGTCCTCGTTACCTTGAAATGGCTGAAGGTTATGTAACAGGTATCGCATTAGATGAAAACAATGAAATCATCGGTTACCAATTCGTAAGCCTTGGAAAATTAACAGACTTCATCAAAAAAGGTGATGATCCTACAACAGCTTGGGAAAAAGCTAAAGGACAATATGGTCGTGTAGCTGACGCTGTTAAGATTATCGACCCACGTCAAGAATAATAGAAGGAGGACATACATAATGGCTTTATTTGAATCATATGAAAGACGTATTGACCAAATCAATGCGGTATTAAATAGTTATGGAATCGCTTCTAT
>JAZNKI010000018.1:0-32811 GCA_045578495.1 Faecalimonas sp.
ATTTGGTTTGATGTAGATCGTGTACTTTATTCTGTGGAACCGGGAGAGACAATTAAGATAAAATAGCATTTATTCTCCTACGGACCAAAAGGTCGGGAGTTCGAATCTTCTCGCCCACGTTAAGAAATAAAAGCACTTCGAAAAAACTCGAGGTGCTTTTTTAGTGTGTTTGACTAACATTTGACTAACGGACAGTTTCGAAAAGACGCAAGAATCTTATATAGAATTATAAAATATTCAAGTATGGTGATTCGGAATGTCTTGTGTATAGGTTACCATACAATAAAAAGCAGGATCCGCTTTGATTCTGTGTGAAACAATGATATAATGCTGACAAGAAATAAGTAAAAAAAGAAAGAGTGTTTTGTGACACGTGCGAGTACGATATGGCGAAATATACATCACAATATGACAAAATGACAAAAGAACCAGTTTCTAAATTAGTACTGAGACTGGGAATACCGACAACGATTAGTATGTTAGTTACTAGCGTTTATAATATGGCAGACACTTTTTTTGTGGGGAAACTGGGGAATAGTGCCAGTGGTGCAGTTGGTGTTGTGTTTGGCTTGATGGCTATTATACAGGCATTAGGATTTATGTATGGGCATGGAGCAGGGAGCATTATAGCTAGACTTCTTGGAGCCAAAGAAGAGGAAAATGCGACGAACTATGCATCTGTAAGTTTTTTCTCTGCACTTTTTACTGGAGCAGTTTTTGGGACTCTAGGATTGGTGTTTTCTAAACCATTGATGTACTTGCTAGGCAGTACAAGTACAATACTGCCATATGCCCAGGACTATGGGCGTTATATTTTGATTGCTGCACCTGTTACCATGGCAAGCTTTGTTCTGAATAATATTTTGCGATACGAAGGTAAAGCATATTTGGCTATGGTTGGGTTAACTACCGGTGGAATACTGAATATTATTTTAGACCCGATTTTTATTTACAAGTTTGATATGGGAATAGCAGGCGCAGGGTTAGCAACTGGAATTTCGCAATGTATTAGTTTTAGTATTTTACTAAGCATGTTTCTTCGAGGGAAGACTCAAAGCAGACTTGTCTTTGTTAGATTTATTGCTAATTTAAAAAAATTGCCACTGATTATGCAGACGGGATTTCCAAGTCTGATTCGTCAAGGATTGAACAGTGTAGCAAGTATGTGTTTGAATCATTATGCTGGATTTTATGGTGACCCGGCCATTGCAGCTATGTCTATTGTCAATCGTATTTGTTTCTTTATTTTTGCGGTTGGACTTGGTATCGGTCAAGGATTTCAACCAGTATGTGGTTTCAACTATGGGGCAAAACGATTTGACCGTGTGAAAAAGGCTTTTTATTTCACGGTTGCAGTGGGTGAAATTTTCTTGGGCGTATTGGCTGTTGTTGGAATCTTGGCATCTGGACAATTGATCGGGTGTTTTAGAGAGGATGCAGAAGTAATTGCAATAGGAACGGTAGCCTTAAGATATCAACTTGTAGCACTGTTTTTCCAACCGATAACGATCTGTGCTACGATGCTATTCCAGAGCGTAGGTGCCAATGGGCACGCGACGGTTTTTTCGATGTTGCGAAGTGGGTTGATTTTTATTCCGATACTCGCGATATTGCATCATTTTACAGGGCTTACTGGAGTGCAGAGTGCTCAGGCAATCGCGGATATCATGACATTTGTGATTACGGTGCCTGTTGTAATACAGTTCATAAAAAAATTAGATTAATTTTTGACTTTGACGTCGTATCTTAGATTGGGAATCAATAGTTTACAAATTAATTTTAATTATGTTAAAATATTTCAGAGTAGCATAAGAGGAGAGAAAGAAATAAATGTTTGATAAATTAGTTTCATTAGTGAACGATGCATTATATAGTTATCTGTTAATTATTGTTTTGGTATTAGGGGGATTATACTTTACTTTTAGAACAAAGTTTGTACAGTTTCGTCTTTTGAAAGAACAATTTCGTGCGGTCACAGAAAAGCCGACAGACGGAAAAGGGGTATCTTCATTCCAGGCACTTATGGTATCCACGGCATCACGTGTTGGAACAGGAAATATCATAGGTGTTTCGACGGCTATTTGCCTTGGGGGATTTGGCTCTGTCTTTTGGATGTGGTTAATCGCTATTATTGGTTCAGCATCCGCATTTGTGGAAAGTACACTTGCTCAAATCTATAAGAAAAAAGGAAAAGATGGAAGTTATGGAGGACCGGCATATTATATAGAAGCAGCATTGAAAAGTAGACCATTGGCACTAGTGTTTTCTGTGTTTCTGATTCTTACATACGGTGTAGGATTCAATATGTTGGCATCTTATAATCTACAGTCTACATTTGCTTCGTATCCAATGTATGATGAAAATATTACACCATGGATTATTGGTTTGATATTGGCAGTATTAGTAGGTTTCTGTTTATTCGGTGGCGGAAAGAGAATTATAAGTGCAACCACTTTTATTGTACCTTTTATGGGGATGGCATATATTATGATAGCTGTTTTTATCGTTTTAATGAATATTCAAACATTGCCGAGTGTTTTTAAAGAAATCTTTATTGGTGCGTTTGATTTCAAAGCGATTTTTGGAGGATTTTCTGGTTCTTGCATAATGTATGGAATTAAGAGAGGATTGTTTAGTAATGAAGCAGGTGTTGGATCTGCACCAAATGCATCCGCATCTGCAGAAGTATCCCATCCTGCGAAACAGGGATTGGTTCAGATACTTTCTGTATTTATTGACACAATCTTAGTCTGTTCAGCAACAGCATTTATGTGTATGGTATCAGGAATTGAGCCTACTGCAGAACTTTCTGGAGCACCATATATTCAAGCGTCTATATCTGCTACGTTAGGAACGGCTGGTCCAATTTTTATTACGGTGGCTATGATTTTATTTGCATTTACCACATTGCTTGGAAATCTTTTTTATGTTGAAAAAGCATTTTGTTACATAATAGGAAAGAATCCGAGCAAAACATTTAATACGATATATTATATTATTGCTTCTGGTGTTATTTTGTTAGGGGCAGGTTTAAATGCGGATTTGTTGTGGAATCTTGCCGATTTAACAATGGGTGGAATGACGTTGATTAATATGCCTGTTATTGTTATTTTAAGCAAGTATGCAATAAGAACCTTGGAAGATTATATTAGACAACGTAAGGAAGGGAAAGAACCACAGTTTTGTGTGAAGAATATAGATCTTCCTCATCAGGTTGATTATTGGTAGGAATAGAACGAGGAATACAAATGCAATAAAAAAGGTGTATTACAGACAACACCTAAAATTTCATTGAACCACAAGATGGGCGGCGTATTCTTTTTTATAATCAAAAGAAAAAATGTTTGCATCTAAATATCAAGGAGGATTTATCATGAAAGTGTACAAATGTTTGCAATGTGGAAACATGATTCAAATGATGAAAGAATCAGGGGTTCCTGTAATGTGTTGTGGGAAGAAAATGGAAGAACTTGTTCCAAATACAGTGGAAGCAAGCGAAGAAAAACACATACCAGTTATAGATGTTAATGGAAATAGAGTAACTGTGACTGTAGGTTCAGTTGAACATCCGATGGTAACGGAGCATTATATTGAATGGATATGTTTGGAAACTGAAAACGGCGTACAGTATAGAGAGGTGAAGCCGGGAGATGCACCAACCGCTACATTTGTTTTAGAAGATGATAAAGTTATTGCAGCATATGCATATTGCAATCTTCATGGATTTTGGAAAGCAGAGGTAGAAGAAAAATTGGTTTGCGATTTAAAACCGCTTGATGTGAATACGAACGAGAATTATGTTGTATGTAAATGTAACAACGTAAGTTATTTCGACATTCTTGACGAAGTACATAAACACAGTAATATTGAAAATCTTCTTGATGTTTTTGAAGAAGTAAAAAATACAACGCACTGTTCGACAGGCTGTGGCGGCTGTTACGAAAAGGTAATTACAATCATTTCAGAGACGTTGACAACAGGTAAGAAATAATAAATCTTTACGCACACGTTAAAAAAATAAAGCACTTCGAGAAATACTCGAGGTGCTTTTTTTACATATTTTAAGCTTCTTGTGGAATATTAGAAACAAATATGAAAGCGGAGAATAGGAAAAAATGGTAATTATCAACGGGAAAATTTTTACGATGGAATGTAATAATATCGAATGCGGTTATGTGCGAACTACAGGGAGATTCATTGACGAAGTGGGGGATATGTCCACATTTAAAATAAAAGAAAAAGAGGAGCAGGTCTTGGATGTGCAGGGTGCTTGGGTGTTGCCGGGTCTCATCGAGGCCCATGCCCATATCGGTATTACGGAGGAGAAGTGGGGAATTATTGCAGATGATTGTAATGAACAGACCAATCCGATTACTCCTACACTTCGTGCCATAGATGCAGTAAATCCCATGGACCCTGCATTTCATGACGCCATTGAAGCCGGCATCACATCCGTTATGACAGGGCCGGGAAGTGCCAACGTAGTCGGTGGGCAGTTTGTATTTATGAAGACACAGGGCAGATGTATAGATGAAATGATTGTGAAAAGTCCGGCAGCTATGAAGGTTGCATTTGGTGAGAACCCAAAAACCACCTACGGAAATCAAAATGTATGTCCGTCCACACGAATGGGAACGGCAGCATTGCTTCGTAAAACATTGTATGAGGCAGTGCAATATAAAAAAGCCAAGGAGAATGGGGTTTTAGAAAAAGAAAATTTTGAAATGGAACCTTGGCTTCCCGTATTAAGCCGAGAAATACCTATGAAGGTACATGCCCACAGAGCAGACGATATTCTCACAGCTATTCGCATCGCAAAAGAGTTTGATGTGGATATTACTATTGACCATGGGACAGAAAGTCATTTGATTGTGAACGAAATCAAAGCGTCCGGATTTCCGGTAAATGTAGGACCGGACCTTACTTCTAGATCAAAACTTGAAGTGAAGAATATGAATTTTAAAACAAACAAGGTCCTGCATGAAGCAGGTGTACTATTTTCTATTATTACGGACCATCCAGTGTCGTTGATTCATTATCTCCCGTTGTGCGCGGGGCTTGCTGTGAAATATGACTTGCCGATGGAAGAAGGATTAAAATCTATCACCATCAACGCAGCGCGTATTTGTCGAGTGGATGATAGAGTTGGTAGTCTGAAAAAAGGCAAGGATGCGGACATTGCAATTTTTTCGGGAAATCCATTGGAAATATTTACTAAAACATTATATACCATAATTGATGGCGAGATTATTTATGAAAATCACACATACTAACTTTGGTACAATTTATGCAGAAGGGAGAATTATTATGGGAAAAACAGAACATCTCGCGATCGCGTCCGTTCCAATTCAGCAGTGGAACCATGTCTATGATGAAGACAGGGCATTTCGGAACGGAACCATGTTTCCGGAATTGCATCGTCCGTTCTATGTGACTGTGTTAGATGACAAAGAACTCACGTCAGAGCAGCATTTGACTGGTGAGCAGGCCATGCTTTTAAAAATCCAGAAAATAGGTTTCATGTTGGATGATTTGCGACTTTACTTGGATACGCATCCACAAGACAAAGAAGCACTGAAAATGTTCAAAGAGAATTTGGCGAAGAAGACATCTTTAATGCGGGAATTTGCATTACAGTATTATCCTTTGGCAGAAGTGTGTATGGGGGTAATCTATAAAGAGAATCCTGAATCAGAATGTTATTGTTGGCCAGAGGGAAAAATTCCATGGGAAGGAGCGTGTAGTTAATGTGGGTATATGAGAAACGCTTGCAGTATCCGGTAAATATCACGAAGACCTGCCCGAAGACAGCACAGCTTATCATTAGTCAGTATGGTGGTCCGGACGGCGAACTTTCAGCGTCTATGCGATATTTGGCACAGCGCTATAGTATGCCGGATAAAAAAGTAGGAGGGCTTCTGACAGACATCGGAACAGAAGAACTTGCACACATGGAGATTATTTGTGCGATGGTATATCAACTAACAAAGAATCTGTCTGTTGAGGAAGCAAAGACTGCTGGGTTTGATGCTTATTATATCGACCACACGACAGCTTTGTGGCCACAGGCAGCAGGAGGTGTCCCGTTTACAGCGAAAGAGTTCCAGTCGAAGGGCGATGTCATCACAGACTTAACTGAGAACTTAGCGGCAGAACAGAAAGCAAGAACGGTGTATGATAATTTGCTTCGGATGATTACTGACCCGGAAATCCGCGAACCACTGAAGTTTTTAAGAGCGAGAGAAATCGTGCATTTCCAAAGATTCGGCGAGGCATTGGAACGAACAAAAGATTCTCTGGATGCTAGAAATTTCTACTACTGCAATCCGGAGTTTGATAAGGGTGATAAGATAAGATACAGAACTAATTATTAAAGGATATACTATAAGTAAAAAAGTACTTCGAGGAAACTCGAGGTGCTTTTTGTGTGTTTATTCGTGTATATTTTTCTTGCCTACTTATAGTGGTTGGGGTATTATAGCAACAGAAACGATCTACGAAAGATAGTGTCAAGCGAATTGACCAATTTTTGTGAAAAAAGTAAAACAAAGAGGATTGAAAAATGAAATTGGAAGCAATGCAATATCCAGATATGCACACTCATTGCGAATATTCCCATGACTCAGTTTGTAAAATGGAAGATATGTGTTTGGCACAGATAGAAAAAGGAACACAAATTTTTGCGGTTACTGACCATTTTGACACGGATTTTTACTCATATTATGATGGTTTTTCTCCGATAAAAGCATCGAATGAGATGGTCTCGGTACTAAAAGAAAAGTATAAGGATAAAATAGATGTATTGGCAGGAGTTGAGGTGGGGGAAGGCTTTTGGCATCCAGAACAATGCGAGAAAATATTGAAACTTTGTGATTATGACGTCGTGATAGGATCCGTTCATTTGGTGAAATACAAGGAAATAACATATTCTTTTTCAAGAACTGATTTCTCGAAATTTACAAGAGAAATGCTGGAGGAGTTTGTTGATGTGTATTTTGATGATATGATTACGATGATAGACAAGGTGGATTTTGACATCCTTGCACACTTGACATTGCCATTGCGGTATATTAATGGAAAATATAATAGAGGAATGGATTTGGCTCGTTATGAGCAAAAGATAGATACGATTTTGGATAAGATTATTCAGAAGAACATTGCACTAGAGGTGAACACATCTTCCTACGAAATATTAGGAGATGTTATGCCTTGCGAAAGTATTTTGAAAAAGTATTACGATAAAGGAGGCTATTTCATTACAATGGGTTCAGATGCTCATTGTAGTAATCAAGCCTCACAATTTTTTGATAATGCAATAGAAGTTATAAAAAAGATTGGGTTCCAGGATATTTATTATTATAAGAAGCGGAAACCATATACGCTCAGGATAGCAAGATAGGATACATTGAAGCACAAATAGAGAGGACTAAAGGATGAAACAAAATATACCCCAGATAAATTCGATTTGCATGCGCTGCGTTGCAAAAGACAGAGTAAATCAGTTTCCGGAGGATGCGTCCGAACAAGATAAAGTGACGTATATAAATGCAGTTTTTAAGGAACTGGCGAAGATGGAAAATCAACATGGGCCAACAATTGCCACGCGCAATATTTATGATTTGCAAAAGAAAATGTTTGGATATCATAAAAGTTATTTGGAACTACGTACGAAATTTAACAGTATTCTAATGGAACAGGAAGCAGAGATTCGTAAGTCTATTCAAGAGTCTGAAGATCCATTAAAAGCAGCAGTTCAATATGCAATAGCGGGCAACTACATTGATTTTATGGTTATGAAAAATGTGGATGTAGTGACTTTGAAAAAGTTATTGCAAGAAGCACCGAATTATGTAATAGATCGAGAGGCTCTTGAAATGTTAAGAGTAGACATCCAAAAGGCACAAAGATTGGTATATTTAACGGATAATTGCGGCGAAATTGTAATTGATAAACTTGTTATGGAGCAACTTTTGATCATGAATCCGAAACTGCAAATTACAGCGATTGTACGTGGGGAAGAAATTTTAAATGATGCCACGATGGAAGATGCTGTACAAATCGGTCTTTCAGATGTGGCTCATGTGATAGGGAATGGAGATTCTTTGCCAGGGACTTGTTTGTATCGAATTTCGGATGAAGCGAAGTGTGCGATAAACCATGCAGATGTAGTTATTTCAAAGGGACAAGGGAATTTGGAGATGCTTCAAGGTTGTAATTTCAATTTGTATCACATCTTCTTATGCAAGTGTGAAATGATTTCAGAAATGTTTAAAGTACCGAAATTTACGCCTATGCTTGTGAAAGAAGAATGTGATTTCATTCATGTTGATTTATGAAATTTGGTGTGATAGTATGAACATATATGTACAATTATACATTTCGAAAAAGGAGTGTTTGTATGAAACGCATCAGAATAATCTTAGTATGTTGTATGGCAGTACTTTTAACTGCTTGTAGTTTTGTCAGTAAAAACTATGAAGCAGGTGTTGAAAAATTGAAAGCGAAAGATTTTGTTGCAGCAGAATCTTATTTTAAAAAAGCCATAGATGAAGGGTATAATAAAAATGACATCGATGTGATTTATGAGATTGTCAGTGAGTATAATCTTGCAAATAAATGCTACTCTGATGGTGAATATGAAAAAGGATTAGCACATATTGGGAAAATCCCAAGTGTATACTCAAAGTATTCCATTGTTACAGATGTTGATAGTTTGAAAGAGAAACTGACAAAGAGTAAAGAAATAGATGATACAATTGCAAAAGTCAAGAACTTGTTTGAATATGGAGAATATAGTGAGGCAAATGCTCTCATTTTACAAATAGATACTCAACAGTCTACTGACAAGCAAAATGGCGAAATACAAGAATTGCAAAAACAAATCCAAATTAAAAAGAAAAATGAAGATGCCACTGTTTTGGCGAAAATCAATACACTGGTTCGCACTTATGCAAACGGCTTGTGCGAAGCGGTAAATACAGGACAGTTCAAACCTTTGAGTGGCACGTTATATAAAGATAGTGCAATATATAATGAGCAGAAGTCTTATATCGCAAGAATGGCTACGAAGGACATTTATGAATACTGCTTGGGTATTGAGGTGAGCAGTGTGAGCTGGACATCCGAAACCGAGTGTGTGATTAGTACAATTGAAACATATCAAATCTATAACTATACTGCAGAGGATTATTCGAGCCAAACCTTCCGATATACATATGACGTAATTGAAACGGCTGATGGACAGCTATTCCTCACTACAATAAGAAAATCAAATTAAAACAAAAGAATAAATGGAGGTTTTTATGTTATCGCAAATTTTAAGTTGGTATAATGGATTAACGGATGGATTATGGGGATCGCTGTTACTATTTGTTGTCGGAGTAGTTTTATTAATTAAAGGTGGCGATTGGTTCGTAGATGGAGCTGTTGGTATTTCAAAACGTTTTCGAGTTCCGGAAATTATTATCGGTGCAACAGTTGTATCAATCGGGACGACACTTCCAGAAGTAATGGTATCTGTTACAGCTGCTGTGAATAATAATGGTGCCATTGCATATGGTAATGCGATTGGATCTATTATCTGCAATACTGCATTAATTGCAGCATTGACGATTGCAATTCGTCCAGCACCTGTGAATAAAAAGACGGTTGTTACGCCAGTTATATTTTTCTTCGCATCAGCACTTATTTACATAATCGCGGCATACGTATTTGGCCGTTTTGACAGATGGTTAGGATTTGTGATGCTCGTTGTTTTTGCAGTCTATATGGGTATGACAATCTATAAAGGATTTAAAAATCCAACACAAGAGTCAGCAGAAGAAGAGGAAGAAGTAAAAAGTTCATTTTTGAAAGATGTTGTTATGTTAGTTGTTAGTGCAGCATTGATTGCAATTGGAGCTGATATGTTAGAAGGATCTTCAGTTTCTTTGGCAACGATGGCAGGAATTCCAACAGAAGTTGTAGGTGTTACAGTGGTTGCATTATGTACATCTCTTCCAGAGTTAGTAACTGCAGTTACGGCATTGTTGAAGGGGCATGGTGCATTGTCTCTTGGAAATATTATCGGAGCAAATATCTTTAACTTAGTGTTAGTGTCTGGTGCGGCTGTAAGTATTTCGCCTTTCAAGATTCCAGACGGTAGCAAATTGTTTGGATATAATACATCACAATTGTTTGAAATTCCAGTTATGGTTGTAGTTATGGCACTCATGACACTTCCTGCAATCATAAAAGGTAAATTGGGAAGATGGCAAGGGATTACGCTCTTGACAATATATACAGCATTTGTAGCATTACAAGTTATGATTGCTTTGAACGTTTTTTAATTCTATTTAAGATAATTAAGGAAAGCACTTCGAGTTTTGCGAAGTGCTTTTTAGTGTGTTGTTTTATGGTAGTTCGTGTGCTATACTTCCAATAGCAAAATACCCTTAATTAGTCGAGAAGAAAGAGAATTTACTTCTTTATCAAGAAAGGAATTTTATGAAAAATAATAAACTATTAAAAATTGTGCTTTCTGCATTATTTTTAGCACTTTCTTATGTTGTGCCATATATGACAGGGCAGATTCCGGAAATCGGCGCGAAGTTGTGTCCGTTACATATCCCTGTGATTCTGTGTGGGTTCATCTGCGGATGGCCTTGGGGGTTGGTAGTTGGGTTTATAGCCCCACTTTTTCGCTCGTTAACAGGTGGGATGCCTCCGCTTTATCCAAACGCTGTGTGCATGGCATTTGAACTTGCCACTTATGGAGCAATTTCGGGAATTATGCATAAATACCTACCTCGTAAAAAACTATACATTTATTGCTCATTAATTATAGCAATGATTATTGGAAGAATTGTTTGGGGTATCGCAATGATGATCTGTATGGGAATTGACGGTGGAAGCTTTACCTTTACAGCATTCCTTACGGGAGCCTTTACAAATGCAATTCCTGGAATCATTGTTCAGATTGCAGTGATACCGATTCTTGTGATGATACTTGACAATCCTAAGGTATTAAATATGAGAGAGTAAGTTGGAGAAATTTATGGGACAGAAAAAGGAAACGAAACATTCTTTGATGATGCATTGTCAGAAATATCCGTGTTTACAAATACAAGACATAATGAAATTTCTCCATCAAAGTTCGTTTGGATGTGAACATATGGTGTCAGATTTGGACGCGGTTATTGAGCGCATCTGCAAGGAGCGTGAAACTTTGAAATCTGCTCAAAAAGAACCAGAAGGTATGAATGAATTTGAAGTGGCAATCGCGGAATGGAAGAGTAAGGGTTATCCAGCTCTTCATCATTCGGATGAATTTCGAGCAACATATCACCCGTCGTATCGCGTGATAGCAAATCGATATGTGCCGTTTCTTCCTGTGCTAGCTAAGATTGATGAAATGCTTCAACAAAAATCGGTGGTGATTGCAATTGATGGTAGAAGTGCAAGTGGAAAAACGACATTTAGTGAAATGCTAAAGGAAATTTATGATTGTAATGTGCTTCATATGGACGACTTCTTTCTCCGCCCTGAGCAACGAACACCGGAACGTTTTGCAGAAGTGGGAGGAAATATTGATCGAGAACGATTTTTAGAAGAAGTATTGATGCCGTTAGAAAAGAACGAGTCTATTCAGTATCGTCGATTTGATTGTGCCACATTTACGATGTGGCCTCCTGTTGCAATTACTCCGAAGAAGTTAACAATTATTGAAGGTGCATATTCCATGCACCCAGCATTTGCAAAGTATTATGATTTGTCTGTGTTTTTAGATGTTTCTGAGGAATTGCAAAAGCAGCGTATTGAGCGGCGAAATACGGTGCAAATGGCTAAACGCTTTTTTGAGGAATGGATTCCTCTTGAAAACATATATTTCACTGAGATGCAAGTCAAGGAACGGTGCGATCTTTTGATTACGGTGTGAGAACCATACTATAAGAATAAACATAATAAAGCACTTGGAGAACGCTCGAAGTGCTTTTTGATTTTCAATTTCATGTCGAAAATACTGAGGAAAAAATTCATCGTATCTGTTGGAAAAATCCTTAAAATGTTGTATGGTATAAAGCAGAGTGATATCTCGAGTAAAACAGTAAGAGGAGAAGAAATATGTTAGAAGTTCTAATCCGAGCAGGATGTTTTGTGGCGATTATCGCCTTAGGTTATACTCTTCGAAGAGTGAACTTCTTTAAAGAGGAAGATTTCAAAATATTATCCAAAATATTACTAAGGATTACTTTGCCAGCAGCGATTGTAACCAGTTTTATAGGAAAAGAAATCGATGTTTCCATGTTGACACTTGCACTAATCGGATTGTTTGGTGGAATGATGCACATGCTCATAGGATACTTGGCAAATCTCAGAGCAGATAAAGAGAAACAAACGCTTGAAATTGTAAATGCAGGATACAATATCGGGGCATTTACGATGCCGTTCGCACAAGGATTCCTCGGACCGATTGGAGTGATTACTACCAGTCTGTTTGATGTTGGAAATGCAGCAGTATGCTTAGGTGGTTCACTCGGTGTGGCAAAGATTTTGAAGGATGGTGGGAAGTTCTCTATAATGAGAATCCTAAAAACCATGCTAAAATCAGTAGCATTTGATGCGTATTTGATTATGACAATCGTGAGTTTGTGTCGTATTCCGATTCCTACGCCAATTGCATCTTTTGCTGAGCTTGTAGGAGGCGCAAATGCATTTATAGCTATGTTGATGATCGGAGTGGGATTGAAATTTAGTGGTGATAAAAAACAGATTGGCCGAGTGATACGAATCTTATTGGCGCGATATGTTGTTGCAACAGTGATTGCTTTGGGATGTTTTTATTTGTTACCGTTTCCGTTAGAGGTTCGGAAAGCACTTGTGATAGTTGCGTTTAGTCCGATTCCTTCTTCAGCTCCTGCATATGCAGAAGAATTAAAAAATGATGTAGGAATGGCAAGTTTGTTGAATTCGTTATCAATTATATGTAGTTTGGCAGTTATTGTTTCGATATTGTTAGCAATGTAATGTTGCACGTAACGATAAATATACAAATATTTAGGAGGAATAGAATATGAAAAAACAAATCAAGAAAATAGCAGTTATATCGGTAGCAATCTTACTGTTGATGGCGATGACAGGTTGTACTGTAAAGTTGACAGACAAGCAAAGTGCTACGTGTGACAAGATAGACACCCTTCTTCAAGGATTAGCAGATAGCGCAGATAACAATGGTGTAGAACGAAAGATAAAGAAAGTCGATGGAAAGATTGTTTATATTGGAACCATTGATTATGCAACAGATGTTAGTGAAGCGGTTGCCACTACATTTCAAGACAGTGTAATGCCAGTAGTGGAAGAGACTCTTCATCCAGAGAATATTTATGTTGTATTATATTTAAATGTGAATGGGGAAGAATGTTATCGATTAATTGATAGCGAGTTGGATCCATCAGCTTCGTACTAATATTTTATAAGGAAAAAGCACTTCATGTCGAAGTGCTTTTTGTTATAAAAAAATTATTTTTCGTCTTTGTAAATTTCTTTGAAGTATTTGTATGTGTCTACTTTCAATTCGCCACAAGCAGCTTCATCACAAGCGATTACACCATTTTGATGAAGTTGTAATGCGCTGATTGTCCAAGCATGGTCAACTCCGCCTTCTACACAGTGACGTAATGCACGAGCTTTGTTATGTCCGTTGATTACTAAAAGAACTTCTCTAGAATCACAAACGGTTCCAACACCTACTGAAAGAGCTGTCTTAGGAACTTTGTTTGGATCGTTGTCAAAGAAACGTGAGTTTGCAATCAATGTATCTTCTGTTAAAGCACGTACTCCTGTGCGAGAAGTAAGTGATGTAAATGGTTCGTTAAATGCAATGTGTCCGTCAACACCGCTTCCGCCGAGGAATAAATCGATTCCGCCGTAAGAAGCAATCTTGTCTTCATATCTTTGGCATTCTGCTTCGAGGTCTTCAGCCATACCATCTAAGATATTGATGTTTTCAGCTGGGATATCGATGTGGTTAAAGAAGTTGTCATGCATGAAATACCAGTAACTTTGATCGTGATCTTTTGGAAGACCTACATATTCATCCATGTTAGGAGTAACAACATTTTTAAAACTTACTTTTCCAGCTTTGTTCATTTCAATTAAGTTCTTGTATACGCCAAGAGGAGAAGAACCAGTTGGAAGACCTAATACAAAAGGGCCATCCCCTTTGTGATTATTAATGGCATTGGCGATATGTTGTGCTGCCCATGCACTCATCTCTTCGTAGTTGTTTTTAATAATTAGTTTCATATTATCACACTCCATATAAATTTTTAGATACAAGCATAACAAGACTTGTATTCTACGGCGTTTATTATAACATGTTTTTCTGTGAAAAATCAATTTTTTTTTTAGGAGGGCAGAGGGCATATATATGGGAGAAAAGTAAAAATAAGGATGTTATGGAAAGCAAGATGTATTATAAGAAAAAAAGGAGAAATACTATCATAAAAGGAGTGGTATTATGGGAAATGCATTTAAAAATAGTCAAACAAAAGTTAATTTAATGAAAGCATTTGCAGGAGAAAGTCAAGCGAGAAATCGATATACAATGGCAGCAGAAGAGGCAGGGGAACAAGGAATGTATGCGATTCGCAAAATTTTTCTTTTTACGGCCGATCAAGAGCGAGCGCACGCGGAACGTTTTTATGAGTTGTTGGGTGCATTGTCAGGAGAGACCATTGAGATATGTGGCGGATTTCCAGTGGACAAGCAGGATACGTTAGAAGGATTGTTGGATGCGGCGCAACATAATGAATATGAGGAGGCAGATGATGTTTACTTGGCGTTTTCAGAGACTGCGAAGAAGGAAGGTTTTATGGAAGTGGCATCTGCGTTTTTACAGATTGCAGAGATTGAAAAGATTCATGGCAATCGATTTGGAGAATTGTCAAAGATGCTGAAAGAAGGCACGTATTTTGAAAATGAGGAAACAGAGACTTGGATGTGTCTAAACTGTGGAAATATACACACGGGAAAAAGACTTCCAGGTGTATGTCCAGTTTGCCGCAGGGAAAAAGGATATTTTGTTCCCCTTCATATGGCGCCATATAAAACGAAAGAGCTCATGTAGGGCTCTTTTTTGGTGTCTCTTTCGGATTCTGTGCATATATTAAAACAAAATGATTTTTAAAGGAGCAGTGTCATGGCTTATTCAGTAATGCTAGATGCTGGTCATGGTGGAGTAAATCCAGGAGCAGTATATGAAGGCAGACAGGAAAAAGATGATAACCTGGCTCTTGTATTAGCCATTGGACCGATATTAGAAAACAATGGAATCGAGGTGCTTTACACACGGACAACAGATGTGTATCAAACCCCGTTTCAAAAAGCACAGATTGCGAATGAAGCAGCAGTAGATTTTTTCATATCCATTCACCGAAATTCGTTTCCTGAAGATAACGTGGTATACGGTGTGGAGAGTTTAGTATATGATTTGTCAGGTGTCAAATATGAAATGGCAGAGAATATCAATGCACAGTTAGAGACAATCGGTTTTGTTGACTTGGGAGTCAAAGCCAGACCAAATCTGATTGTGTTGCGGCGTACACAGATGCCGGCTGTTCTAGTAGAAGTGGGATTTTTGAATTCAGACGTAGACAATCAATTATTTGATGACAATTTTAATGCCATCGCGCAGGCGATTGCGAACGGAATTATTGAAACGATACAAGTACTACCAGATACTCTGGAAACGAGATATTCTGTTCAAGTGGGAGCATTCCGGAATGAAAACTATGCAAAAAATCTACAACGTGAGTTGATGGAAATGGATTTCCCAGTGCGAATCGAAATGGAAGATGGCTTCTATCGAGTCAGAGTAGGGGATTTTGGAACCATCGATGAAGCAAGTCGTATGGAACAAAGATTAAAAAGGGCTGGATATCAGACCGTTATCGTGACATAATAGAGATACTACAATATATGCGGAGGCAGTTATGGAGAACAGAGCAGAATTTTTGAACAAACTAAATGAATTAGTGCAGATTGCAAAAGATAAAGGAAGCACGATTGAGATAGAGGAAGTAAAACGTTTTTTTGAGAAGAGCAGTTTGACTGAAGAACAGTTTGAATTAGTCTTCGACTATCTTTTGGCACAAAAGGTAGTCGTAAAAGGCTATTTTAAGATAGCAGAGGAGACCGTCAAGGAAGAGATTACATATAGTGAAGAAGAAAAGGCATATTTAGATGAATATTTGACCGACCTCAAAGCGTTTCGAACAGAAGCAGAAGGTGAGAAAGCGCAACTGTTTGCGAAACTGTTGCAAGGAGATGGTAGTGCGAAAAATCGACTGACGGAACTTTATTTAAAAGAGGTTGTAGGCGTAGCGAAGGATCTGCATACCGAGAACATTTTTATCGGAGATTTGATTCAAGAAGGAAATGTGGGACTGATTCTTGGGCTAGACATGCTTACGGATGTGGAGACGGGACATGCTGTGATTATGGAGCAGATTCGACAAAGCATGCAAATGCTAATTGAAGAATCTACAGAGCTTAGTCAATGCGACAAGAAGATGATTGAGAAGGTAAGTATGTTAGACGAGGGCATCAAAACGCTCACAGAGGAATTGGGAAGAAAAGTGACGATTGATGAACTCGCCATTCATATGGGAATGTCGGTAGAAGATATCGAGGATGTGTTGCGATTGATGGGAGAAGATTCGGAAGAGGAAGAAGAATCTTAAAAATATATAGGAGAGAATGGACTTATGAATCAGACAAAAGAGAAAAAAGGATTAAACATTAGTACAAAGTCATTTATAACAGCAATTGGAGTGATTTTCGTTCTAATGATTCTAACATATGGATTGACATTTATCGTTCCGGAGGGAGGAATTCCGTTTTGGAAATGGGCACTTTCACCGGTTTTAGTGTTGGGAAGCGATGATAATGTCTCTTTGATTGCAGTGTTAGTTTTCTTGTTGGTAATTGGTGGCGTTTTTAATTGCCTAGAAAAATGTGGATTGATGAAATATATATTAGATAAGATTACGTATCATTTTGGGAAAAGTCGATACAAATTGTTGGCATTAATCACCTTTTTCTTTATGGCATTGGGAGCACTGATAGGATCATTTGAAGAATGTGTGCCATTGGTTCCAATCGTTGTAGCTTTGTCTATCCGTTTGGGATGGGATGCGCTGACTGGACTTGGAATGAGCCTTTTAGCAATCGGCTGCGGTTTTTCGTCAGGAGTTTGTAATCCATTCACAGTAGGAGTGGCACAAGAAATTGCAGGCTTGCCGATGTTTTCTGGCATGTGGTACCGTGTGATTGCATTTGCTTTGGTATACGGTCTTTTGTTAGCATTTCTTTTCTGGCATGCAAAACGAGTAGAAAAACCAATTGAAAAAGGAATGGAAGAATTTCAATTTACAAATAATAAAGAGATGAATCGAGCAATGGTTTGTTTTGCGTCGGTGTTGGGATTGGGAATGGCTGTTGTGTTGAGTTCATCTGTCATCACCGTGTTACAAAGCTATACGATGATTATTGTGGCGGTGACTTTCTTGGCTGCAGGGATTAGTTCTTTCCTATTGTCGAAAAGTGGACAAAAATTATTCTCTCTTTTTTATTATGGAATGGGAAGCGTGTTGCCAGCAGTCTTGATGATTTTAATGGCAAATTCAATTAAGTATACGATGGAAGAAGGGAATATTTTAGTACCATTGCGAAATGGAGCAATCGGAATTGCAGAGACGCTTCCGAGATGGGCTGTGATTTTATTCATTTATTTGATTGTGTTGGTATTCAACTTCTTTATTGCATCGGGGTCTGCGAAGGCGTATATTTTAATACCATTTATTGTGCCAGTGGTTGCAAGTTTTGGAATCTCAAAACAGCTTTGTATATTGGCATTTGCGTTTGGAGACGGATTTTCAAATGTATTTTATCCGACGAATCCAGTACTATTAATCAGTCTCGGTCTGGCGGATGTATCTTATCCGAAATGGGCAAAATGGAGTTGGAAGTTCCAAGCATTAAATATTTTGCTGACAAGTGGCTTGTTATTACTTGGATTAGCAATCGGATATTAATCAAGAAAGGTAGCGTTACATGAGTAAAGGGAAAGAGCACTTAAAGCTTGTGACAGAAAAACTGAATATGAAAATCGCAGAGATGAGTGCTACAATCCACGACGTGCAAAAAGACATCGAAAGCATGAATGAGTACTACTGGGAAAACTATACCGAGATGGATCAGTACGGATATGAAGATTTTGATAATCAGCGCGCATTGTTGACTCAAGTAAATGCGAATGAGGAAAATCGAAAAAAATTGCTACGCCTGAAGAAAATGGAGGGTACGCCGTTCTTTGGAAGTGTGGAGTTTTTATATGATGGAGATGACGATTCTGAAACGTTTTATATTGGAATCGGGAATTTCGCAGAAACTGCCGGGAGCCGTCCGCTGATTTATGATTGGCGTGCACCAGTCAGTGGTTTATTCTATGATTTCGATAAAGGGGAAGCTTCTTATGAAGCACCTGGCGGAATGATGGAAGGAGAGATTCTTTCCAAGTGGCAATATAAGATACGTGGAGGAAAGATGATTTATGAGTTTGAAAGTGATGTTAAGATTGACGATGATATTCTAAAGCAGGAACTTGGAAAGAATGGCGATGTGCAACTGAAAAATATCGTGCGCACCATTCAGAAAGAGCAGAATGCGATTATTCGAAATACGAAGGATCGAATCTTAGTGATTCAAGGGGCAGCAGGAAGTGGGAAAACGTCGGTTGCCTTACATCGAATTGCATATTTGCTTTATCACGATCGAGAACGATTGAAATCTTCGAATGTTTTAATCTTGTCCCCAAACAGTGTGTTTTCGGATTATATTTCCCATGTGCTTCCTGAATTGGGAGAAGAACATATCCGTGAAATGAGTTTTGATTTATTTGCATATCAGGAATTGAAAGAGATTGTGGCGGATTGTGAGGACCGCTATCATCACATCGAACAGCGCATTGTGTGTATGGATGAAGTGGCAGAACGACAATATCATTGGAAACAATCACAGGAATTTGTGGGTGCTGTCGAAAGTTTTTTGGTGTTGTTAGAAGATGACTTGCTAAATTTCAAACGCTTTGAATATCGAGGCTTTGTAAAAACAGCAGAAGAGTTAATTGAATTATTTTATTTTAAGTTTTCCGAGCATCCGCTGCTCATGCGCATGGAAGCAGTTATGGAATATGTCATAGATGAATACGAAACATTATACAGAAGAACGCTCGTCGAAGAAGAACTTTTGTGGATTCGTGAGTGGTTTATGGGAATGTATGAAACAAGGGATGTATACCAAATTTACAATTGGATTTTAGAAGAAAATGGATTCTCGACTTGTCCGGATGTGGCGAAAGAAGAACGCATATTGGCCTATGAAGATGTCTATCCATTGTTGTATTTAAAACAGCGCCTATGCGCGATGAAGCAGAGAAAAGACATCCGCCATTTGGTCATTGATGAGATGCAGGATTATTCTTATCTGCAGTACGTGATTTTACAAAATATGTTTTCTTGTAGCATGACGATTTTGGGCGACTTAGCACAAACGGTGGACGATGTGCCGCGAGATGTGCGTAGATTTTTGCCAAAGGTTTTTGGCAGACAGTTGCGAGAAATTGAGATGCGAAGAAGCTATCGGAATACGTTGGAGATTGCAAAATACGCAGCAAGGCTGAATCAAGCGGCAGATGTGCAATATCTAGAGCGTCATGGAAAACCTGTTGAGGAGCAAACGTGCCAGAATGTGCAATCAGCATTGCAAGATATACTAAGCAAAGTTTCTTTGAAACAAGATGGGTATGAAACGGTTGCTGTGTTGACAATGACGGAGCAGCAGGCAAAGGATGCATATCAGTATATGAAACAGCATCGTGAAGATGTATTCTATGTGGACCGAAATAGTTCGATGTTCAAAAAGGGAATTACGGTTACCACGTATTATCTTGCAAAGGGATTAGAATTTGACCAAGTATTTATCCTTGGAGGAGAAAAAGAAAATGCGTTTTATTCGCAGTTTCAATATATTAGCGCGACGCGTGCGATGCATGAATTGTACGTGTATCACATTGATGAATGATAAAAGCTCAGATTACTCTGAGCTTTTTTTAGTGTGTTTTCAAATTGATTGTTTTGGTTTTGAATTTTGAATATAGGATGGTTTGTTCTGAATACAATCCGGTGTATCCAGAGAATGCGTAGCTGATTGCGACGCCGATTAATAAGTATTTCATAGAGTCGAATCCAAACAATTCAAAACCGATTAACAGTGAAGATATTGGACAATTGGTTACTCCACAGAATACGGATACCATACCAACTGCTGCGCAGAGAGAAGGTGGTAATCCGAGAAGAGAACCGAATAGGCACCCGAAGGTTGCTCCAATTGTAAAGGATGGTACGATTTCCCCACCTTTAAATCCAGCACCTAAAGTGATTGCAGTAAAGAGCATTTTCCAGAGAAAGGCCATTTTTGGTGATTCTCCAGCAAATGCTTCTTCGATGAGGTTTACTCCAGCACCGCTGTAAGCGCTTGTCTGAAGAAGAATGGTTAATCCAATGATTAAGAAACTTGATACAAGAATTCTTACATATGGATTCTTGAAATATTTTTTCAATACATGTCCTGCGGTATGTAATAGTTTACAAAAAATTATGCTAATGATTGCACAACAGATTCCAAGGAGCGCAACTTTCAATGCAGGAATTGGTGCGAAGTCTAACAGTTCTGTAATGTGAAAGGCTTCTGCGTGTGTTCCTAGCTTTGTAGCAAGGGAAGAGGCGATAAGAGATGACACCATACATGGGACAAATGCAGCGTAGTGCATCATTCCAATGCTTCCTACTTCCATTGCGAAAATAACTGCGGCGAGTGGTGTTCCAAAAATTGCAGAAAATGCAGCGCTCATACCACACATTACAATTAATTTTGTGTCTTCTTTATCTAAGCGGAACCATCTTCCGATTTCATTTCCAATACTTCCACCTAATTGAAGAGCAGCGCCTTCGCGACCTGCAGAACCTCCAAATAAGTGCGTCAGAATCGTTGAAATAAAAATCAGCGGAGCCATGCGAAATGGCACTTGAGACTCTGCATGTAATGTCGAAATCACTTGATTCGTACCCTTGTCATTTTCATAGCGGCAGATGCGATACAAAAAGACAATTGCAAGACCCGCCAGTGGCAATGCCAAAATGATTTGAGGATGTTCTGTTCGGAAATCATTTGCGAATCCAAGACATTTTACAAATCCAGTTCCAATCGCGCCCACCAAAAATCCGATGACAACGGCAAGAAACAACCGACGGAGAACATCTGGTGTATTTTTTAAAATCGTTTGTATATTTTCTTTTACTGTCTTCATAAGAATCCCTCTTTTGTTCGAATGTTTTGACGTGTATATTATAAAGAATTTTGAGAAATATGGCAATGAATTGTTGGGAAGTTTTGGAATTCGTCTTGCAAGAATTGTGGGAGATGAGTTAAACTAGAAGAAATGAACACAAAGGAGTAAAAAAATGAAGAAACTAGTAGTTGCAATATTGGTGTTAGCAGTTTTGCTAGCGGGCTGTGGGAAATTTGTAGCAAAAGAAAATAAAGAAACCGAAAATAAGAAAGATAATAAGAAGCAGAGCATCGTAGTTAAAGATTATGATGCAAAGTCAGAAGAAAAAGAAGAGGAAAAGAAAAAAGAAGATAAAAAAGAAGATAAAAATCCGGAAGAGATTGCAGGACAACATCGTGATCCAAACCAAAAAATCGTAGTGATTGACCCAGGGCATCAGTTGCGTGGTGATAGCAAACAAGAACCTAATGGTCCGGGATCAACCGTGATGAAAGCACGTGTGTCGAGTGGGACAACCGGAGTTGCTACAAGAGTACCAGAGTATGTGATGAATCTTAGTATCAGTCTCAAACTGAAGACAGAGTTGGAAAATCGAGGATATACCGTGTATATGACTCGTAGTGTTCACGAAGTAAATATCAGTAATAAGGAGAGAGCTCAGTATGCTTCCAGCGTCAATGCGGATATTGCAGTTCGTATTCATGGAAATGGATCTACGAATCAAAGTATAAGAGGCGCAGAAGTTTATGTTCCAGGACTGGATAATCCATATGTCAGCAAAGACTTAGCAACTGCAAGTAACACCTTGGGAACACACGTACTTAATGAGTACTGCAAGGCAACTGGAATTAATAATCGAGGCGTATTTAACAACAATACGATGACAGGAATGAATTGGAGCGAAGTGCCAGTTATTATTTTGGAAGTTGGATATATGAGCAATCCGGAAGAAGACCGCTTGTTACAACAAGAATCTGTACAAAACAACATGGTACAAGGAATTGCAAACGGAATTGATAAGTATTTTAACTACTAGAAAAAAATACCAAAAAAAACTTGACAGTATATTGAAATAATGATATTCTTTCAGAGAAGTTAGTTACGACTAATTGATAAAATATATCCTTGGCGAAGGTGCCAAGGATATATTAAGGGCCAAGAGTTAGATAAAACTAACTCGCATAAGTAAAGAGGAGAAATCTATGAAAACTTTAAAAGATATTAAAGTAAATCAAACAACAACAGTTGTGAAAGTACATGGCGAGGGTCCAGTACGAAGACGCATTATGGACATGGGAATTACCAAGGGTGTGGAAATCTATGTGCGTAAAGTAGCACCGCTTGGGGACCCAATGGAATTGAATTTGCGAGGATACGAATTGACCTTGCGAAAAGCAGATGCAGATATGATAGAAGTGGAATAGAAAGGGAAAAGGAATGAGTATTAAGATAGCATTGGCGGGAAATCCGAATAGTGGAAAAACAACGCTGTTCAACTTTTTGACAGGTATGAATCAGTATGTTGGAAACTGGCCAGGTGTTACTGTTGAAAAGAAAGAAGGAAAATTAAAAGGACATTCAGATGTTACCATTCAGGATTTGCCGGGTATTTATTCGTTGTCACCATATTCACCGGAAGAAGTTGTTACACGCGTGTATTTGGTTAAGGAGCATCCAGATGCCATTTTAAATATTATTGATGGGACAAATATTGAACGAAATCTTTATCTTACAACACAGTTAATTGAGCTTGGTTATCCAGTCGTGATTGCGGTCAATATGATTGATTTGGTTCGTAAGCGCGGTGATTCCATTGATTTAGAGAAATTAGGAAAAGCATTGGGTTGTACCTGTATAGAAATCAGTGCATTAAAAGGAGAAGGTGGAAAAGAGGCGGCAGAGAAAGCGGTTGAACTTGCAAAAAATCATGTGCATGATGAGATGCCACATATTTTTAATGGTAGTGTAGAACATGCATTGGCACACATTGAAGAAACGATTGAAGACCTCGTTGATAAAACATATCTTCGCTGGTTTGCAATTAAGTTGTTTGAAAGAGATGAGAGAGTCATTCAAGAATTGCAATTGTCGGAAGAAATAATTGGTCATTTGGAACAACACATTGCGGATTGTGAAAAAGAGATGGAAGATGACGCGGAATCAATTATTGCAGACCAACGTTATAACTATATTGAAGGGGTTGTTGGAAAAGCAGTTAAGAAAAATATAAAAAAACATGGAATGAGCTTGTCGGATAAGGTGGATAGAATTGTGACAAATCGAATTCTTGCATTGCCGATTTTCGCAGGAATTATGTTTTTGATGTACGCGATTGCCATGGGAAGTTTTCCGTTCTCAATAGGTACGATGGGAACTGATTGGGCAAACGATGTGCTTTTTGGAGAATGGGTTCCAGCTTTGTTTGAAAAATTATTTAACGTCATCCATGTGAGTGAATGGTTGCAGTCGCTTGTGTTAGACGGAATTGTAGCTGGTGTCGGAGCCGTACTTGGCTTTGTTCCGCAAATTTTGGTATTGTCATTGTTGCTTTCAATCTTGGAAGATATTGGATATATGTCTAGGGTTGCATTCATCATGGACCGCTTGCTTCGCAAGTTTGGTCTTTCTGGAAAATCCATTATTCCGATGATTGTAGCCACAGGATGTGGAGTGCCAGGGATTCTTGCAAGTCGTACGATTGAACAAGAAAACGACCGAAAGATTACAGTTATGACAACAGGATTTATTCCATGCGGCGCAAAGATGCCGATTATTGGTTTGTTTGCAGGAGCTCTTTTTGGAAATAATCCTCTGGTAGCAGTTTCTGCATTTTTGATAGGTGCGGCTGCAGTTGTTGTTTCGGGAGTCATTCTTAAGAAGTTCAAAACATTCTCGGGGAAACCAGCACCATTTGTTATGGAATTGCCGGCGTACCATTTCCCTACACCGCGCAATATTCTGCGCACAACGGTAGATCGCGGATGGGATTTTGTAAAGAGAGCGACAACGATTGTGCTTTTGAGTTCTATTGTGCTTTGGTTCTTAAAGAGCTATGGATTCGAAAGCGGAGCACTAGTGGCTGTACAAAACAGTGACCAGTCTTTACTTGCAAGTCTTGGAAAACTATTTGCGTGGATATTCTATCCGTTGGGATGGACCGGGCAAATGGCATGGAAGGCAACCGTTGCAACTGCAACTGGTTTGATTGCAAAAGAAGAAGTAGTTATGACATTTGGAACGTTGTATGGTTTTGAGGAAGTGAGCGAAACCAGTAAAGGTTTGTTAGGTTTCATTCGAAATGATTTCACAGGAGTGAGCGCGTACAGTTTTATGATTTTTAACTTACTATGCGCACCATGTTTTGCGGCAATCGGAGCAATTCGACGCGAAATGGGAAGTATGAAATGGACCTTTGCAACTATCGGATATATGTGTGGATTTTCATACCTGATTTCCTTTATCGTATATCAGATAGGAGGATTGATGGTAGGAGAAATCTCGTTTGGAATCTTTTCCGTGATGGCAGTTTTAGCACTGGCTTTATTATTGTTCTTGATTTTCCGAAAAGGATATTCGTATAAAGAAGAGGAGAAATAGCATGGGAGATGTGATTGTATTGGCAGTGCTAGGAGCTCTTGTCGGAGGGGTAATCTATTCCATGATAAGAGATCGAAAGAAAGGAAAGAAGGGCGGATGTTCTTGCGGTTGCAGTGGTTGTGCAATGGGCGAGAGTTGTCAAAATAAAAAAACGTCATGAGAAAAGGGTGTCCAACGGACACCCTTATTTTGATTGTGCGTGTTTTTTGATTGCATTAAAACTTTCTTCACTGAGTACATGCTCTAACTTACAGGCGTCTTCTGAAGCGATATCTGCAGGTACGCCAAGCATTGTAAGCCATGTCGCTAGTAACTCATGTCGCTCATGAATCATTTGTGCAATTTCCTTTCCAGATGCGGTCAAAGAGATATGTCCCTCTTCCGATACCGTGATATGGTTCTTCTCACGAAGGTTCTTCATGGCAACGCTGACGCTGGACTTTTTAAATCCTAGCTCGTTCGCTACATCGACAGAACGAACAGCAGGAAGTTGTTTACTTAATCTATAAATCGTTTCCAAATAGTTTTCTGCGGATTCATTAACTGTAAATTTCATTGTGATTCCTCCTAAAGATAGTTTAAGGATAGCATAGAAAAAAATGATAGTAAAGAGATTTATTCTTTGTAAACAAAAGGGCAATGTGATACAATAAATTATCGTATATAAATATTGAAAAGAGGGAATCATCATGGCAAGTAATTGCGAAACTTGTATGAATTATGAATACGACGAAGAATACGAATATTATGTCTGTGCGAAGGATTTAGATGAGGATGAGATGTATCGGTTTATCAAGGGTGACTACCGAGAATGTCCATACTATCAATTTGGGGATGAGTACCAGATTGTAAGAAAACAGATGTAAGGGAGGAAATGTATGAATCAGTTTGAAGCATCAATTATTTTATGGATTCAGGAAAATTTACGAGGACCGTTAGATGGGGTGTGGATTTTTATCACGCACCTAGGGGATGAAGGATACCTTTGGATCGCATTAGGAATTTTATTGCTTATTTTCAAGAAAACAAGGCCGATTGGTTTTACCATGTTGGTATCATTACTGATTAATTTTTTGATTGTAAATGTAACCTTGAAAGGTTTGGTTGGCAGAACGAGGCCGTATGCTGTGAATGAATTGATTGAGCCATTGATTCAAGGAGTGAATGCGCATCGCTCTTTCCCGTCAGGGCATACCAGTGGTTCGTTTTCTGCGATGTTTGCATTGTATAAATGGGTGCCGAAAAAGATTGGAATTCCGGGACTTGTTTTGGCTGGGTTAATCTCTGTTTCGCGCTGGTACGTAGGTGTACATTATCCGACAGATGTATTCGCTGGAGTGCTCATCGGATTTATATCAAGTGTGTTGGCATATCAATTGGTGAAATTTATACAAAAGAAACTTGGAGAGAGAAAAGCGAATGGCTAAGACAAAGAAAGAAAAATTGGCGTTGGAGATTATTGAACGCCTTCGCATGGAATATCCGGATGCAGAATGCTCTTTAGATTATGATCAGGCGTGGAAATTGCTGGTGAGTGTGCGGCTTGCAGCGCAGTGTACGGATGAACGTGTGAATATCATCGTGGAAAAACTGTATGAAAAATATCCGGATGTGGAAGCATTGGCAGCGGCAGATGTGGAAGATATTGAAGCAATTGTAAGGCCTTGTGGATTGGGGAGAAGTAAAGCGAAAGATATCAGTGCCTGCATGAAGATTTTAAGAGATCAGTATCAATGTCAGGTGCCACAGACGTTTGAGGAACTTTTGGCACTTCCAGGTGTTGGAAGAAAAAGTGCAAATTTAATTATGGGAGATGTGTTTGGAGAACCGGCGATTGTGACAGATACACATTGTATTCGATTGGTGAATCGTATGGGACTTGTGGACAATGTAACAGAACCTAAAAAAGTAGAAATGGCACTTTGGAAAATCATTCCACCGGAGGAAGGAAATGATTTTTGCCATCGATTAGTGTACCATGGAAGAGCGGTATGTACTGCGAGAACAAAACCATATTGTGACAAATGTTGTTTACAGGATATTTGTCCAAAAAAAGGTGTAAAAAAATAATTGATTTCTAGAATATCAGACATTATAATTGTTCTGTAAGATTTAGATTATAATATTACTTTATATAATACAGGAGGAATAAGTATGGATTCAAATAAGAGACCAGACACTATGGAACGAATTACAACACCAGAGCTTGCGGAAGCATTTATCGCAGAGCAAGTAAAATTGGTACAAGAACAAGTGGGAGACAAGAAAGTTTTATTAGCACTTTCAGGCGGTGTTGACAGTTCAGTTGTTGCAGCACTTTTGATTAAAGCAATTGGAAAACAATTGGTTTGTGTACACGTAAACCATGGTTTAATGCGTAAAGATGAATCTGAGGGCGTTATTAAGATGTTCAAGGAAGGTTTGGATGCAAACTTGATTTATGTTGATGCAACGGATCATTTTTTGGGATTATTGGCAGGTGTGTCAGATCCAGAACGTAAGCGTAAAATTATCGGTAAAGAATTCATCACTGTTTTTGCAGAAGAAGCAAGAAAACTTGAAGATATTACATTCCTTGCTCAAGGAACAATTTATCCAGATATTTTGGAATCAATCAAAGCAGCTGAAGGAAAGAAAGCAGTAAAATCTCATCACAATGTAGGAGGACTTCCAGAAGATCTGAAGTTTGAACTTGTAGAACCAATTAAACTTTTATTTAAAGACGAAGTACGTGTAGTAGGTGAAGCTCTTGGCTTGCCGCATTCTATGGTATATCGTCAACCATTCCCAGGACCAGGACTTGGTGTTCGCTGTTTAGGAGCGATTACTCGTGATCGTTTGGAAGCACTTCGTGAAGCAGATGCGATCTTACGTGAAGAGTTTGATAAGAATGGTCTTGCTGAAAAAGTATGGCAATACTTTATCGCAGTGCCAGATATTAAGAGTGTAGGTGTGAAAGATGAAAGCCGTTATGAAGGATGGCCAGCAATCATTCGTGCTGTCAACACAAAAGATGCTATGTCAGCAACAATTGAAGAGATTCCATATGAAATCCTTCATCACATCACTTATCGTATTACACATGAAGTGCAAGGAATCAATAGAGTTCTTCTCGACTTAACTCCAAAGCCGATTGGAACGATTGAGTGGGAATAATACCAAAAACGCTGAAAGCCCGTATAAACACTGGGTTTTTGAGGTTTGAAAAAGCCTCGTGACAACGTTTTGACAACAATTTCAGATTATTCATAAATAAAGAGCTAACAGATTTTTGTTACAAAGTCTGTTAGCTCTTTTTTGTTTTATTCTTCGACGGTTACATATCGTCTAACGATTTTTGCTTGTTCAAAAAAATCTTTTTCGTAAAGGGAGGATTTTTCTATAGGGCAAGAAAAGCCTTTTGATAAACAGTATTGCTTCATTGTATTAACAAACCATTCGTCAGCTCTGGGATCAAATGTAATTGATTTAATGAATGTTTGTGGGTCAAATTCAAAACCAACAACCGGAATATCCCACCAGTTTGATATTTCTTTATACCCTTGCAAACATACTAGCAACCTAACTTCGTTTTCGTGTTTGAACGCTTCACGCTTTAATGCCATATCGCCAGCGTAACAATAAGAACGGTTTTCTGCTATTTCGTTTCTTTTTTCAATATAATTATCTTTATTGAAATAAATGACCTTAGCTAAAACGGCTCTTCTTAATCCTTGAATTTCTCGAAAACAATCAACATTGGTTTCGATCATTATACCTTGTCGGTCTGGAGAATAGATACGCCACATTGCATCTGAATCTTTATCATAAGTCCAACATTGCCCTACAGTAGAAGATGTAAGTAACGATTCGGAATAAACTTTTTCTCCAGATTCTGTAATCATAGGTAATTGGTCATCGGGACCTTCCCAAGTGTCTTCCCATCGTTTTACCTTGTTTAGAAAGAGCTTGCGATTTTCAACGATGGAAAGAAACTGGGCTAAAGACATATAGCGAAACAAACTTTTGCTTGTGTCTATGTTATTGCTTACAAATAATACTTCGTCATTATTCATTTTCCGTGCTTGCCTTTCTGCGAAGTTCGTCAAGAGCATCCCTTGTGCGCTGTACCTCTACTTCGGGGTATGTATAACGCCAAAGATCGTATTCTTCTTTGCTGATTTCGCCGTTACGATACTTCTCTGCTTCTTTCTGCCAAGCGGTAAAACGCTCAAGCAAAGAAATGTAAGATGTTCCTCTGTTTTTATCAAGGCGGATACAAACCTCGTCATCGAGCTTGTCAATCTTCAAGCCGTAAATGTCCTCTAATGCAAAGAGGGTGTGCATAAATCCGAGATCGGTATCAATATCAGGAACGTTCAATGCCATAGTAGAAACGCCCAAAGCATCTGCAAGTGCTTCTGTTAAATCTGATTTAGGTGTTCTTGTACCGGACTCATATTGAGCCAAGCGAATGTCAGCAGTTTTCTCCGGAAAACCGACTTTTACACCAAGAAACTTTTGTGTCATACCTTTTAGGTTGCGAAAAAATCTTATTCTTTCACCAATTGCCATAGTAAATTCACTCCTTACTTATGTGCTTTGCAATTAGCATAACACAAATGTTTAAGTTCTGTCAAGATAATATAAACAAAAAAGTTTAATAATTTCTCAAAAACCGCTTGACTTAACGGAATATGTTTAGTATAATAAGCACAACTTAAACAAATAGAGTTAAGTTACAACAACTAAATGACCGTCCAAGTGGGATATACTCCGCCAAGACCTTCCGAAAGGAAGCGAGCGAGCAAACGTCGCTGAAAAAGCAGGGACAGGAACGGCACTCGGGTAGAACGGCAATCCAAACACGGCATTAAAAACGAGGAAAGGAGGTAATGCAATGTTTGAAGATTATTATATGACCGCAGACGATGTTGCAAAGGCACTCAAGATTTCCAAATCATTCGCCTATAAGGTGATACGGAAAATGAACGCCGAACTGCAAGAACAAGGATTTTTCACAATGGCGGGGAAGGTCAACAAACAATTCTTTTTAGACAAGACTTGCTATGATGCAGCCAAAGTTAAGGAAAGGAAGTGATGAAAATGTCTGTTTATAAAGATGAAAAAACAAATACTTGGATGGTCTACTACCGAGTGACTGATTGGAAGGGAGATCGAAAACAAAGCACAAAGCGAGGTTTTCCGACGAAACGAGAAGCACTTGCTTGGGAACGTGAGTTTTTGAATAAAACTCAGGCAGACCTCAGTATGACTTTTGCGAGCTTTATTGAAACCTATACGGTGGATATGAAGAACCGCATTAAAGAAAACACTTGGCAGACCAAAGAGCATATTATTCGCACGAAGATCCTGCCGTACTTCGGCAAGCGCAAAATCAGCGATATTCAGCAGAGAGACGTTATCGCTTGGCAGAACGAAATGATTAAGGGTTGTGATAAGAACGGCAAGAAATACTCGCCCGTGTACCTTAAAACGCTCCACAATCAGCTCAGCGCCATTTTCAATCACGCCGTTAAGTTCTATGGTTTGAAAGAAAACCCCGCCGCCAAGGTCGGCAATATGGGCAAGGCACGAAGTCGTGAAATGCTCTTTTGGACACAAGAAGAATATCAGAAATTTGCCTTTGCAGTGATGGACAAGCCCGTATCCTATTACGCATTTGAAATGCTGTATTGGTGCGGTATCCGTGAGGGTGAGCTATTAGCCTTGACCGCCGGCGACTTTGATTTTGAGCGTGGTACGGTCACAATCAATAAGTCCTATCAGCGCATTGACGGTAGGGATGTTATTACCGAGCCGAAAACGCCGAAAAGCAACCGAGTGATAAAGATGCCGGATTTTCTTATAGAGGAAATCAAGGAATACCTTTCTAAGCTCTACGGTCTGCAAAAGAGCGACCGAGTGTTTAATATCACAAAGAATTATCTGCACCGTGAAATGACAAGGGGCGCAGATGAAGCAGGGGTTAAACGTATCCGTATCCACGATCTGCGACACAGCCACATTTCCCTCTTAATTGAAATGGGATATTCGGCGGTGGCGATTGCTGACCGTGTAGGACACGAAAGCATCAATATCACTTATAACTACGCTCATCTGTTCCCGTCCACACAGACGGATATGGCAGACAAGCTCAATAATTTCCGAAAGGAGCCAACACAAAATGTCAGCTAAGAATTTAGACAAACACGACCGCTTTAGATGTATCACCGTAGGGTTTCGGGTATCACCGGAAGAACACGAAACGATAAATCGTATCGTGGCGCTATCGGGACTCACAAAGCAGGAATATTGCTACCGTAAGTGTACTGACCGTGAAATTGTCGTGGAGGGTAATCCGAGAGTGTATAAAGCACTTAAAGTAGAACTTGCCGCTGTGCTTGATGAACTGAAACGTATCGAAAGCGGCGGCAATGTCAACGGTGACTTGCTTGAAGTTATCGACCAAATCAACAAAACCTTGTATGGATTAAAGGAGGGATCTGAATGACCAATATAACGGAAAAGACTGCCCCGAATGTATCTGTTGGCGCAGATACGGAGCAGCCTTCTCTAAAATGTACTGCAAATATTATAACCACCGAAGATGAAAATATCAAGAGTTTTGAGGAAATTCAGCGTGAAATGCTTAGGATGATGGACCCGTCCTACCTCAAAACTGTATCAATGACCGAACTGTATGACACCGTTTACCAAAGCAAGCCGCCGCTGATTGACGGCTTGCTCTATCCGGGAACGTATATCTTTGCAGGAGCACCCAAGCTCGGCAAAAGTTTTCTGATGGCGCAGTTGGCATATCACGTCAGCACGGGAACGCCGCTATGGAACTATACCGTCCGAAAAGGAACGGCATTATATCTTGCCCTTGAAGATGATTACCGCCGTCTGCAGGAACGCTTGTATCGAATGTTCGGAACGGAAAGCACCGACAATCTGCACTTCTCTGTTTCGGCAAGTCAGATTGGCAAAGGACTTGATGAACAGTTGCAGGGGTTTGTTACCGAACACCCCGACACCAAACTCATAATCATAGATACACTTCAAAAGGTGCGTGAGGTTGGCGGTGATAATTACAGTTACGCAAATGACTATGAAATTATCAACCGTATCAAGAAATTTACTGACCGCTACGGCATTTGCGTTTTAATTGTCCACCACACCCGAAAGCAAAATGCCGATGATAAGTTTGATATGATCTCCGGCACGACGGCTCTGCTCGGTGCAGCAGACGGCGGCTTCATTTTGCAAAAGGAAAAGCGTACAAGCAATAACGCCACTCTTGAGGTATCGGGCAGAGATCAACCCGACCAAAAGCTACACCTTGTCCGTAATACCGAAACTCTCTTGTGGGAATTGGAACGAGTGGAAACGGAACTTTGGAAAGAGCCGCCCGAACCGTTGCTTGAAAAGGTAGCGGCATTTATCACAGCAGACAATGCTGAGTGGTGCGGTTCACCAACGGAGCTTGTCGTGGTTCTTGGCATTGATATGAAAGCCAACGCTCTGTCGATGAAGCTGAATATCAATGCAGGGCGTTTGTTCAATGAGTACGGTATCTGCTACGAGAACAAACGCTGTCACGATGGTCGCAAGGTGCGCCTACACCTTGAGCAAGCGTGACGATGCGTGTCGGTCATGACGGTGTTATTGGTGGTAGCAAAAACATCGTCACCATCGTCACAGACCGACACGGAAAGTTTAGGCGGGGTGCAGGGTGCCCTTTTCAAAGGGCGGCACTGCTGGGATGTTGTCCGCAGACAACGGGGCAACGCCCCATAACCCCCTCGGAGAGCGCAATGGCACCTTTTGATAGACGAAGGCTG
>JAZNKI010000019.1:0-41501 GCA_045578495.1 Faecalimonas sp.
AAAATCATTGCTGTAATATGTCCTGAAATCAAGAGCGACATATATTACAACCTTGTAACACATCTTGAAACCCTCTTGACTGACATGGAATCTACAATGGTACTGTCTATCAGCCATTTTGATCCTGATACAGAAAAAGCATTATTCTACTATCATGCTCATTATCAAAAGGTAGACGGAATTATTATCATCTCAAGTCGCGCAACAATAAAAGACGATCTTTCTGTTCCTACAGTAAAAATCGGTGTAAAACGAGAAAATGGAGAGAATTGTTTAGACATCACTACACATGGTGCAACACTTGATGCTGTGAAATATCTAATGGATATGGGACACCACAAAATCGCCTTTATAAGCGAATTACGTGTATCAGTCAAAGTTGAACGATTCCGCAATTCCATGAAAAAATGTATGTTACCAATTCGAGATGAATACATTGTGATTAGTGAGAAAAGATTTGAAGATGGTGGATATGACTGTATGGAACAACTGTTAGCATTAGATGAACCGCCAACTGCAGTGATTGCCGCTTATGACTATATGGCCTTAGGTGCACTTGACTGTATAGAAAAACATGGCTTATCCGTACCAGATGATATTTCCTTAATTGGTCAAGACAATATTCGTGTATTGCCATATATTAAGCCAGCTCTTTCATCCATTGCTCTACCTTATCAGCAGCAGTGTGAATTAGCGATTAACGTATTGCAAAAGAAAATGAAAAATAAATATTATACAGAATCACAAGTTCACACTTTAAGCGAAACTTTAATTATAAGAGACTCTGTAAAAAATCTAAAAGAGACCATTTGATGAAAACGGTCTCTTTTCTCATATATCTCTATATTTTTATTGTATATGTATTTCTACTACCTCCGATGTGATAAGATGCCCCTCCGGATCGTTGTCAACATATCGGTTTGTGATGGATACAGATTCCCACTGGGGTGATTATGCACAGCAATAATTGCTGCCGCATTTGACAGAATGTTACCATTTTGGATATAACTTTTTCTGCAATTCTCTTTCTGCCTTTCATCGTCATTCCTAGATAGAATGAAAAACTACTCGTTTGATATCAGATATACGTTCCTTCCAACCAACAAAAAAATCAATCATCACTCTCTAAGAAAATAAAAAAATCAAAAGTCCGAAAACCCTTGATTTTTCAACGTTTAGTCGGAGTGACAAGATTCGAACTTGCGACCTCTACGTCCCGAACGTAGCGCTCTACCAAACTGAGCCACACTCCGCCGTATAAAATAAAAAAAGCTACGGAAAAGGGATTCGAACCCCTACTAACAGAGTCAGAGTCTGCTGTGCTACCATTACACCATTCCGCACTATCTAAAATAGAACACGTTTCATTATATCAGTATTTTATGAAAAATCAACCAGTTTTTCGCAAAAAAATATTGTAAAAAATGCAATTTTGTGATAAAAAAATGGAGTGGGGTGTTATATCTCGCTGCTAATGAATTCACGTATAGAAAGGACAATTGAAAATGGAAAAAATCTATGTAGGAAAAACAAAAGACGTATACAAACTTGATAATGGTAACGTATTATTAAAATTCAAAGATGACTGTACTGGAAAAGACGGTGTGTTTGATCCGGGTGAAAACTCAGTTGGTTTAACAATTGAAGGAATTGGTAAAGCGAACTTAGAAACATCCATCTACTACTTTGAATTATTAAAGAAAGCCGGGATTAAAACTCACTATGTAAACGCAAACTTAGACGACGCAACAATGGAAGTTCTTCCAGGTAAAGTATTCGGACATGGTCTCGAAGTAATCTGCCGTCTTGTTGCAACAGGAAGCTTCATCCGCAGATACGGTGAATACATCGCTGATGGTACTGTATTAGAAGGTGGATATGTAGAATGTACATTCAAAAACGATGAATTAGGTGATCCACTTGTAACAGGTGAAGGACTTGCTGCTTTAGGCGTTATGTCTCCAGAAATGTTCGAAAGCATGAAAGAACAAACATTGAAAATCACAAAACTCATCGCTGACGACTTAAAAGAACTTGGCCTTGACTTATGGGATATTAAATTCGAATTTGGATACAACAACGACGAAGTAATCTTAATCGACGAAATCGCATCTGGTAACATGCGTGTTTACAAAGATGGTCAAATCGTTAACCCAGTAGAATTGACAAAGATTATTAACAACCGTTAATTATAAAAAATGAGATGCTTGAGCGCATCTCATTTTTTTGTTCTAATCTTTATAAAAATTCTCCATCAAAAGAAACCTCAGCAGGTCCTGTCATATAGACTTTGTTTGCCTCCCTGTCCCATTCAATCATCAAATCGCCACCCAGCAATTTCACTGTAACCTTGTTTTCCGTATATCCATTTAGAATACTTGCCACTGCTACCGCACATGCCCCAGTTCCACACGCAAGCGTCTCCCCAGAACCGCGCTCCCACACACGCATTTCTACAGTATTTCGGTCAATCACTCTTACAAACTCTGCATTGACACGCTTCGGAAAACGTTCATGGTTTTCAAACATAGGTCCTATTTTTTCTAAATCAAAGCCCTTTACATCATCCACATAGATTACAGTATGAGGATTTCCCATAGAAACACAAGTCATATAATACGTCTCATCACCCACAACAATCGGAGTGTTGATCGCCGTATCACCTTCTGCTACAACAGGAATTTTTTCTGGCACTAACTCCGGACTTCCCATATCCACTTTTACCAATTTTACTTTTCCATCCTCAATGGTAAAATCCAAATATTTGATTCCCGCCAATGTCTCCACGGAAATGCTAGTCTTATCTGTCAAACCATAATCATAAACATATTTTCCTACACAGCGAATTCCGTTTCCACACATTTCGCTACGAGAACCATCCGCATTATACATTTCCATCTCACAATCTGCTACTTCAGATGGATTAATCATAATCAATCCATCCGACCCAACTCCATAGTGTCTGTCACTTACTTGAATCGCAAACTGTACTGGGTTCTCAATTTTTTCTTTAAAACAATTCACATATACGTAATCGTTTCCTAAGCCTTGCATCTTCGTAAATTTCATAATTATTTCTCCTTTTGTTTCCTCATTAGAATCTGGATACCTTCTACTATGTTCTTCTCAATTGGAATCACAACTAAAATACCAAACAATAATAACACAACCGTGTATAAGCAAACTAGCCATGGCGAAGAAAATGCACATGAAATGCCCACAATTCCTAAAATTCGTGGAATAATTGCTTTTATCATATATTCATTTCCACATAAGTACAATGTATTTTTCCCAACTGTTGTAAAAATTTTGACGCGTTCCAACAATTTCGCAACTACTAAATTTACCCATATCAATAACAAAGCTCTGATAACTGCTGCAAAAACCTTTGATCCTGGCACTTTGCAAACGGCCCAAATTAGATAATCTTTTTCAAAAAACAGTAAGGTCGCATAGACAAATGTCAATGCTCCCGTCGTCCAAAACACCACTTGCTTCCATGGTTTATCTTTTTGGAAAAGTTCTTCTATCCAAGAAAAACTAAGGTAACCCACTCCATAGAAAATCATATAATAGCACATACTATCTAGATTGTATGCCCAGCTAGGGGCTTTAATTGGCGATGGATTCATAACACATTCTGCAATGAGAAACATACCCACGCAAATCCCTAAAATTATCCACTTATTCTTTATATACTTTAATATTTTGAAAACGATTTCCATGACAAATAAACAGGTTAAGAACCATAGCGATGCTGCAAAAAACGTATTTCTCACACATCCTTTCGCTACAATAAGCAACATCTCTTTCACATCCGATATTTGTGCTCTTGAAGCAATCGTGCGCAACGCAATTGATAGTATTGCGAAAATCCAAAATGGAACCATGATTCTTTTTAGTCTCTTTACTAAAAATCGACCGATATGGGATTCTTTATCATAGGTGCTCATACATCCTGACAAAAAGAAAAATAATGCCACATGATACTGAAACACAAAAAAGTGTCCCTTTCCTGCACTTTCTCCAAAATGCCCTAGATAGATTGCAAAAATACCGAAGCATTTCGCCACATCAATCCACTCTATTCTCTTTTTCATTTGTACGCTCCTTATAAAGGAAAAAACTTTTATGTCATTATACTACTTTCTCATTAAAAATCAACCCTTCTCCCCCTGTCACTCATGGCATTAATTTCATTTTTTATGATCTGAAATTTGCCTTCCTGTCACATCCAAGTGATAGTTTTCTTTATAAATTAGTTCCGATATAGGTACAATTTCATAACCTTTTGCTTTCAATCCCTCTATTACTTTTGGTAGCGCTTCTGCCGTATACTTGGCTCCATTATGCATCAAAATAATGGAACCATTTTGTAAGTTTTTATGCTCTGTTACGGTTTGGATAATGCTTTCTACTCCGTAGTCTTTCCAGTCTAGACTGTCCACGTCCCACTGAATCGTATAATATCCACAAGATTTCGCATTTTGGATTACATGATTGTCATAGTCCCCATAAGGTGGTCGAAAAAGTTCCATGTCGACACCCGTCAATTTTTTTACTTTTTCATGAACCATAGTAAGCTCACTTTGACAGTTCGAATCATCCAATTGACTCATGTTTTTATGATTCTCACTGTGGTTTGCCAAATCATGACCCGCTTCGCAAATCTTCTTCACATCTTCCGGATATTTTTCCACCCAACCACCAGTCATAAAGAAAGTGACATGAATGTCATATTTTTTTAAAGTATCCAGAATCTGCTGTGTATCCTCATTCCCCCATGCCGCATCAAAACTCAGTGCCACTTTCTTTTCCTCTATTTCCACAGAATAAATAGGGAGTTCCTTTCCGTTGACAGTGTTGTTTACTGATACAACTTTTGAAACTCCCGTACAAGCAACAAGGATAAAAACTCCAAATATTGCCCACATTTTTAATTTTTGTTTCAGTTTTTCCTTCATATACTTACTCCAAATATTGGTTTCGTATAAGCATATGAAAATGCATTCGAGTTAGAACCATTTATTTATTGAACATTGACAACTTTTCCCTAAAATTCCAAACTGTCTGGATTCAAAAGGAAATATTTCATACCCATTATAACAAAGCCCTCCTCGTTACGCCAAGGCTTCGTTGTTCCATTGACAATAACAATTTTCTTGAAAGAATCCGGTATACTACGCAACGAATTAAACTCTTGTATCTGCTTGTCCTCTGAAGACATATCATATGCAACTTGTATATAATATCTTTGGCTTCCTTGATTTACAACAAAATCAACTTCTAGTTGTTTTCGTATTCTTTTTCCCGTATCGTCTTGCGCAAATATATCTACTATTCCCACATCGACATTGTAACCTCGAATAAGTAACTCGTTGTAAACTACATTCTCCATGATATGGGTGGGCTCTTGTTGTCTAAAATTCAACCTTGCATTGCGAAGTCCTATATCAGTAAAATAATACTTTAAATTGGCTCCAATATACTTTCTTCCTTTAATATCATAGCGGTTTGCTTTTGAAATCAAGAAAGCATCCGCAAGATAATCAATATGATTTGATATTGTTTTGTTAGAATAGCTTATCTTCCGTTCACTTGCATAAGTGTTTGAAATCTTTGTTGGATTGGTAGGTGCCCCTATAACAGAAGCGAGAATATCTACCAACGTACCAAGTTCATCAATATTCTGAATATGGTTTCTCTCAACAACATCTTTTAGATACACATTCGAAAAAATGTTTTTCAAGTATTCTGCCTTTTGGCGTTCGGTTTGAAAACTTGCTACTTGCGGCAGTCCACCATAAATCATATATTCGTTCCATGCATCGTCATAGTCGCCCTCATAAGCCGAATAAAATTCTGCAAAAGACAAAGGATAAATGCGAATTTCATCCCCTCTACCTCTAAACTCCGTTACAATATCGCTCGATAAAAACTTAGAATTACTGCCCGTTACATATACATCAATATTACTCATTCGAAGCAAACTGTTTAAAACCTCTTCAAATCTTGGCATGAATTGTACTTCATCCAAAAGCAAATAATACCTACCTTCATCTTTCATAACATTCTTAATATAACGATAGCACTCTTTCGGATCACGTAATTCTTCATTTTCAATGCCATCAAGGGCAATCTCTATTATGTGTTCTGCATCAATTCCAGAATTAAGTAAATATCGCTTGAACAACGTAAACAATAAATATGATTTCCCACATCTACGAATACCAGTGATAATCTTTATCATTCCATTGTCTTTTTTCAATACTAACTGCTCCAAGTAGCCATTGCGTTGAATTTCCATGTTTTCACTTCCTTTTTTTGTGCATTCGCACACTTTTTAGTAATGACATTGTATCATGAACAGAAAATTCTTTCAACAATCCATTACTAATTTATGTGCAAATATATGATTTTATGTACTCGTCCGATACAATTCTTTAACGGTAGCAATCGCCTTTCTCTCATATTCTCTTCATTTTTTGTAGCCCGAGCAACCATTCCCCCATGCCACCTCAAAACTCAGCGCCACTTTCTTTTCATCTGTCTCCACAAAATAAATAGGGAGTTCCTTTCCGTTGACAGTGTTGTTTACTGATACAACTTTTGAAACTCCCGTACAAGCAACAAGGATAAGAACTCCAAATATTGCCCATATTTTTAATTTTTTTACTCCTTTTTCTTTCTCCTACTTCATAGATAATGAATTGTTTAATAACATCGTACTATATAAAAACAAAATATCTGCGCCTGCAAAATCAACATAGTCTCCAACCAAATCACTCGATATATAGCGCAAGTCTACCAACACAACTTCCTCGTATCCTGCTAGTAACAATGGCGCTATGCTAGAACCAAACGAGTCTCGAAATACAATCAGTCTCTTTCCTGTGTCGTTTTGTTCATTTTTAATTGAAACAATCGGCTGCGTACCTGACAAAAACATTTCGTATGGGTCTCGCCCCGTTGCCTTTTGCATATCATATACCGCTTTCGCGCCTTCTACTTTTGCATTTTCAATTGTCTCATTAGTGAGATAGGTTATCGTATCTGCTGAATGGAGTCTTGCAGATTGTCCCTTATACACACCATAAAATGGTGTTTTTAACGAAACTTTCTTATATTCCTCCTTTACATCTACACCCATTTTATTTCCAATTCGCTCTGCCACATCCACTATTGCTTCCTGCTTCCAATGAGAATCTGTCTGATAATAATCATCTGCCTCTAACAAATCTGCAATCTCAATATACGTGGCATATTCCATCCTACTTTGAACAGCCTTGTTAAATAGGTCATAGTCCATAGATAAATATCCATTTTCTTCCGCTAAATACCGATTTTTGTCTGGTATGACTGCCAAATAAATATCGTTATCCTTCAAATAAGTGGAACGAATCTTTTCAAACACGTCTGTCGCATGATAAATCATATCTTTGTTCATCGGATATTCCAATTTCGAAATATGTCCATCTGCAACATAAATATTATGATTATCCTTTTGTGCAAAGGCTTCTGTTCGCACATAAGCTTTAATCGCACGCCATCCATCACGCAAAGGAAAACGCTCTACCGAGTATGTTTCAAATTCTTTCGAGAATTTCCCGCTCAGTAAATTCTCCACACTGACTTCTGGAAATTTTGCCAATACCCGTCTTTCAGACTCCGAATAGTCTGGTGTATTCCCTAGGAAACACCAACTCGAAAACCCGAGAAAAAACGCCGCAATCAAGAGAACTGTGATCAGATTTTTATTCTTCATATTCTCACACCTCCCTTAAAATCGAAAATACAAAAACGGATTAAACGATCCATCAACCAAGTATGCTGTAACAATCACCAACATTAGCAACAAAGCTACCGGTTCTAAAAATTGTACCGCTTTTATTTTCGAAACAAATTTTTTCGGAATCGGTGTTGCACCCAAAAGTGCAATCAAAAATACAACCCCATAGCTTTTCAGATAATACAGCGTTTCCGTCGTTATGATTGGAAGTCCTCTCATTCCGAACATTCCCTGGAAATCTCGTCCAAGTTCAAACAGCGAAGTCGCATTAAATATCACAAAACTAATCACCACAAGAAACAAAACATAAAGGTGACTAATGATCTTTGTTTTTTCTAAATGTTTCAACAAGAACAACTTTTCCACCATCAGTAAGACTGCAAAAAAAGCGCCCCACAAAACAAAGTTCCAAGCAGCCCCATGCCAAAACCCTGTCAAAATCCATACAACACCAATATTGATAAACATGCGCAAAGGCTTTACTCTCGAGCCTCCCATTGGAATATAGACATAATCTCTGAACCAAGTTCCCAATGAGATGTGCCATCTGCGCCAAAACTCTGTGATGCTTTTTGAAATGTATGGATAGTTGAAATTTTCCATAAAATCAAATCCAAGGAGTTTCCCAACTCCGATTGCCATATCACTATATCCAGAAAAATCAAAATAAATGTGCAATGAAAACGCAACCGCATACATCCAATAAAACAGAACACTCTGCTGTTCAGACTGGCGAAAAGCTTCGCACAACTCACCTAACACATTTGCAATCAATATCTTTTTTGACAAACCAAACACAAATCTGCGAATTCCTTCTGCAGCTTTTCCAACACTATACGAACGGTGTTCCAATTGCGATACCACATCCTTATAACGCACAATCGGTCCAGCAATCAATTGTGGAAACATCGCAATGTATGTTCCCAAATAAAGCGGATTCTTTTGGGCTCGCACAGTTCCTCTATATACATCAATATTATAACTAAGAATCTGAAACGTATAGAAACTAATCCCTATTGGCAATGCAATCTTGAATGTTGGCACTGAGATTCCCATAACAGCACTGATATTCTCCACAAAGAAATTGGCATATTTAAAATATCCAAGTGTTCCCAAGCTGAATATAATAGCAAGTGCCAAGTAAAATTTCTTCCATTTGTCATACTTCTCTGTTAATATTCCCAGCACATAACCTACGAGAATCGTAACCAGCATAAGGAATACCATTTTAGGTTCACCCCATGCATAAAAAAACAAGCTTGCTATAAATAATACAATATTTTTAAATTGCCTTGGTACTAGCAAATACAATACTAGCACACAAGGCAAAAAATAATACAAAAATGATATACTTGAAAAAAGCAATGTTCTTCTCCTAGCTATTCTTCTAAGTTTTTAGGACTCATAAGGAAAAATACAATATTTCCTTCGCTATCCACCGTCAACTCTTCTGCTTCTGTACAGATATTCCAACGAAGGTTCGCATTATCTTTCAATGTCGTTTTAAATGCATCTACATCTGCACCATCTTCCAATACAAAAACATATCCTACAAACGGAATGGTTCCCATCATTGGTCCAAACATAACGCCTTCTTTAAATCCTTTAATTTCTGTGTTATCAAATCCCGAAAGGAATCCTGGTTCTACTGGGCTCACTGCTCCTGGAAATGCAATGACTTCATTTTTAATCAATCGATCTGCAATTTCTTGAGCACTTCCACTCGCATCTTTCTTGAAATCTGCGAGTAAGATCTCTCCTACTGTCTCTGGTTTTTTTGTTTCTTCTTTCTTTTCACTTTCTGTGTTTCCACAAGCAACAACTCCGAAGAGCATGCTCACTGCCAATAAGGCTACAAGAATCTTTTTCATAATTTTTTCCTCTTTTCTTTTTATTCTTTTCCTATAGAAAATGCTTTTCCTACAACTTCACCAATCGCTCGATAGGTGTGATGAACTGGGTCATATGTGATTGGATGAAATTTGTCTAATGATATTTTCCCATCGATTCCTAAAATTCTCTCTTCCACACACACATTTACAATTTCTCCAACCAGACGGCAACTATCACTGTCGTAACTAATTAATTTGCATTCCAATGCCATCGGCAATTCGTTAATAATAGGTGCATCCACAAACTGTGCCGGAGTTGCTGTCCAACCACAGATTTCAATTTTATTTTGCACATTATTTCCAGATATAATTCCAACATAATCAGATGCTGCCACATTTTCTTTATCTGCGACACTCACAGTAAATGCACCGCGTCTCAAAATGTTTTCTGTAGTCTTATGGTCCTCACTGATACAAATGGAAATCTCTGTTTCTTCACTAATACCTCCCCATGCAGCATTCATTGCATTTGGAACTCGATTCTCATCATAAGACCCTATAATCAATACTGGCATTGGATATAAAATCGCTTTAGCTCCCAGATTTTTTCTCATCTTTGTTACCCCCCATCTGTGAATCATCTGCATTTGCTCTGTGCAAACTTTTTTCAGTACTATTGTAACTTATAAATGCTTTTCTGACAAGAAAAAGAGGGGCTGAAAAAAACACCCTTAAAGAAAAACAGATCGCCCAAGATACAATTCAACGATTATGCTAAAAACCGTTATTTTTTCTTTCATGGAGAATGGTTTTATATCATTGAGAAACATTGAAAAATCATGTTATTTTTGAAAAGGACACGGTAGACCTTGAACATGTTTGGGTCTGGAAGAATACATGCAGAAGGAACCTTAAATTATAACACAAAGACAGCTTAGGTCTCGCGACCTAAGCTGTCTTTCTTTAAGGGTGTTTTTTCACAGCCCCATTTGTCTTAGTTTTCCTCCGCATCAAGTGTTTCACGAATCACTTCATTTAAGGACAACATTCTGTCATCTAACACCGAAATCATGTCCGCACATTCGCGTAACTCATGGCGAATATATTCCGGGGCATTTCCTTCATACTTGTAATAAATCTTGTGCTCAAGACTGGCCCAAAAATCCATCGCAATGGTACGAATCTGAACCTCAACCTTTGTCTCTACAACACTATCTGACAAATAAATCGGCACCGCCACTACCATGTGAAAACTCTTGTACCCACTTTCTTTTGGATTCTTTATGTAGTCTTTAATAGAAACTACTTTTAAATCACTTTGATTTCCAATCATTTCCGCAAGGCGATAAATATCAGAAGTAAAAGAACAAATCAATCGAACTCCGGCAATGTCATTGATATGTCGAATCATATTTTCAACAGAGCTCTCATAACCGTATCTCTTTAACTTCTTCACGATGCTTTCCGGTGTCTTAATTCGTGTTTTAATATGTTCAATTGGATTATACTGATGTACATGATGAAACTCATCATTCAAAATTGCCAATTTTGTCTCTACTTCTCTGAGCGCGGCATTGTATAAAAACATAATCGTCTTCCAACTGTCCACGTCCTCATAATTCTTAATTGCATTTAACATTTAAGGTCTCTCCATTTCTCTGAATACACCTTTAGTATACCATAGGAACAGAGCTATGTCATAATTTTCACACAAATTTTATAAATCAAGTTTCATGTCTCCAAACTTAATCCATTGTTTCTTTCTCATAAACTCAGAAATAATCAACGTCACAATTGCAGGTAATACAATTTGAATCAATAATATCTTAATCAATACTACTGTTGCCGACTCTGAACCAATCATATCATTCCACGTCATAATCTGTCCGACAAAGCCTGCTGTTCCCATTCCAGATCCTGTTGGGTTATTGGTCATTTTAAAAACCATCGTTCCAATCGGTCCTAAAATCGCACTCGACAAAATGGCCGGAAGCCATATAATTGGTTTCTTTACAATGTTTGGAACTTGAAGCATCGAAGTTCCAACTCCCTGTGCAAGCAATCCACCCATTTTATTTTCTCGATAACTTGCCACAGCAAATCCTACCATGTTGCAACAGCAACCGATGGTCGCTGCACCCGCCGCCAATCCGGACAATTCTAAAATAACACCAAGAGCAGCTGAACTAATCGGCAATGTCAAAATCATACCCATAAGAACAGATACAATGATACCCATCAAAAACGGCTGTTGCTCTGTTCCCCAGTTAATTAACTGCCCTAGCATTTGCATAAATTTAGAAATCGGAGGTCCTAACAAAAGTCCTGCTGTAGCTCCTGCACTTATGGTTACAATTGGCGTTAAAATAATATCTATTTTTGTTTTTCCTGAAAGGAGATGTCCAATTTCAATTCCTACATAAGCTGCTAAAAATGCACCCAAAGGTTCTCCCGGACCTGCAAGTGTCACAATAGATTCATTCATAATGCTTCCCTCTAAGATCTTGCTGGCAAAAGCCCCTATCATCCCTGCAGATGCTGCAGACAATACGACCATAGGGCTCTCTTTGAAACGATATGCCACTCCGACACCAATGCCTGCCCCTGTAAGAGCCGCAGCTACTTTCCCTATTACAAAAATAAAATCACCGACTTCTCCGCCTATTAATGTTCCAATTTGTTGGATAATGGTACCTATAATTAAGGTTGCAAACAATCCATGCGCCATACCAGTTAAGCCTTCAATAAATACTCGATTTGCCCATTTTTTCATCCATTTCATACGTTCTTCTCTTCCTTTACACTATTTTCATACATCTGTCTTGTCACCTGTGTAGTCTATCATAACACTTTTTAAAAATCAACAACTTTCTTTCATAGGTTGAATGAATTTCATTCCTGGTGTATACTGACCTCGAACGCACGATTACAAGAAAGGATTTATAACATGTTTCGTTTATGGGGAAAACTAATAAAAGACAATAAACTGTTGCAAGATACTGTTGTTTGCGACGATTCAGATGATACAAGAACACATAAAATTTTTCATGCACTGGATGCGATTTGTCACGAATTTGATTTAAGCAAACCGATTTGGTTAGACTCTACGATTGCGGAATTCAAAAAACTGGACAAAGCTCGCTTCTACCAGGACAACTTCATGGATACCATCGACTTTGATTATCTAGAAATTCATATTATTGAGGAATAGAAAAATCGCACCTTACACAAGGTGCGATTCTTTTTAGTCCATATGCTCAAGTACTTCTTCTGCAATATTTCTAGCATGGTCTGAAATACGCTCTAAACCAACGAGCGTATCTAAAAATACGATACCTGCCTCCGTATTGCATTCATTTGCGGTAAGGCGTTTGATATGGTTTGTTCGAAGAGTTTCTTCCAACGAATCTGCCTTTCTTTCAAACTCTATTACCTGTTTCGCCTGCTCTTTATTGTTACTCATAAACGCATCAATGGCATAATAATAACTGTTTGCACATGTATCTAACATTTCTTTCATTTCTAGCTCTGCTGCTCCTGAAAATGAAATCTTTCTATCTGCCATAACTTCTGCATATTCTGAGATATTTTCACAATAATCACTGACACGTTCAATATCGGATACCACCTGAACCAAGCGCGTTGCAAATTCGTGTTCATGCTTGCTAATCTGCATGGATGTGATTTTAATTGCATATTCAATAATTCCCGAACAAAGTTTATCTACTTTATTTTCATTGTCTCTTAACAACTCAATATCCGCTTTACTCTTCGTGAATAAGACACGTTTTGCGATTTCCATAGTCTCTTTTACGATTGTTCCCATGCGCCCTAATTCTGACACTGTTGCCTGTAACGCCAACGATGGTGTTTCTAGCATTCTATCATCCAATGAGACTTCGCTATCATCCACTTCGCCATCTTTCACCTTGACAATTTTCTTTGCCAACTTAATAATCAAACCAGACATTGGGAACAACACAATCGTCGTTGTAATATTAAATATTGTATGAACAAAACTTATCTCAGTTGCAGAAATCATCCGTGCTCCCATTTCAGGGTTTATCAACTTGAAGAAAGAAATCGCTGCTATGCTGAACAGAACCGTGCCTATAACATTAAATAACAAATGCATAAGCGCCGCTGTTTTGGCATTTTTCTTTGCCCCTATACTAGATAACATCGCTGTAATACACGTACCAATGTTTTGTCCCATAATAATATAAACTGCTGAATGAAACGGAATCAGTCCAGCCACAGCCAAACTCTGCAAAATACCGACAGAAGCAGATGAACTTTGAACAATCGCCGTGACTAACGTACCTACCAAGATTCCTAAAATCGGATTCTTACCTAATTGTACAAATAAGTTTGTGAATGCAGGCACATTCTTTAAACCAGACATAGAGGTTGACATGTTTTCTATACCAACAAACAAAAGACCAAAACCAACCACGATACTTGCAATATCTTTTGTCGCACGCCTTTTTCCAACCATCATCACAACAACACCTATGGCGATAGCTATTGGTGCTAATGTAGATGGTTTTAAAAACGCAGCCCATTCTCCCATCGACACAATCCAAGACGTCATCGTCGTACCGATATTGGCACCCATGATAACACCCATCGCCTGAGTCAGATTCATAATCCCTGCGTTTACAAAACCGACAACCATAACCGTCGTGGCAGACGAACTTTGGATGACAGCAGTAATAATGGCTCCAAGCAAAACTCCCATTACCTTATTTTTCGTCAATGCTTCTAAAAGTTTTTTCATTCGGTTGCCTGCAGCATTTTCTAATCCATGGGACATAATCTGCATGCCGTAAATAAACATACCTAAGCCTCCGGCAAACAGAAATACTTGCTCGTAACCCATAACACTTCCTCCTTTGTTCTCAACTCTTTTCAACCTAAATATAACATACTATCTTTCTTAAAACCATCTAAAATTTTGACATCATTTCACTTATTTTTTCATCTTTGGCTCGAAAATTAAGGACGCCAGATATCCAAAAATCAGAGCTGCTGAAATACCAGCCGCACTGGCTTTAAATCCTCCGAGAAAGGTTCCTATAAGTCCCTCCTTATCCACCGCTTCCTTGACACCGTTCCACAGCACATTTCCAAATCCCAGAAGTGGCACACTCGCTCCTGCTCCCGCAAACTTCACAAACGGATCATAAAGATTCAAAAATCCCAAAACAGTTCCTGTGCAAACTAAAAGCACCATAACGCGTCCCGGCATCAATTTTGTGCGATCCAGGAGCACCTGCACAACTGCACAAATGGCTCCTCCTATTAAAAAAGCATACAAATAATCCATATTTCCTCCTAACAATGCTCCAACACAATCGCATGTGCAATTCCTGGAACACTTTGCCCTTCATTAAAACTAACAGTTGACATCAAAGCACCTGTCGGTACAAACAAAATACGTTTCCACTCTCCGCTGCAAAGTTTTGGTAAAATATGTGCCGATAGCGTAACTGCTGCACAGCCACATCCACTTCCACCTGCATTGGTATGTTGCGTTGCTTGATCAAAAATGATTTTTCCACAATCCTCATGTTTTTCTTTGATGTCGATTCCCTCTTTTTCCAACAGATCAAAAAGAATGCTCTGACCAACATAACCTAAGTCTCCAGTAAAAATGTGGTCGTATTCATCGACACTTCTTTCAAAATCTTTTAAATGCTGAGAAATGGTGTCACATGCCGCAGGTGCCATACAAGCCCCCATATTTTGAGAATCCTTCAAGCCATAGTCTACAATTTTTCCTACTGTAACTCCTGCGATTTTCACATGACTCTTCTGAGTCCCTACCAAAAACGCTCCGCTTCCGGTAACAGTCCACTGAGAAGAAAGCGGCCTTTGATTGGCATATGCTAACGGAAAACGAAATTCTTTTTCTGCACTTCCAAAATGACTCGACGTCACGGCCAACACATAATCTCCATATCCCGCCGCCACGCTCATTGAGCTGAGTGCAAGTGCTTCTCCGGATGTAGAACATGCACCATACAGTCCAAACAGCGGTATATGCAATTCCTCAATCCCCATAGAAGTTGCAATACCTTGTCTTAATAAATCTCCTCCAAAAATATAGCGCACATCTTTCGCAGAAACGCGTGCTTTGTCTAACGCCAAAAGACAGGCTTGCTTTTGCATTTCACTTTCCGCTTCCTCCCACGTATCCATTCCAAACAAATTCTCTTTCTCTATAAAATCAAATTTCTTTCCTAATGGCCCTTCGCCTTCCTTCTTCCCCACTACATTTCCTGTGCTAATCACATATGGTGGTCTCTCAAACAGAAGACTCTGTTTTCCTTTTTGCATACACTTCACCTTCCTTTGGAATTATTTTCTCCGAAAAGGAAGGTTCTATACCTTTGTTTATAATTCGTTAGAAATTATAGGGATATGATAAAACAAATATCTATGTTATAATACTTTCAATACAAAAGATTATGTAGGAGAAGTTTGTTATGTTTTATGTACTTGTCATTCTTTGCGCCTATCTCATAGGATCATCTAGTATGTCTTATTATATTTCAAAGATGAAAGGGGTCGATATCCAAAAGAAAGGCTCCAAAAATCTAGGAGCTTCCAATGCAATGGTTGTTTTGGGTTGGAAATACGGAATTCTAGTTGGTATCCACGACATCGGAAAATCAGCCCTTTCCGTAATCTTAGCAGAACTGATTTTCCCAGATTTGACATACATAGGCGCGGTTGCTGGAGTTGCCAGCATACTAGGTCATATTTTCCCGTTCTATTTAAAATTCAAAGGTGGGAAAGGCTTTGCTTCTTTCGTTGGTATGACGTTTGCATTAAATTGGAAACTGGCACTCATCATTTGTGTCGTTATCCTATTGGCAACTTTAATCACCGACTACATTGTGGTAGGAACAACATTGACTATCACGATTGTTCCAACTGCACTTGGTTTTATAGAACATAGTTGGATTCTTCCACTGATTCTATTAATCGGAACACTAATTATTATTTGGAAACATCGAGAGAATTATGTTCGCATCGTAAAAGGGACCGAAATCGGTCTTCGAAGTGCAAACAGAGGAGAACATCGCTCATAAAAAAGAATAAAGGACGAGATAATTTTTAACTTATCTCGTCCTTGTTTATTATTACACTTTTATACAAACTCATTTCGCAAACTTCTTGCAAACAACTTTTCTAAACTTTTCTGCGGGTCTGCACCTTCATACAAAATCTGATATACTGCTTCACAGATCGGCAATTCTACACCATAAGCTTTACCAAGATTACACAATGCTTTTACTGTATAATATCCTTCTGCAAGTTTTCCATACTCTTTTTTCGCTACCCATGCCTTTCCAAACGTCAAATTATGACTGTGTTCTGAAAACAAGGTCGCCTCATAATCACCCAAATGGCATAGTCCATATACCGTACTTGGTTTTCCTCCCATTGCAACAATCAGCCTTGCGATTTCATTTGTCCCGCGAGACATCAGCGCGCCTTTTAATGATGACAAATCCAAACCGTCTAGCATACCTGCTGCGATTCCTATTACATTTTTCGCTGCTGCACCAATTTCATTCCCAATCAAATCTGTCCCATAGTAAAAGCGAATCAAATCACTAGAAAAATCACGTATCAACATATCTTTCACAAGTTCCTTATTGCTGTCAATTACCATGCAATTTGGAACCCCTCTATAAAACTCTTCTACGTGACCTGGTCCCAACCAAACCGCCACCTGATTACTACTGTCAAGCCCATCTGATACAATTTGTGACAATCTCCGCCCAGTTGTAATTTCCATGCCTTTCATACATAGAATAATGGTTTTGTTCTCTATCTTTCGAGATGCTAACTCCTCTACAAGATTCTGCAAATTCTGTGCAGGTATTGAAATAATGATATATTCTGCCCCTTCAATCTCATCGAGTTCTGTAATTAATCGAAGTCCATCTCCTAATTGCAGATATTCATTTTCTTTTTTTGAAAGTAACTGCTGCATTCTAGCCGACGTTTTTCTTCCATACAAAGACACCTGATGTCCGATTTCTTTCAAGTACCAAGCAATAAAAGTCCCCCAACGTCCACAGCCAATGACTGTCACTTTTTTGGACTGTTTACTGCTACTTGGGAAAACGATTTCTTTTTGATATTTAATACTTGCCACATCGGCATTTAATATATCATTGATGGAAACGCCATATAAATCCGATAATTTCATCAGGAATTCGATGTCTGGAATCGTCGCCCCATTCTCCCATTTCGAAATTGCTTGTCGTGTGACACCCAATCGCTCTGCTAATTCATCCTGCGTAATTTTATAGTATTTTCGAAGTGTCGATAAGTATTCTCCAATTTTTATATTATTCATGAAAATCACCTCTTCCAACAGAGTATACCACTAAATTACGATTCAAAAAAGCAACTTTAAATTGCAATTCTCATTGCGATGTAACAGACATGAAATCAAAACATGGTCGTAATCCAATACACCATTCCTAGCACCCAGCTGGTAAATACACCATACAAAATCACTGGCCCGGCTATTGTAAATATTTTGGCTCCGATTCCAAAAACTTGCCCTTCTTTTTGATACTCAATCGCTGGTGCAGCCACAGAATTGGCAAATCCCGTAATCGGAACCAATGCACCTGCGCCACCCCATTGTGCAATGGGTCCATACAGATTCAGTCCTGTCAGAATAACACTAATGAGCACTAAAAAAAGCGAGGTCCAAGAAGCTGCAATATCGTCTTCTACTCCTTGCCCTTTCCAATAGTTTAAAATCACTTGCCCCACAAGACAAATAGCGCCTCCTACCAAAAACGCTTTCACCATATTCATATATACATTATTCTTTGGAGTTTTTTCATTCACATATTTCTTATAATTTTCTTGTTTTTCTACGTTCATCTTCGTCCTTTCTACCAACCAAAAAAGAAATAAATAAAAGAACCGATTCCTTTTCCGATTGCAATTCCTAATATAATAAATCCAATACCCTTTGCAATTCGAATACGCCTCGAAAAAATAGGGAATACATTTAAAATTTCTGTCAACGCAATTGCCCAGCACCCAACAAATATTCCCGAAAGAAATCCAAATCCACCTAATAGCCAAGACAGGCTTGGGAATTGTATCTGAAAAATATAGAGTGCATTTCCAACAATTCCACCTAGGGCAACAGCATCTTCATACAGCACAACTCTTGCTGCCGTGCGGGTGCGGTCCGCGAAATCAGAAATGACTCCCAAACTGACAATAAACCCAAACAGGCCTCCTGCCACCACGACACCCGAACTAAAGCCGATAAACGCCATTACAATCTGCTTGATCCACATCGAGTTCCTTCCCCTTTCTGGCATGTTCTGCAATCACCGTAGTCTGAATATCGTTTTCATACAGTTGCATTTCTACTTCGATTGGAGTTGGATCAACTGAGAACTTCCGCTTTCCAAAATGATTAAAAAACACGATAATGCCTACTGCAAGTCCAATACTGTAGGTAGCTTCCAATACAGAAAATCCCTCATGTTGTTTTCCAGTAAACATCTCATAAATTTGCACAAACAATTGCGAGGTTCCCGAATCATTGTTAAATGTCATAATTGCAAATGCCGCTCCCACAAAGCTAAGAACGCATACAAAAACAACTTTACTCCACTCCCACAACACATTGTTCTTTTTGGGATTTTCATAGACGACAATCACATCTTGAGCCCCCATATTTTGGATTTCCAATTTTGGATATTCTCGATGGATTCGTTCAATAATCATCAAAATAGATACCACGTATCGATGTTTTCCTTTCTCTGGCATCCTCATGATTTTTACTGTCTTTAATTTGGAAACAATATGGGAATTCGTGCATTCCATCTCAACTACATCCCCCAAAGTGACAATTTGATTTGTCACTTCCACACATTGATCCGCCTTGATATATAACACACAATCCGCTACCGCCATATGGTGTTCCTCAATACATTCACTGACGAAATCAAGGTTCCGTCCGCGTTGATTCCAGATTCTCCCAAATCATGATAATAATAAAGAATCCCCATAACGATTGCTATCATAACAACACATAGCAAACATATGCGGACTCTTCGTTTTGCTTTTTCCATACTTCCACCTTCTTTCAAAAATAGTATGTCTATTTTCTTCAGAAAGATACATCCATTTTTCCTCTCAATATTTTCAATATTTTTTTCTCCATTCGCGAAACTTGAACTTGAGAAATACCCAATTCTCGCCCTACTTCTGTCTGTGTTTTATTTGCAAAATATCGCATATAAATCAGCTGTCTTGCATCCTTATCTAGCTCTTCTAGCAATTGTTTTAGCAGCATTCGATTTAAAATTTTCTCTTCTTGCTCCTCTTTCTCTTCTAGCTTGTCCATCAATGAAACTTCATTGCCATCTTTCTGATAAACCGGCTTATAGAGGGATTCCACTTCATTTCCAGAATCTAGAGCCATTACCAAATCTTCCTTATCCACCTGCATTTCTGCAGCTAATTCTTCAATGGTTGGGTCTCGTTGCATCTGCTCCTGCATTTTTTCTTTTGTCATATATGCTTTATAGGATAACTCTTTCAATGTTCGGCTCACCTTAATCATTCCATCATCCCGAAGAAAACGTTTGATTTCTCCCGAAATCATCGGAACAGCGTACGTAGAAAATTTCACATCAAAAGACAAATCAAATTTATCAATCGCCTTAAGTAGACCAATGCTTCCGATTTGAAACAAATCTTCTGCTTCTACTCCCCGACCGTAAAATCTTCTTACAACACACCAAACCAATCCAACGTTTTCTTCAACCAACTGTACTCTCGCCTTTTCATCCCCGTCGTGAGACTTTTGAATCAAAGCGATTGTGTGCTCCATACTTCCCTTCCTTTTCCAATTTCTTTGTACATTTTTACAACAGTTCCTTTCCCGAGCTCAGATTCTACGGTAATACCATCCATGAACGCTTCCATAAATGAAAATCCCATTCCCGAGCGTTCCATCTCTGGTTTTGTAGTAAACAACGGCTGCATTGCTTTCTCCACATTTGCGATTCCTTTTCCGTAGTCTTCAACCTCTATGTACAAAGTCTGTTCTTCTAGCCAACAGTGAATTCGAATTTTGTTGACCCGTTTCTCATAGCCGTGAATAATGGCATTTGTGACAGCTTCTGAAACAGCAGTTTTCACATCCGCTACTTCTTCTAGTGTAGGATTAAGTTGCGTCATAAACGCTGCCACTGCCACCCTTGCAAAGCCCTCATTTACTGATTTGCTATCAAACACGAATTCCATTTCATTTGTATTTTTCATACTTCTTCCTCCTCATAAATCTGAATAATTTTTGTTACACCTGACATGTTTAGAATCTTTTTCATTCTTTCGTTTGCATTGATCGCCCACACTTCTCCACCAAGAAGATAGACCATTCGATATCTCCCCATCAGCACACCAATCCCAGAGCTGTCCATAAAATTCGTTTCTTCAAAATCAAAAATCACACATTTAATATGGTGTTTTTCGATGAGACGGTCCGAATTTTTTCGAATTTGTTCTGCGTTGTGATGGTCTAGTTCTTTTGGCAAAAAGATTGTCAAACAATTTTCCTGCACTTGATAATTCATCGATACTCCCCCTTTTTTTGCATCCTTTCGGAGCATGATACAAAAAAAGACATGTAATGTGCTTCCATTACATGTCTCTTTTGTATTTTCTCTATTCTTTTTCTTTTAATGTTTTTAATTTTTCTGATGCACTTTTTGCTAAGTCCGTATCCGGATATAGCGCTACAATTTTCTCATACGTGCTTTCTGCTTTTTCAGCTTCTTTTTGGTTGACATATACTTCCAACAACAATGTAAGTGCTTCGCCCGACTGATATTTCTCATTCATCGCAATTACTTTTTCGAGATTATTTCGTGCTCTCGTATAATTCAATACTTGAAAACTTTCTTTCGCACTGGCAAATAATTTTTCACACTGTTGCGGATATACTTCTTTTGTCATTTTTTCATAGCTCTTCTTCCCAACATCTCCAAAGGATTCTGGGTTGATTGCAAGCAACTCATCCGCCAATGTGGCACGACTATAATTCGAATTATTATAATGTTCTACAGCCTTCATTAAAGCTTCATAATTTCCCTGCGTCCCCTTCGCAAGTTCTTTCTCTGCTTTTACTTCTTCACTGTTGTCTTTGTATTTATCTAATTCTTTTGCCTGCAAATCCAATTCGCTTTCCAAAGCTGAAATCTGTTCGCTAAAATTAATAATCTGCTTGTTTGTCTTTGCATTCATGCTTTGACGCATCGCCGGCATAGCAACTAGCGCCACTACTGCTGCACCGATCACAAGTCCGATAATAATATTCACGATTGTAAGTACTGTCGCATTATCTTTGAGAGTCGCAGACACTGGCTGTATAATTGTCTCATTTCCCAACTTATAAGAAACGGCCTGCTCCTTCTCCGATTTTATTTTCACTGCCTTTTCCTTATGCAAACGTTTCAATTCATGCATATAGAAAAGTGTAATTTCATTCGTTGTATCAATTCGATGTGCCTTTCGTATCGCTTGTCGCGCCTTCGCATATTGCTCAGACTGTATATATAGCAATGCTAATAATTGATATGCCTTCAAAAACGTAGGGTGCATTGCAACAACCTTTTGCAACTGAATGGCTGCCAAATCCTCACCGTTTTGTTGACAGTAGGTGAGGCATTGGTTGTATTTTTTTACAGCTTGATCCACCATCTCTAATTCACTTGTGGCTTCTTGTACTTTCTTAATAAAATAGTTGGCGATGTTTCCATGCTCTTTTATATTCTTACTTACAATCCACTCTACAAGCGCTTCTGCAACCTCTCCACGTCCATAATACACAAGTCCTAAAAGATTTCGCGCAGCGATGTTGTCTCGATTAAACTGAAGGCTTCTTCTCAAAGAAACGGCAGCACCTGATAAGTCACGAATATTCGCTTTTTTCAAACCATCGTTATACCATTGATTCGATAGGTATATTAATTTCTTTGTATATTCCACTTATTCCACCATCATTCTTCTATTTTTGTTGCACATATTCCTTCAGAATATCAGTCATGTCTGTTAAATCTTCTTGATAAACTGCTTCCTCTATGTCTTCTACTTCCAGACAAGGTTTAAATTTCTTTAATTCTTCTTCAAAATTTAACATTGCTTTTCTCTCCTAACATAACCATCATACGCACTCATTTTAGAAAAATCAATATCCTTCCGTACGCATTTTTCGCGATTTCTCTACATGAAGCTTTATTGTGTTTCTGGTGGCGTCGTCTGTTCTTCTTCTAATTCAGGGTTTGAAAGAATATCCTCTGATTTTAAAATCAAAGTTCCATTTCGATATACATATTCCTCTGAAGAACGGAACACTCGACTGCTTGATCCCACCTGAGAAATCACAATCACATCCCCATCTTCTAGCGAAAGTTTTTTAGACTCAATTCTAGTATCATTGATGAAAATTGGCCTTGCCCTCTTTACACCATTCACATAAATATAACTTCGCGATGTCATATTCTCACCATAGAATGCAAACCGTTCATCTATCAAAGGTTCAATTCCGGTCAACACAACATCCTTGATTCCCATTTGGAATGTTCCATCAACCTGAGGTGCATTTTCAATTCCACCATATACATATCTTTGTCCATAAAGCATATCATACTGTAACATTTCCAAATCTGCCAAATAGTTTCTTGTTTGACGTCTTGATTGATGGTAATTAAATACCGTTCCAGAATGAATGCCTACTCTATCCAATACACTTGACATTAACTGATATGCCGAAAGGTTTCCATCCTCTTTTTGAAGTCCAATATTGTCCCAAATAACATAGTTTGTATTGAACAGATAACGGCTCTTCAAATCAGATGCTTCTAACCCCATCGTTGGCAAGTGGTCTCCGTAAAGAACCAACACAGTCGGTTCTCCACGTTTTTCCAACTCAGACAACAAATCTGCAAGGAATTGGTCTGTTGCATATAAATGATTGACAAAATACTCCCACTTAATTCTGGTTTCTTCGTCTTCAATTCCTTCTACTTGAATCAATGGATTTTCAATCACATGGTCATATGCACCATGTCCTTCTACGGTAATTCCAAATACTAAATCTTGTTTTTCCGTAGAATTTAACGCATTTAAAATATGCTCTGTTAAAATGGAGTCTGTTGCCCATCCTTCTTCTGTGAATTCCAAAACATTCATAAATTCTTCACTGGTATAACTGTCAAATCCCATTTTATTAAACACATCTGCACGACTATAGAAGTTTCCACCGTTATTGTGCAATGCATGTGCTCCATATCCAAACTCCTTGAGAGCTGTCGCTGCACTCTCCATTGGCTCATATTTTGCCTTTGTTTTGTATGGATATTCGCCTGGTCCAAAGTAACGCATGCTCATCCCAGTCAATACTTCAAACTCTGTATTTGCTGTACCTGCTCCAATGGATGGTACTTTAAAATATCCGGTTGAATAATTTTTCTGCAGACTATGAAACGTTGGTATCGGATCCTGTGTTGTCGTGAAAAACTCTGCTTCATTGGTGTCAAAGAAAGACTCCAACTGCAACACAATGATATTAGGCATTTCCTCTTCCTTGCGTTCACTAGACGGCTCTGTCATTTTTCCTTTTTCAGTAATTTTGTTAATCTTCTTTTCGCTATATCCGCTTGGCTCATCAATTCCAGTATCAAACACACTGGCCGCAAAACAATATGGTAAACCATAATCTTCATAAGCAAATGCGATGTTTCCGAAATAATTCGAAACCAAACGTTTATCGATTGCAAAATCCGTAACTTTTCCAATGGTTGCAAACAATACAACTGTTATGATGATCGCTGGAATTCGGAATATCTTTCCTTGATACTTGTCTCCGTAAATCCACATATATACAAGCCACACAAGAATTGCTATGATTCCTAAAATCAACATAAACCCTTGGAATCCAGTAAAGTATTTGTCTAACATCGTCGTGACATCTGTAATCATATTCAAATCCTGTGCATTAAACGGAGTTACTCGGACACTTAACATATATCCATTCACACAACCGACAATCATCCACAAGATACTGATGATGATACGCATAAACACTCTTCGTCTCACAATATAAACCACAAAGAACGTGATAAATATCATGTACGTATTAAACAAGAAGGTCCATGGAGACCCTACCATATATTGCCACGCTGGAACCACACTGTGTCTTGAAATAGCCTCTATTGTAAAATTGATAATACACGCCCACAAGAATTGCAGTGGTAAAGAAAAACGATTCATCCAAAGATAAATTGGTGCCATTCTTTTTGCCCATGCACTGTTTTTCTTTTTCTCAATTTTCTCTGCTCTGCGCTCTTTTTGCTTTTTTATAAACGCTTTGATTGCAGTAAAAGACTTTTTTATATATTCTTTAATTTTCTCTTTACTAATCTTTATACGCTTCATGACTTAACCCCTATTTATCATCTCTGCGGTTTATTTTTGTAAACCTGCAAGTCGCATTTTTACTTGTTCCATCATTTGTGTATATTTTTCTAATTTTGCTTTTTCCTCGTTTATTTTAGCCTCTGGTGCTTTGCTAATGAAACGTTCATTGCTCAACATACCATTCACACGTGCAAGTTCTTTCTCAAGTTTTGCTTCCTCTTTTTTCAAACGTTCAATTTCTTGCTCAAAATCTACTAATTCTGCTAAAGGTAAATATACAACTGCATCTGTTACTACAACAGAAACTGCGTCATCTTCAATCCCCTCTTTTGTTGTTTGAATGAGAATCTCACTCGCACTCATTAGTGACGCAGCAGACACTTTCATCGTCTCAAATCCATCACACAATTCCTTGTTTTCGCATACTACATAGGTTTGTGCTTTTCTACTTGGTGCAACATTCATTTCCGCACGAACATTACGAACGCCTCGAATGATTTCTTTCATACGCTCTACGATTCGTTCTTCTTTTGCGTAATTCCACTCTTCTTTATATTGTGGCCATGTGGACATCATCAAAGATTCTTCTTCTGGCACCAAAGCACTATAAATTTCTTCTGAGACAAATGGCATAAACGGATGCAAGAACTTGAGTCCGTTTGCCAATACTGTTTTCAGTGTCCAAAGTGCTGCATTTGCTGCTTTTGCGTCTTCATCCGCATGCCAAATGCGATACTTTGCAAGTTCAATATACCAATCACAGAATTCATCCCAAATAAAGTCATACACTTTTTGAAGTGCGATACCCAACTCAAATTTATCCATATTTTCGGTTACATCTTTTGCAAGTGTGTTTACTTTCGAAAGTACCCATTTATCTACTACAGACAAATCTTCTGCTGCTGGAGTTGTGATTTCTTTTTCTTCCATATTCATCATGATGAAACGAGATGCATTCCAAACTTTATTTGCAAAGTTTCTGTTTGCCTCCACTCTTTCATCATAAAATCTCATATCATTTCCAGGTGCATTTCCGGTTACAAGCGTCATACGAAGAGCATCTGCACCATATTGTTCAATCACTTCTAGCGGATCAATACCATTTCCCAATGATTTACTCATCTTACGACCTTGTGAATCACGAACCAACCCGTGAATAAATACGGTGTGGAACGGTGATTTATCCGTATGTGCATATGCAGAAAATACCATACGAATTACCCAGAAGAAAATGATGTCATATCCAGTTACTAACACATCTGTTGGGTAGAAATAATCCATCTCTTCTGTTTGTTCTGGCCATCCAAGTGTAGAAAATGGCCACAATGCAGAACTGAACCATGTATCTAGTGTATCCTCATCTTGTGTAAAATGTGTGAATCCACAATGTGGACATACTTCAGGCATGTTTCTTGCCACCACGAATTCTCCACATTTATCACAGTAATATGCTGGGATTCGATGTCCCCACCAAATTTGTCTTGAAATACACCAGTCACGAATATTTTCTAACCAGTGCAAATAAATCTTGTCAAAACGTTCAGGAACAAATTTCAATTCCCCTGTCTTGAGTGCATTGATTGCCGGTTTTGCAAGTTCTTCCATTTTTACAAACCATTGTTGTTTGATGAGTGGCTCTACCGTTGTTCCACAGCGGTCATGAGTACCTACATTGTGTGAATGATCCTCAATTTTTACAAGGTATCCCTGCTCTTGCAAGTCAGCCACAATTGCTTTTCTCGCTTCATAGCGATCCATACCTGCATATTTGCCACCAAGCTCATTGATGGTTGCATCGTCATTCATAATGTTAATTTCTGGAAGATTGTGGCGTTTTCCAACTTCAAAGTCATTTGGGTCATGTGCTGGTGTGATTTTTACTGCACCTGTTCCAAATTCTTTATCTACATAGTAATCTGCAACGATTGGAATTTCTTTGTTCACCAATGGCAACAATACCATCTTTCCAATAATGTCTTGGTATCTTTCGTCATCTGGATGTACGGCAATCGCTGTATCTCCAAGCATCGTTTCTGGACGTGTAGTTGCAATCTCAAGGAAACGGTCTGTTCCTACAATTGGATACTTAATATGCCAGAAATGTCCTGCTTGTTCTTCATGCTCTACTTCTGCATCAGAAAGAGATGTCTTACATACTGGACACCAGTTAATAATTCTAGACCCTTTGTAAATGTAACCATCTTCATACAACTTGATAAATACTTCTTCTACTGCCTTAGAACATCCCTCGTCCATTGTGAAACGTTCTCTGTCCCAATCACAAGAAGTTCCAAGTTTCTTAAGTTGAGAAGTAATCGTACCACCGTACTCTTCCTTCCATTCCCAAGTTCTCTTAAGGAATCCTTCTCTACCCAATTCTTTTTTGTCGATGCCTTCTTTTTTCAACTGTTCTGTCACTTTAACTTCCGTCGAAATCGCTGCGTGGTCTGTTCCAGGTACCCATAAAGCGTTATATCCTTGCATTCTCTTATAACGAATCAAAATATCTTGCAACGTATTATCTAGCGCATGCCCCATGTGCAATTTCCCTGTAATATTCGGTGGTGGCATTACAATTGTAAATGGTTTCTTACTGCGATCCACCTCTGCGTGAAAATAGTTCTTTTCGCACCATTTCTCATAAAGTTTTGACTCAATCTCTTTCGGATTGTATGTTTTTTCTAATTGCTTACTCATGGTTTCCTCCTCATTTGGATTTCTATATTGTTGTGATACACTAAAAAAGAGTTTGCAAGCAAACTCTCGCGCGAGACGCGATTGCATAGCAATATTTTCTTTGTACGCGTCTCTGCGCATCCTCGCGGAGCGTTTTTACTTTACTTATAAAGTAAAAAACGCCCTCTGCAATATGCAAAGGGCGAAAATCCGCGGTACCACCTTTATTTATACCTTATTAGTTCGATAACGGGAACCACTCCGAGATATCCTACTCCTATTCAAATATCCGATTCAAAAGCTACCTTCTACATCCCTTTCTTCGAATCACTCTCAGCCCATCTGTGATCCTCTCTGTTAAGCGGTTATGTATACTCCTCTTTCTCACAATCTTTTCATGTATAAACTACTGATATCTTATCTTTCAGATGGGATTTTGTCAAGGTTTTTCCTTATTCTGCTCCAACAAATATCCAAAGATATGCATGCTCAATCTCATAACATCATGACGCAATAAATTGTTCTTAACAGTCACGTAGTCTCCGCAAATTAATGTCTGTACCATCTCGCTTGTCTCCTCGCGATCCAGTTCTACTGCATCCTTTTGTTCCAAAGATTCATAACGTCTTGCCATACTCTCATCAATTTCACCTTCGTTGGCAATCACCACATCTACTTTTCGCTCTCCCAAATATTGATTGATGAGTTCTACGTGATCAGAAACCTTGAATCCTTCCGTTTCTCCAGGTTGCGTAACCATATTGCAAACATACATGATTTTTCCTTTGCTTCGGTCAATGGCATTGAGAATCTCATCGCAAATCAGATTCGGAATAATACTTGTGAAAAGACTACCCATACTCAACAAAATCAAATCCGCTTCCTCAATTGCCCTTACTGCTGCTCGAGTCGGTGTTGGTTCTTCTTTGTAATATACACGACGGATTTTTTGATTACTCACTGTAATGTGATGTTCACCTTCTACAATACTTCCATCTTCCATCTCACCCATTAGCACCACATTATCTTCGGTCAATGGTACAACTTTTCCTTTGAGATTAAATACCTTACTCAAAGCTTCGATACCATCCGACAAATTGCCTGTAATTTCTGACGATGCGGTTAACAGCAAATTTCCTACCGTATGACCATCCAAATCGCTGGTTGTCTGGAAACGATAGTTAAATAGTTCCATAACCAAAGGCTCCGTCTCTGACAATGCCACTAATACTCTTCGAATATCCCCTACCGCAGGAATGCTAAATTCTTCTCGCAATACCCCTGTACTATTCCCATCATCACACACGGACACAATCGCAGTCAAATCTACCGGAAATTCTTTTAACCCTCGAAGCAATGTAGAGGAACCGGTTCCCCCGCCTAGTACTACAACTTTCTTTTTCATATCGCTTATCCCCTTTTTCTTTTATTTCTATTCCAATTCCCTATGACTTCATTCACAGTTGACACAGTCACAAAGGCATTCTCATCTATACTTTGCAAATAGTTCATAAGTGCTCCATATTCGCTTCTCGTAAGAATCGTGACAACTTCTACTTTTTCTTCTTTATTAAATCCACCGGTTGCCTGGTATAATGTGACACCTCGATTTAATTTATTAACGATAAAGCTCTGAATTTCCTCATTTTTACTCGAAAGAATACATACACGTTTTCTTCGATTGAAACCATTGATATAGTTGTCTAGGATGACTCCGTTCGCATAAGTCGCCAAAATACCCAGTACCACAAATTTTGTGTCATAAAAAAAGATACCAGAAATTGCGATACACATTCCTCCTATGGTTATCGCTTTCCCCAAATCCCAATGTGCAAATTTATTCAACAACTTTGCAATGATATCCATTCCGCCAGAAGAAGCATTGATGCGAAATAAGATGGCCTGTCCAATTGCAACAATCAAAAGATAACATATCGTATCAATCAATGCATCGTTTGTCAACGACTCAATTTTTGGAAAACTCCATTCAAAAATATATTGATATATCGGTGTAATAATCGATGCGTATACTGTCTTGGCACCAAATTCTTTACCCAGAAAAATAAACCCTATAATTAAAAGAATGGTGTTAAATCCCAGCAAGATTACTGAGACAGGAAGTGGTATGACCTTCGACAACATGACGCTGAGACCTGTGATACTTCCTACTGCCGTATTACTTGGAATCATAAAGAAAAACACGGCTGCTGCAATCAAAAAACTCCCTATGGTAATAATACTATATTCCTTAATTATTTTTCGCATCCCATTTTACTCCCCATTTATTTTGCAATTATGTATTATTATATGAAATTATTATAATCCAATTCTTTTTTTTCGTCTAGAAATACCTTTGTTTTTTGCCTTTTAATTCTATCGATTTCATTGTATAATAAATCTAATTGATAAGATATGGAGGATAAGAAAAACATGAATAAAAAAACAGTCCTTGTAACTGGATCTTCACGAGGAATTGGTCGTGCCATCGCCCTGACGTTCGCAAAACAAGGGTATCACGTATTTTTAAATTGTAACCATTCTATTATCGATGTGGATCGTGTTCGCACAGAAATCGAAGCTATTCCAAATGCTTCGTGCGATATTGTAATCGGCGATGTGGGAAATCCAGATGCTGTAAATGAAATGTTTAAGAAAATATACAAATACTGCGATGCGCTTGATGTATTGGTAAATAATGCCGGCATTTCTCAAGTAGGATTGATGGCAGAAACGAGTGCGAAAGATTGGAATCGAATCATCCAGACAAATCTTTCCTCTGTTTTTTACTGTTCCCACGAAGCAGTTCCAAAAATGGTTTCTAAGAAGAAAGGAAAAATCATCAATATCTCTTCCATGTGGGGAACAGCTGGTGCTTCTTGCGAAGTCGCTTACTCAGCTTCAAAGGCTGGTGTGAATGGTTTCACAAAAGCTTTGGCCAAAGAGCTTGCACCTAGCAACATTCAAGTAAATGCCATCACATGTGGCGCAATTGAAACTTCTATGAACGAACACCTCAGCGAAGAAGAACGCCTTTCTCTCGAAATTGAGATTCCTGCCGGACGTTTTGGCGCACCGGAAGAAGTCGCTGATTTTGTATTGCAGGTTGCAGAATCACCTGCATATCTCACAGGACAAATCATCGGTTTTGATGGTGGTATGATTTAATCTTCAAACAAAAAAGGAAGCAAATTGCTTCCTTTTTTTAATATTCCCAATAAATCACAAACTTATTTAACTGAGGAAATTCACTATAATGACATTCCACATATCGCAAACCATATCTTCGACCCAAATACTCAGACGCCTCGTCTAACAACTCACTCACGATCAAGTCTTTCGCTTGACTGTAAAGTGTGTTATCTGAGAACTTAAAAGTCGTGCTTTCTCCCTTTACATTGATGGTCTGCTTCATCGCATTTAAAAGTGTATTACGATCTGCATTTTCATGGTACATATGATTCAAGCGGTGGTAGTTCAAATCTTCCGACTCACATTTTGGATATTGATATTTCGAATCTGCCACATGCGTTCTCACCAATTCTGCATCACTACAGCACAAGTAATCATAAAGTAACGTGGCATTAAAAGTTTCCTCAGCTTCTCCTGAAAAAACTGGGTCTGCCCAAGTGCTATCAACTGCATAATACTTGCCGTCACACAAAACAATATTCCAAGCATGTGCATCCGTTCCTTTATCATTTGTAGCATTCCCTATGACATAGATACAAGGAACCCCTAATTTTTCTAAGAGGTATTGTGTTTCTTTTGCATAACCGGCGCAAACAGACTTTTTATTAACTAATGCACTGTAAATATTTTGATTGTCCGGTGCTCCAGTTACATATTCAACGCTATTTACAACATACTCATAAACAAACTTTATTTTTTCATAATCACTATATCCAGTTGGCACGCTCGCAAGAATCTGATTTGTTACCATCTCTATTTCTGCTTCACGCTGTGCCCGTTCTTCATTTGAGCAAACATAAGACGGTTCTACCGTCACATAAGACAATGTTGGATACGCCATAGAAGAAACTTCTCCATCTGTCCAGAAAAGTTCAGGAAAATCATAAAGAACCGTAAAAAAGATTTCATTTGTTTCTTCCCCGTCTTTTCCATGTACATTAAACTTGTCTTTTTGATCCATGAGACCCTGATAAATTTCTCGGTAGGTCAGCTGTTGATCTTCATTGTATTGTTGATAATAATATTTATTTTCAAATAAAGACTTGTCGATTTGCGAATCGTCATAATCGTATGAAACAACTGGATTACCGCCCAAATTACCGCTTATAAACAGTCTGGTGCAACCTGTGTTGCACACGCACAGAACCACTAACATTAACAACGCAATTTTTCTTTTCAATCTGTTGTTCATCCTTCACACCCCTTACTGAGATATTTCACAAATGTTATTTTCTAAATGAAAAATTTTCTTTCAACAGCTTCTCTTGCAGGACGACATATTCCCATAAAGACCAGAATTCCACCTATCAAAGCCAAGCTTACCATCGGATAGAATGACCATCCGATAAAACTAATTTTTTCAAATGTAATTCCAAGCAAAAACTCCATCAATAGCATCATCCCGCCTGTCGCCATAAATGCGCCCCCATAAATATAGAGTGCACCTCTACGCACATATTTCAGTAGTACAACTGTCGTCACGACAATAATCGCAATGCATCCTAAAATTGGAAACGCAAAACTCAAGAACCAATCTCCATCTAAAAATAAATTCAGATAACAGACATAAAGTCCTACTGCCGCAAAGGAGCATGGCACAAAGATTACTGGATTTGGGTGTCGGAACCACATTGGCAAAACCCCCATCACATAAAGCATAAGCAAGGCTCCTGCTACAATTCCCGACCATGTAACCGCGCCTGTAAAACGCAAATCACAAACTAGCACGGTCAATAATGGAACGATAAACACCGCGGTCAAAAAGATTGGCAATCCCAAGGCTTTTTCCTCCGATGCTGGATATTTTCGTTTTGGATAAATGTTATTTCCTTCTTCTCGTGCGAGTTCTGGATGATAAGCAGTTGTCCCACAAAGCGGACAAACTTTTTCTGTATCAGCCAACTTCACACCACATTTTGCACAATACATATTTTTTCTCCTTTATTTCGAAGACTGATTACTTTCCACTTCTGCTTCGATTCCCATTTCTTGTAGCACCTTGTGGAAATGATATTCCAAATCTGCCTCTTGAATATTACGGATAAAGTTCACATAGAGCGTATTTCCAAAAGAAAGCACACCACAATTGTAGGCACCGATTTCTTGAATTCCCAGTATGAAATCAAACCGTTCCACATATGGCATCATTGCTTCTGGAACTTTCACTGCGCCAAGATTCGACATACTTAGACAAGATTTCTTCTCGCCCACAGATCTAAATACTGCTTTCATTACAAGATTTTTTAGAAACAGTGGCATAATACGCGCTGCCATCAATCGCTCACTGCTCACATTCTTTGCAATCATCATACTCATTCTTTTTGCAGTAATATCGGTACTTAATTTGCTCTTAATCACCTGACAAATTTCTTCAAAACTATATTCACCTAACACTGGCAAAATTTCCGGAGTCGTATATAACACAAAATTACGTAATGTTTTACTTGGGAACAAATTTCGTAAATTCACAGGAATTAACAACTTAATTGGTCTTCTTCTATTTTGATTTAATACCTTCTTTTTTTGACTATTCTGCATCGCCATCATAATCGATGCACCTAGAAACGTGGATAGACTCACTTTATAATCGTGCGCCTTCGCTAACATTTGCTCCACAGGCAACTTGAAGCAGGTAATATTTAAAAACCCTCCCAACTCTGGGGTTCCTGTCATTCTCCACGCCGTACTCTCCTGTCTACTTGCACACAATTTTCCCGCATACTTTTGGAAACTATCTTCTAGTTCCTCTTCGGACGGCTCTTCCAATCTTCCTAACACACCGTTCTCTGCGGGTACATAGATTCCATGTTTCTGTTGCAAATACTCTGCCACCAAACTTTTCAAAAAGACCAGTCCGCCATTCCCATCCGTAAGGGAGTGGAAAATCTCGATGGCAATACGTCGCTCATATACAAGTACTCGGATTGCACATTTTCTTGTTTCCTTTTTAGACATACGTGTCAAAGGATAACTGCTGTCTGTTCGAATCTCTGGTGCTTTGGATAGTTGCTCTAGGTAATACCAAAAAACGCCTTTTTGCAAGCGCACTGAAATTGCAGGAAATCTCCTTGCAGTAACATCCAATGCTGTTCGAAGCACATCTACATCCACTTCTTCTTTTAGTGTAACTGAAAGTCGAAACACATTGCTCCAGTGGTTACTTCTTGCAGCCGGATAAATCTTCGCCGCGTTATCCAGACGCATCCAACGCAATTTATTTTCTTGCCACATAACCTGATTCAAAAACTTTCCTATCGTGGCAAAATCTTTTTTATCTTCGTCAAGCCCATATAAAATATAGGCATGCCAACGTTCTGCCTTTGTAACCAACTGACTTTTACATCCGCTTTGCAAAAGCTTCTCATGCATGTTTTTCGCATCGCTAAACATCACTTCATTTTCAGCTGCAAAAATCAATGAAGGGGGCATTCCTTCCAAATCAGCAAATATCGGCGATATCATCGGATGTTCTCTTTCATCCGTGTAACAAGTTGCATAAAAATCTAATTTTTCTATGGTGATGGAAATATCTTTTTCACGATTTTCCTTGTAGGACTCTCCTCCTGCTGTTAAATCTGTCCATGGTGAAATTGCGATAATTCCACAAGGAACCTTCATTTCAAGTTCTTTTAATTTCAAACAAAGTGCATAACACAATCCCCCACCCGCACTTTCCCCACAAAGAGTAATGTGCTCTGGAGAATATCCTTTTTGTAACAAATATTGATATGCCTCTAACGCATCTTCGAGAGCCGCCGGATATTTATGCTCCGGGGCAAGTCGATAGGCACAGCAAAACACACGTGTGCCAGTTCTCACCGCCAACATAGAACCGAATCCTAGCGCATAATCCAAACCGCCACAAGTATACCCTCCTCCATGAAGATAGAGAATGGCTCCTTGTCGCCGCTCATCCTTTGGCACAACCCATGCGCCCTTAAAGTTTTCAAAATGATGCTCTTTTAAGATGACTTCTTTTCGATATTTTGCTTCCATTAATTCTCCGACTTTATCCTGTGCTTTTCTCAAAGTATCCAGAGAACAGCTTTTTAAAATTGGAGCAAACAGCGTCATCTGCGAGCGTACTGTTTTTGCTGATATTGACATATGTTTTCTTCCTGAAATGTTCATATTCTGTATATTTATCTTATATAAAATAAAGGACTGGTGTCAACTAGTTTTCTACCGTAAACTTAATATCTCCTGTGCTCGTTGAAACCTTGCACTTTCCTCCAGTAGTCTCTGGAACATGCACATCTCCCGTACTCGTTTTCACAACAAATTGTTTCTCGCTAAGTAAACTTCCTGTTACGTCTCCGGTATCCGTCTGAATGTTCAAGGTCTTTGCATCTGAAGATTCTAACTTCACATGTCCAGTGCTTCGCTTAATTTCAATCTGTTTCTCAGCAACAACATTCTTCATGGTAAGGTCTCCCGTACTTCCGTTGGAATGAACGTTTTTACACTGTACATCTGTCATTTGAGTCTTTCCTGTGGTTACTCGAACTTTGACTTCCTCTTTACATGCTACAGAATTCACCGTTACTTTTCCAGTAGAAACCGCAATGTCCATTGCAGATGCAGATGCATTTTCTACACAAATATTCCCAGTACTAGTCTTGAGTTTCATACTTCCAAAATCCGAATCCTTGCAAGTGATGTCACCTGTACTTCCCGAAATCTCAACCCGTTTAAACACCATTCCTTCTGGCACAACAACATCACCGGTACTCACTTTCACAGAAAGCATCTCGTACTCCTTCTTTGGAATCTCCACAGTAATTTTGGGTGTTCCTAATTGAATCCCAACATAATCATACCACTTTTTCTCACTCGAAACTTCGATTTTCAATGTATCTTCTTCTACTTTAACAGTATGTTTTTCTTTATTTTCTTCATAGCAAACAACCAAACTTTTTTCCTTTTCAGAAGGTACAAACGTGATATCTGCTGTATCTGTTATGATTGCTATATTTGAATATTCCTCTTCCAATTCATATTCAGACGTTTCATATTGAACTGTTGACAATTTTTTAAAATCCCATTTAAGCATTGACATTACCCCCGTAAAAATAATTCCTCCTACCAATACAAGAGAAGCTGCTATAATAAGCCATATTTTCGTTGCCTTTTTCATTCTATCTCCTCCTTCTTGATAAAACATTTTTTCATCCATATTACCATCTTCTTTGTGAGTATCAAAATACCCTTTGTTGCCGCCTTGCATCCATAAAACAGAAAGATGGAAAGCCCTGCGCAAACGAATCCCGCGCCTACTGTCGCAAGTCCCACGAGAACACCACTGCTAAAAGCAAATTGAATGCCAAGCAGCACCCCTCCAACCGCACATCCAACAAAGGCACCAAATACAGCCCATAAGGAAATAATGACTGACCATAAAGAAACATATAAGGAAAGTAATACTGCAAATACTGCAATAAGTAGCGACAACCATATCGGTGATCCAAGTGCCAACAATATGATTTCCCATACCTTCATTCGTTTTTTCTTTGTGATTTTTTCCTTTACTAATTTCATAAGAGGAATTTCTGAAACAATCTGCGAAATCACACCTTCAATCGGCCCGATTTCTGATACTGCTTCTTCCTCTAAACACCCTTCTTCGATTCGGTCATCGATCATTTCTTCATAAAACATCAAGCGATCTTCCAAATCTGCTTGCGGTAACCCCGCTAATCCAGTACGCAACTGCGCAAGAAAATCTTGTTTATTCATACTCATCCTCCTTTGTCACAAATTGATATATATGCATGACCTCTTTCCATTCCTCTTTGAATGCTTCAATACGTCGAACGCCATCTTCGGTGATGTGATAGTACTTTCGCAGCCTACCACTATGCTCCGCTGTTCGCACGGTAAGCATGTTTGCCACTTCTAATCGCTTTAAGATTGTATATAAGGTAGACTCCGAAAGTTCAAGATACGGCTTCATATCCTTAATAATCTTATACCCATAGGAATCTTCATCTTTAATTGCTGCTAACACGCATACATCTAAAAGTCCGCGTTTAAGTTGAATATCCATAGAATACCTCCTTTTATGTTATACATCGTATCACGAGGTATTTATTTTGTCAACAATTTTACACTATTGACAAAACCTCTTTTTTCTTGTATTATTGTATTAGTACATTAATACAAGAAGGAGTGATTATATTGGCTTGGAGTTTTTCATCTGACAGACCTGTCTATCTCCAGATTGCAGATTATATTACAAAGTCTGTTCTATCTGGCGAATACCTTGCCGGTGAACAGATTCCCACCGTACGTCAGCTCGCTTTGGATGCGGCGGTAAATCCAAATACCGTTCAACGCGCCTTCTCAGAACTTGAACACGAAGGCCTTATCATTTCCAAGGGAACATTGGGACGCTACGTAACAGAAGATACACAGGTTATCGAACTATGTAGGAACAAATTGGCAGAACAGCTTGTAAAAATGTTTCTCGAAAACATGGAACAGCTTTCCATTTCAAAAGAACAAGCAATTGCCATGATTAAGGAGGAACAGTTATGAATATTCTCGAATGTAAAAATCTAAACAAAGCGTATAAAAAGAACGTATTTGTTCTTCGCGATTTCAATTTAGAAATTCCTGCAGGAAAAATTATCGGTCTGCTAGGTCCGAATGGCTGTGGTAAATCTACACTCATCAAATTGATTGCAGGACTTTTGCAACCTACCAACGGGGAAATTCTAGTTGGCGGTTACCCAATCGGAGAACAAAGTAAAGCCTTGATCTCTTATTTGCCGGAACGTACATATTTTAATTCTAGAATGAAAGTCGAAGGACTAGTGAAATATTTTGAAGATTTTTATGCAGACTTCGATTCCGAACGAGCATTTAAACTATTAGGGGACTTGGGAATTAATCCTAAAGCCAACTTGAACACACTTTCAAAAGGAACGAAAGAAAAAGTGCAGTTAATTCTCGTAATGTCACGCAATGCAAAGCTTTACCTTTTAGATGAACCAATTGCAGGCGTTGACCCTGCTGCCAGAGAATACATCTTAAGTACCATCGTCAGCAATTATAATCCAGAAGCTTCGATTATCATCACAACCCACTTGATTACAGATGTCGAACAAGTATTGGACGATTTCTTATTCCTTGGATATGGGGGAAAGATTTTAAGATCAGGAAATGCAGAAGATGTTCGCAACGAGACGAAGAAATCTCTGGATCAATTGTTTAAGGAGGTGTTCAAATGTTAAAGAAACTTTTAAAATACGATTTTAAAGCGATATTTAAATATTGGTGGATTGCGGCACTCACTACTCTTTTGCTTTCTATTTTAGGTGGCGCATGCTTAAGTCTGCTCACTTATGACAGACAATTCCCTGGCATTGTTTATACAACCATTATATTGCTATTTCTTTTTGTACTTTTTAGTTATGCGGCGTTTTCTATTTTATCGTCAATCCTTGTTTTTATTAGATATTATAAAAACTTTTTCACAGACGAAGGATACCTTACTTTTACGCTCCCAGTCAGACGTTCTCAGCTTTTAAATTCAAAGTTGATTGCCAGCACGACTGCGCTGTTCGTAACTTCCGTACATTTCATCATCAATATCATAGTCTTACTTCTTATTGCTCTTGCAAAAGAAATTTTTACACAAGATTTTTTGATTGATGTTTCTGAGTTTTTTACGAGTATCGTGCATGAGCTCGGAGTTTACCTGTGGATTTATATTTTAGAAGTGCTTCTTTTCACTGTGTTGTATATTGTGATGTCCACCTTGTTCCTATTCTGCTGCATCACGATTGCTTCTATCATCACGAAAAAAGCAAGACTGATTACAGCAATCGGTATCTATTACGCTGCAAGTAGCTTGGTTTCTTTTGTCGGACAAATTCTTTACACTTTTGGAATTCCAAGTTTATCACATTGGCTTTCAAAGTTACCGACCAGTTATGAACATCCAATGGTTGCTCTGATTTTCTTTGGTATTATATTGTTTCTTGCAATTTTCTGTATGCTCCTTTATACCTTACAATACTGGATGCTTGACAGAAAACTGAATTTGAACTAAGGAGGGAATGAAATATGAAAAAACGAATATCTATTTTATTTGCAATTATTTTACTATTCTCCTGCTTTGGATTCACAACTTACGCACAGAAATCTTCCAACACACTTTCGGAAGATTATCAAACAATGACCGTCGACGGCAACAACTACTCGCGTTTCAACGCCTCTATGTTGGATTTGAACACTTCGCATTCAAACATAAAATTGGCTCTTAGCGAAACACAAAAAGAAGAAATTGCCACCATAGAACTTGAATCCAGTAAAAACATTTCTGTGATTTCTGCTGATATTAGTTTTAAAGATGGTTCGCGTTTGCTCATTGACTTTTTAAGAGATGATCTAATAGAAGAATATAACACGTTGCTAAATGACACATCCCAAGAGTATGAAATTGACTTTTCGTGGCCTTCAGGAAACGTTGTTGTCACAAAAGGAACTACTCTTTTGGGAGATAAGGTTGAGTTGGGACCAGATGTTCTCGAATGGTGTACTTCCTTTGCTGTAACTGCATCAAACAGTGACGAGAGCATGTTTATGGCAAAAGGGGAGCTTATTTCCTACGAAGATAACTATTATTATGTGGATTTTGCAGAATGCGGTGTCACCAATGCTGCCTACTTCTCGCTTTACGATTATGACTCTCTCGTTGCGCATAAGGTAACAGACAAGACTTTAGTACAAAATCTATTAGATGCAGAAACTGCATTTCACCAAGATGACATGGGATTTTTAAACGATGACGACTTCACCGAATCTGTTTCAGCGGTATTCTTAATTGTTGTATTCGCGATTATTCCGTTTATTATCTTAATCGTATGTTTGATTTTTGCAATCCGCTCAAAGACAGTGTACAGAAAGTTATTTGGTGCAATTTGCATTTTATCTAGTGCGGAAATGATCATATTTGCTTTAGCAACTGCATTTATCATTCTAGGTAAATAAACTCATTAGAAAAAGAGCAACTGATTGTCAAACCAGTTGCTCTTCTTAAATTTCATCATCTACAAGAATCACTCGAGTGCCTTTCTCCACATACTTCGCGTACTCTTCTAAAATAGTCGCCAACTTTATCGTTACTTCAACTCAATCCACATTGCTGGGCGAACTCCCATGGCTGCTTCGACAGGATCATCCCCCCATCCATAGCAACCCAATTCTTGGACATACTGACCGGATAGATAAATTTCTCCATAATCAAATATAATTGCCACCTCACTTTGATAAAACCCTGGTGTGCGAAGCCAACAATACGTTGCGTTTTCGCTACTTTTGTATTCCGAAAAGCTTTCTGCATAATCGGTGATGGTACATACTCGATCACTATCCGATTTGAAATATTTCTTTGCCTCTGTCACACTCAACAAAAAGAGTTTATCTTTTGTATTCTTCCCTTTCTTTACTTCTCTTCCCGAGTGAGGATTTGTATCCATTTTCACATTTGAAATTTGTATCAATTCTTGTTCTGCTTGAGAAAAAGCATCATTTATAAACTCATCATTTAACCATGTTCGTAACGTACAGGTTTCCCAAGTGACATCTTCCAAGGTCTCATTATATGGCTCACATGCAAGCGCATATTTACTAATCACCAGCATTTTATCTCCACTTTTCGCAAGAACAATCCAGTCGATTTCTTCTTTTCCATTATACTTATCATTGTCTTGCTCATACTCTCCAAAAGTAATTTCGTCTCCGACACGAGCAGCCTTGAATTCCCTTACAAACTCTTCTCCATAAGTATTGATATTGCGCTGTGTATTTCTTGATGCTGAAACAACACCACCTACAAGTACTATAAGGCCAACTCCACATATTAGTAGTATTGCACCTATAACACTACCCACAATTATTAGAATCTCTTTTTTATTGTTCGCTGTTTTTCGATTCATTTCTTCTCCCATTTGAATCTGCATCCTTCTCTTTATACTTTGTTTCAATCCTCAAATATACAACCGCCATAAGAATCACTCCTATTACCACTAAGAGGATACAAGGAATAAACCACAAAGAATTTTGCTCCAAAAGCAAAAGTGGAATTCCTATTATTTCAAATATCCCCGCAGAAACAAACCACAATCTAGATACTGCGTTGTTATAACGTTTTATATCTTTTATTACTGGTGGCTTGCACCCCGAAAAAAAACCAACAGCTTCTTTTGACTTTCGCGAACTTATTCCTATACAGATGAATAGGATTGCAACAATGCTCCAGATAATAAATCCAATAATCATTTTTTCTCCTGACATTTTTTGTTTTATTATATCACACACAGGATTTCCTGACATCAAAAAAGTGAGGAAATCAATCGATTTCCCCACTTTATAATCTCTGATAATTAACCTTTAATTGATCCAATCATTACACCCTTCTGGAAGAACTTCTGTAAACACGGATACAGAATCAACATTGGAAGAGTCGAAACGATAATTAACGAATATTTCATAAGATCTGCCGCAGTTGCAAGTTTTTCTAC
>JAZNKI010000020.1:0-4985 GCA_045578495.1 Faecalimonas sp.
AACATATCTTCGAATTCACGACAGATTGTCATATCACGGAAAATACGAATCAAATCTTCTTTTGTGAAGTTTCCTTCTTTTAATTCATCTTTTACTGATTTCTTGTACGCGTTTACTGGGATATCTTGGAACTCGATTTTACCTTCAGCACGCATCTTATTTGGATCAATGTATAATGATTTTGGCATAACTTTAATCTCCTTTTTTATTGAATATTATAAAAACAAAGCTTCTCTAATTACTTCTGATACTGTTGGATGTGGGAATACCAATTCTTTGATTTGTTCGATTGGCATTTGTTTTTCAATCATAAGAGCTGCACCATAAATCATTTCTGATGTGTAGCTTCCGATCATATGACATCCTACTAAGCAGTTTTTCTTTGTATCGATAACAAGTTTACAGAATCCGTCACCTTTTTCTACTTCCGCCAAGTAACGTCCTGACATCTTCATTGTTGCTTTCACAACTTTTACTTCCATGCCTTTTGCTTTTGCTGTTTCTTCTGTTTCACCAACACTTGCGATTTCAGGTTGTGTGTAGATAACTGAAGGAATTGCATTGTAACGCATGTAATCTTTCTTTCCTAAGATGTGATTTACTGCAACTTCTGCTTCACGATATGCCGTGTGAGCTAACATAATCTTTCCGTTTACATCACCAACTGCATATACACCTGGAACATTTGTCTGCATGTTGTCATCTGTAACAATTGCGCCTCTTTCCATGTAAACACCCAAGTTTTCAATGCCCATGTTTTGAGTAAGTGCACGTCTTCCGATTGCACAGAGAACTGCATCTGTTTGGATTTTCTTAATTTCCCCTGCTTCTTCGTAAACTACGCAGTCTGTTCCAACTTCTGTAACTTTACAAGCAAGTTTGAAATCGATTCCTTTTTTCTTGTATTCTTTGAGGAGTGCTGCAGAAATTTCTTTTTCTGTAGGTCCTGCAATCTTGTCTAACATCTCGATTACTGCAACATTTACACCAATCATATTGAAGTAAGATGCAAGTTCAAGACCGATAACACCACCACCGATAACTGTTAAGTGATTTGGTACTGTTTTCATATCAAGGATTTCTTGGTTTGTCATAACAAATCCTTTTTCTAATCCTTCACGAAGTCCTGGAATTGGAGGAACAACTGCTACTGATCCACAAGCAAGGATCAATTTGTCTGCTGCGTATTCTTCTCCGCCTGCTGTTACTACAAATCCGTCTTCAGTTTTTCCTTTAACCACACCTTCAGCCATCACAACGTTTACGCCGTGTGCTTTCATTGTTGCGCCAACACCAGATACAAGCATTTTTACCACTTTATCTTTACGCTCTACAACTTTTGCATGATCGATTTTTACGTTTTCAGCTGTTACACCGAATACTTCGCTTTCTTTTGCGTGTTCGTATAACTTTCCTGAGTTAAGAAGTGCTTTTGAAGGGATACATCCTTCGTTAAGGCAAGTACCACCAAGTGCACGTTTCTCAATCAAAGTTACTTTCTTTCCACCTTGTGCCGCACGTTCAGCAGCAAGATATCCACCCGGGCCACCGCCGAGTACTAATACATCTGATTTTACCATGATTACATTCTCCTTATTTCATCATTAATAATGAAAAGTTTTCAAGTGCCTGACAAAGTTCTTTCATGAACTTAGATGCTGGAGTTCCATCAAGTGCTCTATGGTCATATGACAAGCATAAGTTCATAGCTGGATATGTTTTGATTTCTCCATTTACTTCTCTAATACGTGTTGTAGTTCCACATACTCCAAGGATACCTACTTGTGGTGGATTTACAACTGGTGTAAATACTTCAACGCCAAGTGAACCTACGTTAGAAACTGTAAAGCTTGCTCCTGAAAGCATGTCTGGAGTTGCTTTTCCTTCTTGGCAAAGTTTTGCAAGACGTTTTGCTTCCATAGAAAGTTCAGCAAGAGACATCTTGTTTGCATTGAAGATAGTTGGAACCATAAGTCCTTTTGGAGTATCAACTGCCATACCAAGATGTACATTTGTGTATTTACGAATCATATTTTCTTCTGGCATTGTTGCATTTAATTGTGGATGGTTCATAAGAACTCTTGTCACAGCAAACATTACAAGGTCATTGATTGTAATGTTTGGCATTCCCATAGCTTCGCCATTTGCCTTCAACTGTTTTCTAAGATTCAAGATTGTGCTTGCATCAAATGAATGTTGATGTGTAAGTTGAGCCATTGTGCTGAGTGAGCGAACCATTGCTTTAGCAGTTGCTTTTCTGATTGCAGAGAATTTTTCATCTACATACTCAGGTGCTTCTGCTGCAACTGGAGCTGCTACTGGAGCTTCTGCTTTTGCAGGTGCTGCTTCTACTACTGGTGCAGCTGCTGGTGAAAGTGCTTGTGTTGCTGCCAATGCACGAACATCTTTTTCGATCACTCTTCCGTAAGGTCCTGTTGGAGCTGCCATTGTTGGATCAACACCTAGAGTTTGCGCAATCATTTTTGCTCTTGGTGAAACCTTAGCATCTGGATTTGCTGCTACTGCTGCAGCTGCAGCTGGTGCTGCTACTGGAGCTTCTGCTTTTGCAGGTGCTGCAGCTACTGCTGGTGCTGCCGCTGGAGCTTCTTCTCCTGCTTTCAAACCTACTGTGCTATCTCCTGGATTTCCGATTGCACACACATTTACTAATACTGGAACTTCATCTCCATCGTTATAGAAGATTTCAAGCAATGTTCCTGCTGCTGTAGACTCGCACTCGAATGTTGCTTTGTCTGTTTCATATGTAAAGAGAATATCGCCTACTGCGATTTGGTCACCTGGTTTTTTAAGCCACTCTGTGATGATACATTCTTCAACAGTAATACCTGCTTTTGGCATCAATACTCCTTGTGCTACAGGACCTGTCGGTGCTGCTGGTGCCGGAGCCGCTGCTGGTGCTGCCGCCTCTGCCGGTGCCTCTGCTGGTGCTGCTTCTCCACCTTTTAATGCGGATACGTCATCTCCTGGGTTTCCGATTGCACATACATTTACTAATACTGGAACTTCGTCTCCATCGTTATAGAAGATTTCGAGTAATGTCCCTGCTGCTGTAGACTCACATTCAAATGTTGCCTTATCTGTTTCATAAGTAAACAAAATGTCACCTACTGCAACTTGATCTCCTGGTTTTTTCAACCATTCGGTAATCACACATTCTTCAACGGTGATACCTGCTTTTGGCATTAATACGCCTTCTGCCATGTTCTTTTCCTCCTTTTTTGAGTTTATGTTAAATTTTGTTACATTTATAACATTACGTAACAAACATATAACTTTTAATTACATTTGTCAAGATTTTTTCCAAATATATCTATGTATTTTTTATATGAAATATTTCTCACCTAATTCTTCCGGGAAAACAGGCTCTGGCAAACCATCTCCCACGGCCTCACAAACACGCTTTGTACTTGCCACCCAATTCTGTACATCCGCTTCCTTGCGTGGCTGATGTAGTACGAAAATGTTCTGTATATTTAAGTATTCTTTTATCAGTTTTCTCGTGGAACGAAGTCCCACGTACGGAAATGGTGCGAAGAGCCAATCAACGCTAGATGACCATGCACTAATTTTCTCAAACAAATCTTCGCACGGCATTGCATCACCAGTGATAACTAGATGTTTGTCTTCTATATTAATAAGAAGTGTTAGGTTTTGAACATTTGAATATTGTTCCCCTTCGTGCAATGTTTGGACAAATCGAATCTTCGACTCTCCTATCACAAGAGCATCTCCATCTTTCACTTCCTGCAATTGGCCTGCCTGGATATTAACATTCTGTAACATTGCGATTACATTCTCCCCCGCATATATTAGGAGATTTGGATTCTTCTCCCATGCTTCTTTCACATACTCCCCACAAAAATGATCTTCGTGCTCATGCGTAAAAATAAGAATGTCAAATATTAATTTCTCTCGGATTTCTAACGGGGTGTCTTGATATAACATAGAAGAATCTCTACATAGACAGTCGATGCCTATGGTCTTTCCTTCTATGTCAAGTACAATTCCTGCGTTTGATACGTATTGAAACTCCACTCTTTTTCTCCTCTTTACATCTATTCAGACTGACTATTCATTTTTTTGTTTATAATAACATCATAACTATTATGCACACTTTCATTCTGACACATTTATTGTCTATGCGCAAGAAAAAAACGGCGACCACACGGTCGCCGCTTCATTACTTCAATATTTCATTTACCTCTTCAACAGAAACATTATCCATGCTTCCAACGTGTTTTCTATACCTTTATTCTTACAAATCATATTTGCGTTGTCAAGTGAAATAAAAACAAACTCCTGCAAGAGATCGATCTCGATCCCCGTGTCTGTTTGTTGTTTGCTTCGGTGGATATAAGACTCAGAAAATGTGTGAAATGGATGTGGACTTTGTTCATAGAAAATAATACTGTAGACTTTTTTGATATCTTTGTAACTAAATTTCTTGCCACGCTCTCCTCTTACTCTTTTATACTGTCGCAACAACAGATCCGCAGAGTAGCAAGCCGCCCTTGCCCCTGGAAAAGCATAGCCAAGTTTCTGGCATTCTACATTTCCTTGGCGTAGATATCATCAAGCACCTGCTGACGTGTACGAAGCTGCGGAAAATACAGTTGTAGTGTGTTTGCCATCGCAATACCTCCTTCTTAAGTTATAAATAATAGTGAATTTCAAGCAGATACTTTTGATTTGATTTAGAATTGTTAGATTGGCATACTGCCAAAGAAATATAAGAACTGCTTGTTCAGTGAATATATCATATATACGTTATGCCTGTCAAAAAATATTTTTGCAAAAGAATAAGAAAACGGCAACCTCTAGGTCGCCGCTTCCCTTATTTTTACAGATATTCTTCTGGAAAATATGCATTTGTACAAGCTACATTGCCTCTTTCATCGCGTACAGTAATACGGAAATATCCATATTCCGGTTTTGCGTCAAAGGCAACTTCCGTCACAGGTTCG
>JAZNKI010000021.1:0-8921 GCA_045578495.1 Faecalimonas sp.
TATTTTCAAGCCAAAGCTTTTCATCATCACAGACGGCTATATTCAGCACAGCAGCACCTTCCTTCTATCGGTAGTGAAAAAGGGAACATCCCCTTGAAATGTTTTATTTCCACTTTTGGGTATGCACAAAAAATAACAGAATATATTATAGCGCAAATTCTTTCAAAAATCTACGGTTTTCGATGATTTTACAAAGCTATTATATACAATAGCAAAAATCCGACCACCATAACGATGGCCGGATTTTTCTGTAATCCTACTCGGTTTGCGTAAACTCCGTTAAGGATAACACGCTTTGGGTGTATAGGTTTTTCTGCATTTCCAACGGGGCTTTTTTCGTTATATCAGGTCTTTTATAGCTTCTTTTAATTTCATAAGTGCCTTTCCGCATTTTTTGTGTGCGGTGTTGGCAGAGCTGTATTCGTGGTCGGTGGCAATATCGGTATACATCATCGGTTTGATGGGTTTCTTCTTGGGATCTCCGTACTCATCGAGGTCATCGTAATCCATATAGAAGGTACTGTGACAATCAAAGCAGAAGCCGAGCCGTTGGGCAAGCATCATTCGCTCTGTGTATTCGAGCTTGTCATAGGCATCCCTCAGACGGGTGTACAGTTCGCCCTTCATATACAGCGTGTAAGTGTCGGAGGTGGTATCGGGGTGTGATTCTTCTGTGTTTTCCGCTTCATCATCCTCCGCATACTGTTGGTAAAGGTCAACACGGTTCTCGTTGAGTAAGCCACCGAGCACGATTTCTTTCGTATCATCAGCGGTTTCTCCAAGTTCTACAGCAACCGCTTCAATCGTAGCATCGGCATAACTGCGCTCATATTTGTCCCATACAGCCATCGCTTTACGGAGCTTTGCATATTCCGCAAGACTCTGTACCGTAAAGCCTGTTCGCATAGAACGGATATAATCAAAGATTTCTCGTTCCACATAATACTCTTTGAAGGAGACAAAGGATGCGCCGCCGTCAGGCGTATATTTAGAGAGTGCTTTCAGCAGTCCCGCAATATACGCTTGCTTCAGATCGGCAAAATGCTCCTGCATAAAGAACTGTCGCATATAACTTTGCACGTTCTTAACATAAAATACTTCCTTACGTGGTCTGTCCAAATGGACAACCTTTTTATTTTTCTTTCATATGCACAACGACTTGCGGATGAGGAATCTCAATTCCATGTTGGTCAAACGTCACTTTTATATTTTCCAACAAACTCCATTTTGTTGTCCAGTAAACTTCTTTCTTCACCCATCCTCGCACACCAAGAATCACTGCGTTGTCTCCAAGTTCACTGACAAAAACCTGAATCTCTTCTTCTTTCAAAATCCCCTCTTCTTTTCGAACAAGATTTTCAATCCACTGCTTTGCCTGTTGCAAATCTGCCGTATAAGAAACTCCTACTGTTAAATCCAATCTTCGTTTATCCTGAGCCGTCACATTTGTCAAACTTGTATTCGCCAAAGTTCCATTTGGAACAATCACTGTCTTGTTATCCGGAGTCACCAATTTTGTATAAAACAATTGAATCTCTTTTACGGTACCTTCCTGACCTTTGTTATCCTCAATGATATAATCACCAACCACAAATGGTTTTAATAATAAAATCAAAACTCCACCTGCAAAGTTCGACAAACTACCTTGCAAAGCCAAACCAATTGCCACACCACATGAAGCCAACGCTGCCGCTACGGAAGTGGTATCCAAACCAAATTTCTTTCCTATTGAAAAGATGAGGACCGCATACAAGGCAAACTTCAAAAAGGACTCTACAAACTGTGCAACGCCTTTGTCTACCTTTGCCTTTTCTAAGGATTTCTTTATAATTTTTCGAATCCACTTAATGATGTGAGACCCAATAAAAAATACAACCAGTGCCAGAACAACATCCAATGCAAAATCAATGATTCCAGGCACCTTTTCTATGAGATGTTCCAACAACTTTTCTAATTCTTTTTCCATCGATTTCCTCCTACTTTAGAGCCATAAAGGCTGCCATTCCGCCACGTTTTCCTTGCGAGGCTCTGTGGGAAAACAGCACATCCGGATTACAATTGGTGCAGACATTTGTCACAGCAAGTTGTTCCCTTTTCACTCCTGCCTCCAATAAAATAATCTCATTTGCTTTCCATAGATTCAACTGATACTTTTGATTTTCTTTCTGGTAAAAGAGTGCATCCCAATACTTATGATCAAACGCCTCTTTAAACTTCTCAATCACGTCTTGACTGACTTCATAACAATCCTGACAAATAGATGGTCCTATTGCCGCAATTACATCCTCTGGATTTGTTCCATAAGCTTGATTCATTTTTTGCAAAGTAATTTCTCCGATTTTCCCTACGGTACCTCTCCATCCCGAATGACTTAAGCCTATGGCCTTGTGAACTGGGTCTAGGAAAAACAGTGGCACACAGTCTGCATAGCTAGTCACAAGACAAAGATTCGGTTCATTCGTAATGAGACCATCCACGTCTTGCAACAAATCATTCTTATTTTCCTTTGTAACTTGATGCACATTGGTTGTATGCGTTTGCACAGACTTTACCAAACAAGATGTATCCACACCTATCGCCCCGGAAATTCTTCTGTAGTTTTCCACCACATTTTCATCCGAATCACCTCTGTTAAAGCTAAGATTCATGGACTGAAAAATTCCTTCACTTACTCCTCCGATTCGAGTGGAAAACCCATGCTTTACCATCCCCGTTTCCTCAATCATAGGATAAGACAAATATAGGACATCTCCTACTTGAACCTCATCTAATATATATGCTTCGCTTTTATAGTTCAATCGTTTCATTTTTTCTCCACCTTTAAGATACAAAGTCAAATGCATTCGAAACGACTTTGATTTTTTCTCCCAAAATACCAACCACATCAAATCGCACTGCACAATCCTCCAAATGGTGTTCTCGCATATAACAAACTGCACACTTTGAAATTGATTTCTGCTTGGACAAAGTAACTGCCTCCAGCGGATTCCCATTCTTCTCATTGGTTCGATATTTTACTTCTATAAATACAAGATAACCTTGGTGTATCGCGATCAAATCGATTTCACCATAGCGACTATAATAATTTTGCTCAATAATCTGATAACCGAGCGTTTGCAAATATTTAGCCGCAAGATTCTCATAATTGTTTCCTACTCTTCTTCGATTTTGCACATGAACTTCCTTTACACAAAATTTTTAATAAAGCTTTGTCTGTGTATTGGCGTTGCGCCTTGCTCTTGTATCGCACGAATATGTTCTGATGAGCCATATCCTTTGTTGCTTGCAAATCCATATCCTGGAAGCACCTTCTCATACTCCACCATCAAGCGGTCTCTTGTTACTTTTGCAATGATACTTGCTGCTGCAATAGAGGCACTTTTCGCATCCCCTTTGATAATCGGCACTTGCTTCGTTGTAACCTCTGGAATCGTAACCGCATCATTCAACAACAAGTCTGGTTTTACTTGCATTTTTTCCAACGCCATACGCATCGCTTCATAAGTCGCTTGCAAAATATTAATCTCATCAATTCTTGCCGGACTTACAATTCCGATTCCTGTTGCAACTGCTTTTTCCATAATCTCATCGTACAAAGACTCTCGCATCTTTTCTGATAATTTTTTCGAATCATTCAAATAAAGAATGTCACAATCTTTCGGTAAAATGACTGCGCCCGCAACGACTGGTCCTGCAAGCGGTCCTCTTCCCACTTCGTCAATTCCACAGATATATTGAAAATCCGCATACTTACGTTCGTAAATATACATATCTTCCATTCTCTTTTTTTCTGCTTCTAATTTTTCTTCTTGTTTTCGATATTTCGAAATCAGGCTGACAACACCTGCTCTCTGATCTTCTGCATAAATCTCATACAGAAACGATAACATCTGCTTGTCAGCCTGCTCAAATTCTTTTTTTATATCACCAATACTTTTACTCATTTGAAATTACTCCAATACTCTTTAATGGCCATATGCGAATCCATGCTCTTCCAATGAATTCATCCTTATGGATCAATCCAACTGCGCTTTCTCGGCTATCCGCACTCGCATTTCGATTATCTCCCATAACAAAATATTCATCTTCACCTAATGTAATCGGTGTCGCCGCAATTCCATACTTGTCTGAATCAATCACCTCTAACCCGTAAGATTCATCCAGTTTCTTCCCATCAATGTATATGTATCCACCGATAATCTGCACCGTTTCTCCCGGAAGACCAATAATTCTTTTGATGTAATAAGTCTCTTCCATTGCGCGATATGGAAAAACAACTACTTCAAATCGTTCCGGATCACGGAAGCGATAGGATATTTTATCCACAATCAAATTGTCGCTATCACACAGCGTTGGTAGCATTGAACTTCCACTTACACGTGTTCTTTGTCCTACAAAATTCACAATTAAATAAGTCGCACATATTACAATAGCGATATATACCACCCATCCAAGAATTTCTCGCACTGCTTTTTCTTTATCACTGCGCATTTCTTCTTTTTCATTCTTTTCCATGAGTCGAAGTGTTTTCTCAATTTCTCTGGCTTTTTTTCTCTGTAAATATTCATATCTGTATCTACGAGCCATACGATTCCTTCTTTCCGTTTCTATTCATAATCCCCTGAAAATTCTAATGTGATTCTTCCAAGTCTTCCACTTCTAAAATCATCTATCAAAAGTGTGGCAGCCTTTTCGGTATCCAATTCACTCCCCTTTAATAGACAATGTCTACTCTTTGCAATGTCTGCCAAACATTGATATGGGTCATCTGCTTCTATTATAGCATACTTTTCTGCCAATACACCCTGATAATATTTTTTTAAGAATTGAATTAATTCTGCTGCCAATTCTTCCACATTTAAAATTTCATCTTTAATAGAGCCAATAAATGCAAGACGAAGTCCTACTGTCTGGTCTTCAAATTTTGGCCACAAAATTCCCGGTGTGTCTAAAAGCTCCACATTTTTATTCAAGCGAATCCATTGTTTTCCTTTTGTAACACCCGGCTTATTTCCAGTCTTCGCGCAAGCCTTTCCAGCCAACGCATTGATAAATGTAGACTTTCCTACATTCGGAATTCCAACAACCATGGCACGCACAGGGCGATTTAAAATTCCTCGTTTACGGTCTCTTTCAATCTTCTCTTTGCAAGCCTCCTGTATGACACCATGGATCGTCTTCATACCGCCACCTTTTTTGGAATTCACTTTTACAACGGAAAATCCTTTATTTTTAAAGTATTCTACCCATGCATCATTCTGCGAATCAGACGCTAAATCTGACTTGTTTAACAAGATTAATCTCGCCTTATTCTTACCCAACTCATCAATATCTGGATTTCGGCTACTCATTGGAACTCTTGCATCCACCAATTCGATGACCAAATCTATCAATTTTATATTTTCCTGCATCATACGCTTTGCTTTTGTCATATGACCTGGATACCATTGAAAATGCATACTCTACCTCTCTATCTCACAAACCCAAAATGTTCTCCTGATATTACAAACCACACTTTTCCGGAAATATCTGAACGCTTCACATTTCCGACATCTTCATAACGACTATCTTCACTATTTTGTCTATCATCTCCCAAGACAAAATATTCATTTTCTCCTAATGTAATTGGCTCTTGTAACGCTCCCAATTCTTCTATTGAAGTAGTCTCATAATCTTCCTTTATTTCTTTTCCATCAATCAGAAGTTTTCCCTTTTTTACTTCAATTGTTTCTCCAGGCAATCCAATAACTCGTTTAATATAATAATGCGCCGCCTCGTTTCCTTTTGGCTTAAACGCAATGACATCGCCACGTTTTGGAGTACTCATATCGTACACTAATCGATTTACCAAGGTGACATCTCCATTACTTAATCGCGGATTCATAGAGTCGCCAATCATACTTATGCGCATACCAAAATACCACACGAGTACAAACGCGATTGAACAAACCACTGCTATCTCAATCGCCCATGTCAGGATCTTTTTCACCAAATCATAATTCACTCTTCTTTTTTGTTTTCCAAACTTTAACTTTGCCATATTCTCTCCCAAGAAACAAAAAAGGAACAATTACACGTATGTAGTTGTTCCTCTCACATTTACTATTTTACTAACTCTTTTACTTTAGCTCTCTTACCAACGCGTCCTCTTAAGTAGTTAAGTTTTGCTCTTCTTACTTTACCTCTACGAACAACTTCTACTCTCTCTACGTTTGGTGAGTGTAATGGCCAAGTCTTTTCAACGCCAATGCCGTTAGAATTCTTTCTAACTGTAAATGTTTCTCTTGCGCCGCCGCCTTGTTTCTTAAGTACTACACCTTCGAAAACTTGGATTCTTTCGCGGTTTCCTTCTTTGATTTTACCGTATACTTTTACAGTATCACCTACGTTAAATGCAGGTACTTCAGCTTTTAATTGTTCAGCTTCAATTTTCTTAATAATATCGTTCATCGTGTGACCTCCTTATATTTCGGACGTTCTTAATACTTTCTGTACCAGAGGACCATCTCTTTCTTCTCACAACCTTGTGTATTTTATCACATTTTTTCATAATTGACAAGTAGTTTTTTGTTTTTTAATGAAGTTTTGTGTTTCATAGCATTTGCTTTGCAAATTCATCCGCAAGATTCTCATCCTTGCTTAATTCTAAGATGAATTTTATCTGCCATATCTCTGCCGTATTTTTTCTCTGCTTCGTAGGTACTTGTGCAAATCTTTGCAAGTCTACTGTTTCTGTATTCAATTTGCACATACTCATCTCCTTGATTTTATTTACCTATCAGGTTAATTATATTATATCAATTTAAATCATTCTATCAATATATTTTTACCTCTTAGGTAAAAAGGAGATAAATCCAAACATTATGGATTTATCTCCTTTTTTACTATTTCCTCATTTGATTCAATCGCTTCATCACATCATTCGCGCCTTTACCAAAATACTCTGACAGAACAACATACTCATCATACAACTTGTTATACGCTTCCACATTATTCTGATTTGGATAATAAACTTTCTCACACTTTTTACCTAATGTTTGCGCAACATCAACCAGACTCTGGTATCCAGTCATCTCCGACGATGCTGCTGCTACACCCAAAATTGCAGCTCCTACCGCGCCTGCCTGCGTTGTCTGACACACGCGAATCTCTCGATTCAAGATATCCGCATAAGTCTGAACTAACATTGGATTCTTAAGCGGAATTCCTCCACTCATCACAATAGAATCTATCGTAATACCCGCTTTTTCAAACTCTTCAACAATCACTCTCGTTCCAAACCCTGTAGCTTCAATGAGTGCCATATAGATATCTTCTGGCTTTGTTTGAAGATTCATTCCAAGTAAAAGTCCATTTAGATTAAAATCTGCCAAAGGAGAACGTACCCCATTAAACCAATCTAGTGCAATCAGTCCACTTCGCCCAGCTTTATAATCTTTCAATTTATTGCAAAGAAATTCGTGAATTCCAACACCTTGTCTACACGCTTCATCTTCGTACCTTCTCGGCACAAATGTCTCGGTAAACCAAGCATAGATGTCTCCACCACCGCTTTGACCGGCTTCGTATGAAAAATATCCCGGAATGATTCCATCCTTCACCTTTGAGATGCCATAGACATCCGCATCCCTCTCTGACATAATATGATGACAAAGAGATGTGCCCACAACAATCATCATTTCACCAGGTTTGGTAACTCCACCTCCCAAAACACCACAATGGGAATCTATCATTGGCACACCAACTGGAGTCCCAGGACATAATCCCAATTTGTCGGCCATCTCATTTGTCAAGAAACCTGCCGCTTCTCCAATTTTCTTAATAGGTGCGTCCATCTTCTCCTCAATATAATTCTCCATACGTGTATCTAACGCACCAAAGAACTCTTTTGATGGATATCCTGTTTTGTAATTATAAAATGCCTTGTATCCTGTACCATTAATAGAGCGTGACTCTTGACCTGTTAACATCCATGTAACCCAATCCATTGCTTCCAAATAACGTTCAGCTGCTTCATATACTTCGGGTGCATAATTCAAAGTTTCCAATACTTTTGGAATCATCCACTCACTGGACACTTTGCCTCCATAAAGAGAAATCCAGTCCTCTCCGCGCTTCTCTATAATATTTTCTATATATCTGGCTTCACGCTCTCCACCATGATGCTTCCATAGTTTTACATAAGCACGTGGTTCGTCAACAAACTCCTTCGTCATACAAAGTGGCGTACCATCTGCTTTAACTGGAAAAACAGTAGATGATGTGAAATCAATTCCAATTCCAACCACATCTTCTGGTTTCACTTTACTTTGCTTCATTACACTTGTAACAACGTGTATTAATCCATCTATATAGTCCTTTGGATGCTGAAGTGCAAATCCCATTGGAAGTTGTTCTCCGGTTAATAGCTCCTCTTCCATGACACCATGTGGATATTCATATACACTGACTGCTACTTCTTCCCCTGTTTTGATGTTCACTAGTAATGCACGCACAGATAGCGTACCAAAATCTAAGCCTATCGAATATTTATTCATAACCAATATTATCCTTTATATTGTATTCCATAATTCGTGAATGAATGGCAATGCACTTCCTAAAGCTAGTGCTTCTCTCTTTACTTTACATACTTCCAAATACTCTGCATTATCTTCAAAAGTATTTCTTTGACATGCTAAGGCCTTCAATTCCTTCAAATACGGCTCCATATATGCACCGACATAGCCACCAAGAATCACCTTACAATCAAATAGCATTCTGACATTATTCGCAGCAATTGACAAATAATGCAGATATTTTTCCCACACTTCTTCACAAACTTTATTTCCTTCTTCCAGTTTTTCAAAGAAAACATCAAGATCTCCTTCGAACAAATCTGAAAGGATTGTTGCGTTGCAATATGTTTCAAAACAACCTTTTTG
>JAZNKI010000022.1:0-19408 GCA_045578495.1 Faecalimonas sp.
CTTATATCCCTTGAATTCTTCCCCTTTATGTATACCTGCATCTAACGCACGAAGTTCCTCTAAAGTATAATCAATCACCTTGCCTGTGCCATTGGTTGTTCTATCTACCGTTGGATCATGAAACAAAACCAATTCTCCGTCCTTGGTCACACGAATGTCTGTCTCAATTTGGTCAACTCCGACTTCAACTGCAGCTTTAATGGCCTCCATTGTGTTTTCCGGATATTTTGAGCACCAACCTCTGTGTGCAGCAACCCAAATATTGTCTTTACTTTGTTTCCAATAATTCATCGTATCTTCCTCCTCTTTTACCATCGCACTTGCCATCTGAAAAGAAGACTCTGCACTTGCAAAGTCTTCTTTGTTCTTATTGAATTTCAGGATTACATCTCTACCTTTACTTTATCCAGTTTCCAGATATCATCCACATATTCTTGGATTGTTCTGTCTGATGTGAACTTTCCACAAGAAGCTGTGTTAAGAAGAGCCATCTTCGACCATCTGTCTTGATCTCTGTAAGCTGCTTCCACGCGCTTTTGTGCTTCTGCATAACTTCTAAAGTCTTTCAAGATAAAGTAAGTGTCCGCTCTGTCACTGCTATGTGTATTAAGAAGTGAATTGTAAAGGTCGCGGTACAACTCTCTATCTCCATTTGCGTAAGTTCCATCTACTAACTGATCAACAACTCGTTTGATATCCCAATCATTGATATAAATGTCAACTGGATTGTATCCACCATTATTTTCATAATTGATTACTTCATCTGAACTCAATCCGAAAATAAATGCATTTTCAATTCCTACTTCTTCTACGATTTCCACGTTCGCACCATCCATTGTTCCAAGAGTTGGAGCTCCATTTAACATGAACTTCATGTTACCTGTTCCCGATGCTTCTTTTGATGCTGTAGAAATTTGTTCGCTGACATCTGCTGCTGCAAAAATCCATTCTGCATTTGATACACGGTAGTCTTCAATGAACACAACCTTAAGTTTTCCGTTGATACTTGCATCGTTGTTGATAACATCTGCAACCGAATTGATTAATTTGATTGTTTGTTTTGCACGCTTATAACCAGCTGCTGCCTTTGCACCAAAAATAAATGTTCTTGGATAGAAAGACATCTCTGGATAATCTTTGATTTGATTGTACAAATACATCACATGCAAAATATTAAGGAATTGACGTTTGTATTCATGCAATCTCTTAACTTGAACATCAAAAATAGAATTAGGATCTACTTCTACTCCATTGTGTTTCAAAATATACTCTGCAAGACGAACTTTGTTTTGGTATTTGATATCCATAAACTCTTTTCTTGCCTTAGGGTCATCTGCAAGTGGTTTCAATTTTGCCATTTGTGAAAGATCTGTAATCCAGCCATCACCAATGTGCTCTGTTACCCAATCTGCGAGAAGTGGATTTCCATGAAGAAGGAATCTTCTTTGTGTAATACCATTTGTTTTATTGTTAAATTTGAGTGGCATCATTTCATAGAAATCTTTGAGTTCTTGTTTCTTTAAGATTTCTGTATGAAGCGCCGCAACACCATTGACAGAATATCCTGCTGCAATTGCAAGATGTGCCATCTTCACTTGACCATCGTAAAGAATTGCCATCTTACGAACTTTTTCTTCATTTCCTGGATATTTTGCTCTGATTTCAGCTACAAAACGACGGTCGATTTCTTCTACGATTTGATATACACGTGGGAGCAATCTCTTGAATAAGTCGATTGGCCATTTTTCAAGAGCCTCTGCCATAATCGTATGGTTGGTGTATGCACAAGTCTTCGTTGTAACTTCCCATGCTTCCTCCCATTCAAGACCTTCTTCATCCATAAGAAGTCTCATAAGTTCTGCTACAGAAACTGTTGGATGAGTATCATTCATTTGAATGGTCACTTTTTCGTAGAACTTCTTGATGTCATCATGGTCTCTCTTATATTTTGCAATCGCTTCCTGTAAACTTGCCGAAACGAAGAAATATTGTTGTTTCAAACGAAGCTCTTTTCCGGCATAGTGGTTATCATTCGGATATAAAACTTCAACAATTGTTTTTGCAAGGTTTTCTTGCTCAATCGCTTTTTGATATTCTCCACGGTCAAAGTGATCCAAGTGGAATTCTGTAATCGCTTTTGCATCCCAAATACGAAGTGTATTTACAATATTATTGTTGTATCCAACGATTGGCATATCGTATGGAACCGCAAGTACAGACTCATAGTTTTCTTGAACAAACTTATCACGTCCAGTTGCCGGGTCTTTTTCTACGCGAATATGTCCGCCAAAGCGAACTTCTTTCGCATACTCATCACGACGAACTTCAAAAGGATTTCCTTCTCGAAGCCAGTTGTCTGGTGTTTCTACTTGATATCCATCTTTAATCTTTTGTTTGAACATACCGTAGCGGTAGCGGATGCCGCAGCCATAAGCTGCGTATCCCAAAGAAGCTAAAGAATCCAGAAAGCATGCTGCCAAACGACCAAGACCACCATTACCAAGTGCTGCGTCTGGTTCTTCATCCTCAATTACATTCAGATTGATTCCCATCTCATCCAATGCTTCTCTTACTTCTTTATATGAAGTTAAATTTATTAAGTTATTTCCAAGTGCTCTACCCATCAAGAACTCCATTGACATATAATAAACTGTCTTTGGATCATCTTTCTTATATTGCGCTTGTGTTGCTAACCATTTATCAATAATGGTTTCTTTAATTGCGTAAGAAACCGCTTGAAAACGTTGTTGTTCAGATGCCTCTTCAATGGTTTTTCTGTACAAACGCTTTACATTGCTTTTTACCTTTTTTTGAAATTCAATTTTGTCAAAACTATTTTTTGTCATATAACTCTCCTATTTCTCAACACCCAAAGTCACTTTCTCACCGTTGATGTTCCACTCTTTGGTATATCCTTGTGGTGCTTTCTTTTCTACCGCGGTAGCCAAAACTTCTCCGCCAATTTCATTTGCGTATTTTTCAAAAAGTTGTTCTGCTTTTTCTGTTCCTTCATAAGATACTTGAATCTTATCCGTCACCTCAAAATCAGCTTCTTTTCTCATCGTCTGAATCTTGCTGATTAACTCTCTTACAAATCCTTCTTCCAACAACTCTTCTGTAAGATTTGTATCTAATACAACCGTTACATTGTTGTCATTTTCAGATACGTATCCTTCCATTTGAGTCATATCGATCAAAAGATCTTCTGTCATCAACACAACTTCTTCTCCGTTGATATTAAGTTTCAACATACCTGTTTCATTGATTTCATCCATCGCTGCATTTCCATCTAATGAATCAAGTGCATTCTTAATTCCACCAAGCAATTTTCCGTATTTCGGTCCAACGGTCTTTAACTGTGGTTTGAATGTATAAGATGTAAACGAACGAACATCACTTGTAAATTCTAACGTTTTTACATTCAATTCTTCTTCTACGATTTCTTGATAGAATCCAGGAAGTTCTTTTTCTGATTTCACAAACATTTTTCCGATTGGTTGACGGTTTTTGATATTTGCCGCATTTCTACAAGCACGACCCATAACAACCAATTTCAACACTTCGTCCATGTTTTCTTCCAATTCCGCATCAATCATTGCTTCATCATATACAGGATATTCACACAAATGAATACTTTCTGGAGCTGTGTTATCAAGACCTCTTACTAAGTTTTGATAAATGTCTTCTGTCATAAATGGAATCATCGGTGCTGCCACTTTTGCAACAGTTACCAACGCAGTATAAAGTGTCATGTATGCATTAATCTTATCTTGTTCCATTCCTTTTGCCCAGAAACGTTCACGACTTCTTCTTACATACCAGTTACTCATATCATCCACAAAATCCTGAAGTGCTCGAGCTGCTTCTGGAATTCTGTAGTTTTCAAGATTATTGTCTACTGTCTTAATCAATGTATTCAACTTGGACAGTAACCATTTATCCATAACAGAAAGTTTTTCGTATTCCAACGCATATTTTGTAGGATCAAATTGGTCAATTTCCGCATAAAGGACATAAAATGCGTACGTATTCCACAATGTTCCCATAAATTTACGTTGTCCTTCTGTAACTGCTTTTCCATGGAAACGGTTTGGCAACCACGGTGCACTATTAATATAGAAATACCAACGAATCGCATCTGCTCCATATTCTTCCAATGCCTCGAATGGATCTACTGCATTTCCTTTTGACTTACTCATCTTTTGTCCATCTTTATCTTGTACGTGTCCAAGAACAAGTACATTCTTATATGGCGCTTGATCAAAGATTAATGTAGAAATAGCAAGTAATGAGTAGAACCAGCCACGTGTCTGGTCAACACCTTCAGAAATAAAGTCTGCCGGAAATTGTTGTTCAAATAATTCCTTATTTTCAAATGGATAGTGATGTTGTGCAAACGGCATTGCCCCACTATCAAACCAACAGTCAATTACTTCCGGAACGCGGTGCATATCTTTTCCACAATGTGGACACTTAATTGTCACTTCATCAATAAATGGGCGATGAAGTTCTACATCGTCCGGACAGTTATCTGACAATGCTTTTAATTCTTCACGACTTCCGATAGAATGCATGTGTCCGCATTCACATTCCCAAATATTAAGTGGTGTTCCCCAGTAACGGTTACGGCTAATTCCCCAGTCTTGTACGTTTTCAAGCCAATCTCCAAAACGTCCTTTACCGATACTTTCTGGAATCCAGTTTACTGTGTTATTATTCTTAATTAAGTTTTCCTTTACTGCTGTCATCTTGATAAACCAAGATTCGCGAGCGTAGTAAATAAGTGGAGTATCACATCTCCAGCAATGTGGATAACTATGTTCGAAATTCGGAGCGGAGAACAACAATCCTCTATCTTCCAAATCTTGTAATACTTTTACGTCTGCTTTCTTACAGAAGGTTCCAGCCCATGGTGTTTCTTCGGTCATTTCGCCTTTTTCATTTACCAATTGAAGGAATGGAAGATCATACTTGCGACCTACATTGGCATCATCTTCACCAAATGCTGGAGCAATATGAACCACACCTGTACCATCTGTTAAGGTTACATAAGTATCGCATGTTACATAGTATGCCTTCTTATTTAACTCTACAAATGGGAATAATGGCTCGTATTCTTTTCCTTCTAATTCTTTTCCAACATAACTTTCTAATACTTCTACATCACCTTCAAGCACAGTTGAAACCAATGCTTCTGCCATGTAGTATGTGTATTCTCCATTCTTTACTTTTACATAAGTTTCATTTGGGTTTACACAGAGAGCTACGTTTGATGGTAATGTCCAAGGTGTTGTTGTCCAAGCTAAAATGTAAGCATCTTCACCTTTCACCTTAAATCTTACGATTGCTGAACGCTCTTTTACGTCCTTATATCCTTGCGCGACTTCGTGACTTGAAAGTGGTGTTCCACATCGTGGACAGTATGGCACAATTTTGTAGCCCTTATACAAAAGACCTTTATCCCAAATTTGTTTGAGCGCCCACCATTCTGATTCAATAAAGTTATTGTCATAAGTAATATATGGGTTTTCCATATCTACCCAGAAACCTACGGTAGAAGAAAATCCTTCCCACATTCCTTTATATTTCCATACACTTTCTTTACAATGTGCAATGAATGGCTCTAATCCGTACTCTTCGATTTGTTCTTTCCCATTAATACCAAGCAATTTTTCCACTTCTAGTTCTACTGGAAGTCCATGAGTATCCCATCCAGCTTTTCTTGGAACCATATAACCTTTCATTGTGCGGTATCTTGGAATCATATCTTTGATAACACGAGTTAACACGTGACCGATATGAGGCTTTCCATTGGCTGTCGGTGGGCCATCATAAAAAGTATATGTTTCGCCCTCTTTTCGGTTTTCCATACTCTTTTCAAAGATGTTGTTATCAGCCCAAAACTTCTCTGTTTTCTTTTCGCGGTCTACGAATTTTAAATCCGTCGATACTTTCTGATACATGTTTTTTCCTCCTCATTATTGATGTATTAGGAATAAAAAAACTCTTACCCTGTAAAAGGATAAGAGCATATCGCTATTATTAACCACCTATTACATCATACTATCATATGCGCTCCTTTTAACGGTGGAATGCCGTCAGTACATACTTTGAAAAATTCAGTTCCGTACTGCAACTCAGAAGTGATGTTCAAATATACCTTACTTGCATCGGACTCTCACCATCTCCGACTCGCTTTGCCGTTCTCGTATATCCTACTGTCTTCGTCAACGTTTTTCTCACATCTCCCTAATTATAAAAAGAAACCCCTGATTCGTCAAGGGTTTCTTTGATTTTATTCATCATACTCATCATCGATATCCATTCGTTGTAGATGACGTCTGTATTCCATTTCACGTCTTTGCCGTCTCAGCTCAGCACGCCTTCTTCTTCTCTGCTTTCTGCGATACATTCCATAAAACATCAACAAAAGCAACAACGCAATCGCAACAAACAAAATAATTAACACAACTTTTGCTAAAACTCCAACAACCGAACCACCTTTTCGTTCTTTCTTTGCAGGTTTTGTTTCCTTGATATTGTGTATCTTATTATGCCGTGCTTCGGTAATCTTGATTGCAACTTTTCCTACAACGGTATCCCCATATTTATAAGTAACCGTTCCTTCAAAATCTCCTACTTTTGTCGGTTCTTCGATGGTATAGGTCAAATCTTTATATGCTACACCTTTTGGCAACATTACATAAGCCGCTTTCTCTACACTTTCAATTTCAGCTCCCTCAATCATATCTTTTTTAACAGGAACTTTTTCAAAATTTTCAAACGCGTAATCCAGCATTGCTCGTGTATCAATGAACGTCTTTCCTTTTCCATGTGCTCTAAGAACAACAGCCACCAGATTGACATCATCTTTTGTTGCAAAAGTAACCAAAGTATTTAGTGCTTGTCTTGTATATCCTGTTTTTCCTCCAACACAGTACTCATAGTACTCGCTGCGCCAATCAAACATCATTTTGTGATGTTGCTCCATCCCTCTCTCTTGGTTCGTAAGATTTGTCGTTGGGATTTTATATTGTAAGGTTCCTGTGATTTTTCGGAAATCTTCATTTTGGAATGCGGCTGTGCCAATGAGAGCCATGTCTCTTACAGTTGTATAATGCTCGGATTCATGTAATCCATGTGTATTTGTAAAATTCGAATTTGTACATCCAAGCTCTTTGGCTTTATCATTCATCTTTTCCAAAAAGCTTTCGTATCCACCGTCTATACTACTTCCAATTGCATGTGCGACTTCATTTCCAGATGCCAATAATGCTCCGTGAAGCGCATCCTTCATAGAGATTTCTTCTCCGACTTTTAATCCAATATGATTATCTCCGGTAGTTAAGAAAGAAACATCTTCTCTTTTCACCGTAACGGTGTCTGTCATTTTAGAATTTTCTAATGCAACAAGCGCAGTCAATATTTTCGTAATACTTGCCGGATAATGTGGATTGTCGATATTCTTTGCATACAAAATCGCACCGCTATCCATATCCATTACAATTCCAGCTTCGCTATATATTTGTGGACCTTTTGGCCAATTTTGAATTCGATTGGACTGAACCGCTTGATTATATACTGTTTGCACATCTGCGTCTGGCACTTGAACCACATTGACTGCCTGCGCAGTAAAACTGCTTGCAATCAAAACGCCAATCAAAACAAATGCACTTAACATTCTTTTTAGTCTCATTCTTCTATCTCCATCCAAATATATCTTTCTTTCATTATAATGGATTTGTAATATAGTGGCAACGAAATCTTTATGCGTTCTTTTTCTGTTTTGCTTCTTCCAATTTCTTTTGACGACGCTCTTTTACATCTTGCCCTATCGGCTTAATTTCGCCAGCAGACATAAGTGCCTGTCTCGTCATAAGTGGACCGAATAATTCGTAGATTAACACTGCAAACAACGTAATATTTCGAATCAATGCACCTTGTTCTCCAAATTCCGTAGATGCTGCAACGATACTACACATCCCCAATGCCACTCCCGCTTGTGGGAATAAAGTAATTCCCAAATATTTACAAATTGGGGCGTCGCATTTTGTTGCTTTTGCACTGATAAAGGTTCCAACATATTTTCCGAGACAACGGAAGATGATATAAACAACACCAATTCCAACAATCGCTACATCTGCAAATACGTTCAATTCAAGTTCTGCACCACTAATCACAAAGAACAATGCAAACATTGGAGAGGTCCATTTGTCAGAACGTTCCATCAAGTCATGAGACAATGGACATATATTACAGAATATCGTTCCCAACATCATACATACTAATAAGGAAGAGAAACTGATATGTACCGGTCCAATGTTAAACTTTAACATAGAAAGTGATGCTGTCAAAAATACAAACGCGATCGTCAAATTCAAACGATTTGTATTTGAATTAAATAATTTTTCCAAGAATGTCAATATCACACCCATGATTGCTCCAAGTATCAAAGAGCAAACAATTTCCACAAACGGATTTAATAAAATAGAAATTAAATCCACTTGTCCACTAAGCAATGTTTTTGCAATTCCAAAAGATACTGCAAACACAATTAATCCCACGGCATCATCCAAAGCAACGATTGGTAACAATAATTTTGTCAACGGACCTTTTGCTTTGTATTGTCTTACGACCATAAGAGTTGCAGCCGGTGCGGTTGCTGTTGCAATTGCTCCTAAAACAAGAAGTTGTGAAAGACTCAATTTATCTGGCATTTTTAAATGCACTGCAAATAATGCCAAATCAACAAATAAAGTGGCTACGAGTGCCTGTACAATACCAATCACCAAAGCCTGCTTTCCCGTTTTTTTCAATTCATCCAATCTGAATTCACTACCGATTGAAAAAGCAATAAATCCTAACGAAACTTTTGATACTAATTCCAAACTGTGAACAGCGGACATGGAATCAAATCCCAAACCATCAATTCCTAACGCGCCCATACAATATGGTCCAATCAGCACACCTGCAATCAAATATGCAGTTACTGAAGGTAATTTAAATGGTTTAAATAGTCTTGTCATAAGAAGTCCTGCAAGCAGGGCTATCGATACAGATAATAGTGTCATAATTCTTCACTCCTTTTCGATTTTTGCCAAAATAAAGTATACGACTGTGACTTCTGAAAATCAACATAATTCTTGAAAAAAAATATATATTCTTATATAATAATGTACTATAGGAGGGATTCATATGATAAAAATAATTTCAGACAGTACTTGTGATTTATCAAAAGAATTAATTGAAAAATATAACATTCAGATTGTACCACTTCACGTTCATTTAGGTGAAGAAGAATATTTGGACGGTGTAACTGTTACACCAGATGAAATCTATACCTGGGCAGATGCACACAATACAACACCAAAGACATCTGCTGCATCCATGACAGAATTTATGGATTTTTTCCAACCACATCTTGATAATGGAGATGAAATCATCTGCTTTTCTATTTCATCCAGCATGTCAGCAAATTATAATGTTATGCGCTTAGCAGTTGATGAACTAGAGGCCGAAGACAAAATACGCATCATCGATTCTGCTAATTTATCTACCGGAATCGGTCATTTGGTTATCGAAGCAGCAATTCTTGCACAAGAAGGAAAATCTCTTGATGAAATTGTGGCTAAGATTGAGGAATATAAACCTCGCGTGAGTGCAAGTTTCGTAGTAGATAGTTTGACATATTTACACAGAGGTGGGCGTTGTAGCGCAGTAGCTGCTTTAGCAGGTGGCGTATTGAGACTTCATCCCAAGATTGTGGTAGATGGTGGAAAAATGGATGCCAGCAAAAAATACCGTGGAAAAATGGATGCAGTTATCTTATCTTACGCAAAAGATATGGAAGAAGATTTAAAAAATGCCAAAAAAGATCGTGTATTTATTACACATTCAGGATGCGATGAAACTGTTATCAATCGCGTAAAAGATTATGTGGAAGGATTAAATCATTTTGATGAAATTTTAATTACACGTGCCGGAGGCGTTATCTCTAGCCACTGTGGATATGGAACATTAGGAGTGTTATTCATTAGAGGTTAAGCAACCATAAAAGGTGTAACCAAAATCGGTTACACCTTTTATTATTTTTCTGAATCCCAAAGTTCTGTCTTCAAAATTCGTGAACTGTTAATCAATACTACAAATGCCCCCAGATTATGCAAAATCGTTCCCGCCAATGGACTAATATATCCGAGCGCGGAGAAAATAATCATGGCCAAGCTAATCATACAAGAAAGTGCAAGATTTTGATAAATAATATTTTTGGTCTGATGTGCAAGTCTTACTGCAAATGGAATATTTTCCAAATTATTATTCATCAATGCAATGTCTGCTGATTGGATCGCAAGATCTGATCCCATGGCACCCATTGCAATTCCTACATCTGCCTCTTTTAATGCCAGAGCGTCATTGATACCATCTCCTACTGCAAGTACCGTGTGAGACTCTTTCAATTCTTTAATTGCATCCAACTTATCAACTGGCAACAATTGCGCTTTCACTTCATCAATATCCATATCTTTACAGATTCGATTTGCAGACTCTTTTCTATCTCCAGTAAGCACAACTACCTTCTTGGCTCCCCATTTTTTCAATTCTTGAATACATGGCTTCGCCTCTTCTCTTGCCGTATCGTTAAAGCACAAACCGCCTAATAACTCATCATTATAAGAAACGTAACTAACAGAACCGAAAAGTTTGCTGTCTATTTCTTCTGGAACCTCCACTCCATTGAGTTCCATCCACAACTTGTTTCCGAAAAGAATCTTTTCATTTCCTTCTTTTGAAATACCTTCCATTCCTTTTCCGGAAATTTCTTTTACATCAAAGTTTTCAAGGCCGTTTAATTCTCCAGCACCCTTTTTCAATGCTCTTGAAATCGGATGGTTTGATGCGCCTGCTACTGTAAGTGCCACGCGAAGAATTTCTTCTTTATCTATAGCTTCTGCTGCAACCACATCTGTCAGCACCAAATCCCCTTTTGTAATGGTTCCTGTCTTATCAAAAACAACCGCATCTACTGTAGTAAGTTCTTCGATGAATTTTGAGTTTTTAATCAAAACGCCTCGTTTGATTGCCATCGAAAGTGCCGCAATCATTGGAGCCGAGCTCACAAGCATCTGTCCACACGGACAAGATACAACCAAGATTGCGATTGCTTTCGAAATATCAGAAGAAAACATAGCAACTGCTGCCGCAACTACCAATACAAACGGAATATAATACTTCATAAAGCGGTCAATTAATCGCGTTTCCGGTGTTGAAATATTTTCTGCTTCTTCCAGCAAATTTAAAATTTGCGAAAAAGATGTGTCTACATATTCTTTTTCAACACGAACCAAAATCTGACCGTCGAGGTTCACAGTTCCTGCATAGACTGGATCGTCTTCTTCAATCGGTTCTGGCTGTGGTTCACCCGTTAAAGATTTTTGGTCAACATTTGTTTTTCCTTCTACTACAATTCCGTCAATCGGAATTCCTGCACCTGGTTTAACAATAATGATTTGACCCTTTTTCAAAGTCTCAGCCGCAACTTCTTCTTCTCTTCCATCTTCATACAAGATTGCTTTGTTGTGGTTCATTTTTCGAAGACCTTCAATTACTTCTCGACCGCCCACAATACTTCTCTCTTCTAAGAAGTGTGCCACATTCAGAATCAACGGAATCAAAATAGAAAGAACCAACTGACCGGTACAATAACATGCAACAATTGCAATTACCACCAGGATTTCCATCGCATTTTTCAATTCCTTAGATATAATTCCTTTTACCGCCACAATAAAAATCGGAATTCCTTCAATTAAGAAAGCAATTGTGTAGAATAATGCCGGCACAACTGTTTTCGACGGAAAGAGTAGATTGTATATCAAACCAACAACAAGACAAGACACGGAAATACTCGCCGTAATTATTTGTCTTTTAATTTTCTTTTGTTCCTGACCTGTTAATGCTTCCTGCGATAGTGCGCTGAGGCTGTTTTTTGCCATATTATCAATATTTTCCATAAAACCGCCTCCTAATTAATAAATATCTTACTGTCACCATCTTGAACAACTTTCACTGTTCCTATTTTAGAAATGATTTCTGTATATTTTTCGTTATAAATTCTTGTCTTTACTGCTTGAGGATTCCTTTTGTACTCTTCTACAACACCCCAAAATTCTGCCAATGCTTGATTTGCAACAGATACCTTTTCAGATTGTTCCTTGGTTGCCTCTGTAATCAACAAATTCGCCTCTGCTTCTGCCGCTGGTATCGTCGTATCCCAATAATTCTGCGCTTTCTCTTTAAGCGTGTTGGCATAAACAACCGTTTCATTTACCTGGTTGTAAAGTGGTGCAACTTCTTTCGGCATACTCACTTTTGTCAATTCAATAGTCTTAATTTTAACACCTGAATTTAATAAATCTAATTTTTTCTGTGCCGCCTTTGCAGTACTCTTCGAATATTTTTCTTTCCCAGATGTCAATATATCATCCACTGACATCCCCGCTGCAGTTTCTACCATTGCGTTACTTACACTGGCATTGATTACCGCTTCTAGATCACTAATATTTAGTGCATATGCTACAGGATCTGAAATCACATATTTTACAGTTGTACTAATTACTGCAATACTTTGATCGCCCGTAATAACATAACCATGCTCTTTCAAATTTTCTATGTATTCGTCTGTATAGTGGGTTGTTACTTTCTGCTCAATTACACTTCCCGTTGGAACCATAATAACTTCGTCTATTATATAAGGAAAGGCAAGCAACAATCCCGGCTCATGTATTTGTTCCTCTTGATTCTTTCCAACCAATTCTCCAAAACGAAGAACGATTGCTACATTTCCACTTTTTACAAAACGTACACCTGATAAACAAATGGCTGCAACCATGATAATCACTGCAATAATGAAGTATTTAGAAAGGCTCGAAAGTATATCCGCAAAAATGACGTTTTTATTACTTTTTTCACCCATTATTGAACCACCTCTACCTCTCCGAGCAATGTACTAATACAATTAATAAAATCTTGTCTTTCCTTTGCATCTAATTTCGTCATGATGTAATTCAAATCTTTGATAATCACTTCGTCTGAGGTTCCACTCGTTGCCATCTTGCTATATCGAAGTAGCAAATTGAATGGATATGTATCTGCTCTTACAACAAGTATAGAATCTTCATTTACCGAAGCCACTAATGTATCCAATTCTACAAGGAATTTATAAAGTGAAATGTTTGATTTTTGAGCTTTTGCGTAAATATTGGCAACTTCCTTTTCTGTTTGCGCCTTAATTTCTGCTGCACTTATTTGACCTTCTGCCACAATTTGTGCTGCCTTTGCATCTGCATCTGCCACAATCTTATTGGCATCTCTTTCTGCATTTGCCATAATAGTATCAATTTCTTTTTGACGCTCTGCCATCATCTGATCAAACACACTTTGCAAGTTCGTATCTGGTAAAGAAATCCGGAGAATATTAACATCTGCCACGTTAATTCCGTAATTTTCTTTGCAATTCTTCTGTACTTGCTTGAATATCTTATCTTGAATTGCTTCTGTATTTAATTTTTTCTTATCTAATGATACCAGCGCCGATAATTTATACGCACCCATTGTACTGTTGGTAGCACTGAAAATTTGGTCTTTGATATAAGAATCTGCTTTCTCTTGAGAACCTACACTATTGTAATACAATAGAGGATCTTCAACAGACCATACTGCATACGACTGAAGAATAACATTTCTTTTATCTTTTGTTGTTGTTTCCAAAAAATCTGATTCTAAATACTGTTGTCTTCCATCGAATTTCACAACATTTTCAAATGGCCATGGAAGTTTTAAATACAAGCCTGCATCTGTAATTATTTTTCTTGGCGCTCCAAAACGAAGAATAATTGCTCCATGTCCTTCTCGCACTTGTGTTGTAAAAGCGAAAAATCCAAGCACGATGACGACAATGACTGCCACTCCGATTTTTACATATGTTATATTTTTTTCTTCTAATTTCTTTAATAACTTCATCTTCTACCTCCTATTCCGCCTTGTCACTACCTGTAATGTTTCCAAAGTAAAGCATAGACTCTTTTACCCCATCTCCCAAAATAACGAGATTTGCTTTCTTATAGGATTTTTTTACAGCTTCAAGACGCTTGTAATAGGTATATGCATCTCTATGTGCTCGTTGAGATTCCACACTTGCTAAAAATACTGCCGTTTCCGATTTCGCCTTTGCAATTTTTCGAGCATTTTCCACTTGCGCAGTCCCCTTTACATTGATTGCAGTTTCTTCTGCTTTCGCGATAGACGCTGCAGCATTTCCTTCTGCATAGAACTTGTATTTCTGTGCATCAATTTCTGCACTGATTAATTTTTGATATACCTCTGCGATTTCAACTGGTGGATGTATACTTTCAAGAACAACACTCACAACTTCCACTCCCAATTTCTCATCTTTGAGCTGTGCAGAAAGTTCTTTTTTGAAAGTTGTCGCAAACTTATCTCTATCCGTCGATAAGAATGTATTTAAGTCACTTGCAATGGTCTGATCCGTTACCAATTCATAAGCCATCGCTTCCATATAGCGTTCTGGATTTGCGGTTGTCTCAAGATAATTCTTAAGATTACTAATTTTATACTCCAATCTTAAGTTGATGGAAACTAACTCATCTCCACTTCCTAACAATAATTTATATTCGCCTTCTCCATGGTTTCCTGTCCAAATATTGTCTCCCGACTCTTCTGAACGATAACCGATGGTAACCTTTTGCAATGTTTCCGTATCATAAATTTCCACTTTGTCAAATGGATATGGTAAACACAAATGAATTCCCGGTTTCAGTATCTTATCTTGCAAAACACCGATACGATAAACCGCTGCTTTTTGATAGGAATCCACTTGCACAATACATGTCGACAACCAGAAAAACAATGCTGACAAAAATACAATAGTCGGTGCAATCTGTTTGAGATACTTCACACTCCACAGACTTCTCATAGAAATTCCAGTGTTTGTTTCCAAATAATCTATAAATCCAGGTCTTCCTTCCACTCCTTTTTTCTTAATCATCGGAAGCGGAACACTCAAATATGGTGATTTGCAAAATTCTTTTCGGATGGCAACAACCATGAGTGATAATGTAATAAATACCACAAAGTAATAGAATGAAATTGCAAAAACGTATGCGATGTATTTCTGAATATTAAATAAATTTAACGATTCATAAATGACATATCCAACACCAAGTAGCATCTGAAATGCAAGTAGCTTTGTAAAGATTTGGTTGTTTTCGTTAAGCGCCGCTGAAAATTCGTCTTCATTCTGAGCGTATTTACAAACACGGTCAACCACGATCAGAATTACAAAAAGAATAAGCGCTAACACACCGTGTATCGCCTTCCCTGCCACAGCCTCTTTTATATTTTTGCAATACGTCCAAATCACTGTATTGCAACTGTAGAAAACTGCAACATAACTGATTCCGCTCAAGATCATGGTAATCTTGTAATAATCAACTGTGATTTTCTTTCTTGGCTTTTTCTCGACAACTTCTTCAGGCTCATCCGTATTAACTTCTTCGTCTTCCTCTTCTTGAGCGCGTTTCTTTCGCCTTGATTTTTTCACTTTCTTTACTTTTTTCTTTTTTTCTGGTTGTGGTTCTTTACTCCAGTTATCAATCAGTTTTAACAATATAAAAAATGTATTTGTTGATGCTAAGAATAAACTCGTTACAGCAAAGAAAAAATACAGAAAATAATTTGTCAAAAAATAGAACGTTCCTGTCAAAATACAAATTGCCCAAAATACGCCTACACCTATCGCAGAAACCGCTTTCCCTTTGAAAAGATCTCTCTTCATGCTGTAAAACACCTCCTTGAAATTTTAAATAAAACTTGTAACAAAAATCTCAATTCCTATAAGAATAAGAATCACTCCACCGAGAATTCCCGCTTTCCCCGAAAAACGAACTCCCGCCTTTTTTCCAATTCCGATTCCAAATAAGCAAATGATGAATGTAATTACTACTATGAGAAGCACTGCCAACAACGCTTCTTTAAAACCATATTCCGCAATTGTAAATCCTACCGATAATGCATCAATGGATGTTGCAATTCCTTGAATGAGTATGGCTACAAATGTCAAACCTGGCTTCGCACAACAATCCTCTTCTTTATTTTGAATTCCCTCGATGAGCATCTTTCCACCAATAAACACTAACAAGATAAGCGCAATCCATGGAATTAATTTTTCAAACCCTTCAAAATATGTTGCAATCGTGTGTACACAAATCCATCCAATCAATGGCATAAGTCCTTGAAGAATACCGAATACACCTGCAATTTTGCACATGCGTCTTTTCTTCATACATGGTTCATTCAGCCCATTTGCCAAGGATACTGAAAATGCATCCATTGCCAAACCAATTCCTAGTCCTATATTTGTCAAAAAGAAGGAGATTGATAAATCCATTCTTCTTCCTCCAATCGTAAACTTTTATTTTTAGTTTATCATTTATTGTATCATTTTTTCGACATAATTTCAAGCAATGTGCTTACTCCCGCCGCATTGACAATTTCTCTTGGAAATGATTTAATAAATTGAAGCAATTCCATAAGAATTAAAGGATGATAACTATGAAAAGTTTAACATTACACACACTTACTGAACAAGTAGGCGTTTCTTCATTTCCAGAAATTTTTAATGCTATTTTCGATGATGTAGTGCAAGATTTTAATCAAAACGGTTGTATTTACACATCACCTGATTATTACGATATGATACATGAAAAATACGGCGTTCTTGAATCCTATTTAGAACTTTATAAGAAAGCTGCTGTAGAAATCGGAAAAGACGAGAACCTATCTCTCGTTCTTGCTCTCCTTTGTAGAGCTTTAAGAAATCCAGATTTTCGCGAAAAGTCTTGTAAAGAATTCAAGTGGTCGCCAAAAGAAAACGACTTTGCATATGAGATGCTCCCTGCTCTTGCAATAGCCAGTGAAATTGACATCGCCTATGAGATTTTAAAAAAGCGCAATCTTCCAGAATATATAATCCGCGAAACTTTGCGCTTGCCAGAATATGGTATACCTGCCTTTACAACGAGAAACAATAATCGCCCAGGATATGCATTTCTTGATTGGTATCAATTGGCAATTGACGGGAAGTTGTTTCAACTTGGTCGACTTCAATATGAGATTTTCTGTGGATTCAAGGGCTCTGCTTGCGTATTTCGCAATAAACAGGGAGAAGAAATCGCACTAGCGGAAAATATTGCTCTTCACAAAAGCGGAATGGCTCTTGGCTCGAAACACTTTGAAGACGAAGAAGGTTCTTGGTTTGCCAAAGTGAAAGAAACTCCTGATTCATGGGAAGGTTATCCTCTAGATGAGTGCGGAATGGCAAGAAACGAAATTGTTTCTCTTTTAAAAAGTGAATGGAAAAAGGTCCTCGCTCCAAATGACCCTGTAATTAGCCTTCACATTCCTGCAACCGGTAGATTAAACGATGATGAAATCGAAGAATCTTTACAAAAAGCAATTATTTTCTTTCGCGAATACTATCCGGATTACAAATACAACGCCTTTGTAGGGTACAGCTGGATTCTAGACCCACAGGTTGCTACATTGGTACATCCAGAAAGTAATATTGCAAAATTCAACAGGCGCTTCAAAAAGGTTACAGAAAAATGTCCTGGAGAGAGTGTTTTCAGTTTCGTTTTTCTAAAGCCAAATATGAATTTCTCCATCGATGAATTGCCTGAAAACACAACTCTGGAACGCGCGATAAAAAAACACTATCAAGAGGGAAAAGCAATTTACCGAATGTCTGGATATTTCTTCTAACCAATATAGAACGCCAGTCTCTTTGGAAATCTTCATTTCGTTCTGATTGTGTTTACAATTGACCATAATTTCCACTTATGATACAATTTCAAAAAATGATAAGTTTTGAGTCAACGAGTGTCCAGAATATTGATGAATTATCTTTTCAGGGACACTTTTAGAACAGAAAGGGGCAAAAATGTTCAAAAAAGAAAGGCAAGACCTCATTGTGGGGTTATTGAAAGAACAAAAATATTGTAGTGTCAGCATGCTTGCAAACACATTATATGTTGCGCCCATTACTGTGCGCCGAGACTTGGCCGAACTGGAAGCCGACGGAATTATCAAAAGATGCCATGGTGGTGCCACATTAAAGAATTCTGAAAATCGCGAAATCCCATTTGAACTCAGAACAAAAGAAAACTACAGCATCAAATCACTAATCGGAAAAAAAGCAGCTCAAATGCTACAAGAAGGTGATACCGTTTTTATGGACGCATCTTCTACTGTGCTACATATTGCGGATTATTTAAACGCAAAACAGAATCTGACTGTAATTACAAACAGTATTAAGATGCTGGAAAAATTAAAAGGAAAACAGATTACTTGTTATCTGACCGGTGGAATGCTACTGGAAAACTCTCACGCACTGGTTGGCAATGTTGCCGAAGAGACCATCATGTCTATGTACGCTGACATTTGTTTCTTTTCTTCACAAGGGATCACAGAAGACGGGGTGATTACAGATTTTTCAGATGCAGAGACGAAGCTTCGGAAACAGATGATTCGAAACGCTAAAAAAAGCATTTTCCTTTATGACCAATCAAAGGTCGGAAAACGCTTCTTGTTTAAGGTGTGCGATTCAAATAAATTATTCGCACTTATTACAAATGACGAAGAAACCGAGGAGACTACTTAGTTTCCTCGGTTTCTTGTCTATTTCGATAATCTCTCGGACTCAGTAACCATTCATCATACAGAAATTACACAAGAAATTTTGTTCTTTTTTGTTCTTTTTTGTTTCATCTGTGTTTCAAAAAAGATAAATAATCAATATTTGAGACATCTATTGACACAAATACAATCATTTCCTAAAATGATAATATCTATGTTAAGGAGGACAATTATGAAGACAATAACAATTATTGGTGCAGGTATGATGGGTTCAGCACTTGCATTCCCTGCAAGAGAAAATGGAAATGAAGTTCGTGTTGTTGGAACACATTTAGATCGCGAAATCATTGAAGATTGTAAGAAAAACAATAGACACACAAAATTTACAAAGGATTTCCCAGAAGGAATTTCTTTCTATCAAATCGAAGATTTACAAGAAGCAATCAAAGGTGCCGACTTTATTATCGGTGGTGTAAGCAGCTTTGGTGTAGAATGGTTTGGAAATGAAATTTTACCACAATTAGAAGAAGGAGTTCCTGTAATCTCTGTAACAAAAGGACTTATGAACACAGAAGATGGTACACTTCTTACATATCTTGATTTATGGCAAGCAAAATTAGATGAATTAGGAAAGAACATTCCACTTAACGCAATTGGCGGACCATGTACAAGTTACGAATTAGTAGCACATGACCAAACA
>JAZNKI010000023.1:0-21924 GCA_045578495.1 Faecalimonas sp.
ATTTCGAGAAATTTTTGGAATCAAAGGTGCAGTTCCGTGTTTTGTTATTGCGTTTTGCTATTGCGCGTTAGAACTAACAATTATCTTATGGGTGAGCAGCTATCTTGTGGAAATGTGGAAATTTACGCCTGAAGATGCAGCCGGATTTGCCAGTATGTTTTATATTGGAATTACGTTTGGTAGATTTATAAACGGATTCTTGGTTATGAAATTGAGCGATAAATTCTTGATCCGCATGGGTCTATGCATTGTTACAGTTGGAATAGGAATGTTATTCATTCCATTTCACTCGACATTTTCGTTGGTTGGATTTGTGTTAATCGGATTGGGAGGCGCACCGATATATCCGTGCATCATACATATGATGCCAGTTATATTTGGCGAGGAAAAATCACAAGCTTTGATTGGTGTAGAAATGGCGTTTGCTTATACTGGATTTCTTCTTATGCCGCCTTTGTTTGGATGGATTGCTGATTTAATCTCCATCTCTTTGTTGCCAATATATTTGAGTGTATTTTTAATATTCATGTTTGTGATGCATGAGATTGTAGTTAGAATAAGTAGTAAGAAAAAATAAAAAGGTAGGAACGATATGAATGCGGAAATTGTAAAGCAGCTGTCCGTAATAACGGAAGAGGAACAACGCATTTTAGATGGACAAAAGAATATTAATAAGACGATTTATACGAAGAAGAAGGAATTAGTCGTTGATAGTCGTCTCTTTTTGGACAAAGGGAAGTTGATACAAGTTCGTACACACACGAGGTTTGTGCATTTTCCAAAGCATCGCCACAATTATGTGGAAGTGATTTATATGTGTAAGGGTACCACCACACATATCATAGATGGAAACGAAGTTGTATTAGGTGAGGGAGATTTACTATTTCTTAATCAGAATGCAGTTCAGGAGATTTTGCCTGCGGGAAAAGATGATATAGCAATTAATTTTATTATTCAACCCCAGTTTTTTGATATTACTTTTGAGATGATGGGAGCGGGAGAAAATTTATTGCAAGATTTTCTTGTGGGGAGTCTGTGTGAAGACGGTCGAAGAACCTCCTATCTCTATTTCCATGTGGCAGATGTTCTTCCGATTCAGAACCTCGTGGAAAATATGATATGGTCACTGCTCAATAACCAGATCAATAAGCGTAGTAGTAATCAACTTACCATGGGACTTTTGTTCTTGCATTTGCAAAATCATATGGAAAAGATGAAAACGGGAGGAAAAGCACACCATCAAGAATTTGAAGTGCGAGTGCTGAACTACATAGAAACAAAATATAAAGATGGAAGCTTGGCTGAACTTGCAGAACTTATGGGATATAGTGTGTATTGGCTCAGTCATGAGATTAAGAAACGAACAGGAAAGACCTATAAGGAACTTGTGCAAACGAAGCGAATGAATCAAGCTGCGTACATGTTAAAAAATAGCAAGGTGTCTGTGACAGAGATTATTCGAATGGTTGGATATGATAATACAAGCTATTTTTACCGAAAATTTAAAGAGCGATATGGAGTGTCGCCAAAAGAGTTTCGAGGTTAGAATCTAACAAATAAATGATACAGCAAATAAGGACGGTGTTTTTAATAAATACCGTCCTTTTTTATGCAAAAGAAGACGTTTAAAATGAAAATAGAATAAAAAGAGAGGTGCGCGATATGGGCAAATATTATTTGGCGATTGATATTGGTGCATCCAGCGGACGTCATATTATTGCAGAAATCGTAGACGGTAAAATTGTATTAGAAGAGGTTTATCGTTTTTGGAATGGCATGGATGATGTGGATGGTTCACTTTGCTGGGATGTTGACCGACTTTTTAATGAAATTGTAACGGGTATTAAAAAGTGTAAAGAGATTGGGAAAATTCCGTCCTATATGGGAATCGATACCTGGGGTGTTGATTATGTATTGTTAGATAAGAATGATCGCATTCTCGGAAAGACCTACGGTTATCGTGATAGCAGAACGAATGGAATGGATGAAGAAGTTTATAAAATCATTCCAGAAAAGGATCTCTATCAAAGAACTGGTATTCAAAAAGCGATTTTCAATACGATCTATCAGTGGATGGCTGTAAAGAAAAAGAATCCAGAGCATATGGAAGCAGCGGAGTCCATGTTGTTTATTCCAGATTATTTCAATTTCAAATTAACCGGTGTGAAGGTGAATGAGTATACGGAAGCTTCTACCGGTCAGCTTCTAAATCCAGAGACAAAGGATTGGGATTACGAACTCATTGAAATGTTGGGATTCAATAAAAAGATGCTTTGTCCAATTACAAGACCAGGCACCAAAGTTGGAAACTTTACTGAAGCGATTCAAAAAGAAGTTGGTTTCGATTGTGAGGTAATTTTACCAGCAACGCATGATACGGGTTCTGCGGTGCTTGCAGTTCCTACAAATGATGAGAATGGTATTTACATAAGCTCAGGCACATGGTCTTTGCTTGGCGTAGAGAGAATGAACGCAGATTGTTCGCTGACGAGTATGGAACAAAACTTTACCAATGAAGGTGGATATGATTATCGTTTCCGTTATCTCAAGAACATTATGGGACTTTGGATGATTCAATCCGTGAAGAAAGAGTTTACAGAAGACTTGTCATTTGCAGAAATCTGTGAAATGGCATCGAGGGAAACGATTCCTTCCATTGTAGACTGCTATGATGACTGTTTCTTGGCACCGAAAAGTATGATTCGGGCAGTTCAAGATTTCTGTGTGAACACCAATCAACAAGTACCAAAGACGGTTGGAGAAATTGCATCTGTTATCTATAATAGTTTAGCAAAATGTTATGCAGATACAATTGTAGGATTAGAAAAAATTACTGGAAAAACATACGACCGCATTCACGTTGTGGGTGGTGGCGCAAATGCAGGATATCTCAATGAATTGACTGCAAAATACTGCAAGAAACCAGTCTATGCAGGGCCAACCGAGGCAACTGCACTTGGAAACTTGGCTGTGCAAATGATTTACTCAGGAGAATTGAAAGATCTTGTAGATGCAAGAGCATGTATTAAAGAATCATTTGATATAAAAATTTATGAATAAGGAGAGAAAGAAAATGAGTTTACAAAAGCTTGCTGAAATGTCCAATCGATATGGACGAAATCCAGAATACGTTCTCGCAGGAGGTGGGAACACATCTTACAAAGATGAAAATTATTTATACGTGAAAGGATCAGGAACTTCTTTGGCGACGATTAAGCCAGAAGAATTCGTTATGATGGAAAGAAAAGGTCTTGCTGAAATGATGACAAAGAGTTATCCAGAAGAAGATGACCTTCGTGAAAGTATGGCGTTAGAGGACTTGATGGCTTCTCGTCACATCACACACATGAATAGACGTCCAAGTGTAGAGACTTCTCTTCATAATTTATTCCCTTATAGTTTCGTTCTTCACCTTCATCCATCTATGGTAAATGGTATGACATGCGGAAAAGAAGGAGCAGCATACTGTGAAAAATTGTTTGCAGGAGAAGCGGTTTGGATTCCAATCACAAAACCAGGTTACATCTTGGCAAAAGTTTGTCAAATCGCTATGGATGAATTTGCGGCGAAGAATGGATATGCTCCAAAGATTTTATTCCTTGAAAATCATGGTGTATTCTTTGCAGCTGACACAGTAGAAGAAATCGATGAATTATGTGTGAAAACATTTGCTACATTGAATGGGCAAGTGAAAGAAGCACCAGACTTTAGCGATGTAGAATTTGACAGAGAAAGAGCTGCTTATCTTGCTCCAACAGCGAGAATGCTTTACAACGAAAACGGAGGAATTGCACTTTTCTATGCTTCAAAATCGGCAAATGAATTTGTGGCAAGTAAAGAAGCATTTGAGCCATTATCAAAACCATTCTCACCAGACCATATCGTATACTGTAAAGCATACTTTATGTTTGTAGAAGCATGCGATGATGCAGAGGCACAAGCAGAAGCGCTTAAGAAAGCATTTGCAGAATATGTAGAAAAGAATGGATTTGCTCCACGTGTAATTGCAGTAGAAAAATTGGGTTACTTTGTTGTGGGAGATAATATGAAGCAAGCTCAAACTGCAAAAGAATTGTTGATTGACAGTGTGAAGATTGCGGTATATGCAAAAGCATTCGGTGGTGCTTTACATATGACACAAGAACTCATTGACTTTATCGTGAACTGGGAAGTAGAAAGCTATCGTTCAAAAGTTTCTGCTGCAGCAGCTTCAGCAAAGAGATTGGAAGGAAAGATTTCTTTGGTAACAGGAAGCGCACAAGGATTTGGAAAAGGCATCGCTACAGCAATGGCTGAACATGGCGCACACTTAGTAATTGCAGACCTTAATTATGATGGTGCAGTTGCTTGTGCAGATGAAATTAATGCGAAATATGGTGCGAATACAGCAATCGCTCTTAAAGTAAATGTTGGAGACGAAGCAAGTGTAAAAGAAATGTTTGAAGAGGCAGCTTTGGCATTTGGTGGATTGGATGTACTTGTAAACAATGCAGGTATTGTTCGTGCAGGAAGTCTTGATGAAATGACAAAGGACAACTTTGAATTTGTAACCCTCATCAACTATACTGCTTACTATTTGTGTGCAAAATATGCTTCTAAGATTATGAAGCTTCAAAATGCTGTGGCTCCAGCATATATGACAGATATTATTCAAATCAATTCAAAATCAGGTCTTGCAGGAAGCAACAAAAACTTTGCATATGCAGGTTCTAAATTTGGAGGTATCGGTCTTACACAATCATTTGCGTTAGAACTTGCACCGTACCAAATCAAGGTCAATGCAATCTGTCCTGGAAACTTACTTGACGGACCACTTTGGTCAGATCCTGAAAAGGGATTGTTTGTTCAATACTTGAATGCAGGAAAAGTTCCTGGAGCAAAGACGGTTGCAGATGTTAAGAAATTCTACGAGTCTAAGGTTCCAATGAACCGCGGTTGCCGTGAGGAAGATGTCGTTGTTGCAATTCTTTATCTCATTGAGCAAAAATATGAAACAGGCCAAGCGGTACCAGTAACTGGTGGTCAGGAAATGTTGAAATAGGAGGAGGAACTTTATGAACGCAGAAAAATTAATCAATGGTTTAAATGCGCCTACAAAGGAAGAACGTTTAGCGAATTTGAAAGAACTTGCAAAACTTCATAAAGAAGGAGTTCTTCCAATGCCAAAGGATGGCGGTTATGTGAATAGTCATATTCATACAACCTATTCATTTTCGCCATACTCACCAACAAAAGCGGTGTATATGGCATGGATTAACGGTCTTACAACAGCAGGTATCGTAGACCATGACAGTGTGAGTGGATGTAGAGAATTTATTGAAGCCGGTGAGATTGTAGGGATGATTACTACCATCGGTGTGGAATGCAGAGTGTCTTTTAAAGACACTCCGTTCAAGGATAGAAGATTAAATAATCCAGATCAGATTGCTTGTGGTTACGTGTTGGCTCATGGAATTCCACATCAAAGCATTGACAAGGTAACAGAGTTTTTGAAACCATATCGTTTGGCCAGAAATGAAAGAAATAGAAAAATGATTGCAAATATCAATCGTTTTATCGAAGGTTCAGGAATCGTGCTCGATTTTGAAAAAGACATCGTTCCACTTTCAAATTGGGATGAAGGCGGATCTGTGACAGAGAGACATTTACTTTATGGACTTGCTACTAAGATTGTAGAAGTTTGTGGAAAAGGTCAAAAAGTAATCAATTTCCTTGCAGATAAATTTGGACTTAGCTTAAGCGATAAGCAAGTAAAACAAATGTTGGATTTGGAATATCCATATTATGAATATGATTTATTGGGTATTTTAAAAGGTTCATTAGTTGAAAAGATTTACGTGGATGCGACTGATGAATGTCCAGATGTGAAAGACTTCCTTGCGGCAGTGAAGGAATTCGGTGCAGTTAGTGCTTATGCATACCTTGGCGATGTTGGAGATAGCGTAACAGGTGATAAGAAGACACAGAAATTTGAAGACGATTTCTTGGATGAATTGATTCCATACGTGAAAAAGTTAGGATTTAACGCACTTGCTTACATGCCTTCTCGTAACACATTGGCTCAATTAGAGAGATTGATGAAGCTTTGTAAAGAAAATGACTTGTTCCAAATCAGTGGAGAAGATATCAACTCTCCAAGACAAGCATTTGTAAATGATAAAATTAAAGAGGAACCATTCCAACATCTCATTACAGCAACATGGACTTTGATTGGACATGAAAAACAAGCGACAAAAGATTTGGAAGATGGAATGTTCACAGAAAAAACAATGAAACATTACCCAAGCATTGAAGAGAGAATCGAATATTTCTCTGCATGTGGAAAAAATTAAGGAGTGAGAATAGGATGAAGACAAAAGCTGTTAGATTATACGGAAAAAATGATCTTAGATTTGAAACGATGACACTTCCAGAAATCGATGACGATGGAGTGCAAATGGAAGTTATCTCGGATTCTCTTTGTATGAGTACATATAAAGCGACTATTGAAGGTCCGGCACATAAACGTGTGCCAGATGATGTGGCGGAAAATCCAATTATCGTAGGACATGAATTTTGTGGAAAAATCGCAAAAGTTGGTAAAAATTGGGAACATAAATTTAAAGTGGGCGATGGAGTGGTTATTCAACCAGCGCATTACTACAAAGGTTCTTTGTTAGCACCGGGTTATTCTTATGCAAATTGTGGAGGAAATTCTCAATATGTTAACATTCCAATAGAGTCTCTTCTCATGGATTGTTTGATTCCATACAATTCAGATGAATACTTTAAAGGATCTCTTGTAGAGCCTTTGAGCTGTGTTATCGGTACATTCCATGCAATGTATCACACAAGAGGTGGACAATATGTACATGACATGGGCATCGTAGAAGGTGGAACCATGGCGTTGTTAGCAGGAATCGGTCCTATGGGACTTGGTGCAATTGATTATGCACTTCACTGTGACAGACGTCCATCTGTATTGGTTGTTACAAGTACAAATGATGAAAAACTTCAAAGAGCGGAAAGCATTTTCTCAGTAGAGCATGCGCGTGAAATGGGTGTAGAACTTCACTATGTAAATACAAAGAAATCAGAAGACCCTGTAAAAGAACTCAGAGATATCACAGGTGGAAAAGGATATAACGATGTTATTTGTTTTGCACCAGCAAAGAACATCATTGAAATCGGAGATCAAATTCTTGGATTTGACGGATGTTTAAATATCTTTGCAGGTCCTGCAGACAGTCAATTAAAAGCAGAAATCAATATGTTTAATGTGCATTATACAGCTACACACCTTGTTGCTACAAGTAGTGGTAATTCACAGGATATGCGTGAAGCAATTGATTTGATGGAAAAAGGTATTCTTAATCCAGCAGCAATGGTTACTCATATCGGAGGACTTGATTGCGTTGCTGAAACAACCAAGAATTTACCAAATATCTGGGGTTCTAAGAAACTTGTTTATAATCATATTAGTTTGCCGCTTACAGCAATCATTGATTTCGAGGAACTTGGAAAAACAGATCCATTATTTGCAGAACTTCACAGACTTTGTGAAAAACATAATGGATTATGGAATGGGGAAGCCGAGAAATATCTTCTCGCAAATGCAAAACCAATTTAATGATAGAGTGTAAAGGAGAATAAAACTATGACAAGATATGAATCAGCAAAAGAGATTTATGCAAAGTATGGTATCGATACAGATGCAGCGATTGCAAAATGTAAAGAAATCCCAATCTCTCTTCACTGTTGGCAGGGAGATGATGTTACAGGGTTCGACCACGATGGTGGATTGACAGGTGGTATCCAAACAACAGGTAACTATCCAGGAAAAGCAAGAACTCCAGAAGAACTTCTTGCAGATATGGATAAGGCAATGAGCCTTATGCCAGGTGCTAAGAAAATTAATGTACATGCATGTTATGCGATTTTTGAAAATGGCGAATTTGCAGATAGAGACGAATTAGAACCAAAACATTTCCAAAAATGGGTTGATTTTGCAAAAGAAAGAGGAATGGGTCTTGACTTTAACCCAACATTTTTCTCTCATCCAAAGGTAAAAGATGGTCTTACACTTACAAGTCCAGATGAAGAAACAAGAAAATACTGGGTAGAACATGGAAAAGCATGTATCCGTATTGCAAATTATTTTGTAGAAGAAACAGGAATTCCATGTGTTATGAATATTTGGATTGGGGATGGATTCAAGGATGTTCCTGCAGACCGTATGGGACCAAGAATGCGTTTTAAACAATCGATTGATGAGATTCTTTCAGAACCTTACGACATTGCAAAAGTAAAACCATGTGTAGAATCTAAAGTATTTGGTATCGGTGTAGAAGCTTATACAGCAGGTTCAGCAGAGTTTGCACTTAGGTATGCAGCAATGAATAAAGAAAAATGCTTACCACTTATGGATAATGGTCACTACCATCCAACAGAAGTGGTATCAGATAAGATTCCAGCATTACTTACATTCTTCCCAGAGGTTGCACTTCACGTAACACGTGGTATCCGTTGGGATTCTGACCATGTGGTAGTGCTTGATGATGAGACAAAAGAAATTGCACAAGAAATTGTTCGTTGTGATGCAATTGACCGCGTATATATCGCGTTAGATTTCTTTGATGCATCTATCAACCGTATTTCAGCATGGGTAACCGGATTTAGAAGTATGCAAAAAGCACTCCTTAATGCACTTTGTACACCAAGCGCTACAATGAAGGAATTGCAAGATTCTGCACAATTCTCACGTAAGATGGTAATGATGGAAGATTGCAAGATGCTTCCTATCGGTGATGTGTGGGCTGAATATTGCAGACAATGTGGTGTGGATGCAGACAATTACTATGATGAAATTGAAAAATATGAAAACGAGGTACTTCTGAAAAGAGTGTAGATGAACTATGCTATTAAGAAATCTTCTTTGTAAAATTAAAATTGGTTTCAAAAGAATATTTCAACCGTCTCTTCCGGTAACCACGGAAGCTAAACACTACGGAAACACAGGTGAGAACGATGTCGCTCGTTTGTTGAAGCGATATCTTCCCACCTGCAAAATAAAACAAAATGTTATGATTCAAACATCAGAGGGAAATGCAGAGATTGATTGTCTGGTGTTGTATCAGGATAAACTTTTTGCAATTGAGATTAAACGGTGGAAGGGAAATATCATAGAAGTTGGAGAAAATTTTCTCCAAAGAAAGCCAGACCGTTGGACAGAAGAAATTCATGAAAAGTACCATAAGTCTCCATTCAAGCAATTGCATCGTGCCATATATCTTTTGCGTAAACAGATTTCAGGAAGAGTATGGATTAATCCCATTGTTTATTTTGAAGATGCAGACTCAGTCACGGCTAGCAGTGAACAGAGTTGGTTTTGCGATATGGAGCAGATGGCAAACTATATCGTTCGAAGTGGTCAGGTGTCTCAGAGAGAAAGTGCGGAAAAATTTTTTGAAAAATGCATTGCGGCAGATTTGCTATATTCCAATGTATGGGGAAAAACGTTGCACTGCCTAATCTGTGATGAATCCCTTTGTTTTACTACCGTGTATGGAACAATCAAGCGAAACGATATTTTGGAAATTTTCATCAAACATCATTGGTCTTATGATGAACTTGAGATTCACACAATGAGCGGACATGTGATTCATTGGAAAGCAGAGAATAAGATCTTAAAGGTTGTTGATAACGGACAGCGAAAAAATTATGCTGTGTGTAAGCTCGATTGGATTCGAATGGGAAGAAAAATTTGAAAAATTATTTTTATGTGATATAATGGAAAAAAATATCTAAAGGAGAGAATATCATGAAAAAAATTATTAGCATTATTTTAGCAGGCGCAATGATTCTTTCTCTTGCTGCTTGTGGAACATCGTCACTTGAAACAAAACGAGTAACTTTGGTCGGAACTTTAGATGGAGCAGATGTTGAGTATACGATAGAAGGAACTGGAGACGTTGCGAAGCAAATTAGACAGGTGATGACCACTGACATCAGTGCACTTGATGAAAATACAGTCCGTCTTCGTGCCGCAGAAGTTAAGTTGAAATATGATATCATTGCAGGATTAACCTATACATATAGTATTTCGGACGGAACTTTGACAGAAAACATTGAGATGGATGTTTCGTCAGCGGCGAATGTTCAGGCGATGGCGAGTCAAGGATTGATACAAAGTGAGGCAGGTGCAGAAGCTGTTTCAATTCAAAAAACAATTGATAACTTGAAAGCACAAGGATTTACAGAAAAATATTAAAATCTTAAAAACTATAAAAAAAGTAGCAAACGTTAAATTGAACAGTTTGCTACTTTTTTATTTATAATTCTTCCAATGATTTATATTTTTGATATTTTAATCCAGCATCATCTTTTGCAGCTTTGAACAGGGTTTCAGCATGTTCAGGGAATGTGCGTTTCAATGCGGCATATCTTGTTTCACCATCTAAGAATTCTTCATAATCTAACGTCGGTGCCTTAGAGTCTACCTTCATTGGTTTTTCGTTTGCTGGGTTATAGCGGTATAAAGTCCAATATCCAGCCTCTACGGCACGTTTCATCTCGTGCTGTACATTTGCCATACCAGCCTTGATTCCATGTGCTACACAAGGCGTATACGCTACGATAACAGAAGGCCCTTTGTGTTGTTCTGCTTCATGGAGTGCTTTGATTAATTGATTTGCATCAGCACCCATTGCAACTTGTGCTACATAGACATTTCCATAAGTTTGGAAAATAGCTCCAAGGTCTTTCTTGCGACTGCGCTTTCCGGCAGAAGCGAATTGTGCAACGGCTCCAAGTGGAGTCGCTTTTGAACTTTGTCCACCTGTATTCGAGTACACTTCAGTATCTACGACGAAGACATTGATATCTTCACCACTGGCAATGACATGATCCAAACCACCGAATCCAATATCATAAGCCCAACCATCTCCACCAAACATCCAGAAACATTTCTTAGCCAATTGATCTTTACGTTCGAGGATCTTCTTTGCAAGATCTGAATCTACAGACTCTAATTCGTGAATCAATGCGTCTGTGCAAGTTCTAGATAAATCAAAGTCATCAAAGTTTTCTAACCAACTCTTGGCAACCTCACTGTTTGTTGCTTCAGCATAAGATTCTACGAGAGTCTTTTGTGACAAACGTTGTTGTTTTACAGATAAGAACATTCCAAGAGAAAGTTCTGCATTATTTTCAAACAAACTGTTAGTCCAAGCAGGTCCGAAGCCTTTTTTGTTTGTTGTATATGGAATTCCAGGCATTGGTGCACCCCAAGCTTGTGAACAGCCGGTTGCGTTTGCCCAATAAACACGATCTCCAAAGAGTTGTGTCAAAAGTTTTGCATATGGCGTTTCACCACATCCTGCACAAGCAGCAGAAAACTCAATAAGTGGTTGACGGAATTGACTTCCTTTTACGCTGTATACAGGGAATAAGTCCCCTTTGTCAGAAATAGAAAGTCCATAGTTCCATACTGTCTTTTGAGATTCGTCTAAAGTAACAGGCTTCATTGTAAGGGCTTTCTCTTTTGCAGGACAGCAGCTTACGCAACTTCCGCAACCAGTACAGTCGTAGGTTGATACTTGCATTGTAAAATGGAGTCCTTTTGCAGCAGGTCCGTTTGCAGGGATTGTTTCGAATCCTTCTGGAGCATTTGCTTTTTCTTCATCATTTAACAAATATGGTCGAATTACTGCATGTGGACAAACTAAAGCACATTTGTTACATTGAATACATTTTGAAGAATCCCATACAGGAACCTTCAATGCAATTCCTCGCTTTTCAAATGCGGTTAATCCCATATCAATGTGACCATCTTCATAGTTTTTAAATGCACTAACTGGTAAGTCATCACCTTTTTGTTTGTTGATTGGTTTCAATAATTTTTCAACAACAGCAGGAGTGTTGTCAGTAGCAACTGAATCTGACACATCTGCATCAGCCCAAGAAGAAGGCACGTTTACTTTCACGATTTCAGTTGCACCAGCATCAATTGCGGAAATATTACGCGCAATGACTTCGTCCCCTTTTGTGAAATAAGTTTTGCGAGTCGCTTCCTTAATCATCTCTAAAGCATCATTTGTAGGAATGACTTGCATCAACGCAAAGAAAGAGGCTTGAAGTACGGTATTTGTGTGACTACCAAGTCCTAACTCTTGAGCAATGCGGTTCGCATCAATCATATAGAATTGGATGTTCTTCTTTGCGATTTCGCGGCGAACAGAAGCTGGAAGGTAAGTTTCCAATTCGTCTTCTTTCCAACTACAGTTGAGAAGGAATGTACCACCAGGTACCAGTTCTTCAACAATATCGTATTGACTAATATAACTTTGATTGTGACATGCAATAAAGTCTGCCTGTTTTACATAATAAGAACTTGTAATCGGTTCATCACTAAAACGTAAGTGAGATTTTGTAACACCAAAAGATTTCTTTGCATCGTATTCAAAGTATGCTTGTGCAAATTTATCTGTATTATCATTGATGATTCTTACTGTATTGTGATTTGCGCCGACAGTTCCGTCACCACCAAGACCCCAGAATTTACATTGAATCATGCCGCTCTTTTGGGTTGTATAAGGTTTTACCGGAAGTGAAAGATGTGTTACATCATCCACGATACCGATGGTAAAGCTGCGAATTGGATTTGGCGATGCCAAATTTTCGAATACAGCCACGATTTGAGCTGGGTCTGTGTCTTTGGAACTGAGACCGTAACGTCCGCCAATTACTTTAATTTGACGTTCGCTGTTCATTAATACGCTACATACATCTTCAAATAATGGTTCTCCAGCGCTTCCCATTGCTTTGCAACGATCTAAAACAGCAATTCTTTCTACTGTTTTAGGAAGTGCTTGCAAGAAATGTTTTGCAGAGAATGGACGGTACAAGTGGACTTGTAAGAATCCCACTTTCTTTCCTTCATCGCGAAGTGATTCTACTGCATCGCGAATGACACCGCTAGCTGATCCCATTGCAATTACTACATCAGTAGCATCTGGGTCACCATAATAATTAAATACGTGATAATCACGTCCTGTAATCTTAGTGATTTCATTTAAATAGTTTTCTACAATATCAGGAAGTGCATCGTAGAATCCGTTGTTTGCTTCACGCACTTGGAAGTAAACATCACCATTTTGCACGGTGTTGCGGAGTGTAGGATGCTCAGGATTTAATGCACTGTCACGGAATTCTTTGAGTGCATCTTGGTTGATTAAACCAGCAATTGCATCTTGGTCAGGCAATTCAATTTTGTTGATTTCATGTGATGTGCGGAAACCATCAAAGAAATGCATGAATGGGATACGTCCTTCGATTGCAGATAAATGAGCAACAGGGGCTAAGTCAGCCACTTCTTGTACGCTTCCAGAAGCGAGCATTGCAAAACCAGTCTGACGGCATGCCATTACATCTGAGTGGTCGCCGAAGATACTCATTGCATGTGTTCCTACAGTACGTGATGCAACATGAAGAACAGCCGGAAGTCGTTCTCCTGCAATACGGTAGAGCACAGGAACCATCAACATTAACCCTTGAGAAGAAGTATATGTTGTGGCGAGAGAACCAGTTTGAAGCGCTCCATGTACAGCAGTGATAGCACCAGCTTCTGATTGCATTTCTGTTAAGGTCACTGTTTGACCAAATATATTTTTACGTCCTTTGGCAGACCATGCATCGGTAAGTCCAGCCATCGGAGAGGATGGTGTAATTGGATAAATCGCTGCGATCTCCGTAAATGGATAGGCCATATGTGCCGCAGCTTCGTTACCATCCATAGTTACATATTTTTTCGACATATTTCGTCACCTCTTTGTTAATTTGCGCTTTTTGCGGTATCAATTCCAGCAGCATTTTCTAATCCAAGGCGCTTGGTTGCTTCCTCACGCATTTTGTATTTTAACACTTTTCCTGCAGCATTCATAGGGAAAGCGTTTACAAATTCGATATATTTTGGCACTTTGTGTCTTGCCATACTAGCTGCGATGTAATTGTGCATTTCTTCTACGGTCATAGTCTTGCCCTCTTTTAAGATAATGCAAGCCATTGCTTCTTCGCCGTATTTTTTATCTGGCACACCAATTACTTGCACATCTTGTACAAAAGGATGTGTGTAGATAAACTCTTCAATTTCTTTTGGATAAAGGTTTTCGCCACCACGGATAATCATATCTTTTAAACGTCCTGTGATGCGATAGTTCCCATTTTTGTCACGGCAAGCAAGGTCACCTGAGTGAAGCCATCCTTCAGCATCTACAGTGTCGCGAGTTGCTTCTGGCATCTTGTAGTAACCTTTCATCGTGTTGTAACCACGAGAACAGAATTCACCATTTTCTCCATCTGCAACTTCTTCTCCAGTCTCCGGATTGATGATTTTACATTCAATGTGAGGGAAGTTGTATCCAACAGTATCGCAGCGAAGGTCTAATGGATCTGTCCAAGCAGACATGGTACTTCCTGGGGAAGATTCTGTCTGTCCATATACGCTGACGATACCAGTCATGTTCATTTCATTAGGGTCTGCAGCACGTTTCATTAATTCTGGTGGACATCCAGCACCGGCCATAATACCGGTTCTCATATGTGAGAAGTCTGTCTTGCGATAATCTTCGTGGTTGAACATCGCAATAAACATAGTTGGCACGCCATTAAAGCAAGTGATACGTTCTTGATTGATACAAGCAAGAGACGATTTTGCTGAGAAATATGGCATTGGACAAACAGTAGCACCATGTGTCAAAGATGCGGTCATGGAAAGAACCATACCGAAGCAGTGAAACATTGGTACTTGAATCATCATACGATCCGCTGTTGAAAGTCCCATGCGGTCACCGATACATTTTCCGTTGTTTACTACATTGTAGTGTGTCAACATAACCCCTTTTGGGAATCCGGTCGTTCCAGAAGTATATTGCATGTTACACACGTCATCTGGTCTTACGCGAGCAGCCATACGATTGAGTTCTTCTTGTGGAACCAAGTCTGCTCGTTCCATTGCCTCTTCAAATGTCAAACATCCTGGTTGTTTGAAACCAACGGTAATGACATTGCGAAGGAATGGAAGACGTTTACAATGTAATGGTTCGCCCGGTTTGCTTGTTGCAATTTCTGGACATATTTCATTGATAATCTCTTTATAATTAGAATCCAAACAAGAATCTACCATAACTAATGTATGGGTATCAGATTGTCTGAATAAGTAGTCTGCTTCATGTCTCTTATAAGCAGTATTTACAGTTACAAGTACAGCACCGATTTTGGTTGCTGCCCAGAATGTAATATACCAAGCAGGAACATTTGTAGCCCAGATGGAAACTTTACTTCCGGCTTTTACACCCATAGAGATTAATGCGCGGGCAAATCGGTCTACATCTTCGCGAAATTCTTCGTATGTACGCACATAATCTAAGGTTGTATATTTGAATGCATATTGGTCAGGGAATTCTTCCACCATGCGATCTAAGACTTGTGAAAACGTCAAGTTGATTAATTCGTCTTTTTTCCATACATATTGACCAGTACCATTGTGGTTTGGATACAGCACTTTCTTTTTGCCACGTGTTTTTTCAAAGCGGCTCATATAGTTCACAAAGTGAGGGAAGATTACTTCATAATCTGGAAGTTCTTCCATCCATTCTGTTTTCCATTCCAAAGAAATGAATCCATCATAATCAATGGAAGAGAGTGCACGCATCATATCTGCGACAGGAAGTGTTCCTTCTCCAATTAAGTTGTAAGTGTTTTTGTCATCTGAATCGCGTAAGTGTACGTGTTTTACATAGGCACCTAGATTTTTAATGGTGGTGTCAGCACTTTCATCGTAATCGCGGTATGGATGGTGAATATCCCAAAGAGCAGCCAAATGGTCGCTGGCGAAATCATCCATCATCGCACGAAGGCGTGAAGTGTTTGAAAAAATACCACTTGTCTTTACCAAGATCGTTATGTTTGCGTCTTCAGCAAAAGATAATAACTCTGTTAAACGCTCACGTACCAATGGTTCATTGTCATGCAAACCTACAATTGATACATATGGAACTTGCATCTGTTTTGCAATGTGAATCAATTCTTTCAAAGTAGGAACAAAATTTTCCTCGTTGGAAGATAAATCACAAGATGTGTCAAAACAAGGGATTGTTAAATTCTTTTCTCTCAATTGGCGAACCGTACTTGCCATATTATATTTGTGAAATGGGCCACTGCGTTCTACGAACTCAGGGAATTTTGGTAAGTTATATACTTCCACGCCTTCAAAATGCATATTTACGCCAGCGTTTATCCATTCTTCCCAATTTAAATGAGCCCATCCTCTGGTTGAGAACGAAAGTTTCATTATACTTCTGCCTCCTCATAAACGATTTTATTTAATGCATTGATATATGCTTGAATACTTGAACCAACAATGTCGGTGGAAATACCACGGCCAGAATATAATTTTCCGTTGGAACGTAATTTCACAACCGTTTCCCCCATTGCTTCGCGTCCTTCTGTTACGGAACGTATTTGGAAATCATCCAGTTCATAATGACATCCCAAAATATTTTCTAAAGCAAGGAAAGCTGCGTCTACAGGACCATCTCCAAGGGCTACACCTTCTAATGTTTGCCCGTTCTTTTCTAAGGTCATATGCGCCATAGAAGCTGCTGTGTTGCTTGCTGTAATGCTGTAGGTAGTTAATACATAAGTAGCTGGTACTTGCATAGCAGCGGAAGCCACGATAGTGTCAAGTTCTTTCAAAGAAATGGCATCTTTGCGAGAAGCAATTGTTTGGAATGCATCCCATACTTTTGCACCGTCTTCTTCGCTGAGGTCATATCCTAATTTTTCGACTGCTTTTAACACAGTTGTCATATTATCTATACTTGTGAGTGACATATCATCCTCGACTTCCTGCACACCGTTGTCAAATGGTGAGTTTTTGCTGCGAGATGTTTGGCACATCCACTCGATTTGTTTGATGATTCGATTCATTTCCACAGTGCGAACGTTACATGTCACATCATAGGATACCCCTTTCATGGAAAGGAGGCGAGAAATATGTGGCAGTGAAATCTGGTTAATCTGGTATGCAGCTGCCTTGATTTCACGAGCTCCGTGTTTGATTGCTGCGATGGCGCAGGCATCAGCCATTGCTAATTCGTTGGAGCAAGATACACCGAGAACTACGTCTTTTAATGCAGGAACATTTTCATAAAGATCATCGATGAAAGTTCCGAATTCATCTGGGAGAATGGCTCCCGTAGCATCACACACAGTAATCGTTTTTGCGCCGGCTCCGATGGCAGTCTTAATTGCTTCATATAAGAATGCAGCGTCACTACGTGTAGCATCGTCTGCAATAAATTCCACATCTGAAGTCTTTGCACAACATGCACTTACAATTTCCTCGATGGTTTTTAACATTGCGGCAGGCTTCTTGTGGAATAAATATTCCATTTGGACCGGACTTACGGAAGCAAATACCTGTAAACGTGGGTGCTTCGCTTCTTTTAAAGCATTCCAAGTGGTTTCGACACTGTCAACAGATAATGCAACAGGAACAGCTACAATACTGTCTTTTACTGTAGAAGCCACTGATTTGATACGTAGTGGATCAATTTTTGGCTGAGTAATTCCTTCCAATTCAATAATGGTCACATTTAATTTATCAAGCAGTTTTGGGATTTCTAATTTCTCTTTGAAAGAGAGGGTGAAATCCTTTCCTGTCTGTTTCATTGTGATGTCACTAATTCTTACCTGGTTCATAATAATCCTCCTCCTGATAGAACATAGGTATAACATAAAAAATCCTTGAAGCCGTTGCGACTTCAAGGACGAATAAACTATCCGCGGTACCACCCTGGTTATAGCGGCTTCTCAGCGCACTATCTCTCTCAGACTCTAATAAGTCCAAAGCCGATAACGGGGCAACCGTACTCCACTACACAAATAGAACTATTCTTTGCAGAGTCGACTCGGGAGTGAGATTGCAATCCTTCTTCCGTACCGATTCACACCAACCATCGGCTCTCTGAAACCCTCAGTAAAGACGCATAATTCCGTCATAGTCGTTTTTTATAAAAAATTTAATTAATTATAGCACGGTAGTGTAGTGAAGTCAAATGAAAAAGAAAAAAATCTTAAAAATGAATTCTGTGGAATATTTGAGGAAGTTATAGTATACTGTGTTTGATAAAATAAGCAGAAAAGTAGGAAGAAAGATGTATCTGATATCCATCTATTTTGATGAAAAGACAAATCAAAAAATGCAACGATATATAAATCAGGTGGCAGAAAAAACTGGGAATTCTTTTATGGTTGACAATGGCGTTTCACCTCATCTAACCGTATCTGCTTTTGAGGCGCGAGATGAAGAGAGTGCAGTGACAGCTTTAGAGAGGATTGCAAGTCGTTTGAAGCAAGGGAAACTTACCTGGGTTAGCGTGGGGCAATTTTTCCCATATGTGATTTTTGTGCAGCCGGTATTGAATTCCTACTTACATCAAATTTCACAGATTGTATATGAGGAGCTTGAGACAGAGGATATTCATATTAGCCCACTTTATCAACCGCTTCAGTGGCTTCCGCACACAACGATTGGAAAGACACTTTCGCAGGATGAGATGAGAATGGCTTTTGAAGTGTTACAGACTCGCTTTGGTGTATTTGATAGCACGGTGGTACGCATTGGTCTTGCAAGGACAAATCCACATAGAGATATCAAAACATTTACTTTAAATACGGAGGAATAGAATATGAAAATATCGACAGAAATTGGGTCTGCAGCAAAAAGAATCGGAGAAGAGAGAGCCGTAGAATATGTAGGAAAAGCAGGTTTTGATTATTGGGATTTTTCTATGTTTGATATGTGTAGATATGATCACACGACGAAGCAGGTGATTGATACAGGACATCCGTTGACAGGAAGTGAACGTTTGGCGTTTGCAAGACGCTTGAAGCAAATTGGTTTAGATAATGGTATCACTTGTAATCAATCTCATGCCCCGTTTTCTTGCAATTATCCTTTCGTGCGTGCTCGATTGAAATGGGCGATTGAATGTACCGCTGAAGCAGGAGGAAAGATTTGTGTCATTCACCCGCAGACCCATAAGAGTGCAGAAGAGAATGCGGAAATGTACTGGGAACTTCTTCCATTTGCGAAGGAGTGTGGGGTAAAGATTGCTACGGAAAACATGTGGGATTGGGATGAAGAAAAAGATCAGTCATCTTTCGCAGCTTGCGCGACAGGAGAAGATTTTCTTAAACATATAGAAGCGGTTAACGATGAGTATTTTGTTGCGTGCTTGGATTTGGGACACGCGGAAATGCGTGGTTCTGGGAACGGTGCAGTAAATATGATCCATACATTAGGGAAACACTTACAGGCGTTACATATTCATGATAATGATGGGTGGCATGATTCTCATCAACTTCCATTTACAATGAAGATGGACTTTGAGGCAATTGTGAAAGCCCTTAAAGACATTCATTATCAAGGGGATTTTACTTTGGAAGTAGATCAATACTTGAAGGCTTATGATGATGAGCATATTTTTGATGGTTTTAAAGAGATGGCAAGATGTGCAAGAAAACTTGCAGATATGTTTGAAAGATAAAACAAGGGGCTGGCATATATATCTTGATAAAATGATGAATATAGATGCCGATTTTTTGTAGGGGAAGTGTGTGATAACATATAGAAATACGTTTTTTGTACTATCTATATGCCAGAAATCTGTAAATTGCTAATGAATTCTTAAGCTTGAGGCATATATTGGCATATAGAAATCCAATTTTGGGGCTATCTATATGCCAGAAACGATTTTTGAAGCGATAAATTAGAGATTTTTGGCATATATATGGATATATTTTAAAGAATATATATGCCATATTGAAAAAACGGGGCTGGAAATTCAAATCCAGCCCCTACCCTATGCAAAGAAGACCATTCCGAAACATGCGGCAACGCCAATTAACATAATTGGTGATATTGATTTTTTGCGGATTTTTTTATAAACGAGCATTACTACCAATAAAAGAGCAGTAATCACAAGTGTTTGCCAGTTGGCAGAAATGCTAAGTCCATTTGCAACGCAATTTGTAATAATCATGTGAAGCCCAGTTGCCGCAATGATCCCGATAATACATGGTTTGATTCCGTCTAAAATGGCCGATACAAATGGTTTCTTCAAGAAGTTTTTAAAAATCATCGAGAAGAGCAAGATGATAATAAAGGAAGGGAGACAAACCATAAAGGTGGCGAGCATAGAACCCAAGATACCACCAACTTCATTTCCAATATAAGTGGCTGTGTTTACCATGATAGGACCAGGTGTGCTTTCACTAATGGCCAAAAGGTAAGCAAACTTTTCTTCGGTAATCCAGCCATATTCCATTACAACTTCACGGATAACAGGAATAGCACCATAGGCACCGCCGAAGGAGAAGAGTCCCACTTTTAAAAATCCCCAAAGCAGTTCTAAGTAAATCATAATTCCACCTTCTTTCCGCTGATGAGCTTCTTAATGTGGTAGAATGTAAAACCAATCACTCCTGCCAAGAGCAATAAGTAGATGGTTGAGAAATTCAATGATAAGAAGTTGATAGCGAGCATTGCTGCGAGTGCTACGAGCAAAATTGTGATGGTGAAGGCGTTTTTCTTCATCTTTTTAAACATATTATAACCAGCGCGTAAGATAATAAGTCCAACGCCGATTTGAATTCCATGGAATGCATTTGCAACCACTGGAAAGTCGAGAATGTTATCGAAAAACGATGAGATTAAAAAGATAATCACAAAAGAAGGAAGAACCACACCAAAGGTTGCTGCAATAGAACCTAAGATGCCACCTTGCGCGTAGCCAGTGTAGGTCGCACAATTAATAGCAATTGGACCAGGTGTGGACTCTGCGATAGTAAGAACTGTGGCAAACTCATCTTCTGTAATCCATTTCTTTTTTTCAACACATTCATCTTGCACAATCGCAATCATTCCGTATCCACCACCAAAAGTGAAAAGCCCAATTTTGGAGAATGTATAAAAAAGTTTAAATAACATAGTAAAAGTCCTTTCTTTGTTGTAATCTTGATTATTGTAGCACATATTGGAAAGAAAAGACAGAACTAAAAAAGATTGACTTCCTCCAATTTCCATAGTAAACTGAATACGACAATTGAAGGGGCGCTGGTAATAGAACCGGCTGAGATGGGATGTATTCATCCTGAACCCGAGAACCTGATCTGGATAATGCCAGCGTAGGAAGAGTACATTTTTAGAAAGTAAATTCTAACACCTGGATATCTTAGATATTCAGGTGTTTTTTTGTATGGCGCGCGACAAAAATACAAAATGCACTCCAACACAAGTCAGGTTTGTAATTTGATTCTATTAAGAAAAGGAGAAGAAAGTTATGAACACAAACGTAGCAATTCAAGTTTTGCCAAAGGCAGACAGTGACGAAGAATTGATTCGCATTGTGGATGAAGTTATCAGCTACATCCAATCTACGGGTCTTAGTTACTATGTGGGACCTTGTGAAACTTCCATTGAAGGAGAATATGAGGAACTTATGGACATTATAAAAGAATGCCAGAAGGTAGCTGTAAGAGCAGGAGCCAGAGAAGTTTCTGCATATGTAAAAGTAAACTATCGCCCAGAAGGAGAAGTGTTAAGCATTGAAAAGAAAGTCACAAAGCATCACCAATAAGATTTGGTCATGTTCCGCAATTGTATGTATCGTAATTATATGGCAAATGGTCTGTGGCTTTGGGCTTGTTGACAGCTTTTTGTTGCCGTCCCCGTGGCAAGTGGCAAAGGCATTGGTCAACGAGTTCCCTGACTTAATGGGACATGCAGTCATTTCCTTATCAGAGGCATTTTTAGGCCTTGCATTAGGTGTGCTGCTTGGATTTATAATGGCAGTTTTTATGGATGAGTTTGATGGACTTTAT
>JAZNKI010000024.1:0-32694 GCA_045578495.1 Faecalimonas sp.
TCGGGGATTCGAACCCCGGACAACTTGATTAAAAGTCAAGTGCTCTACCGACTGAGCTAATGCTCCATACTGGGCTAGCTGGATTCGAACCAGCGACTGCAGGAGTCAAAGTCCTGTGCCTTACCGCTTGGCGATAGCCCATTAACATTTATTCTATTTTTAAAATAGAAGGGTGGATAGTGGGACTCGAACCCACGACATCCAGAACCACAATCTGGCGCGCTAACCAACTGCACCATACCCACCATATACACAGCATCCATATTGTCTGCTGAAACGAGCCCGGGGGGATTCGAACCCTCGACCTACGGCTTAGAAGGCCGTTGCTCTATCCAGCTGAGCTACGGACTCATTAAGATTTTCATCTTAAAAGCGGGTGATGGGAATCGAACCCACGTATCTAGCTTGGAAGGCTAGTGTTCTACCATTGAACTACACCCGCAGAATCGGGGTGACAGGATTCGAACCTGCGACCTCCTGGTCCCAAACCAGGCGCTCTAGCCAAGCTGAGCCACACCCCGTAATTTTAAATTTTTACGCCATTTCCACAGCGCAAGGTTTATTATATATTGCGCCTATGGAAATGTCAACAACTTTTTTTCTTTTTTTACAAATTATTTTTATAAGTATTTTAGCTCAAAATTTGCTTGTCCATCTGCACCTATTTCCAACACCATATAACTAGCACGACGGCCTTCTTGTCTTGGATAAGCGATGCTCCCCGGGCTGATTACCATCGGAGAACTTTCCAGATCTATATAGGGTTTGTGCGTATGTCCAAACATAACAATATCCACACCTCTAGACTTTGCGGCTTCACGCAATCGCCCTGTGTTTATCGATACCATATAATTATGTCCGTGCGTCATCCAAACCTTATATTTCCCTATCCGAATCTCTTTTTCATTTGGAAGATGTGATCGCCAATCATTATTTCCTGCCACCATGTGATACGGCCATTGAGCAATTTCTTCTATATAATGTTCTTCGCCTTCGATGTCTCCTAAGTGAAGAAGCAAATCGATTTTCCCTTCTCTTTCAATTGCCGCATCTAAATTTCCGTGTCGCCCATGTGTATCACTAACAATTAACACCTTCATTATTTCTTCTCCATGATTGCACGCATTGCACGAAGTGCATTTCCACGATGACTCAATTCATTTTTCTTTTCTGGCGGAAGTTCTGCTGTTGTGCAACCATACTCAGGAAGATAAAAAATCGGATCATATCCAAAACCATTTTCTCCTGCAATTTCATATCCAATGATTCCCTCTATCGTTCCTCTCACAACTTCTGTACTTCCATCTGGGAATGCTGCCGCTACTGCGCAAACAAAACGTGCTGTACGTTTTTCATCCGGCACTCCCTCCAAACGTTCAAGCAACATTTTATTCTTGATATCGTAAGAAGTATCAACTCCCGCGTATCTTGCAGAATAAATTCCCGGTTCCTTATTCAAATAATCGATTTCAAGACCCGAATCATCTGCAAGCACTATACAGTTTTCTGTCATTTTTGCAATCTCAGTCGCTTTAATTAACGCATTTTCTTCAAATGTAGTTCCATTTTCTTCTACATCCACATCAATGCCCGCCTCTTTCATCGATAAGATAGGCATTCCCAAATCCGCAAGAATCATACGGATTTCTTTCATTTTATTTTCATTTCCTGTGGCAAAGATAATCTTTTTCTCCATGTATCTTTCTCCTATTTCTTCGGTCTTGGTGGTTTTGGACCATTAAATTGATAAAAATATGTCTTTAACATTCCATTGTAGATTTTACGGTTTTTATCTGCCTTTCGTCCAAAGTAACGTTCTGTATCTTCATAACTTGTAATCATATAGGCAGACCAACTATCCAACTTTTGAAAACTTTCACCAAACTCTCGATAAAGACTTGGCAAATTTTTCTTTTCTTCCAAACGCTCTCCATATGGCGGATTCGTAATAACAAATCCATATTTTTTTGGATGGCGCAAATCTTTCACTGGTCGTTCTTGGAAATGAATCAAATGGTCTACACCAGCTTCCTTGGCGTTTTCTCTTGCCGCTTTAATCACGTCACCATCGATATCATACCCTTGGATATCGACTTCTATATCGTCATTAATGAGTTCATTTGCCTCATCAATCACATCATACCACAACTTTTTAGGAATGAGATTTGTCCACTCTTCTGCTAAAAATGAGCGATTCATCCCCGGTGCAATATTTGCAGCAATCATAGCTGCTTCAATTGGAAATGTTCCGCATCCACAAAACGGATCAACCAAGATACGGTCTTTTTTCCATGGTGTTAATAAGATTAATGCCGCCGCCAAAGTTTCTGTAATCGGTGCTTTACTCGACAATTGTCGATACCCTCTCTTATGAAGTGACACACCCGACGTATCAATTCCCACCGTCACAATATCTTTCATCAAGAAGACACGAATAGGATAAGATGCCCCGTTTTCTTCGAACCACTCAATATCGTAATGTTCTTTCATACGGTTTACCATAGCCTTTTTCATAATAGACTGAATATCCGAAGGACTAAAAAGTTTGCTCTTTACAGACGCCGCTTTGGCAACCCAGAATTTTCCATCTTTTGGAATATACTTTTCCCATGGAATTGCCTTCGTGTTTTGAAACAACTCTTCAAATGTAGTCGCTTTAAAAGAGCCCACCTTTAACAACACACGTTCTGCAGTTCTCAAAAAAACATTGGCACGGCAAATTGCATCAGCATCGCCCCAAAAAGCAACCCGCCCATCTTCTACTGTGGAAATCTCATATCCAAGATCCTGTATTTCTCTTTTTAAAACTGCTTCCAAGCCAAAATGACAAGGTGCGATCAATTCCATTCTTTCCATAATATTCCCCCTGTGTAATACCCTTTTATATTACGTGGTTCATATCCTCATGTCAACCAAAAAAGGGAAACCTCCGCAAGAGGTTTCCCTTTCTTTTTAGTAGTTGTTGCTACTAGAATTCTTGTTTGAATTAGAATTCTTATTTGAGTTCTTATTTGCACTTTTGCTTGATGTGTTGCTTGCATTCTTGTTTGAATTGTTGTTCATGTTTTTATTGTTTGAACTACTATAATTTGAATTTTTGTCCATTTCTTTGCCCTCCTAAGATTTATTTTGGTACACTTTCTATTATCTCGAAGCTCATCGTTTTTATACATTTTATATTTTTTTAATTTTTAACTTGCTTTTTCCATTTTTTTGTATTATACTGTGGCATGTAGAAAGCGATTTCTACACCCCTTATTAATTATTTATACTCCCCTCAAAAAGACCGATGGCTCCCCCATTGGTCTTTTTACCGTTCAAAGCAATTTTTCATCACAAAAAGAGGACTTCTTTAGAAGTCCTCTTACTTCATTATACCTCAAATAACAAATCTCCATAAGATGGCATTGGCCACATTTCTTTGTTCACAATCATTTCCAACTCATCCACCGGTTTTCTCAAAGATTCCATAACCGGAACGACTTCATAAAGGAAAAATTCTGCTTTTGCTTTTCCATGACTCATTGTCGCTGCCTGATCTGCTTTTTCAATCAACACTTTCAATGCATTTCTTGTATCTGCAAGCAACGCAGAAGACTCTGCCAATAATTCTTGTTGTACCTCCACACTCACATCACCACATGCATCCTTTACTTGATTGATCGAAGTCGCAAGAGATGTAATGTACTTGATAACTGCCGGAATAATATGCTTACTTGCAATATCAATCATAGCTCTCGCTTCGATGTTCACTGCCTTTGCATAAGTTTCGTAGTTAATCTCTGCACGAGATTCTAATTCAGCTTTTGTAAATACACCAAATTTTTCAAACAGATTTACTGTTTTATCTGTCACTAGATGTGGAATTGCCTCTACCATTGTGCGAATATTTGGCAAACCACGTCTTGCAGCTTCCTCTACCCACTCTTGTGAGTAACCATTTCCGCTAAACAAAATTCGTTGATGCTCTGCTGCATATTTCTTAATCAAATCATGTAATGCCAATTCAAAGTTCTCTGCATTTTCTAACACATCACAAGCTTCGCTAAATGCCTCTGCTACAATCGTATTGAGAACAATTGTTGAAGCTGCCACAGAATCTCTAGAACCTACCATACGGAATTCAAACTTATTTCCTGTAAATGCGAGTGGTGCCGTTCTGTTTCGGTCTGTTGCATCTTTTGCAAAATCAGGAAGTGTTTTTACACCTGTATCCAATTTTTCACGTTTGATACTTGTTGTTGCGGAACCTGTATTGATTAATTGTGTCAACACATCTTCCAACTGTGCACCCAAATACACCGATACAATCGCCGGAGGTGCTTCATTTGCACCGAGACGGTGATCATTTCCAACATCCGCTGCTGATTCACGCAGAAGTTCCGCATGCTTGTCCACTGCTTTTAAAACACATGTTAAGACCAACAAAAATTGAATATTGTGATGCGGTGTTTTTCCTGGATCCAACAGATTAATTCCATCGTCTGTTGTAAGCGACCAGTTATTATGCTTACCAGAACCATTCACTCCTGCAAATGGTTTTTCATGCAATAAACACTGCAAATTATGACGATATGCCACTTGTTTTAGCGTTTCCATAATCAATTGGTTATGGTCTACCGCCACATTACATTGTGCATAAATTGGTGCCAACTCATGTTGTGCAGGAGCCGCTTCATTGTGCTGTGTCTTAGCTGACACACCCAATTTCCACAACTCTTCATTTACATCTTTCATGAATAATGCAATACGCTCACGGATTGCACCAAAGTAATGGTCATCTAATTCTTGTCCTTTTGGTGGCATTGCTCCAAACAACGTACGACCTGTAAACACCAAGTCTTTTCTCTTTAAATATTTGTTTCTGTCAATAATGAAGTACTCTTGCTCTGCACCTACAGATGGAGTTACTTTCTGAGACGTTGTATTTCCAAACAATCGCACCAAACGAAGCGCCTGCTTATTCACTGCTTCCATTGAGCGAAGAAGTGGCGTCTTTTGATCTAGAGCCTCACCTGTATAAGAACAAAACGCTGTTGGTATATAGAGAATGGCCCCCTCCCCTTTTGCATCTTTTTTAATAAATGCCGGCGATGTACAGTCCCATGCTGTATATCCTCTTGCCTCAAAAGTCGCACGAAGTCCTCCCGATGGGAATGAGGATGCATCGGATTCTCCTTTTATCAATGCTTTCCCCGAGAACTCCATTAATACTTTTCCGTCTAATTTTGGTGTGGAAATAAACGCATCATGCTTTTCTGCAGTCGCACCTGTAAGCGGTTGGAACCAATGTGAGTAGTGAGTCGCCCCTCTCTCAATTGCCCATTCTTTCATCTCATGCGCAACAACATCAGCAATCGACGCTTCTAGTTCCTTCCCTTCTTGAATCGTACGTTTTAACTCAAGATAAACATCCTCCGGAAGACGCTCTTTCATTACTGAATCATTAAATACATTTTCACCAAAAATCTCTGCCACATTCAAAAATTCACTCATTGTTGTACCTTCCTATAAGAAAAAGGTGGTGGAGTTTGTCCACCACCTTATGTAACTTTTAAATTTCAAATTAAGCTTTGTTAACAGAACCGAATAATTCCATTTTTTCTTTTACAGTTGCTTTAATTGCTTCGCATCCAGGAGCTAATAACTTACGTGGGTCATATCCTTTACCTTGGTTATCTTTTCCTGCTTCGATGTATTCACGAGTTGCAGCCGCAAATGCTAATTGACATTCTGTATTAACATTGATTTTAGCAACACCTAAGTCGATTGCTTTTTTAATCATATCTGCTGGGATACCTGTTCCTCCATGAAGAACTAATGGCATATCTCCTGTTAATTCTTGGATTGCATCCAATGTTTCAAAGCTAAGTCCAGCCCAGTTTGCTGGGTATTTTCCGTGGATGTTACCGATACCTGCTGCCAACATATCGATTCCTAAGTCTGCGATTGCTTTACATTCTTGAGGATCTGCACATTCACCTTTTCCTACTACACCGTCTTCTTCTCCACCGATTGCTCCAACTTCTGCTTCCAAAGACATTCCTTTTTCTGCACAGATAGCAACTAATTCTTTTGTTTTAGCAACGTTTTCTTCGATTGGATAGTGTGAACCATCGAACATGATTGAAGAGAATCCTGCTTCGATACATTTCATACATCCATCGTAGCTACCATGGTCTAAGTGAAGTGCTACAGGAACTGTGATGTTTAATTCCTCTAACATTCCATTTACCATACCTACTACTGTCTTATATCCAGCCATGTATTTACCTGCACCTTCAGATACACCAAGGATAACTGGTGAGTTGCATTCTTGAGCTGTAAGTAAGATACATTTTGTCCACTCTAAGTTGTTGATATTGAATTGACCAACTGCATAGTGTCCTGCTTTTGCTTTTTGAAGCATTTCTTTTGCTGATACTAACATAAATATTACCTCCATTTGTCATGTGTTTTTATAATACGGACTTCTGTCCAAAATGACCCGTAGGGGAATCGAACCCCTGATTCCAGCGTGAGAGGCTAGCGTCTTGACCGCTTGACCAACGGGCCTTATTGCACTTGTATATTGTAGAACATTTTTCCACAATATACAAGTACTTTTCACTTAGTTTTTCTTATTTAAATAATGGAATATATGACATTACAACCAATAACAGAATGACTGGTGGCAAAATGAAGGTCAAGTAAAAACGATACCATTTCCAGGTAGGGAATTTCATACCAACTCCTGTGTTCGCTTCTTCCGTAAAGCCTTGCCAACCCCAACCGTATCGTGTGGTACAGAACAACAGATAAATTACCGCACCAATTGGAAGTAAGTTATAACTTACAATAAAGTCCTCTAACCATTGGATATCACGCGCAGAACCATTTGCATATCCTAAAATAGCTCCACAAGCTTCGTTCCAAATAGTCATTCCGAAAATACATGGCAAGCTCAATACAAACAATAGAACACCATTTATCAAGATAGACTTTTTAAGTGACCAACCCCAAAGGTCTCTCGCACAGGCAATGATATTTTGAAATACAGCAATGACAGTTGAGAATGCAGCAAATGACATAAATAAGAAGAACAACGATCCCCAAATACGACCGCCTGTCATTTTATTGAACACATTCGGCAATGTCATCAGCACAAGTCCTGGTCCTTCGCCTGGATCAATATCAAACGCAAAACAAGATGGGAAAATAATGAGTCCTGCCATAAGAGCCACTGCAGTATCTAACGCCATAACACTAACTGCTTCTCCCATAAGTGCACGCTTTTTATTTAGATAACTACCAAAAATTGAAAGCGATCCAATTCCGATACTAAGCGTAAAGAAGGATTGTCCCATTGCAGCATATAGCACTTCCCAAATACCTGCTTTTTGGATTTTGGTTACGTCTGGTTTCAAATAGAACTCCAAACCTTCCATTGCTCCATCTAAACTCACCGCACGCACGATAAGAACAATCATAATTCCGAACAGGCAAAGCATCATTGGTTTTGTTACTTTTTCAACACCTTTTTCCAATCCAAAAGAACAAACCACGAGTCCTAATACTACAACAATCGCCATCCAAAGAAGCATTTGTTTCCAATCACCTGTCAACTGACCGAAAACATTTTCTACCTCTTTCGTAGACATTCCAACAAATTCGCCTTTTACCATCTTAAAGAAATACGCAAGCATCCATCCTGCTACCGTAGTGTAAAACATCATTAACAAGAAGTTTCCTGCAAAAGCAAAATATTTGTGCAAGTGCCATTTTGTTCCTTTCGGCTCTAAAACATCATACGACTTTGTAATACTCTTTTGACTTGCTCGTCCCATCGCAAATTCCATTACTACGATTGGCAATCCCATAGCAATCAAAAAGAATAAGTAAATAAGAACAAATAGCCCTCCACCATATTGTCCTGTAATATACGGAAATCTCCAAACATTTCCCAAACCGATTGCGCATCCTGCCGAAATCAAAATAAATCCCAATCTCGACGAAAATTTTTCTCTTTTTTCCATTTGTTACTCCTCATCCTCAGGTTGAATCATTACCTGAATTGCTTGTTTTTTATTTGTAATTTCTACTTTTTCATGTGAGCCACCAAATTCTCCATCCAGTGTCCAAGGAATCTCTTCCTTTGATTCAAACACAATCTGTGATGTTTTAAAGAAACTTACATATTTTGAATCGACTTTTCCTAATACAATTGATGCGATAATATCATTCAGCTCTGCAATTGTCTTTGGTTTTCGAATGAGCGTCACTTCAAATTCTCCATCTGCAAAATCAACGCTTTTTCCCATGATATCTTTCACTCCGCCTACGGAACGAGCATTGGTAATCATACCAATCATGAACTCATCTTCAATCACATCTTCTCCGTTGGTAATCTTGATGTGATAAGAAGGAATATTAGACAAACGTTTCATACCTTCCAAAACATAAGCTACCTGTCCCAATGCATTCTTGAGTTTTTGATCTGTCTGATACGACACATCTGTAAAGAGTCCGAATGCTGCCACATATACGAAAATGTCGTGATTGAATGTTCCAACATCACACGCAAACGGTTCGCCATAGACACAGGCATCAGCCGCTTCCAAAATCACTTTTGGAATCCCAAGGCTTGTGGCAAAATCATTAGTGGTCCCAGTAGGAATATATCCTATTGGAACTCTACGAATCTTGCTACGCTTCATCATACCTGTCACAACCTCGTCCAAGGTTCCATCCCCGCCACTGCAAACAACCAATTCTATGTCATCTTCCATATGCACAACCTTGCGGTATGCATCCTTATAACTTTGTGTCGGATAGGCAATGATTTCATCATATCCAGATTTCACAAAAATGTCTAATACATCAGAAAGTTTACTTTTCAAGAGTCCTTTTCCTGCATTTGGATTGTAAACAAACAACATTTTTTTCATTTCAATACCTCCAATTACACATGGATAAAAACAGAAGAAAGAGCATATCTACTATATGCTCTCCTTGTATTATGTATTATTGTGCTGCTAAATATAATTCTATTTCTTGTGCAGCTGCCTCTTCATCAGAACCTTCTGTCACAACAACAACTTGGTCCCCATTTCCAACTCTTAAAGTCATCATGCCCATAATACTTTTTGCATTGATGCTTTTTGTTCCAACTTCAATATACACTTTGCTGGAAAATTGGCTGGCTTTTTGAACAAGCATAGCAATCGGACGAGCTTCCAAACCTGCTTCACGTCGTACGGTTACTGTTTTTCTTACCATTTCTGTTCCTCCTTGCTTTTTCTCAGCGATTCCGCTATTTCGCCGAGTTTCCTCAGCCGGTGATTTACACCTGATTTCCCAATTGGTTCTGCGAGCAAATTGCCCAGTTCCTTTAACGACGCATTGGGATGCGCCACTCTCAATTCTGCAATTTCACGCAGGTTTTCCGGTAATTTATTCAGTCCCATCTCTTGTTGGATATACTGAATATCCTCCACCTGTTTCACTGCAGCAAATACTGTTTTATTAATATTAGCCGTCTCACAATTCACCTGGCGATTTACGGAGTTGCTAATCTCTTTCAAAATACGAACATTTTCCATTTCCATCAGGGCAATCGGTGCTTCCATAACATTCAAAAGGTCTACGATCTGTGATCCTTCTTTCAAATATACAACATAGGATTTTTTCCGAAGAATAATCTTCGCATCCAATCCAAAACCATTGATTAATGCTCGAATCTGTTTTGCTTTCTCCTGTGCTGCACATACAAATTCAATATGATACGATTTTTCCGGATGGCTCATGGAGCCAGATGCCAAAAATGCACCTCGAAGAAACGCTCTCTTGCAACAACTTCTGTATAAAATCGGATTTATCTTATCCAAAAATTCTTCCTGAATCTCGCCATCATCACTCATTATTCCAGATGCTTTCAATATCATTTTTGCATCCTCGTTGCAATTTACAACAACTGTATAAGTGACTTTACCAGTACTTCTACTGTTCGAAACCAAAGTTTCAGTCTTTATATTAAATGTTTTTCTTAGCAATGTAAAGTATTTTCTAGCGACTGAAATATTTTCCGTTCTCACCTTTACCGAATACTGTTCACGACTATTAATGGAGACTTTTCCACACATACTTAGAATTGCTGCCATCTCCGCTATCTGACAATGTTGTGCTTCTTTCCAGTGTCTAGACAGTTCTTCTTTTACCTTTCCGGAAAAGGTTAATTCTTGTTTCATTCTAAAACTCTCCCAACATCTTCACTTCCGGTTCTAAGGTCACACCAAATTCTTGCATAACTTTGTCTGACACTTGTTTCATCAATTCCAATATATCCGCCGCTGTTGCATCTCCTATATTAATGACGAATCCACAATGCTTCTCTGATACTTGTGCACCGCCAACCTGGAATCCACGCAGTCCAGCATCTTGAATTAATTTTCCTGCGAAATATCCTTCCGGTCTTTTAAATGTACTTCCTGCACTCGGATATTCCAATGGTTGCTTCGTGACGCGTTGAACTTTCAGCTCATCCATCTTTGCACGAATCATTTCTGTATCTCTTGGTTGCAGTTCAAACTCTGCTCCTAGCACCACATAATTCTTCTTCGCAACAACACTTGTACGATATCCCAATTCCAATTCTTCTTTATATAAGGTAAGGACAGTTCCTTCTGGCGTAAGCACAGTTGCACTCTTTAGAATATCTTTCATTTCTCCGCCATATGCTCCTGCGTTCATTACCACAGCACCACCTACGGCACCTGGAATCCCTGCAGCAAACTCAAAGCCACCAAGCCCAGCCTCCAACGCAACATTTCCAATCTTGGAAAGCAATGCGCCTGCTTGTACCTTTATAGTCGTTCCTTCTACCTGAATTTCACTCATAGACTTATATATCTGAATCACAACGCCACGGTAACCGGCATCACTCACCAATAGATTGCTACCATTTCCAATCACATAATATGGCATATTTGATCCCTTACAAAAAGCCACAATTTTTTGTACTTCTTCTGTACTCTTCGGCATCACAAAATAATCCGCAGGTCCTCCCACACGGAATGTTGTGTGCTTACACATTAGCTCATTACAAAGCACTTGTTCTTTATCTATCATTTGAATTAGCTGGTTATAAAAATCTGAATGCATTGATTTTCTCCATTTTCTCATTAATTTCAAATTTCATCATACAACAAAGTGGCATTAAATTCAACGGGCACTTGCAAATTTCCAGGAAATGCGATATAGTATCATAGAATATGTAAATTTTTATAAAAAGGAGTTGATGTATCAGTGGACCCTAGTGCCGCCATACAGAGTGCCCCCTTACAAGGAGGCAACTTGCCACTACAAGTTGTGGTATTATTTATTTTATTATTGTTATCTGCATTTTTCTCATCTGCAGAAACAGCATTGACAACCGTTAACAAAATCAAAATGCGTTCTTTAGCAGAAGATGGAAACAAAAACGCGAAACTGGTGTTGAAGTTAAGCGACACCCCAAGTAGATTGTTATCTGCAATTTTAATCGGAAACAACATCGTAAATCTTTCCGCTTCTTCTATCACAACGACCATCGCATATGACTTGACCGTAGATATCACCGGTCCGATTGCTGCGTATGCGATAGCAATTGCAACTGGAATTATCACCTTACTCATCTTGATTTTTGGTGAAATCGTACCGAAAACAGTCGCAACTGCAAAATCCGATAAGCTTTCTTTAGTATATGCTTATCCGATTCACCTTATTATGTTGATTTTGACACCAATTAGTTTTGTCATCAACCTTTTGGCTCGTATCTTTTTGTTCTTCCTTCGTATTGATCCAAATGCGAAAAACGACACCTTGACAGAAGACGAACTTCTCACAATTGTGGATGTTGGTCACGAAGATGGTGTAATCGAAGAAGAAGAACGTGAAATGATTTACAACGTGTTTAGTTTGGGCGATGCAAAAGCAAAAGATGTTATGGTACCACGTGTCAATGTAGTCTTTGCCGATGTCAAAAGTACTTATAGCGAATTGATTGACATTTTCCGCGAACACAAATTTACTCGTATCCCTGTATACGAAGAAACTACGGATAATGTAATAGGCACAATCAATATGAAGGATCTGCTTTTATATGATCATATAGAAGAATTCCAATTAAGGAATTTCTTGCGCGAAGCGTATTTTACTTATGAGCATAAAATTGCTTCAGAACTTCTGGTAGAAATGCGAGAAGCATCTATCAATATCGCCATTGTTCTTGATGAATATGGCGAAACTGCCGGTCTAATCACTTTGGAAGATATCTTAGAAGAGATTGTCGGTGAGATTCATGATGAATATGATGAGCATGAAGAGGACGAGCTTCTGACAAAAATCAATGATTTCGAATACATCTTAGAAGGTTCTATTAGCTTGGATGACTTGGATGACCGTTTGGAATTAAAATTGGAATCAGATGATTATGATTCTCTCGGTGGATTTATCATTGAAAACTTAGATCATCATCCTGAAATCGGGGATGAATTCACAACAGAACGCGGACTTCGCTTAGTTGTAGAATCGTTAGATAAGAACCGTATCGAAAAAGTTCACATCTATATTCCGGAAGATTATTATGACGAAGACGATAACGATAAGGATGAAGACGAAGAATAATACACACGCCTCCCAGCCAATTGGTTTGGAGGCGTGTTTTACTTTTCTAAAACTCTACATGCAGATACATAAGGACGCCCCAATATTCATATCTTATAACGGAGGTGTTCGCATATGAAAGAAACGACAAAACAACTGATTAAATCTTTAGCTCTCCCACTCCTAGCAGGAACTATATCCGGTCTATTATCCCAAGGTGCTATGCAAAATTTCCAAACCATCGCAAAACCAGCACTTTCACCACCCGCATGGCTTTTCCCTGTTGTGTGGACCATTCTTTACACACTCATGGGATACTCTGCATATCTGATTCAAACATCCACTGCAAACGCAGAGAAAAAGTCAGATGCTTTGATGCTTTATCGCTATCAATTAATCGTAAATTTCTTATGGCCAATCTTTTTCTTCAACTTCGAGTGGTATCTTTTCTCCTTAGTATGGCTTCTCCTACTATGGGTATTAGTTTTCTTTATGATTCGAAGTTTTAGCAAAATTTCAAAAACAGCTGCGTACCTAAACATTCCATATCTTATTTGGCTCACATTTGCCGTATACCTAAATGCAGGAGTTTGGTGGCTAAACCGGTAAGAAAAAAGGTCTGTCCTCATTCGGACAGACCTCTTCATTGTTCTCTATCACTTCATACGAATCATCAATCGATTCCCATTTTCTTTCAACCATCTTCTGGACTTTTTATAATCTGGTAGAATTCGTTCCACATGGGCCCAAAATTTTTGTGAATGATTCATTTCCATTCGATGGCACAACTCGTGTACCACCACATAGTCTAGAACTTCTGGCGGAGTCATCATAAGAAGACAGTTGAAACTCAAATTCCCATCTCTACTGCAACTTCCCCACCTAGTTTTCTGTTTGCGCACAGAAATTTTTCCACAACTCAAGGTTTTTCGACGCGAACGAACAATTTGTATTTCCCACATAGCCAAACAACTTTCTATTTGAGAGTACATACTAAATGCTCATCGCAAATATTCCTAGAAACATCAAGATATATACAACTATGACAAACACAACGGAAAGTATAGAAAAAACAATAGATATACCATAACTAACCAAGGCGCCAATAATTGCCGACTTTGCTTGTAAAGGTTCTGTTGCATGCTTTACCGCATATATAATTAACCCTGCAAGTGGTACCAAAAATCCGATAATTGCAAATCCCCAGTCTAACGATAATTTTTTCCTTTCACGTTCCATCTCTTTTTCTCCTTTGCATCTTTTGTTTTTAATTCATGTACAGATTCATTATGCAAAAGTATTATTTTTACGTCAACAACCCCTCCCTGATTAGAAAATATTGCATTTTGAAAACTTTCGGAGTATTCTATTAATAAGAAATTGCGAAAATTTTACTGGAGGTAAAATGTATGAAAAAAACAGCAACAGACATTATGAAATTGATCCAGGAACAAGATATCAAAATGGTGGATTTCAAAATCGTTGATATCAACGGGCAATTCCGTCATGTAACGATTCCTGCTTCTCAATTTACCGAAGATACTATGGCAAATGGTATTGGATTCGATGCTTCTAATTATGGTTATGCCGTTGTCGAAAAGAGTGACATGGTGTTCATTCCTGACTTAGACACTGCACTCATTGATCCATACTGTGATATTCCTACGTTATCTATTACAGGGAATGCGATGATCATCGATTACCCAGAAAACCGTCCATTGGATCAATATCCAAGAAACATTGTACAAGCTGCTGAACAGTATATGAAAGACTGTGGTGTGGCAGATACAATGTTAATCTTACCAGAGTTTGAATTCCATATGTTCGATGATGTTAGATGGTCTGTAAGACCGGAAGAAATTGGATTTGCAGTTGACTGCGAACAAGCTTACTGGAACAGTGCAGAGCAAGGACTTGGTTGCGTAGTACCTCATCAAAAGAACTACCACGTAGCAAAACCTTTTGACCGCACTTATGAATGTCGTTCAGAAATGTGTCTAGAGTTGGAGAAGATGGGAATTGAGATCAAATACCATCATCCAGAAGTAGGTGCAGCTGGACAATTCGAAATCGAACCGATGCTTGGACAAATGTCAAAGATGGCAGATAACACGATGATGATTAAATATGTCATCCACAATACTGCATTAAAATACGGAAAAGTTGCCACATTTATGCCGAAACCAGTATATGGAGAAGCCGGAAACGGAATGCATGTGCATATGTTACTCTTAAAAGACGGCGAACCAGTATTCTCAGATGACGAAGGATACTCACACTTGAGCAAAACTGCACACTATTTCATGGGTGGATTATTGAAACATATTTCCTCTCTCTGTGCAATTACAAATCCTAGTACAAACTCATTCAAGAGATTGGTTCCTGGATTCGAAGCACCGGTAACTGTTGGTTATGCTACTTCAAACCGCAGTGCTGTTATTCGTATTCCAGCATATGCGAAATCTCCTAAGTTACGTCGTTTCGAACTTCGTAATGCAGATGCTACATGTAATCTATACTTCTGCTATGCAGCACTCTTGATGGCAGGGCTTGACGGTATTAAGAACCAAATCGATCCACACGAATGTGGTTGGGGACCATATGATATGAATCTCTACCATTTATCAGATGAGGAAAAAGCAAAGCTTTCTTCTCTTCCTACTCGTTTGGAAGATGCATTAGATGCATTGGAAGCAGATCACGATTATTTGACAGCAGGTGGTGTATTCCCAGAACACTTAATCAAAAATTACATTGCCAGAAAGAGAAACGAATGTTTCGAAATGTCTAAAATTCCAAATCCTGCAGAGTTTGACAAATACTTTAATTTATAAGAGTTCAAAAAGGTATGCTATCGCATACCTTTTTCTCTTGCTCTGTCATATTGTTCCATTCGTTTACGAAGTTTTCTCGCCAGTTCTCGTTTGAACGCTCCAGGCAAAGCTCTCCACTGCCAATTACCTCCTAAAGTAGACGGTCTGTTCATCCTAGCATCACCCCTCAAGTCCAGCAAGTCCTGCGCGGTTACGATGGTAAGTTCTGCTTTGCTCTCCCACAAGGCATCCATCATATCCCAATTCAGCAATTCTTCCTTCTCAACCTTCAAATATTTTTTGGCATACGCCACATCTTCTTCAGCCGCTTCTTCAAGCCATCCGAGAATGGTGTTGTTATCATGTGTTCCTGTATAAGCCACACAATGCTCACCAAAATTTTGTGGCAAATATTCCGTTCCACTTTCATCTCTACTATCAAACGCAAATTGTAACACTTTCATACCTGGAAATCCACTCTCTTTCAAGAGACGTCTCACATCATCCGTAATATGCCCTAAGTCCTCCGCAATAATATTTTGCTTTCCTATCGCTTGCTCTACCGCATAAAACAATTTCATTCCAGGACCTTCTCTCCACCGTCCGTTTTTTGCAGTTTTTTCACCATACGGTATGGCATAATACCCTGCAAATCCACGAAAATGGTCAATACGAAGCACATCATATACTTCACACAGATATTGAATTCTTTGAATCCACCAAGCATACCCCGTCTGCTCCATATATTCCCAGTCAAAGAGCGGATTCCCCCAAAGCTGACCATCTTCAGAAAAGCCATCTGGCGGACATCCCGCAACCTCTTTTGGCACTTTCTCATCGTCCAATTGAAACAGTTCCGGATGCGCCCACACGTCCACACTGTCATAAGACACATAGATTGGCAAATCGCCAATGATTGAAATCCCTTGTGCATTCGCATATTTTTTCAAAGAATTCCACTGCTCAAAGAACAAATATTGTACAGCCTCCCAAAACTGGATACTCCACTCATTATACGCCGCTCCGTTACTCCAATCTTTATGCGCCATAAAGCGGGCATAATCCTTTAACCAAAACGCATTCTTCTCACAAAATAACACGAATTCTCGCGGTGGATTTTCCAAAAATTTTTGTGCCGCTTTACGAAGAATCGGATATCGCTTTTCATATAAAATCCCGTAATTTACTCGCTCTAGATCATTCCCCCAGTCCACTTCTTCAAAATCCTTTTTCTCTAAAAGACCCTTTTGTTCCAACTCATCTAAGTCAATAAAATACGGATTTCCAGCAAATGTCGAATAAGATTGATAGGGTGAATCCCCATAACCTGTCGGACAAATCGGCAACAACTGCCAGTATGACTGATCACTTTCTTTTAAAAAATCTACAAATTCTCTTGCTGCGTTCCCCATTGTGCCAATGCCATATGGAGATGCCAGTGACGAAAGATGCATCAATACACCGCTTTTTCTCAAACGTTCTCACTCCTAACCTTTTACAGCTCCCGCTGCCACACCCTTAATAATATGTTTTTGGCACAGCAGATAAAATATAATCACTGGAATCACGGCCATAATCAACGCAGCCATAATTGCTCCCATATCAACTCTTCCATAGCTTCCTTTCATAAACTGTACTACAATGGAAATGGTTTTATATCGTTTATCCAACACCAGATATGGAAGTAAAAAATCGTTCCAAATCCACATCATTTCAAGAATTCCAACCGAAATCAAAGTCGGCTTCATCATTGGAAGCACAATAGAAAAAAATGTACGAATGGAGCCACATCCGTCAATCATAGCCGCTTCTTCTATCTCCAGAGGAATAGACTTCACAAATCCACAAAACATAAACACTGCAAGCCCTGCTCCAAATCCTAAATAAATGATGACAATTCCCCAGGGGGTATTTAAGCTCAAACGGTCAGACACCAATGCCAATGTAAACATAACCATTTGAAAAGGCACGACCATAGAAAACGCACACAAAGTATACATGAATGTAGAAAATTTTCCTTGTACACGCGTGATATACCAGGCACACATAGAAGTGCACACTAGAATTGTCACGACAGAGGCTATCGTAATAAACACAGTCCATCCCACAGCTTCAAAAAATCCATACTCTTCAACTGCGCTTACATAATTCCCTAGCGCATTCCACGTCTCTTTCGTCGGCAATTTAAATGGTTCTAAAGAAATAAATGTCTTTTGTTTAAAGGAATTCATGAGCACTATAAAAATAGGGGTAATATATAGCAGTCCTGCAACAGACAACACACCCGTTGCAATCCAACTTCGTATGTTTTTTCTCTTCATCTATTGCTGCACCTCCTTTGAGCGTGTCGCCTTCAATTGCCACAATCCAATTCCTATGACAATGATGAAGAAGATTACCGCTTTGGCTTGCCCTACCCCTTCATATCCAACATTCCCATAAAAGGTATTGTAGATATTGAGAGCCATCATTTCCGACATTTTCATTGGTTGCCCTGCCGTCAAAGATAAGTTTTGATCAAATAACTTAAACCCATTTGTAATCGACAAAAACATACAAATCGTAATCGACGGCATCATCATCGGGATTACCACTTTGAACATTCTATAAAGACCACTCGCACCATCCATTTGGGACGCCTCCATAACTGCATCCGGAATCGCCTGCAATCCTGCAATGTAAATAATCATCATATAACCGATTTGTTGCCAAGCGACTAAAATTACAAGTCCATAAAAACCGTACCATTCATTTAATTTCAAAGCGGTTTCGTATTGTTGCAAAATCCCATCAAAAATCAATTGCCAAATATAACCCAATACAATTCCACCAATCAGATTTGGCATAAAAAAAATGGTTCGAAAAAGGTTCGTTCCTCTGATTTTTCGAGTGAGCGCGATTGCCAAAAGAAATGCAATTGCATTGATTACCACGAGAGACACCACCGCAAACAATGCAGTATACCAAAACGAATGCAAAAAAACAGTGTCTTTCAATGCTTTTATATAATTCTCTAGCCCCACAAAGTTTGCATCCGTAACCGTCGTAAATTCACAAAACGACAGCCAAATTCCCATGGCAAATGGAACAATAAAACCTATCATAAATGCGATTAATGTCGGCAGCACAAAAATTGGCCACCTCTTTTTTATGGCTTTTTCCATAAACCTTGTTTCCTCCTGATTTCAAAATAAAATAGTAGGCGAGCTCACTTGCACGCCCACTATTTGGTTCTTTTCTTATTTAGCTGCCTCCGTTTCCCAACCGTCCACAAACGCTTTTTCTACTGCTTTCCACTTTTCATCTGTTTGATCTGCTGCATATAATGTAAGTGCAGATCCTACACCATTCTTCCATTCTTCAGACGGCATGGTTGTGAAGTTCCAAGAAACAGATGCTGCTCCTTCTTCAATATACTCATTTGCTTGGTTTACAAGAGGATTACTAGATTCCAGATTTGATTTGAAAGGAATCACAAATCCCATTCCATCTTTTCCTGATGGCATTGCTTTCGAAGTACCACACATTGCTTTTACTGCTGTTTCGTCCGTCACACACCATTTCATAAAATCAAGTGTTGCTTGAATGTCTTTCTCGTCTGCCTTTGCATTTACACACCAATAGTTTTCGGTACCTGTGCAAAGACCTTGCTTGTCTTCACCTTCTACTCCAATGTAAATCGGCAGCATTCCAATATTCTCATCTCCAAGTTCAGCAATATCTCCATATGCCCATGTACCATTTTGATAAAATACAGCTTGTTTGTTTGCAAATTCTGCAACTGCGTCATCACCGGTTTTTGTTGCAAGTGTTGTAGGTGCTACGGTTGCATTGTTGATGTACAAGTCCCAAATTTGACGATATTCTTTTAAATAACTTCCCTTAATTGCATCCGTTGTTGTAATATCATCTTCTTTGTACTCATAGTAAATCGGAAGATTTGCTAAATGTGTTTTAAATCTCCAGTCAGAGGATCCATCCATTCCAGCCGAAGTAAACGCTGCAAATCCTAACTCAGATTTACGTTTTGTTATGTCTTCCGCCACTTTCTTTAAATCATCAAAAGATTGAATATCTTCTGCTTTATATCCTGCTTTTTCAAGCAATTCTTTATTATAAATAATTCCATATGTTTCTATAACATAGGCAATGCCAGCCATTTTTTCTCCGTCCATCAGTGCAAAATCCTGACTAGATAGTTCATTTGCAATATCTGTGTTTTTCAAATCGTAGCAATAATCTTTCCAGGCTTCTAATCCAATTGGACCGTTTACTTGAAATAATGTTGGAGCATCTTTTTTTGCCATCGCAGCTTTTAATGTTGTTTCATATTGTCCGGACGCTGCCGTCTCTACAACCACTTCGATTCCCGTTTCATTTTCGTAAATTTCAGCAAGTTCTTGCCACTGCTTGTCTTGTTCTGGCTTGAAATTCAGATAATATACGGAACCTTTCTCTTCTTCTTTTGTACCACATCCTGCCAGCATGGATAATGCCATCACGCCAGCCATACATACGGTTAATAATTTTTTCATTTTTCTCCTCCTCTTTTTCTATTCGGATACCTACCCAATATCCCGTGATACATATATAAAACTTTTTCCGCATCATTGCAATGGAACTTACTGGTTGTTATGTATAGTATTGGAAATTGCGTCTGTGCCCTATTACTATTATATGAAGCGCATGTCCCGAATATTACAAAAAAAGCCACGATATCTGTTTTTAGATACCGTGGCTTTTTCCCACTTTTTTACATCGCTCCCCACCAATTATTCTTGTGTTCCATATACAAATATTTTTCCTTCGTGGCCATTCCGCCTCGAATATGTCGTTCTGATTTGTTCAAGTCTAACACTTTTCTAGCTTCCGCCGCTAATCCCGGATTTATTTGGCTCAAGCGCTCTGCCACATCCTTATGTACCGTACTTTTACTAATCCCAAACGCCTTGGCCGTCTGCCTCACCGTCGCATTGTTTTCTATGATATAATTGGCAATCTCCATCGCTCTTTCTTCGATGTATTCTTTCAAAATAAAACCCCTGCATAGCCTCTTTTTTTACAATCTATGCAGGGGGATTTCGTGGTATGACTAAACTTGTTATGACAATATTCTCTACACCTTACCATAAAGTTCTAATATCTGTATATTCATAGCCCTCAAAACTATCAGCCACGTTTTTACAAGTAAGTTTTCCATCATATGTGTTAATTCCGGAATAAATAACATCGTTTGCTTTACAAGCTCCTTCCAAGCCTTTATCTGCAATCTGAAGACCATAGCGAAGTGTTGCGTTAGTAAGCGCAATGGTAGATGTTCTTGGAACTGCCCCTGGCATATTGCCTACACAATAATGTACAACACCATCTTCAATGTAAACTGGATCATCATGGTAGGTTACTCTGGTAGACTCTCCACATCCACCTTGGTCAACTGCAACATCTACAAAGACAGAACCTGGTTTCATTTCTTTCAAATATTTTTTCTTAAACAGCTTTGGTGCTGCTTTTCCCGGAATCAGTACCGAACCAATAACAACATCTGCCGTTTTTACTTCTTTTTCAATATTGGCATCTGTCGAAACCAATGTTTGAATGCGTGACCCGAAAATATCGTCCAAGTACTCCAATCTTTGGAGATTAACATCTAAAATTGTAACATCAGCACCGATACCAACTGCAATTTTACATGCATTTGTACCTACATTTCCGCCCCCAATAATTACAATTTTTGCCTTTGGAGTCCCCGGAACACCTGCAAGTAATACTCCTGAACCACCATGAATTTTTTCCAAATATTTTGCACCTTCCTGGATACTGAGACGTCCAGCAATCTGACTCATTGGTGCGAGAAGCGGAATGCTTCCGTTTTTCTCTATCAACGTCTCATATGCTACAGCTTTTACCTTTGCTGCAAGTAGTGCATCTGTCTGTTGTTTATCTGCTGCAAGATGAAGGTAAGTATACAGAATCAATCCTTCGCGGAAGAATGGATATTCTTCTGGCAGTGGTTCCTTTACCTTGACCATCATATCTACAGTAGCCCATACATCCTTAGCCAAATCCATCATCTTGGCACCTGCCGATTCATATTCTGCATCTGCAAAACCAGAACCCATTCCAGCACCTTTCTCAATATATACCTCATGTCCTGCATTCACATAGCTAACTACGCAACTTGGAGTAAGTCCCACTCGGAATTCGTTATTTTTAATTTCTTTCACACATCCTACTTTCATATTAAAATCCTCCTTTCATTCACAATTACTACCATAATATATACAACAAGATGTTATTTCATCTTAACTTATTCTTCTAGTTCTTGCAACTCTTCCCAAACCAAATGTGAAAATTCTTGTTCTTCCGAACACACCGTCACTCGATATCCTGGTACGCAATATTCTTTGATGAAACAAGGAACCTTTACACCCTCACGATAAATCTGAACCTCCGTGTCTATACAAACCTCAAACGCGTTCATCGGAAGATGAATTCCTTCTCCGGTCATCTTGATGTAACTTTCCTTGATTGTCCACATTCGAAAAAACGCTACATCATAATAACTTCCACTTTCATCCAAATACTTCTTTTCACTCTCGCAGAAAAATCTTTCTGCAATTTTACACGGAGCTGATTTGATTTTTTCCACATCGCATCCGACGGGTTTCGTACTTACCGCACACAAAACCAATCCATCTGTATGTGATAAATTAAATGAATTTCCAGGCACTTCCGGTTTCCCATAAGCACCTTTCTTTACGAGTTCTTCCTCTAACCCATATCGCTCTAGAACACGTTTCAATAGTAAACCTGCACTCAAAAGTTGCTTTTGTGTCTCCACATCCTTACACTTTTGGATTCTATCTCTACGTTCTTTTGATACCTTTTCTAAAAGTTTTGGCGAAACTTCAACAAGTTTCGCCATATATACTGTCACCATATTATTTTGATTTTACTTCCTTACAATTTTTCAATAAAAATGCTGCAACCTTTTCTTGTAACATCATTCTCTTAAAGCAACCTTCTCCCAAAATACTTTCATAATAGGTGATAAATGACGCCACATCTGCTTCTCCTGCCATTTCTACCATTTTTTCTTCATACTCTTTTTCAGAAACTACAATATCTTCTTTATCAGCAATGTACTCTACTGCCAACTCAATCATGAGAAGCTCTTTTGCTTTCTCTTCCACACTCATTCCCATGCTAGATTCCACCGCTTGGTCAATGCCTGTGTTGTTCATAATCGCACCAATGCTTTCTTGATATACCAACTCTTTTGTAATTCGGATCAAGCGACTTTCTGGATATTTTTTTATTTCACATTTTTCCAAAAGTGCTTTCAAGATCAACTGCTGATTTTCTGATTGTGCCACTTCTTTGTTTGATTCTTCAAGATTCTTTCTTACTAATTCTTTATACTCTTTAACAGTCTTTGCTGTTGTTCCGATTTCTGGCAACAATTCTTCTGTCAACTCTGGCAAGCTCATAATCTTTTTAAGAGTAACAGTGAACACCGTTTTTTGTCCTGCAAGTTCATTGCCATAATCTGCTGGGAATGTCAATTCCAAATCAAATGTTTCTCCCACGCTATGTCCTACAATACCATCTTCAAATCCATCGATAAACTCATTGGATCCCAAAGTCAATTCTTTATTGGTTTCGGTTCCACCTTCGAATGCCTCTCCATTTAACTTTCCAACATAATCGATTGTTACAGTATCTCCTTCTTTTGCTGGTCCACTTACTTCAACACGTTTTCCTAAATCCTTAAGTTCTTCGCGAATGTCAGCTTCCACGTCTGCATCTGTAACCTTGATTGCATCTTTTTTTTCTATCTCTAACCCTTCATATTTTCCTACTTTTACGTATTTGCTTGCCTTTTCTTCCTTTTGTTCTTTATCTTCTCCACATCCAAAAAGAACAAACATTGTGCAAATTGCTACTAAAACAAGGAGTAATTTTTTCTTCATAATCATTTCCCTTCTCTTTCTTGATTTTGTTTAAATGCCTTTTCATTATACCATATTTTCCTTTTTTGAAAAGTATTATCTTGCACTTCTCTTGAAACAATGGTAAAATTTTATATGTTTATGATACAGAATAATTGAGGAGGTTTACCGTGAATACACAAACATATATTTTACTCGCTGGAATGAGCACTACAGCAATTGTATTACTTGTAATATCTGCTGTATTGATAGCAGGTGTAGTTGCTTTATATTTTTACGCAAAGAAAATGGAACGAAAACAAATCGAAACGCAAGAGCAGATGAAGGCCGTGGCTCAAAGCGTGTCTATGCTAATCATTGATAAGCGTCGAATGAAATTGAAAGAAGCTGGATTTCCTGCTGTAGTTTTGGAAAACACACCAAAATACCTTCGTTGGGCTAAGGTCCCTGTAGTGAAGGCAAAAGTCGGACCAAAGGTAATGACATTGATGTGCGACGACAAGGTTTACCCTAATATCCCTGTGAAAAAGGAAGTTAAAGCGGTCGTAAGCGGAATCTACATTACAGATGTAAAAGGAATTCGTGGACCTTTGGAAACTCCAAAGAAGAAAAAAGGATTCTTTGCAAGATTTAAAAAAGACAAGTAAAAGAGGAATGGTGTAACACTCAAAACAAGTATTACACCATTCCTTTTCTTCTATTTGATTTTTCTAATTTGTTGTAAATTAGCAATAACAATCAATGTCATATTTTGTTCTAAAGGAAGCTGTGGATCCACATCTGTCATGACTTTATTGTCCTTTCGAATTGCAACAACATTAATGGAATATTTTTTTCTTAAATCCAATTGCAACAGTGTTTTTCCAACCCATCCTGATTTCACATCCATTTCAACCATAGAAACTTCTTCCGAAAGTTCAATTAAATCTGAAAATCCTGAACTTAATAAATTTTTCGCAAGTCGTATTCCGGATTCTTTTTCTGGGAAAATCACCTTATCCGCTCCCACACGACTCATAATCTTTCGTTGCATTTCGTTGGCACATTTAGCTATAACAGTTTTTACACCAGCCTCTTTACATAACGTAATTGCCATTACACTCGCTTCCAAATTTCTTGCCATTGCAACAACGACAACATCCATTTCCGAAATTCCTAATCTAGAGATTACTTCCGGATCTGTAATATCTGCGCATTTGCAAAGAGGAATTTCCGCGCTTGCGTCATTTACATTCTCTTCATCTATGTCAACAGCCAAAACCTCTGCACCGCTCTTTACAAGTTCCTCCGCTACCGATCTTCCGTATTTCCCAAGTCCCAATACTGCATATGTTTTATTGATACTCATTTCTTTTTTCTCCTCTTCTGTCCTTTTTTATCCCACACTGATTTGTTCACAAGGATTTTTAATTATATTTTTCTTTTCCCTTTTAAAATTAAAAGCAAACGCCAGAGAAATTGGGCCAACACGTCCCAAATACATCGTTGCTATAATAATTATCTTTCCACACACATTGAGCGAAGAAGTAAAATTCCTCGTCAATCCTACAGTTGCCGTCGCACTGACAGTTTCATATAGCACATCTAAGATGTCCGCACGAGTCACTGCAGAAAGTAGCACCGTAGAAACAAACAGAATCACGAAAGACATCCCTGCAACTGCCATAGCTTTACCGACCATTTCCTTCGGTAAACTCCTTCCAAATAGGTTCACATCCCTGTGATTTTTGATGGTTGCGATGGTCGAAACAACAATGACTGCAAATGTGACCGTTTTAATTCCACCTGCGGTTCCCACCGGCGAACCTCCGATGAACATGAGTAGCATACTCACAAGCGCCGATGCATTTGTTAGGTTTTCCTGTGGAACACTTGCAAAACCTGCAGTTCTTGTTGTAATCGATTGGAAGATTGACACTTCCACCTTTTCCAGGAATGAATAATTTGCAATCGTATCCAGGTTGCTATATTCAAAAATGAAAATAAGAATCCCACCTACGAAAATCAAGATTGCTGTTACGGCAAGTGTGATTTTACTATGTAATGTCAATGCACGAAAGCATTTGATTTTTTTGCACCGTCTTTCTCTCAATACACGAAGGACGTCCCACCAAACAATATATCCCAAACCGCCCAATACAATTAGTGCGCTCGTTGTAAAATTCATAAGTGGATTGGTCGCATAATCACACAAGCTATTCTCGGCAAAAATATCAATTCCTGCATTACAAAATGCGGATATCGAAGTAAACACCGAAATCCAGATTCCTTTCAGACCAAACTTCGGTACAAAAACAAACATGTATAGCACTGCGCCAATGCCTTCTATGACGAATGTGCCTTTTATCACATTCTTCACAAACGCCTCCATACCAGACAAAGTATTCAAGTTAAAAGCATCTTGCAAAAGAACACGTTTTTCTAATCCCATCTTTTTCTGAAGCATTGCTGTAATTCCTGCCATAATTGTGATGATACCCAATCCACCGATTTGTATTAAAATCAAAATCACAATTTGTCCAAACAGGCTCCAGTGAGAAACAGTTGGAACCGACACAAGTCCCGTCACACAGGTTGCTGTCGTTGCCGTAAACATTGCGTCAATAAAAGGCGTCGCCTTTCCACTGGCCGAACTAATTGGCAAACTCAAAAGTACACTTCCAATTAAAATAGCAAACAAAAAACTGAATAAAATATAGTGTGTACTTGTCAAAGAAATGTACTTCTTTTTCACAGTTTCTTCTCTCCTTCAATCTGTTTTAGTGCTTCATAAATATAAGAAATCGGCAATCCTACTACATTAAAGTAGTCTCCTTCAATCTTTTCAATGTGAATGGAAAACCCACTCTGAATGCCATAACTACCCGCTTTATCCATGACATTGTCACTCTGAATATAACTCCAAATTTCTTCATCTGTCATAGGATTTACATACACATCCGTCTTAACTGCATGGTTAATCACCGTTTCGTTTCCTTCTTCATCATAGCTCAAAATAGCTACACCTGTGTAAACCTGATGCTTATCACCTTGGAAACTACGAATCATTTGAAATGCATGTTCTTTTGTCTCTGGTTTTCCCAAGATACAACCACCATATGCCACAACCGTATCCGCACCAATCACAACTAAATTTTCTTTTTTATTCGAACTTGCTATGTCACTTGCTTTCAACAACGCAAGTTCTTTTACAATTTCATCTGGTGTTGTACTTGTATAAGTCTCTTCTTTATGACTCACTTGAATTTCAAACTGATACCCTGCCTGTTCCATCAATTCTTTTCTTCTAGGTGAGGCCGATGCTAAAATTATTTTCTTGTTTATCATTTCTTTACCTCTTTTTTAGATATTTCATCATTCTTTTTTGTAATCGACAAATTTTCTACACACTTCATGCATATACTAGAAATATCAAATGAAGACAACGGTTGCACTTAAGTATTTATTTTCGACCGTTGGACTTCGACTAACGATTCCGTTTTATACGTTTACATAATTCGAAAAAGCCGGCATCTTGCCAGCTTTTTTATTATACACTTCCGCGATTAGATACGTCGCCTTAGCAACACTTGACCAACAAACGCTACAATTACTGCTGCTATAATCGCTTCTGGAATCCCATTTTTCCCTATCAAAAGCAATATAAATCCATACACCGTCTTGGTTGTGGCTCCACTTGCCGCTGCAAATGCCTCTCCAAAAAACAGATAAATCAGTCCCATAACCAAAATGGTATTCGTCAGAGAACCGCACACTCCTGCCATGGCTAAAGAAAATGCTTTCTTCTCTGGCTTAACGATTTTTTCGCACCTCTTATACACAAAGTAAGGAACCACGCCTACCAGTACACGTGGAACAAAACAAACAATCAGACTCTGCCATCCCCCTGGGGCCTCTCCCAATGAATAAAAAGGAGTGAACACAAAAGAGGTAATCGTCGGATTCATCGTATTATTTACAAAACTTGTAGCTCCAAAAATCAAGCCTAACACAGCACCTCGTTTAGGCCCCAAAACAATAGATCCCACAATTACCGGAATATGGATAATTGTAGCTCTTGTGAATCCCAACGGAATATATCCCAAAAAAGGAGTAAATGCCATAATCAATATCAGCGCAACGAACAATGCAACTTGTACTAGTTCTACTGTCTTTCCTTTCACGGCAATCCCTCCTCCTTGCTATTACGATTTTCTAAGTCTTAAAATCTCATCTAAAATTTGTTCTGCTGCATCATCTTTGCTCATCAGTTCTAGTGCAATCTCTTTTCCTGGAGTAATCATCGTGATAACATTGGTATCTACCCCAAATCCTGCACCTTTAACTTTCAAGTTGTTTGCAACAATCATATCTAAATTTTTATTTACTAATTTTTTTCGAGAATTCTCTAACATATTTTCTGTTTCCATCGAAAAGCCACACAAGAACTGACCAGAACGTTTGCGTTCTCCTAAACACTTCAAAATATCTTCTGTGCGTTTCAAAGGAATTGCTAATTCGGCGTCTGTTTTTTTCATTTTTTCATCGCTCACAGTAGTCGGAGTATAATCTGCCACTGCTGCCGCCTTGATAATCACATCTTGCTTATCTGAAAATGCAACTGCTGCCTCTAGCATTTCCGCAGCACTTTTCACACAAATCACTTCCACAAACGGTGGTTTTGGAAGCGATGTTTCTCCTGTAATTAGTGTCACATTCGCCCCGCGAAGCATCGCATTCTTCGCAATTGCATAACCCATTTTCCCAGTAGAATGATTGGTGATGTATCGAACCGGATCTATCGCTTCTCTCGTCGGTCCTGCTGTTACCATCACATTCAACCCTTCCATGTCTTTCTCAAACGCAATGGCCTTTAAAATATAATCTAACAAAACATCTGTGTCTGGAAGCTTTCCTTCTCCTACATCTTTACACGCCAGCATGCCCACTGCCGGTTTGATGATTTCAACACCATAATGCTCTAAGATTTCTATATTATCCTGCGTAATTGGATTGTGTAACATTTGTGTATTCATTGCCGGTGCAACAATCTTTTTACAGTTACATGCAAGCACAGTCGTAGTCAACATATCATCCGCCATCCCGTGTGCCATTTTTGCAATCACATTTGCCGTTGCTGGTGCCACAAGGACAACATCCGCTTTTTTCGCAAGAGATACATGTTCCACATTATATTGAAAATTACGGTCAAATGTATTTACTAAACAACGATTATTTGTCAATGTTTCGAATGTGATTGGATTGATAAAATTCGTTGCGTTCTTTGTCATAATCACATGCACATCACAATGCAATTTCGACAACTTGCTCGCCAAATCTGCAATCTTATATGCCGCAATGCTTCCTGTCACTCCAAGGATTACTGTTTTCCCTTTTAACATCACGATTCATCCTTTCGTTTTTATCGAATTAATTTCTGAATTACTTTACTTGTATCTGTTCCTGCCACCTTTAAAAGTTCAAACAACAACGATTCGTACGTTGTTACAATCGCTCCTTCTTGGCGCGCGCGTTCAATTGCAATCTGCTTGTCCGATTCTTTTCTGCTAGAAATACAATCTGCAACTAAAATCGGAATATACCCTTCCGCTTTCAAATCAATTACAGTCTGAAGTACACAAATATGTGCTTCTATTCCACATATAATCACAAATTTCTTTCCACGAAGTTTCCACTTTACAGAATCATATGCTGTAAATGCTATTTTATCGATATACTCTTCTGTTCCTGCCGCTTCCATAATCGTCGGCTCTGTCATTCCCAATCCTTTGGTATATTGTTGTGTAATATACATTGGAACCTCCAAGTTCTTAAGTCCCTCCAAAAGAATTTTGGAATTGTGAAGTAATTGTTCACTTTCATTCATCACTGGCAATAATTTTGCCTGATAGTCTACGATAATGGCTACTGCCTGTTCTCTCTCTATTCTCATCGCTGTTCCTCCATTACTTCAAGTCCAACTCTACAGGGCAATGGTCTGAACCGAAAACGTCTGTCAAAATCTTCGCATCTTGCAAGCGGTCTTTCAAGCTCTCAGATACACAGAAATAGTCGATTCTCCATCCTGTATTCTTGGCTCTTGCGCTAAAACGATAAGACCACCAAGAATAAATATGTTCCATATCTGGATAGAAATGACGGAAAGTATCCACAAATCCCGCTTCTAACACCTCGGTGAATTTCCCTCTCTCCTCATCTGTAAATCCAGGATTTCTACGATTGGTCTTTGGATTTTTAAGGTCAATCTCCTTATGCGCCACGTTGAGGTCTCCACAGAAAATGACCGGCTTCTTCTCTTCCAACTTTTTCAGATATGCCAAAAAGTCTGTCTCCCATCTCATACGGTATTCTAAACGTTTGAGCTCATCTTGAGAATTCGGTGTATAGACAGTTACCATATAGAAATCTTCAAACTCCAAAGCAATGACACGGCCTTCATGATCGTGTTCTTCAACGCCAATCCCATACTGCACCGATAGAGGTTCCTTTTTCGTAAAAATAGCTGTGCCTGAATACCCTTTTTTCTCGGCATAATTCCAGTATTGATGATATCCTTCTAATTGTAAATCCAATTGTCCTGCCTGCATTTTGCTCTCTTGAATACAGAAAATATCAGCATCTACTTCTTTAAAAAAATCCAAGAACCCTTTTTGTACACAAGCACGAATCCCATTTACATTCCACGAAATTAACTTCATTTATCCTATTTCTCCAATATCTTCTTAATCTCTGACATAAAAGTATTTACATCCTTAAACTCACGATAAACGGATGCAAATCTTACATAAGCAACCTCATCCAAATCTTTCAAATGATCCATAACGATTTCACCAATCACACTGGTTGGAATCTCTTTTTCTTCCAAATTGAAAATGGCTGTTTCAATCTTTTCCATTGTCTTTTGAATATCGGCTGCTGAAACCGGTCTTTTATAGCATGCTCTCAAAACGCCACCTTCAATCTTTGAACGATCATACTGTTCACGATTGGAATCTTTTTTTATAACGATCAATGGAATCGTCTCCACCTTTTCATATGTGGTAAAACGTTTCCCGCACTCATCACAACATCTTCTTCTACGAATAGAACTTCCATCCTCTGCAGGTCTGGAATCAATCACTCTTGTATCTGCATTGCTACAATATGGACATTTCATATGTTTTCCTCCTTAGGAATAATCTTTACCCTTTATTTTAACAGATTCATTTTAATCTTTGCAACCTTTCAGACAGTTTTCTTCACTAATTTCCACCATAATAATGTCTTCTCCTATCTTTTTTACACAATCAAACGGAATCACATACTCACTATCATTCCCAAAAAATCCTCTAAACCTTGTTCGTTCCGGAACAATAAGCGCTTTGATACACCCCTCGCATGCATCAAACCATATATCCTCTACACATCCCAACCGTTTACACGTGCAAATATTAATCACTTCTTTTTCACGCAATTTACATAATCGCATAGTTTCACCTACTTTTTTCTGCTATGATTTAGTATATGCGTTTTCTTTTCAATTGGTGATTTCAAGTAGGCATAAAATCAAAAGAGACTCTATGGTTTCTCCATAGAGCCTTCTTTACTTCATCAACATTTCTTTTTCACTTCTTTTCATACGCTTGATGGCATATTCTCTGCTCATTGCTTCTTCCTTTGTGGAAAAAGTTTCATAATAAACCAGTTCTACCGGCCGTCTTGCTTTCGTATATTTGGCGCCTTTCCCCTCATTATGATCTTTCAATCGTCTCTCTAAATTATTGGTCCAACCAGTATAAAGCGAACCATCTTTGCATTTCAGTATATAAGTATAATTCATCTCTCAACCATCTTTCCGTATGGTATCCGGTCTAAAACTTGCCGGAAGCAATTCGCCCAATGTGTATGTTTTAATATCGCTTTCTGTTACCAAATAAATTTCAAAGTCATCTGCGCAAAATTCCCGCATAACCTGTCTGCAAACCCCACACGGTGGGAATTCTCCATCCAATATTCCATCTTTTCCGCCGCAAATTGCAATGGATACAAATTCTTTTTTTCCCTCACTGACTGCCTTAAAAAATGCGGTGCGCTCTGCACAATTGGTAGCGCCAAAACTTGCGTTTTCCACATTGCATCCTGTATAAACACTTCCATCTTTGCATAGAAGTGCCGCTCCAACTCGATATCCGGAATATGGACTATAGGATTGTTGCATTGCTTCTTTTGCCTTTGTAGACAATTGTTCTTTCATAATCTATCCACCTCACTTTAGTGTTTATATATCATAACAAACACTGATTTTTTTGTAAAGTTTCTTATAGTGGTAAACTCTCCTCCACACACAGCGCTCCATATCCCACCTGCGGATTCGGATATTCTGTAATCCCTACAAACGGCCGTGCCCCTCGTTGGAAATACGCCTTCACCTTTTCTCCATAGAGAAAGGGATCATTTCCATTCACAATTCCCCACTGCATCAAAAGTGCCGCGCTTCCAGTTACAAATGGTGTGGCAAAGGAAGTTCCACTCACTTCTCCAAACGTCCCACCCGGAATTGGCACTCGAATATCTACCCCAGGCGCCACAATATCTGGCTTCGCTCTCCGCCCTGGCCCTGCCGGTCCCCGTCCAGAAAATTCTGCATAAGAGCGAGTTCTTGCATCATAGGCCCCAACACCAATGGTCTGATAGGAAGTGGATGGAATCGTGAGTGTTCGCTCCTTTGTTGGAAACAAAAATGCCGTCCCCGGATTTAAAACGCCTTGTGTCGGCAGCCACAAAGCATATTCCCCGTTGACAATTCTTCTCGGCGTCAAGACAATGCGCCAGGTCCCACTGTCTATGTACACATTTCTCGGTAAAAAATCAATAAAAATCTCTTGGTCAATACTAAAAGGACTCGGCGTTCCATAATAGAGCAAAATCTCCGTACCTCCGACCACAAATCGCTGGGATCCCAGGATTTCTTGAATCGGCCCTACCCTTACACCCGAAGGTGAAATCAATGAAATGTCTACGAAATCAAAATAGGCCTTCCAAATCTGTACATTGAGCGTAGGCTCATTTTCTTGCACAGCCAGTTCTATTTCCACTTCCTCGCTATCTAGCAGAACTCCCGAAGTATGTCCCGCGCCACTTCCTTCATTACCAGTCCCGATGCAGATAACATTTTTCCATATCTTTGCAACATCCTCGATAAATCGTTCCAAGAGCCCACTTCCGTCGTGTGGACCATAGTTATTTCCAAAGCTCAAATTGATTGCTACAGGCATTTGATATTCTAAGGCCTTTCGCACGACGTAATCAATGCCTTGCATAAGTTCTGT
>JAZNKI010000025.1:0-36442 GCA_045578495.1 Faecalimonas sp.
TCAGTTTCTACAGTAGCTGCTGAAATCTGACTCCCCTCTTGATACCCATTCAGAATCATATCTACGCTCGGCACGCTGATCGGAGGCTGAACGTTTGGATCGTCAACAATCGTAAATGTAGGAGAAACAATATTAGCATGAGAATAATTAGGATGCACACTCGGCTTTCCGTTGTTCTCTACCGTCCACGCCTGACCGTTGACCGTAAGAGTGGTCGGATTACCTAATTCATAATGATACGCATTTGTTCCATCAATTCGCAATGAAGAGGATATTCGCCATTCGCCCGGTGTAAAACGTCCGTTGTCCTGATTAGTCCAAATCCCATCAATTTTCTTCTGCCATCGTAAATTGCTTGTAGAGGCATTAATATAGGCAGGTGCGCCTTGCGTAACAGTAAATGTAGGGATTTTCAGTAATCCGTACAGTGTAAGGATTGTGTCCAAATCTAGTGAAGTTGCCACAACATCCGAAATCACCTGTCGAGAGGAGGTTATTGCCTCCCAAACCGCCTTAACAGTGACATTGGCGGTGATAGTGATTTTATCGCCCGGATCATACTCATCATTTTGCGGCCCAACTGCCCAACACTTGAACTGTTTGTTTGCCGGCGGCGTAAAGCCATTCGCAGGCAGTGTATATAAGGACGGTGCGTTGGTTACGCTTGCCATACTACCACTACCACCGTTACTGTCAAAGGAAACTGTATAGGAAGTTGTCGCAATGTCTTTCCAAACTGCTTTAACAGTAACATTTGCTGTAACAGAAATGCTCTCAAACGGATTCTTCTCATTGCCGTTCACACTCCAACATTTGAACTGCTTGTTTGCAGGTGGTGTAAAACCGTTTGGAGGAAGTGTATAGTTTCCGGAAACATTGTTTACAGATGCCATACTTCCTGTACCACCGTTAGCATCAAAAGCTACGATGTAGGTATCTGCAGCAAACGCCGTTGTCGGTATCAATCCAACCAACATCACAACGCAAAGCAGAAAACTTAGTGTTCTCATTTTCATTTTCGTGTTCATAAATTCGTTCTCCTTTCAAAATATCAACAAGTGGTCTTGAATAGCTTATGAAGTCTGTTCGTCCACTATTGAAAATTTCAACACTTCGTGATATAATACAAAAAGCAATTTTGTCAGTGTAAGAGAGATACTTACACTGATTGCATTATAATTATAAGAGATCCTATACCGTTTGTCCCCATACTAAAAGTATGGGAAAGGGTGTTTTTTTAAATAGTATGGGTATTTTCGAGTTAGACCGCCTTTTTGAAAAAAAGTACGGTCGGAGGAAAGCGAAATGAAGAAGTTATTTGCAAGTACACCTATCTTGCTGTTTGTAATAATCTGTTTGTCGGGTTGCAACACTGTGGGAGCAAAAAGCGCAAGCCTGACTATCATCTATGGAGCTGCCGCCGTGCTGTCTTTGTTGCTTCTGATTGGCTGCTGCCGATTGGTACGCAAAAATAAAGCATGGTTTGTTTTGCTGTTTTCATCGGTGCTTGTGGTAAACGTTGGATATACCTTCCTGGCGATGTCCACCTGTTTGGAAATGGCGCTGTGGGCGAACCGAGTGGCATATCTCGGCTCGGTATTTTTACCGCTGTCGATGTTGATGATCATATTAGACGTTTCCGGCACGAAGCATCCGAAATGGCTTCACGGTGCTTTGGCAGCACTATCCATTGTTGTGTTTCTCATTGCTGCAAGTCCGGGAATACTGCCGATCTACTACAAAGAAGTTTCCTTTGCGATAATGAACGGTGTATCTACGCTTGTGAAAGTGTACGGGCCGTTGCATTCGTTATACCTTGTTTATCTGCTCGGCTATTTTGCCGCTATGGTTACTGTCATCATTCGTGCACAGGTCAAGAAAACCATCGACACCACAGCTCACGCTGTTATCCTTGCAATAGCGGTATTTGTAAATATAGGTGTTTGGTTCATCGAGCAGATAACAAGCATTGAATTTGAAATGTTATCTATTTCTTACATCATCAGCGAGCTGTTTTTGCTTGGTATTCACCTTGTAATGAACGAATACCAGCGTATGAAGAAAATTGTCAAGCAGGTTGAGTCGGTACAAGGCTATTCCGATGCCGAAGCTTCCACACCGGATGTGATGCTTGAAAAGCCGGTAGAAGATGAAACCGCCTCTCCTGAGCGCATCGAGGTCTTTATGATGGGACTGAAAACGTTGACACCGACAGAACGGAATATCTATGATGCGTATATTGCCAGAGTTACCACCAAGGAGATTATGGCAAATATGAACATCAAGGAATCCACCTTGAAATATCACAATCGAAATCTTTACGGGAAGTTGGGTGTATCCTCCCGAAAGGAACTGCTTGAAATACATAAGCATATTAAATCCGTACAAGCTGCGTTTGAAGAGGTAAACAATGTCACTGGCAAATAGGTTAAATCAAATTATTGACGAACAGAAGATCTCCAAGCGTGAGTTTGCAAAACGGGTTGAGTTTTCCGAAAACTATGTATACACGCTGACCAGCGAGAGCAATAAAATCACCACACTCTCTCCAATGCTCGCAAAGGTCATTGCAATGGAGTTCGGCTATGATGCCGAGTGGATTCTGCATGGCGACAAATAGGTATGACAAAAGCCGAATGAGTTTGAATGCTCATTCGGCTTTTTCTGTGACATTTTGAATATTTAGTTTTGACTGCTCAGAGTATGTATTTCTGACGCATCTTCTTAGAAATAAATCCTCCTTCCTAAAAACCGCCGAAAAACCATAAAATTAGGGGCTTGTGTTCAATAGGGCAAACTAGAGAAAAACCCAGTGTTTATGCGGGTTTGGGGCGGTTTGCCCTATTATAACACAAGCCTCTATTCTTCTCACAATTCCTGTTGCTTTCATATATACATTTCTCCTTAAATTACAAATTGTGTTGTTATTATCTGTAATTGTGGGAGAATTATACTGCAGGATTTACTTTTTAAGATATCCGTTAATTGTTTTTTTGCACGGTGCTGGCACGCGAAGCGATAATGCGGATAATTTAAAAGCGAGATGCGAAAAAGGGTTCGGATTCCTCCACCAAACAACTTTTTATTCTACTCGCATCATACGATAACCTACACCAATGTGAGTTTGGATATACTGCGGTGAATCGGGTGCGGATTCAATCTTCTTACGGAGTGTAGCCATAAACACACGCAAGGATGCCACGTCATTTTCCCAGCTGCTACCCCATACCTTTTGGGTGATAAAGGTATGAGTAAGTACCTTACCCACATTCTGCGACATAAGACAAAGAAGCTTGTATTCAATGGGTGTAAGATGTAATTCTTCGTCACCAATAAAGGCACATCCTGCCGCATAGTCTATCTTCAACTTGCCGTTTATAAAAATCGACTCGTTCGCAACAGAATTTGCCTGCATCATAGCAAGTCTTCTGCCTGTGACACGAAGCCGTGCAAGGAGTTCTTCCACTGAAAAAGGCTTTGTTAGATAATCATCTGCACCGTTGTCAAGGGCTTCAATTTTATCGCAGTCATCACTTCTTGCGCTGATGACGATAATCGGCACATTTGACCAAGTGCGAATCTTTTTGATGACTTCAACGCCATCCATATCAGGAAGTCCCAAATCAAGTAGAATGATATTTGGGTTGCATGTCGAAGCCTGACGGATGGCTTCGTCACCATTCTCCGCAACGATGTATTTATACTCATGCGCTTTTAGAGTGGTGGTAATGAGGTTGCGCACGGGAGCGTCATCCTCAACCACAAGTATCTGTAATTTATTCATTGATGTTCACCTCACCTGACGGGACGGTAAATGTAAAGATACTGCCGTGTGGCTCGTTATCCGTCAAGGTTATTTCTCCGCCGTGTGCGTTTATAATCGACTTGCATAGTGCCAAGCCGAGACCGAGACTGCGGCGGCTGTCTCCAATCTTGTTATCTCCGGTATAAAACATTTCAAAAACACGATGTTTTATGTTATCGGGGATACCGTTTCCATTATCAGCAACACTGACCGACACAAAGCCGTCCTTGTTTTCGGTCGTAATCTTAATTTCCGAACCTATCGGTGTGTATTTTACGGCATTATCTACGAGGTTGATTATAACCTGTACAATAAGCTTGGCATCCATTTTTGCAAGCAGCAATTCGTCTTTGCACTCAACCGTAATGCTGTATTCAGCACCTTTACGGTTAATGTGCTTCATTGCCTCGTCAATCACTTCATCCATCAGCTGGACTGACATATTGAAGTTCATTCTTCCTTCTTCAATTCGTGTAACCGACAGCAGATTTTCCACAAGACTTATAAGCCACTGGGAATCGTCAAAGATATCGGTAAAGACCTGTACTCTTGTTTCTTCATCTAGCTTTTCGTAGTTTGAAAGTAGATTGCCTGCATTTCCCGAAATAGAGGTAAGGGGTGTTCGCAAGTCGTGAGAAATGGCACGAAGAAGGTTCGCCCGAAGTTGCTCATTCTTGGCGAGTACCGCTGCCAGTTCCTTTTCCTTGGCGTTGCGGTTATTGTCCAGAGCAAGCGCACATTCGCCCAAAATGGAAAGCAGTATACTGGTTTCAAAGGAATCCAATGGCTTACCTCCCATATGAATACCGACAACACCGTAAACACGGTTATTGATGCGGATCGCCATATATAAACACTTAGCCTGATTCAGCGTATCGGTAGTGGCACCGGCACGGTGCTTGTTTTCAAACACCCAATGCGCCGTACTGTGTTCCACCGCTGTAAACAGATCTTCATTTGTGCCATCCGGCTCTAACGGAAAAAGAGCACCTTTGGAGAGCTTATTTCCCTTGGCAGAATACATCACAACCGAACGGTTCAGTAGCTTCATAAGCTGGGTAGCGGTGATGTTTATCATATCATCCGTATCCTGTGCCTTCTGCAAAAGCTGGTTGGTATCCAGAAGCACCTTGGTTCTGAAGGCGGCTTGAGCAGACAGTTTTGCATGAGATTTCAGTTTTGATGCTAAAGTACCCGTGATGATAGATGCCGCCAGCATAATGGCAAAGGTAACGGCGTACTTGGAATCGTAAGCGTGGAATGTGAGGCGTGGCTCAGTAAAAAAGAAGTTAAAGAGCATAACGCTTAAAAGCGAGCCTATGATACCGCAGAAATATCCCCTTGTAAACAGCGAGGTTAAAAGCACACCGAGAATATACACAGGGATGATATTGGAATCGGTAAACCCGAACCGATATAATACAACCCCCAGAAGTGTCGTTACCGTAAGCACAACAAGGGCGATGAGAAGATCCTTCGGATAAGGAATGAAGTTCTGCAGAAAAGAATGGTTTTTCTCTCTGTATTTAGAATCTGTCGAGCTATCGGGAATGATGTGTATATCAAGATTCGGTGCAATCTCGGTCAGCTTTTCGGTTAATGTCGGTTTGCTCCAGAAATGTCTACGCTTAGCGTTGCTTCTGCCGATCACAATCTTGGTAACATCGGACATACGGGCAAACTCTACAATTTGAAAAGACACATCTTCGCCGTAGACGGTGGCAATGGTTGCCCCTAACTGTTCAGCAAGGCGGATATGGTATTGCAAACGGCGTTTGTTTGCTTCATCCATTTTATCTGAGTTTGGAGTTTGCACATATAATGCGGTAAAGCTTCCGCCAAAGGCAGAAGCCATCTTAGCAGCAGTCTTTACAATCTTGGCGTTTGAGGGCGATGCAGACAGACAAACAAGGGTATGCTCAGATACCTCCGCATTTCCTCTCATATTACCGTTTTTCATCTGCATCACCACCTCTTCTGTTTTGAATATTATTATAGCATAAATTTATGAAAATTCTACTGCCTTCGGTCGGTATGGTAGTCCATACTTTCCGACAAACCTGTGTCGTTACGGTCGTAGAGAACGACGAGGGTGCTTTCGTGCTTTTCACGGAATCTGCGCACCTCCTCAGCGATCTCTTCATCCGACATCTCTTCGGTAAGCACAATACAGGACGGCTCTTTCTTTTCATTTCCCTTTTCGATAGCCTTGCGGTTTTCGTCAAGGAATTTATCCAAATGTGCCATCAGAAAGTATCCAAATACGAATACTCCGAGGACAGATAGGATTAACAGAATATCTCTCATTACCTCCATTATGCTCACCACCTTTCTAATTTTTTTATCGGCAGTTATATGTGAAAGCACTTTTGCAAGGCCTTGTACTCTCCGAGCACAAGCATTGTTTTGTCCTCCGTCAGAACGGTGTCGGGAGTTATTGATACCGTCATTTTCCCATTTTGTTTAACCGCCATAATGTTAATATTATATTTTCTTCTGATATCGAGTTGACCCACACTAAGTCCAATCCACGACTTTGGCACTGACACTTCAAAAATGGAGTGCGTTTCGTCCAGTTCAATATAATCGAGAATGTGATCGGAGCTGTACCGAATAGCCGCCCACCGTGCTACCTGTTTTTCTGGATACACCACCTCGTCCGCGCCGTTGCGAAGCAAGAACTTTGCTTGACCATCACGCTCCGCACGGGAAACCACGAATTTTGCTCCCAATTCTTTCAGCGAACTGGTCGTTTCCAAAGAGCTTTGAAAATCATCACCAATTGCCACGATACAAACATCGTAATTAGCAATACCGAGAGAACGAAGAAATTCCTCGTTGGTGCTGTCACCTATCTGTGCGTTGGTTACTACATCCATCGCGTCATTGACTCGGTCTTCATTATGGTCAACCCCCATCACCTGATGCCCAAGTTGATTGAGTTGAAGGGCAATATGTTTTCCGAATCTTCCGAGTCCGATAAGTAATATAGATTTCATAGTAAATTCTCCTTTATCCTACTGTTATTCTTTCCTGCGGTAATTTTGAAAGATTTTTATGTGTTCCCGACAGTGCCGCATAAATCAGCGTCAGTCCCCCGACTCTGCCCAGGAACATAAGAATCATTAATACACATTGTGAGAGGATGCTAAGGTTCGGCGTAATGCCCATGGTCAAGCCGACAGTGCCAACAGCCGATGCCGTTTCAAAGAGGCAAGTGCCAATGGGTAATCTTTCTGCCATGCTTATAATTATTGCACCACTAAAGAACAGCGTTACATACATCATAAGAATGGTCGCGGCGTTCTTGACTGCCTTAGTTTCAATACGTCTACCAAAAAACTGCGGATTTTCTTTACGGCGAAAACTGGCAAATGCATTGGCAATCAGCACTGCAAATGTCGTTGTCTTCATACCGCCTGCGGTAGATCCGGGTGAGCCGCCGATAAGCATCAGCACAATGATGATGGCTTGTCCGGCTCCGGTCATAAGGGTAAGGTCTGCAGTATTAAAGCCTGCCGTTCTCGGCGTTACCGCTTGAAACAAAGAATTAAATATTCGTTCTTTTATCGGCATATCGGCAAAGTCAACAAAGAAAAAGAATACAGCGGGAAGAAGAATTAAAAGAGCTGTTGTTGTGAGGATGACCTTGCTCTGCATTCGATAACGCTTAAAGTGATGTTTATTGGTATAAATATCCTCCCAAGTGAGAAATCCGATACCGCCTATGATGATGAGCAACATAACCGTAATGTTAATAACAGGGATTCCAGCATATGAGGTAAGAGATGCGTATTTGGCATCCGCTGTCCCCATAATATCAAAACCCGCATTACAAAAAGCGGATATGGAATGGAAGAATGCCATCCATATTCCTTTCAATCCAAAATCTTTAATAAATACAGGCATCATTGCAACCGCACCTATCAGTTCAAACAAAAAGGTTGCTTTAAGCACAAAGCCAGTAAGTCTCACAATACCGCCAACCTTAGGTGCAGAGATGGCCTCTTGCATGGTGCTTCTCTGCATTAAGGATATTTTTCTGCCTGAAAGCAAAGCAAAGGATGCGGCTACCGTGACAACGCCGAGACCGCCTATTTGAAGCATAATGAGTATAATTGTCTGTCCGAACACCGACCAATAGGTTGCGGTGTCCTGTACCACTAGTCCTGTTACACACACAGCCGAGGTCGAGGTGAACACTGCTTCATTAAACGGTGTTGCTGTTCCGCTTTTTGAGGATATGGGGAGCATTAAAAGCAGCGCTCCCACTAAGATAACACCGGCAAAGCCGAGAATAATGATTTGAAACGAGGTCAAATGCCTCTTTGTATGTAACAGATCCGCCATAACGCTTCTCCTTGTCTTCCTTTTGTCACCTTCATAATACTATTTTCGATTTTAAGGAGGTGTTAGGGGATTTTTTTTCGTATTAAGATTGCATAAAGAAAACAAAGCCGAATGAGTTTCTATACCCACTCGGCCTTCTTTTTGTAAAATTAGAAGCAGACTTAATCTTTGCTGTCTTTTGTATATATTTGCATTTGCCACCATCACCATATTGGTTGTTACATCTTACAGGAGGCGATGTACTGCATATCAAGCTTTCCTTCGTGCCCAAAGCCTTTACTGCGTTTAAGATAAAAATGGGCAGTATAATCCACTGTAACAACACGCCAAAGCTGTTTGTTTACAGCCGAGGGAGCAAGGCGAACCATCTCCAAAGGCTCTTCATATTTTCCTGCTTTTTCTTTTATCAGCGGGGCATCAAATGATAGGTACCGTCCCATAATGTTTCTTTAAGAACTGTCATATACCCTTGCGGATAACTTCCCAGCAAAGCTCCGTTATCAGCATTCGGATTAAAGTAGTTGTATTTATCATTAAATCCAGGGTTTGACATATTACTGTTAACTATGCAACCAATCCATTTTTTCGATGATTTTCTGGACAAGATCAGCGAAAAACCCAGTGTTTATGCGGCTTTATAGCTCTTGGTGTTATTATACCTCATTCGTCTATGCGGCATACAATACCTGTTACTTTCATATATTAAAATCTCCTTTTAACAAATTTTACTCTGTGAGTATTATCTGTAAAAGGAGAAATAATATACCATCAATCATTTTTAATATTCTTATATATATTCTATTGGAAGAGCAACTAAATTTTCACGCAAATATGTCTTTTTATCAATTAAACAGAGAATCACTCCCATTCCCCTTGTCTTTTCTTGCACCTTATCTAAGACTTGATTTGTCGCTCCCATTTCAGCCTTAGGATTTCCCGACATTTTAATTTCTATCGGATACAGTACTCCATCCTCTTCAATAACCAAGTCAATTTCGTTTTCCCCAAAAGTATTTTTATCTTTGCCTCTATAATAAAAAATATTAAACTTATAATCTTTCCCTTCGTTTGTATACGACTTCAAAATTTCCGATACAACAAAGGTTTCAAACATATTTCCTGCGACAGCAGAATGCTTCAATGCGTCAGCCGTCAACCATCTAGTAAGATAACATACAAGTCCTGTATCTCTAAAATATATTTTAGGCGTTTTTATTGCTCTATTTAAAGCACTGGCACTATATGGTTGCAACAAATATACAATTCCCGTTCTTTCCAAAATAGAAATCCAACTCTTAATTGTAGGTTCGCTCACGCCCACTTCACCTGCAACATTCGCATAATTTAACATCTCACCTGTTCTAGCTGCAACAGATGTAAGAAATTTTGTAAAAGTAATACTATCTGCAGAAATCAATTCATTAATATCTCTTTCCAAATAGGTAGAAACATACGAAGAGTAGTATTCCTGCCAATCTCTTTCCACATCATACAACTCTGGATAAGATCCTTTATGGATAATTTCCCACAAATTATCATATTTCTTTATTTCTTTTTCTCTTTCCTTTAAGTATTCATCCGTTGGTACAAAATGTCGATTGAACTTCACATTATAGATTTCACGCAATGAAAGTCCTGATAATTCAGATATAGATACTCTACCGGCTAAAGACTCGCTCATACCTTTCATCAGTTCAAGTTTCTGCGAACCAGAAAGAATAAACATACCTCTATCCTCAGAATCATCAACAATCTGCTTAATATCTTCTAAAATGCTATTCTCTTTTTGAACCTCGTCAATAAACAGTGGACAGGGATAATTCATAAAGAAAAGCTTTGGTTCTTCTTTTGCCTGTAATCTTGTTAATCGGTCATCAAAATTTGCTCGATTATACTCTGGAAATTCATGTTTTACAAGTGTCGACTTTCCAACTTGTCTCGCACCGGTAATAAGTACACATTTGCTCGACTCAACTCGCTTTTTTAATATTGGTGTAATAGCTCTTTCAATATAACTCATTTTTACGTCTCCGACCAATCTAAAGTGTAACTTTATTTTAGTCTGTTCTTTTTCTTTTGTCAACACCTTCTAGAATATGTAATCATTTTGTGTTATTATACCGCGAGCATCTATTCTACGAACTATACCTGTTGCTTTCATATATAAATCTCCTCTTTTCTACAAAAAGTGTGATATTAGTATCACACTTTTTGTAGAAATTATGAGTAGAATTTCCAATTGTTTTTAAATTTTCAAATTGAGATGTGAAAAGGGCGATGACTTAATTTGTCATCGCCCTAATTGAACAACTATAAGAAGTTTGCGTGATAAAATATCCTTATTGAGCCCACGTACTTACATCAATGGAATACTCAAGTGTTCCGGGGGTGTTTTCTGCCCCAAAAGCACGCAATAATTTGGTTTGCGCATAACCGAAGTAGCTTCTTGGAGCGCGCCATTTGTCCGTTTTTTCAAGGACTGTTCGATACACCGGCATCACTGTAGCCGTACCTTTTACCGAGTTCAAATCACTAAAGGAAAATGTGTAGGCATAATACATAGTGTCGCTTATTTTTTCTACACAATAGTACAGTTGATTTGTTTCATCAGAAACAAATTTTAGATTTCCTCCTGTAACCTTTTGGTTAGAAAAAACAAGGCCATACTTGTCCAAATATCCTTCAAGCACGTGTTTATTGTCGTAATTCAAACCATATCCCTTGTTGCTTTCGTTCAGAATAAGTTCAATCAAAGCCAAGTGATTTTCGCCGATTTCCGATTCTGTCGGAAGTATTTCATCCGGTTTCCACTCAAACTCTGACAGGGATACTTTTAGATTTTCTTGTGCATTTGGGGTAATGTCATAGGTATAATACCATGTGGCAAAAACTCCACCAACAGAGGCAAGTACAATCAAGCTGCACAGAAACGCCGTATATCGCACTATACTTCTGCCCATTCATATTCCTCCTTTTTTGCATCTTCCTGCATCTGATTTGAAAAAGCAGAAATACGTTTTTCCGTTGCTCCTTTTATCTTCTTTTCCACAATCGGAGTCACTATCATAGAAAAGATTACCAGCAGTACACATAGCCATCCGGCAGGAGACTGCAAAAATAAGATGAAGCTACCGACAAACGGAATACGATTACCTTCATAAATTCCTTGCATCTGACTGTATAGCACAGGAAACTTGTCCGGATTTTCCACGGCATCACCCTGAAGCAAAAAATGCCTTACGCTTGGATGGTTTTCATTCGGCTCTTCAATGCCAACGATACGGTGAATTACATACATATCTTCCTGCTTGTACACCACAATGTCATATAGGTTCAGCTCATCCTCAGCAGGAAGGTGATTACAAACCACGACATCAAACATCTGGATTTGATTATCAAGATCATTGTCAAACAGATATGTATTCCCCGAATATTTCTTGGCCATGGACTCGCTTTTAACCACCTTAATGGATGGAATTCCGTTGGCAGGGCGATCTTCCGCCATGCGAATGTACACAGCAAAAGAGAATGCAGTTACCAAGATAATGCACAACAAAAGCGAGACGATTCTATTAACCCAAAGGAAAACTTGGTTTTCTTGTCTCTTTTTATTCAGTTCTTTTTTGATTGCTTCATCTCTGTGTCCATGCTGAATCAACTCCAACTCCATTTTGGTGATGGATGTGATTAAATAGGTGAACATCGCCGTCAAAAGCGAAAATACAATAAAGCACAGGATAAAGACATAAATCTCATACGGTGTTATTTTCATACTGAATTTTCCAAACAAATAAACACCGATATAGCTATTTGACGGCCATATCGGTGTTAGATTTATACTTAGTGTACTTAGTTAACGGTACCGTCAGTTACTCTGGCAACAATATTTCCTGCAAGGGCAGAACGGAAAGCATCATGCTCTGTCCTGATATCCAAAACAAAGATTTGAGAGAGCGAAATCTGCTCCTTTAATTGATCCGCATTCAAACTATATGTAAAGGTGCCATCATCATTCTTTGTCCATTCAAATGTGTTATCAAGTTCTCCGTTGCTAGGATTTTTGAACTTGAAGATATCAACAGCTGTTCCTTCAGCGTCATAATTACCCTCAGCATCCATTTTATACTGCATAGGTGTTGTAACACCGAAATAGAGTTCGGATACTATTGCATTTTCCTTAATAGCATTAGGTGCATTTACACTAGGTGTAAAGGTTACCGTCAAATAAATAGGTTGGTCGTTGTTAGAACCAAAAATAAGTTCTGCTTCATGGTTATCGTTTGCCTGGTCTACAGTAAGAACAAGATTGCTATCAATTTTGTAAATACCGTATGTCCCTTCAATTACAGCATCGGTAATTGTTACTTTGCTTTCTGTTAAAGCATCAATAATGTCTGTTGAGCCAACATAGGACCAAGTTGCATATACTCCACCAACAGTGAGCAACATACAAAGTGCAATTAAAATTCTAAGTTTTTTCATAAATAAACATCTCCTTATCTTCCCAAAAACAGTTTAGTTTTACCGAGTATCTTCATTTTACTACTTATTCATACATAAATCAAGATGATTAGTTTTTTTTTTTACAAAACGTCACTTAGAGTCATCGCCCTTGATTTTTACTATTGATTTAGCGCTTTGCCGTGTGTCTTCTCTTCCTGTCAACCACCATCTGCATAGTGATTGCGCCGCCACTGACAAACAAGAGCGCCATCCATAGCCATATCATACTGTCATTACCAGTCTGAGGGCTATGGGTATCATCAGTTTCAGGAAGCTCCTCAACTGTTGAATAAACCGCATGAATCTCTGTATCAGCCGTAACGTTCTTGCCATTGCCGTCCCATTTACCAACAAAACCATCCTTTGCGGGAACAGTAGGAACTACCGCATCCTTGCCATGTCCAACGATTTGTGTATCTAAGATTTTTCCGTCCACCTTATAGGTAACAGTATAGTTCTTGTAAACTGTGATCGTATACTCGGTTACGTTTCCGGCTTTATCGGTCACTGTAATTGTGTGCTCAACATTATCAGGTGTAATGTAAATGGAAGGCTCGCCAGGAGCGTATTGTGTCTCCACACCATCGATTTTAAGAGATGCAAGACCTGCGAGGTCATCATGAAAGATAAACACATGCATTCCGTAGTATTTGCCGCCCTCTTCGATATCACGCACCACCGGTGCGGTTTTATCAAGTATAATGCCGTCGGAATTTATATACGTGATATTTCCTGCATAGTCCCTTACTCTTGCATAAATTACATATTTTCTTTCGGCATCTATCTCAAAAGTGCCGTTATATTCCTGCCAATCATTCATCGTGTCTAGCTCGTCAAGTTCAAGTTTGGTCTCTGACAAATAATACGCAACGCTTTCTATGCCACTATCTGCATCAATGGCAGTAATGGTAACATCCTGTGCTTCATTAAAGAACAATCCAAAGGTAACGTTATTTAGAAAAGATGACCACTTGTTTTCCTGAATACTGATTTCAGCCGCTGGCGCTTTCGTGTCCGCAAAGATCTCAAACTTAATGGTTACTTCTCTTTCATCGCTGGTAGCCCATTTGTAATTTTTCTCATCCCTTAAAGCAAGAATAACGTCATATTTACCTACGTTTATACCACCATCATTTACCTCGACAGTATAGATTTCAGTATCCTCTATATCGGCTTTCATATTTTGCCCGCTATATGTCTTACCGGTAACAGTCGGCTCGGTCACCGTTGCTTTTTCAATCACAAAAGGAGCATACAGCGTAAATTTATCCGCTGTATAGTAATTGCCCATCCCCTCAACCACAGCATAGTAGTGGTCGTCCGCCGCGATGCAATCTTCGGATGTTTCACCGGTTCCCCACCATTTAGTAGGTTTCCCTTGTTGAATCTTCATAGCCCTCAGATAGGTAACCTTATAATCCACGCCCTCACGCAGGGTTGCGCCATTGAAGGTTACCGTTACCTTTGGCTGATGCGCTGTTCCATCGTAAGTAAATACATCATCCGCCAAGGTGACCATCGCATTGTCTATGACAGTACCACCTGGTGTACTCGTTTGTTTCAGTTTTGTACTGATGGTGATGGTAACCGGTTTTACAATAGAATTCACTGTAACAACCGCTCCATTATCCGAATAATTAGTTCCGTAATTAGCACTCACACCCGTCACGACATATTTATCATCAACAGTATATGTGATAGTTGCGTTATCTCCGTATGCGACAGCCGTTTGATTAGCTGCCAAATTTGTATGTGACGGATGATTTGTGGTGATCTGATATTCGACTCCTTCGCCGGCATTCACGGTTACAATCGGTTTTAAGACTGCAGTCACCCTGTGGTCACCATAAAAATTGGTGCCTTTCTTTATCATAAGATATTTTTGACTATTTACAAACGGCGCCTTTGAACCGTTTTGATTAAAAAAAGTATAATAACCCTCATCATTCACCGGATTACTGCCTTCCACTTGCGAATCTGGCAGTATAGGTCTATCTTCATATCCATTAAAGTAGGTATCCCACTTCTCAAAATACCATCCCTCATCCACACTCAGATCGAGTTGCACATATCCGCTTTTTTCACTAATAGTAATTCCCCCGGCATTTTCGTCTGTAAGATAATAACGAAGCATACTATTATTATTTCCAGACTGGCTCATCGATGGAAAGTTATACGTCCCGTTGGCAAATGCCGTCATCGGCACCAAACCCAGAATCATAATTACGCCCAAGGCAAGCGCTATCATCCGCTTTGTATATGTTATCTTTTTCATAAATACACCCTCTTTTTTTTGCGAAAAACTCTTTCTTTATTATACTTTACTCTTCTGCAAATTACAATCATACACAATCATAATGACTTTATTTTACTTCACGAAAAGAACGGATTTTTGCATTTTTTTTTAAACATTGGACATACTCTAATTGATTTGAATTTCGAGGATATACAATATGAATTTAGTATTAAATCTAATAGGTATTATAGTAGTTTTAACAATCTGCTGGCTCATTTCACGGAATCGCCGTGCTGTAAATTGGAAAATGATTATCAAAGCACTTCTTATAGAATTTGTCATTGCCTTTTTTGTAGTCAAAATTCCTTTTGGTCAAAAAATCGTCACACTCATTTCAAATGGATTGACACTGCTTATTGACTGTGGTAGCGAAGGTTTGTTCTTTGTCTTTGGAGATCTTTATGACAGTTCCAGACTGAGTATTTTTATTATTCAAAGTTTAGGCAATATTATTTTCATTTCTGCGCTGGTAGGAGTTCTGTACTATCTCGGAGTAATTGGTTTTATTGTGAAATGGATTGGAAAAGCGATTGGGAAACTCATGGGGACAACAGAGGTTGAAAGTTTTGTTGCAGTTGCAAATATGTTCCTTGGACACACAGACAGTCCAATCTTAGTCAGCAAATATCTAAAACATCTGACCGAAAGTGAAATATTTGTCATATTAGTATCTGGCATGGGAAGTATATCTGCATCCATTCTCGGCGGTTATCAGGCACTTGGAATTCCAATGGAGTATTTGCTGATTGCAAGTGCAATGGTTCCGATTGGCAGTATACTGATATCTAAGATTATCTATCCTCAGACAGAGCAAATACACCCCATAACAGATGTGAAAATAGAATCGAAAGGAACGAATTCCAATGTGATAGATGCGCTTGCAGAGGGCGCCTCAACCGGTATGCAGATTGTAATTTCAATCGGTGCAACACTTGTAGGATTTATCGGTGCCGTTGCTGTTATCAATCTTTTTTTAGGACTCTTCAATCTCACTTTGGAACAGATTTTCGGCTATCTGTTTGCTCCGTTTGGATTTCTACTGGGTTTAACTGGAAAGGATATTTTGTTGGAAGGAACTTTATTGGGAAATAAACTCATCCTAAATGAATTTATTGCGTTTGGTGAACTTTCCAATCATCTCGGTAAACTGGATGCAAGAGCAGGTATGATTTGTGCCATCTCGCTCTGCGGTTTTGCAAATCTTTCCAGTATGGGAATGTGCATTGGCAGTATAGGAGTCCTTTGCCCGGAAAAAAGAAACGTGATTTCCCGACTCGTATTTCCTGCCATGATTGGAGGCGTTTTTGTCAGCATATTGAGTGCTTTATTGGTTAGTATTGTTTGCCTTTTTTAAGTTGAAATTTTATAGAATTTTCTCTGAATCAATAAAACATTTCTCTTTTTTTGAAAAAGACAACAGACATATACCAAGAAAAGATATATACCCCGATGCCAACGATGGCAAGCACTGTCAATACTATATTCGGCTGTATTTCGGACATAAGTTGTCTTCTAAAAACACTCGATGCCAACACACTCGCACCGCATACAAATCCAACCATGATATAATAAGCGATTCTTCCTTTTTCCACACCAAGTTTGAATACAAACGGGAGTGAAATGGAAGATGTGAATGTTGATACAATCAACATCAATAGCATAAGGACAACAAAATCTCCAAACACAAAATCGCCTGTAGCAATCATCTTTGCAGCTTGTGCAATCCCTGTCACAACCAATATTGCGAGTTGGGCAAGTAAACCGATTATATATTTCCCGCATACAATCTGTGTTCTTGTATACGGCAATGTACCGCTGTATTGCATCCACCGACTACGCTCATCATAGCCGAGCAGATTGACTGGAATCATTCCGCAAAGCAAACACGGGTAAAATACAAAGAACATATTGCCGTCACTTACAAGAGATACTGCAACAAAAACAATAGTGATAAGAAGATATGATCTACAGTATTTTTTTACCATATACCAATCTTTTAAGAGAAGACCTTTCATATTATCTCGCCTCCTTTACCATAAACACGAACAATTCCTCAATGCTGATAGGACGAACAGTAATATCTGTAGGCATCGCATTTCTCAGCACCATCACCTCAACGCCGTAAGGGTTTTCTTTCTTATATTTGATTGCTTCAGTCGGAAATCTTTGCAAGTCTTCAGCCGTGCAATGAATCAGTCCATATTCTGCAAGCAATTGGTCTTTTTCCTCACAAAGTAGGAGTTTTCCTTTATGAAGGAACGCAATATAGTCGCACAACTTCTCAAGGTCACTCACAATGTGCGAAGAAATAAGAATGGAATGGTTCTCATCTCTTGTAAAGTTACTGAGCATTTCTACGACTTCGTCTCGAATCACTGGATCAAGACCCGATGTTGCTTCATCAAGGATCAGAATCTTTGCATTATGAGATAATGCTATAGCAATCCCCAATTTCATTTTCATGCCACGAGAAAACTCTTTAAATGGCTTATTGGCTGGCAACGCAAGTTTTTCAACCAAACAACAATATTCACCATTATCCCAGTTGCGAAAAGTGTTTTTCATTACCTTCCCAACTTGTTTTACAGTCAGGCATTCAGGGATTCCCACCTCATCCATTACCACACCAATATCCTCTTTTGTGAGTGCAATACTGTCCTCATTGTCTTTTCCTAGGATAGTGACTGTCCCACTGTCCTTTTGAATCATATCCAGAATCAGTTTGATGGTTGTACTTTTGCCTGCTCCATTTTCACCAATCAGACCCAAAATACATCCACTTGGCAGAGTAAGATTCAAATTCTCCAAAGTAAAACCTGGATATGTCTTTGTTAGATTTTTAATTTCAAGTGCGTTCATCATGATTCCTCCAAACTAAAATTCACCATTTCTATGATATCCTGTTTACCCAAATTACAGGTGGCTGCAAGCTTAACAATCTCATCTATATACGCCTCAATCTTTTTCAGATTTTCCTCACGAAGAAGTTCAAGATTCTTTGGCGCAACATAACAGCCTTTTCCTGGGAGCGTATAGATAAAACCCTCTTTTTCAAGTTCTTCATACGCACGTTTGGTCGTTATAAAACTGATTCTCAAATCTTTTGCAAGACCGCGTATCGACGGCAGCATTTCATTCTCTTTTAATGCTCCGCTTATAATCTGACTTTTGATTTGAGAATATATCTGGTCATAGATTGGAGCACCGCTTTTATTGTCAATCAGTATGTTCACATCTTCACCCTCCGTCTATACTGTATATATCCACTATACACAGTATAGACTGTATTGTCAAACACTTCTGTAATAAAGGAATTGATATTGTTTAAAAATCAACAAAGCGGAGTGAACATTCACTCCGCTTTTCTATGTATTAGTCAAAACATCCTATTTTTCTTCAATATTTCCTATTGCAAATTGATAACGAAACGGAAGGATACTCGACGTGATGCTGCCATATCCACGTTTCCATTCGCATCTTTAATCGGCTTGCTGTTTGAATAGCCAACTGCTTCAAGGTTTGCCGCAAGTTTACTTGTATCTACGCCTGTTTCAGAAGAAACACAATAACTCTTAACATTGTTTGCTCGTTCTTGCGACAATGGCAATCCGCTTTCATAGGTTCCACCTGACACAGGTGCTGTATGTCCTTCTACCATCGTTTTAGACACAAATCCTTGGTATTTGTCTGAAAATACAATCGATGTATATACTTCTACAAATTTATTTAAGAATTCCTTTCCGTCAGCAGTCAACGCAGCTGAATCTCCACCAAACAACACAGAAGAGTCCATTGCCAATTCTCCCGTTTTCTTATCAACAGTCACCTTGATACCTGCATCATTAAACGCTTTTGCAAGGTCTTCCATAAGATTCTCTTTCTTCTCAACAACAGCTTTTAATTCAGACTCACTCAATGCTTCTAACTTACCAGTTTGGTCTTCTGTTAAATATTTATTCAGTTCTGTTTTGCTTCGGGTCCAGTAATCATCATTGTAGTAAAAAACATCTGTACCATCTGTAAGTATGATACCGTCATCTCCACAATAGAAATATACGAACTGATGCGTTTTCTTACTATTTTCCAAAGAAAGTGTGAATGTAAACAAACCATTTTCTTGCAATACACCAATCGAATTATAACTCGATTCTCCATCTATTGTTTCAAAATAGATTCTAGAATCACCATCTTCTGCATCATAACGAAACTCGATTTGGTCAAGTCCTGCTGCACTCTTTGAACCTGATGACAAATAACCGTCTACATGGAAGTAATCTGTTTTTCCATAAGGGTCTAACCCTGTTGTTAATGTAACGCTACTGTTCTCTGTAGACAGTTTGAGATTTCTTCCATCGAATGCAAAGGTGTATTCCCATGTTACATCATCAAAGGTGTATGTGATTTTATTCGTTTTATCATCCACGTTAAATGTACTAAGTGGCTTAAGTGTTAATTTATTTCCTTCCACTTCATATGCACAAAGTGCAGTCGTCAAATAAGGATTCCCATTCTTATCTTTTTGCATGTAATATGCCTGCATCCAGTTATATTCTTCAATATAATTTACCTTATGCGCAAGAGAGTATTTCCCTGCACAAATTTGAAATGGCAGTTCTGAAACTTCTGCTTCTTGGCCTTTTAATTTTGTTTTAAAATAACTTGTTTCAGCACCAAATTTTTCCTCAGCTTCATCTCCACCCGAAATACGGTACTCTCCATAAAACATTTCCGGTGTGTATGTAAGTTTGCTGTATACTGTTTGTGGATTAAGTTTATTAGATGGTTCTCCTAATTTAACCGATTCTTCCGTCTCCAAAACAAAACCGTCTTTAATGGAACCTGTACCAGTATTTCCACTTTTCTTACCACAAGCTGCCAGCATCAACAGCGCCATAGTTGTTAGAAATAATGCCCATAATGTTTTTTTCATGTTTTTACCTCCGCTCGTTTTATACCATAATTTTTTGTAGAACATTGATATTTGTATTTCGATTCTTCAACATTCTCTTTCATACTATTCTATTATAGTCCTTATACATTCACAATACTAGTTTTTTTTATTACTGTACTTAAATAAAGTTCTAAAATATGAATCTTTGCTATTTTTACTCCGCGCTCAATGATTCTTGTAACTCCTTTGTTGCCTTTATAAATTCTCCAAAAAAGTTCTTTCGCCTTTGCTTCTACCTCTTCTTCTGTCGGCTGAGGGTCCGCAAGTGCATTGGCAAATGCATACTGTATATATGCCACGAAAAATTCTTTTAGAACCGGTTTCATATCCACTGCTGTAATCTTTGTTTTTACACGAACCGTGTTTTTATCTATCTTTACAGAAGTCAGAATCTATGTTATACTATCCCAGTATATCATCACTATCCGTTCTGTTTGGAGTTATACAATGAAAGAGAAGTTGAAGCTGTTTCTGAAAAAATCAATTTTATTTATCACAAATCCAAAATTACTCTTATGCCTAGGGATTGCCTGGCTCATTACCAACGGTTGGTCTTACATTCTTCTTGGCATTGGAACCTACTGGAATGTCAAATGGATGATTGCGATTGCAAGTGGATACTTGGCGTTTCTTTGGTTGCCTGTTTCCCCGGAGAAAATTGCTACCTTAACAATCGCAATTGCATTATTAAAATTTTTATTTCCAAATGACAAAAGGACGCTTGCAGTACTGAAACAGCTTTATCACAAAGCCAAATCTGTTATAAAAGCAAAAAGGAGAACTCGCATGACTTTTAAAAATGTACTCATCTTCGGTGACAGTTATTCTACATTTGAAGGATACATTCCAGAAGGATATAAAGCCTATTATTCTAAAACAGAGCGTTCCGGAACTGGTGTGACGGCTGTAGAAGAAACTTGGTGGCATCAACTGCTTTCCGAAACCAATTCCACTTTAATTCAAAATAATAGTTGGTCTGGTTCTACTGTTTGTTATACGGGGTGGGATTTTGAAGATTGTTCTGAAACAAATTCATTTATCTATCGCTTGAAAACATTAATCGATACTCAGTTTTTTGAAGAACATCCCATCGATACCGTATTTGTCTTCGGGACGACCAATGACAGTTGGTGTGATGCACCGTTAGGTTCTTTGAAATTTTCCGATTGGGAAAAAGAAGACTTATATGAGGTTCTTCCTGCCATCACTTATTTTTTTGATATGCTGCGTTCAGCACTTCCATCTGCAAATATTGTATGCATAATTAATACTGATTTGAAACAGGAGATTGACGATGCACTAAAAACTGCTTGTGAACATTATCAATGTCATGCCATCTCGCTCTCTAATATCCATAAGAAAAGTGGGCATCCTACGAAAAAAGGAATGCAGGAGATAAAAACACAAGTATTAGACTACTTCAACCAATTATAAATGCACAAAAGCTGCCATCTGGTAGCTTTTTTTATTTGACACATAATTATCTAATTGTTATAATACATTTAACAATTAGGTTAAATGTTAAATATCAGGAGGAATTCTTATGGGTATACAAACTACCTTACGGGCTTTAGCCGATCCCATTCGCCGCGATATTTTGAACATGCTAAAAAAGGGGCGCATGTCTGCGGGCGAAATCACGGAGCAGTTTCCTGTCACAGGAGCTTCTATTTCGAGACACCTTTCTGTGCTGAAGGATGCGGATTTGATTCGCGATACAAGGGAAGGTAAATTTATTTTTTACGACATCAATACTTCCGTGTTGGAAGAAACATTGCTGTGGATGTCTGATTTGAAAGGAGACGGATCTTATGTGGAGAAAAAATAAATGGAAAATTATATTATCATGCATTTTAACACTACTTCCTATGCTCGTTGGAATTATTTTCTGGGATACTTTACCAGAGCAAATGTCGACCCATTGGGGAATTGATGGAAAAGCAGATGGTTCAAGTAGCACTTACATTGCTGTGTTTCTGTTGCCACTCATTTTGTGCCTGACAAATCTCTTATGTATGTGGTTTACGTCATTTGATAAAAAGAATGCTGATCAAAATTCAAAAGCATTTGGGATGATTTTCTGGATTATGCCAATCCTCTCTTTCTTCACAAATGGACTTGTTTATGCCACTGCTTTTGGAAAAGAAATAAATGCAAACTTGCTTCTCCCTCTTATGATGGGCGGAATGTTCGTATTCATTGGAAACTACCTGCCAAAATGTAAACAAAACTATACTCTTGGCATCAAAATTAAATGGACACTAGAAAATGAAGAAAACTGGAATGTCACTCATCGTTTCGGCGGAAAAGTATGGTTCTTTGGCGGACTACTCCTAATCTTCACTGTATTCTTACCACAAAAGATTATGATTCCCACCACGTTCATCAGCATGATACCAATTGTTTTCGCACCTGTAATTTATTCTTACCTATACTACAGAAAGCAAACGAAGGCTGGAACTTACAAAAAAAGGGATCTGGCAGACAATCCTTTCGGTAAAAAGGGGAAAACTATCACACTGATTTCAGTGACAATTATCTTCTTACTAGTAGCCATCCTAATGTTTACTGGGGAAATCACAGTCTCATATGGCGATGCTTCTTTTACTGTCGATGCAAGTCTTTACAATTCACTCACTGTGGATTATGACTCGATCGCTTCTGTGGAATATCGCGAGGATTTTGATTTTGGTTCTCGTACTTATGGCGTCGGTTCTGCCAGACTACTGGCTGGAAACTTTACCAATGACGAATTGGGAAATTATATTCTATATAGCTACACCAAAAGCGATGCTGTAGTTGTTATAAAATCAAACAAAAAGACCTTAGTCATCGGTGGTATTGACGAAAAAGCCACAAAAGAAATCTACGAAACATTGTCAAGCAAATAAAAGGAGGTTCTCTATGAAAGCAATACAGACAGAAAACCTAACAAAATATTATGGAAAATCCAGAGGCATTATTGACGTAAATTTAACCGTTGAAGAAGGCGACTTTTTTGGATTTATTGGGCCAAACGGAGCTGGAAAAAGTACCACTATCCGCACCTTGTTAGGATTAATAGCTCCAACCAGCGGTTCTGCCAAGATTTTTGGGAAAGACATCACCAAATACCGTACCGAGATTCTCGCAAACATCGGTTTTCTTCCTTCTGATGCCTTATTCTATTCAGGGATGAAAGTCAGTGAACTGCTTGCATTTTCTGCCCAACTTCAAAAAAAGGATTGCAAAAAAGAATCTATAGAATTGTGCGAACGACTGGAACTAGACCCTTCTCGTAAAATCGACACCCTCTCTCTTGGAAACCGAAAGAAAGTCGGAATTGTCTGTGCATTACAACACAAACCCGAGTTATACATCTTAGATGAACCAACCAGTGGATTGGACCCTTTGATGCAGCGAGAATTTTATTCAATCCTAAAAGAGCGTAACGAAGACGGTGCAACCATTTTCTTATCCTCGCACATTCTTTCAGAAGTAAGTCGTTATTGTAAACATGCAGGTGTAATCAAGGACGGAAAACTATTGACATCAAACAGCGTCGAAATGCTCGGTCATACCGGTGCCAAGCGAATCGTATTACGTGGTGCTACTGAGGTTCCTACTTGGGAGCAAATGCTTGATGTAAAAGTAGAAAATGACAACATACAATTCCTTTATACAGGAGATATCAACACCCTTTTGCAACAATTGCAATCCGTGTCATTTGAAGATATTAATATTCTGGATCCTGACTTAGAAGAAATCTTTATGCACTACTACGAAAAGGAGGATTGCTAATATGACGATATTCAAACATGAAATGAAACGAAATTTATTGTCTCTCACCATTTGGTCTGGAGCAATTGCTTTTTTACTCGCCGTGAGTGTTCTCATTTACCCGGAAATGTCCAAACAAATGGGGGAAATCAATGATCTATTTGCCAATATGGGAAGTTTCTCCGCTGCATTTGGAATGGACCAATTAAATTTTGGTGAATTTGGCGGATACTTTGGAGTCGAATGCGGAAACACGTTGGGACTCGGTGGGGCTTTCTTCGCCGCGATTATCGGAATCTCAGCTCTTGCAAAAGAAGAAAAAGAACGCACTGCTGATTTCCTCCTAACACATCCTATATCGAGAGTCCGCGTGATTGCCGAAAAATATTTAGCAGTCCTTGCACAAATTGTGACATTAAACTTGGTTGTGTGTGGAGTCGTATCACTTGCGGTACTAATCATTGGTGAAACTCCAGATATGAAGCCAATACTACTGTTGCTTTTCGCATATTTAATTTTGCAATTCGAAATCGCAACCATCTCCTTCGCCATCTCCGCTTTCTTAAAAGGCAATGGTCTTGGGATTGGACTTGGAATCGCATTTGTATTTTACTTTGCAAATATTTTATCCAACCTGACGGAAGAAGCTAAATTCTTAAAGTACATCACTCCTTACGGCTATTCAGATGGCGCTTATATCATTACAAACAGCGCAATTGAATGGAAATATATGGCTGTTGGAATTGGAATCACCATAGCATGTGCAATACTGGCATTCTTGAAATACGCAAAAAAAGACATCTCCTAGGAGATGTCTTTTTTATAATCAGGGCGCATATCATCTAAAAAATGCCCTTTCTTTTTCAAATCACTATAATTCGAAGAATTTCAAAAACTATCCAAATGCCTTTAGCCAATAGTCATTCAATAAACAAAAAGTGGATTACACCGAGTGATTTTCGGCGCAATCCAAAGTTGCTTTCTCATTGAGCTTATGCTAAAATATACGCAATATTGATCAGGAGAATTTAGAAATGAGTTTAAAAGTACCTATAGAGACTTCCGCAAGACACATCCATGTCTGCGAAGCTGATTTTAAAAAGTTATTTGGCGAAGACGCGACATTAACCAATGTTCATGAACTTAGTCAACCAGGGCAATATCTTTGCAAAGAACGTATTACGATTGTAGGGCCTCGCGGCAAATTTGAAAACGTAGCCATTTTAGGTCCTTTCCGTAAAGAAACGCAGATTGAATTGTCAATGACTGATACTCGTAAGATTGGTGTTCCTGGTGTCATTCGTCAATCTGGGGATACAAAAGACACACCAGGATGTACTTTAATTGGACCAAAAGGAAGCTTGGAGTTAGAAAAAGGAATTATTGTGGCAAAGCGTCACATTCATATGACCCCATTGGAGGCGAGTCGTGCCCGCGTCAAAGATAATGATGAAGTATTCGTCATTACAGAAAGTTATGATCGCGGTTTGATTTTCGCAGACGTTGTTGTCCGTGTAAGTCCAACCTTCCGCTTAGCTATGCATGTGGACACAGACGAAGCAAACGCATTTGCAGGGGATTCGAATCCTACTGGCGCAATTTTAAAACTGTTTGACGGACAAACCTACAGCTTACAACAATGGGCCGATGAAATTCAATCCGGTATTAACCGATAATTACAAGGAGGTAACACGATGAGTAAAATTGAAGAAATCAGAAAAGCCATGGTCGATGCCATGAAAGCCAAAGACAAAGAAACCAAAGACGCACTATCCCTTTTGTTAGCTGCATTAAAAAACAAAGCAATTGATAAAAGAGCTGACCTCACAGAAGAGGAAGAAGTTCAAGTTATCTTAAAAGAAATCAAACAAACAAAAGAAACCTTGGAAATGACTCCTGCTGACCGCACAGAGTTAATCGAAGAAACAAAGAAACGAATCGCTGTGTTAGAAGCATTCGCTCCTAAAATGATGGATGAAGCTGAAATCAAAGAAGTGGTAACAAGTGTCCTTGCTGATTTGGGAATCGATTCTCCTTCTGCCAAAGACAAAGGGCGAATCATGAAAGAATTGATGCCAAAAGTAAAAGGAAAAGCTGACGGAAAATTAGTCAATAAAGTAGTCGGTTCAATGATGAACTAGCCAAATAAAAATGGGTGTGATTACAATCACACCCATTTATTTTATTCTACTTTTGTTTCAGTATTACCTGTTGCGGAGTCTTCAGTTAAACTTGTATCTTCTCCAGTCTCTGTGGTTTCACCACCTTCGGTTGTTTCTCCACCTTCTGAAGATTCTTCACTTTCTTCCTCTTCTTCATTTTCAATATAATTCACTTGTAAATCATGGAAACTAATTTGTGCTAAAAGTTCTTCATCAACAGTAATTTTAGTATCTTTTTTCCATTTTTCCAAGAGTTCTTTATAACGAGCTTCTCCTCTGGCTTCTAACTCAGATTCCATCTTTGCATCTGTTGCATCTTCATCATACAACGTTTCTAATTGCAATACATAATATGCATCATCTGTTTCAATCACATCTGAGAATTCGTTTTCTTTCAACTTGTCTGCTTTTTTAATAACCGATTCTCCCAAAGTGTTTGTTTTTGCACTTGATGCATCGAATGTCAAACTCTCAACTTTTACTTCTTTTTCTGTAGCATAAGCATTTAGGTTTCCATTTGCTTTTGCTTCTTTTAAGAATTCTTTTGCAGCCTTTTCTTGTTTTTTAATTTCATCTTTTGAAAGTGATTCACCCTCTGAATCTACTTTTGAATACGAAACAAAACTCATTCTTTTTTGCTTCATTTCTTCAAGATCCATCTCTGTATCGATGTCTTTCTTCATCGCACTTTCTATCTTCATGACAGTCATAGACAACTTCATATATTCTGCTGCATATTCTTTCGTTGCTGATGCTTTCTTTCTCGCTTCTTTTGAGTTTGCTTTTTCAAACTTTTTTGCCAATGAATCGATGTATTCTAATTCAAGGTCTTCTAATTTAATGTCATAATCGTCTGCGTGTTGATATATGATATACAATTCTTGTAATTGCTCAACAATCGCTGTTCTAATGCTTTCTTCCCTTGTCTTACCGTCTTCTGTTTTCACTTTCCACTTATTTGTATCGGTACCAAAAACACCTTCCATCAATGACTGTTTATATCTTATGTAAAAATGTGCCATTCCTACCGTAACTTTTGTTTCTCCAACGGTCATAAGCACCGCTTTCTCATCAAGCTTCGTCTCTTTTCCACATCCTACAAATGATGTAAGCGCCATCATTGCAACCAAGAGCATTGCAATCGCTTTTTTTCCAAATTTGATCATAATAATCCTCCTTTGTGCTTCTAAGATGATATTATACCTCTTTTTCTCTAATCAAGCAACGTTTTTATGCTATTTAACACATTTTTCACAACCTCTAATACGTCCTCATCTTTGTCACTTTTGTTTTTTCCCAGTTTCTGATAAGTAAAATAAGGATTCGTATCTACAGTGAATTTTAAACTGCCTTGATATTGCTCTATTAATTTCGGAATTTCTTCCACTTTCACCTTTGCTTTTTCGTACATAGTAAAGCGAATTGCACCGTGTTTTTGCTCCACACTGGTGACATAAACACTATGCGCCAACACTTTTAATAATGCAATATTCAATAGCTGCTGCACCTTCTTTGGAACATCTCCATAACGGTCCAACAGTTCATCTAGCATACTTTCCATTTCTTCTGCATTTTCGATTGAAGCAATTCTCTTATAAATATCCAATTTCTGATATTCATTCGGAATATAAGAAGCAGGAATATACGCATCTACATTCAAATCTACCGTAGTGATATATGGTTCTTCTTCCATTTGCCCCTTCAAATGCTTCACTGCCTCATTTAGCATCTTGCAATACAAATCATATCCTACTGCTTCCATATGTCCGTGTTGTTCTGCGCCCAAAAGATTTCCCGCTCCACGAATCTCTAAATCTCGCATTGCAATTTTAAATCCCGAACCCAAGTCTGTAAACTCACGAATGGCCGCCAATCGTTTTTCGGCCACCTCACGTAGCAATTTATCACGGCGATACATCAAAAAGGCATATGCCATTCGGTTTGAACGCCCCACACGTCCACGTAACTGATACATTTGTGAAAGTCCTAACTGATCCGCATCATGTATAATCATTGTATTGGCATTGGAAATATCTAATCCCGTCTCAATAATAGTCGTGGATACTAAAACATCGATTTCTCCATTAATAAAATCCAACATGATGTTTTCCAATTTATTCTCTTTCATTTGCCCGTGAGCATACGCAACCGTGGCATCTGGAACTAATTTTTGTATTTTGGCAGCCACTTCATCAATATCTTTCACCTTATTGTAAACATAATACACCTGGCCATCACGAGACAGTTCTCGTTCAATCGCCTCTCGAACCATCTCATCATTGTATTCCATAACGTAGGTCTGGATTGGCATACGGTCATTCGGTGCTTCTTCCAAAACACTCATATCTCGGATTCCAATCAGACTCATGTGCAAGGTTCTCGGAATTGGCGTTGCAGTCAAAGTCATAACATCAATATTTTCTTTGAGTTTTTTAATCTTCTCCTTATGTTGCACACCAAATCGCTGTTCCTCATCGATAATTAAAAGTCCTAAGTCCTTATACTCAAGATCATCACTCAAAACGCGATGTGTACCGATAATAATATCCACCAAACCTCTTTTGGTATCTTCTATCGTCTTCTTTTGCTGTGCACTTGTTCGGAAACGACACATCAAGTCCACACGCACTGGAAAATCCTTCATACGTTGAACGAACGTATTATAGTGCTGTTGCGCCAAGACCGTTGTTGGAACAAGATAAACCACTTGCTTGTTTTCCTGAATAGCTTTAAACGCTGCACGAATTGCAATTTCCGTTTTCCCATATCCAACGTCACCACAAATCAATCGATCCATGATTTTCGTACTTTCCATATCGCGTTTTACAGCCTCAATTGCCAACAATTGGTCTTCCGTCTCCTCGAAAGGAAACATTTCCTCAAACTCTTTTTGCCATACGGTGTCTTCCCCATAGACAAAACCTTCTTTTTCCTGTCTCGCGGCATATAATTGAACCAAATCTTTCGCAATCTCTTTGACAGCACTCCGTACTCGACTTTTCGTCTTACTCCACTCTTGTCCTCCCAAACGATTCAACTTTGGTTTCTTAGCATCTGCACTTGCATATTTTTGAATCAAATCCAACTGGGTAGCAGGAATATAAAGGTTGCCTCCAGCTGCGTAAGAAATCTTCATGTAGTCTTTTGAAACCTTATCGACTTCAATTTTTTCGATTCCTTGATAAATTCCCAATCCATGGTTTTCATGCACCACATAGTCGCCCACTTTCAATTCCGTGAAATTGAGAATCTTTTGCCCTTCATAGGTTTTTCTTTTTTTCTTTTTCTTAACCTTACCGAAGATATCTGTTTCGGAAATGACCATAAACTTGAGAAGTGGATATTCGTATCCTTCCGTCACATGTCCATAAGTAACCATGATTTCTCCATCACAGACTTCTCGTTCCATATCTTCACTATAAAAACTGCTCAGGTTGTAATCTCTCAAGTCTTCTGCCAAACGCTTTGCTCTTGTTCTCGAAGCAGACAATAATACCACTCGATATCCGTTTCGTTTCAATCGTTTCAAATCACGAGTCAACAGTTCAAAGCTATTGTTATATGGATTCACACTCTTACTTTGAAGATGAAAGACTTCCTTTATCTTCAACTCTTTACATTTCATTTCTAGGGCAGAAAATGCAATCCCTGAAAACTGGTTAATCTTATCTGCAACCTCTTTTGCAGTAAACAATTTCATTTCTTCATCAGAAAGAGCATATCCACTTTCACAGCGGTTCGCCTGTGCTTCTACAAACTCTTGTTCTACACCATATCCATGCTCCATCAAACGAACTGGTTCATCAAGAAACAAAATCGTTTCGTCTTTTTTGAAATAATCTAGGAATGAAACTCTCTTCATTTCTTCCGTTGGAAAGTCACTTGCCGGATAAATTTGGATACTTTCCAAGTTTTCAATAGAACGCTGACTTTCCACATCAAAGGTTCGAATAGAATCCACCTCATCTCCCCAGAACTCGATACGTATCGGCACCTCCTCTGTCAGAGGATATACATCCATAATACCGCCTCGCACAGAGAACTGACCTGGTCCTTCCACCTGTTCTTCTCGATCATAGCCAAGCATCACCATATCTTTTTTAAGTTGTTCAAAATCCACCACGTCGCCCAAACGAAGAGGTTTGATTCGTTCTTTTAATAATTCTAAAGGAACTAACGCATCCATAAATCCGTCAAAACTCGTGATTACAGTTACGTTCTTTTGTTCTATAATCGATTGGAATACCTCCATGCGCTGCTTCATCAAATATTTTCCGCGCAAATCCGCTTGATAAAAGAGTAAATCTTTCGCTGGATAAAGGAAGACGTTCTGATCCAAGACACGATATTCTTCATAGATTTGTTTTGCTTTCAATTCACTTGAAGCAGCGATGATTCTGAAATCAAAATCATCGCTGAGTGCATACATCATATGTGTTTTTTGAGAATTCACACAACCTGCAAATTGAAGAATTCCTTTTTGGTCTTTTCGCCTTTTCTTGACAGTATCAAACTCTGCCAATTCCATAAGCGGAGCAATAAAAGCTTGCATACGTTACTCCTTAACAGCCTTTTTATTAAATCGATTCATAGCAGCATCTATCTCATCTTGCAAGATTAATTCTACAGCTTCCGCTGCACTTTTATATCCATCTTCCATGATTTCTTTTTCTGCTTTTGAAAAATGTCCAAGAACGTAGTCTGCCAAATCATACTCTTTTGGTTTTTCTCCTACGCCCACTTTAATTCGCATAAACACATTGGTTCCCAAATGCTGAATAATATTCTTGATTCCATTATGTCCACCAGCGCTTCCTTTTTTTCGAATGCGCAATTGACCCACATCCAGGCTCACGTCATCATAAATAACCAAAACTTCTGTCTCTGCATCTAATTTATAAAAATCAACAAAACCTCGCACGCTTTCTCCACTGAGATTCATATATGTCTGTGGCTTCACAAGCATGACTTTTCTTCCTGCAATCACACCACTACCACAAAACGCGCGATGTTTGCGTTCCGTAACCGATATATTATACTTGTCTGCAATAGCATCTATGACATCAAATCCAACGTTATGTCTCGTTCCACAATATTCTTTTGTCGGATTTCCAAGTCCCACGATAATAAACATCTTTACACCTCTTTCTCTACTGTTCTTTTATTTTACAAGAATGTGCGATGTTTGTCACGTAAAACGCATGAATAATTTTTGTTTCTTCTTCATACATTATAAAAACAAAAACACTTTCCTTTAGGAGGCACTTATGAGCTCTAAGACGAAAATTATTGTCTTACACATGAAAGAAATCATTTATACTGCCGTCTTTATTGTACTCGGCATTTTGTTGATTATATTATTGGCATTTATGTTTTCTCCAAAACAAAAAAATACCCTGAAATCTGACTCCAACTATATCCCTGGTATTTACACATCTACGTTTTCCTTAAATAACACCAATTTGGAATTGGAAGTTGTTGTAGATGACTCTCATATTAATGCCATTCGTTTTAGTAACTTAAATGAGTCTGTCACTACTATGTATCCGTTAATGCAACCGACAATTGAATACATTGCAGAGCAAATCTACGAATCACAATCTTTAGAAAACATTTCTTACAGCGAAGAAAGTCCTTATACTTCAAAAGTAATTCTAAACGCGATAGAAGATGCATTAAAAAAAGCTGAGGAACCATAATTCCTCAGCTTTTATTTTAACCTTCTACAATCAAATATTGTCCGTTTGGCAACCCAAACACTTCCGATGCTTCTTCAATCTCTTCTCTCGTCATCTCCGCAACATCCATTCCATTTTCTTCAAAATATTCAATCACTTCATCTAATGAATCCACAACAACAGCCATACAGTCTTCTAAAAACGCTTCTGCTTCTACCAAAGTATCTGCAACTGGCTCGTCAAATAATTGTAACTGTTTCTCTAAAAATACCTTCAGACATTCTTCGCTATACTCGTACATATCATCTTGCTCCTTTTACTATTGAAATAATTTCTTCTGGTCTGTCAACAATATATGTTGCTTGATGTGCTGCTAATACCTCTTTTTTTCGAAATCCCCAGGATACTCCGATGGTGGCAACTCCTGCTGCATTTCCTGTATCCATGTCTACATCAGAATCTCCGATATAGAGGCATTCCTCTTTCGATACTTCTAATCGTTCCAACACCTGATATACGCCTGCTGGATCTGGTTTTCTTGGAATCCCCTCCTGTTGTCCTTGCACACAAAGAAATGTACCCTCTTCAAAAAACGTTTTTACAACATCTATTGTCTGTAGATGAGGTTTATTTGATAGAACTGCTAATTTTACATTTTTCTCTTGAAGTTGCAAAAGCAAATCTAGGATTCCTTCATACGGTGCCACTTTGTATGTACAATTTTGTCTAAAAATTCTTCCGTATACTTCCATTCCTTTTTCAATACAAAGTTCTGGTTCTCCGCCCCCGGCACTGATAGAATCTTCAATCAATCGCCTTGCACCATGGCCCACAAAAGACTTGCATTGTTCTGATGTAATCGTTCCCAATCCTAATTCTTTCAACGTTTCATTCACAGAATATGTTAGGGATTCCAGCGTGTCTGTCAATGTACCATCCAAATCAAATATGCATGCCTTATACATCTTGTCCCTCCTATTGATTTTCGATTGTATTTCTACTTTCAGTTTACCATATCTACAGTCTTTTTGTCACTATTGATTTAAAAAAGCAGCCACAGTAATTATATTCTACCATGACTGCTCGATTCTATTTCAGATAGTTACGCATCACTTTTAATGCATGCTTTTCCAACCGACTAACTTGCGCTTGTGATATGTCGATTTCCTGCGCCACTTCCATCTGTGTTTTTCCCTCAAAAAATCGCAACTGAATAATATATCGCTCTCTTTCATCCAAACATTTCATAGCAGCCTGCAACGCCAAACTTTCCACCCAATTTTCTTCTCGATTCTTTTTGTCGCTGATTTGGTCCATCACATAAAGTGCATCATCTCCATCATTGTAAACCGGTTCCTGTAGACTCATCGGTGTTTGAATCGCATCCATCGCTAACACAATCTCTTCTTTTGGTATTCCAATTTCTGTTGCTATTTCTTGAATCGTCGGTTCTTTTAAATGCTTTTTCATATAATATTCTTTTGCATATATTGCCTTATATGCAGTGTCTCGAAGCGAACGACTCACGCGAATACTACTATTATCGCGCATGTATCTTCGAATTTCCCCTATAATCATCGGCACTGCATATGTGGAAAATTTCACATCTAACTCTGTATTAAAATTATTGATTGCTTTGATTAATCCAACACACCCAATTTGAAACAAATCATCTACGTTTTCATTGCTACTGCTAAACCGCTTGATTACACTTAAAACTAATCTTAAATTCCCCTTAATATATTCTTCTTTTGCTTGCTGATCGCCTTGCTTAATTTTCACAAACAGTGCTTTCTTATCTTCTTCCTTCAACAACGGAAGTCTCGATGTATCTACCCCACAGATTTCCACTTTATTAAGAGCCATCCTGTCACATCCTCCTACTACATTTCGTAATAGTAAAATGATTTACAAGATGGCTCTAAACTATTCTATACGACTTGAAAATAAAAAAACTTTTAGTCCTTGACATCCCATTTATCAACCAAATTTTGAATTTGCCCTTCAAATTTTGCCAAGTCCTTATTTGCCATACCCTCACACTTCATAACGACAGTCATGAGGCGTTTGCATGCAAGCACCAAACGATTAAATGCATTCTCCGAACGCACCTTCGTTGGCTTTTGTACCTTCTTCTTTGCAGTTGGAATTCCATTTGTCAAAATAGTGTTGGTTGCTAAATCTACGCATCCACCTGAGTATGGTGCAAATGCGTTCCAACCGAAGGTCTCCGTAACAGTTTGGGCAAATTGGTCGGTCACAGCATCTTCTCCATGTACGACAAATACATGTTGTACAGGTGTTTCGAATCCACCCAACCACTCCAATAAGCCGTTCTTATCGGCGTGTCCACTAATTCCTTTCAACGTTTCTATGTTCGCTGCTACTTCGATATTTTCCCCGAACAATTTCACCACAGAAGCTCCATCAATCAGTTTTCTTCCCAAAGTCCCCACACTTTGATAACCGACAAATAACACTGTGCATTCCGCTCTCCACAAATTGTGTTTCAAGTGATGACGAATACGCCCCGCCTCACACATTCCAGATGCTGAAATAATCACTTTTGGACGGCTATCAAAATTGATCTGCTTCGACTCATCGCTGGTGACAGATAATTTCAATCCCTCGAAGATTAATGGATTGATTCCACGTTCCACCACACGCATCGCATCCTCATCAAAACAGCTTTTTCCATTTTTCGTAAAGATATTCGTTGCTTCTATTGCAAGTGGGCTATCCACGTACACTTCAAAATTTGGAAACTCAGGAAGAAGATTTTTCTCCTTGATTTCTCGAATAAAATACAACATTTCCTGCGTTCTTCCTACCGCAAAAGATGGAATCACGACATTTCCACCTTTGCGGAATGTATCATTTAAAACACGTGTAAATTCACCCAAATAATCCGGTCGTTCTTCGCTGTGTACTCGATCCCCGTAAGTAGACTCAATTACAATATAATCAGCCTCTCTTGTCAAAGATGGATTCTTTAAAATAGGTTGATCTACATTCCCTATATCTCCAGAAAACACAATCTTTTTCTCTACTTGTTCCTCTTTTACCCACACTTCAATGCTCGCTGAGCCCAGCAGATGCCCAATGTCTGTAAATCTCACCCAGATTCCTTGCGACAGCTCTACTTTTTGTCCATAATCGCAAGGAGACAATAGCGTAATCGCATCCAATGCATCTTGTGTTGTATATAATGGTTCATAAAGTTCTCCGCCTGAACGTCTCGCCTTTCGATTGCGCCATTCTGCCTCAAATTCCTGTATGTGCGCACTGTCACGCAACATAATATTGCACAAATCTGCAGTTGCAAAAGTCGTGACAATTCTTCCCTTAAATCCATGTTTACACATTAGCGGGATAAGACCCGAATGATCAATGTGTGCATGTGTCAGCAAAATATAATCCACATCGCATTCCGCAACAGGAAGACTCTGATTTTCATACAAGTCTGGCCCCTGTTCCATCCCGCAATCTATCAATATCTTTTTCCCATTCGCCTCAAGCAAATGACAACTTCCCGTCACTTCATGAGCCGCTCCGATAAAAGTTAGTTTCATGGCCTCAACCCCTTTTTTCTTTATTATAACAGTTCTTCTCCTTTTTAGATACTGTATTTTATCATCTCCCGCTTTAGTCGCTGCATAATCTTTTTTTCTAGTCTCGAAATATAGGATTGTGAAATTCCTAATAGATCAGCCACTTCTTTTTGCGTCTTTTCTTGACCATCTCGAGTCATAATTCCATATCTCATCTGCACAATCATCCGATCTCTTTTCGGCAATCCCCCAATTGCCTTCACCAATAATTTGTGCTCTGCTTCACTCTCCAAATCTCGGTAGATGGTATCCTCATCTGTTCCCAAAATATCAGAGAGCAACAATTCATTTCCATCCCAATCCACATTTAACGGTTCATCTATGGATACTTCCAATTTGGTTTTATTGTTCCTTCGTAGATACATTAAAATCTCATTCTCAATACATCGAGATGCATACGTGGCTAATTTTATATTTTTATTTGGATTAAATGTATGAATCGATTTTATTAATCCGATTGTCCCAATGGAAATCAAATCCTCCACTCCAATTCCTGTATTGTCAAATTTCTTTGCAATATAAACCACTAACCGCAAGTTGTGCTCAATCAAACATTTCTTCGCTTCGTCGTCTCGTTCCGTTCCCAAATCCATAATCGCGGCATTTTCCTCTTCAAGCCCTAATGGAGCTGGCAAGACATCTGCCCCTCCTATGTAATGTACTTCTTCCCCCTCCGGAAATAAAAATGTCCGGATAAACCGTTGTGGCACGGCCAGTTTCATAATCATCTTAATTCCTCCTAAAACAAATTCGGATTTAAAATCATCTCATACTCTCCTCTTGCCGAAATTTCTTCCTCACTGATTCCGATTAAAGGGGTTTCTACCCAGCATACCCCTTTTCCATGTATACACATTCTATCTATTTGAATCGCCGGAAGTACTCCCTCTTTTCTACCAATAGAACGATAAGGAATGTATCGAATGTTACTTACACTTTCTTCTCCCAGAAACTCTTTTGCCGCCCTTCGGCTCAAGATACTGACAGGACACTTGCTTATCGGATCTGACAAACTATTTCCCGTGTCAATAATTCCTTTTATCAGGTATGTTTTCTCTCCCAGAAAAAGTTCCACCTCACAGTGATATTGATTCCATCTTTGTACATACGATATGAATTTCCAAATTCCCATTGCAAAATAGTATCCGACGATTGCAACTACAAGAAATAAACTACCATATCGAACATATTGATGAAATGATTCCAAAATTCCCCCCAAGAGAAATCCGCCTATGTATAGCATCACCATGGCTTTTACAAAAAGCTGTATCGTTTTGATTTTTAATCCAACTCGAATCATGCATGTATTTACAACAACGTGAAACAG
>JAZNKI010000026.1:0-21414 GCA_045578495.1 Faecalimonas sp.
GACGGAGAATTGGTTTTGTTTCATGATCCAACGGTAGATAGAACAACCAATGGCACAGGCAAGGTGATTGATTATACTTTAGAGGAACTTCGTGCGTTAGATGCAGGTATACATAAAGGGGAAGAATTCAAGGGATATAAGATTCCGACCTTTATCGAATTTATGGATTATATGAAGACTCTTCCAGAGATTACAATTGATATCGAGTTGAAAGAATATCCGATTGATGGACATGACGCCATTGCTTATGATGTTTGTGATCGAGTTCTTAAAATCGTAGATGAGTATGGTTTCACAGATAGAATTGTTATTAACAGTTTTAGCAACAAATTGAACGAATATATCTATGAGAAATACGGAAACAAATATAAACAACACGTATTTTACCCAATGCATAAGTTAAAAGGTGAACCTGCAATAGACCCATATTCATATGCATACTGCTGTTGTGTGCTTGGGGATAAGTTGATTGGGACCGTTATTTCTGAACAGGCAGCTTGTGATTACTTGACAAAACGTGGAGTAGAGCCATGGGGCGGTGCTGGAATAAAAGATGAAGCGACAGTTGATCTTGCAATCGAGAGAGGTGTGACACTCATCACATGTAACAATCCAGATGTTGTACTTGACCTTTTACGCAAAAAAGGAAAACGTACTGACCTTGACAGCTAAATTAAAAGACATTTTGATAAATGTAATAAATGAAAAAAGCCTTCCATATAATAGCGTATGGGAGGCTTGTCTTATGTTACGAAAAATAAAAAAATGTTTATCCGTACTTTTGATAGTTGTTTTATTGCCTTATATTGTGACTATTTTTATAAATGGGAAAAGTGTTGAGAAGCAACAAAAAAAAGATGGAAAAGAAGAACTTTTAAAACAACATTGTATCGGAATATTGGCGCGGGAAGTTTCAACAGAATACGAAGAAGAGATGCTGAAGGTACAGGCATTGTTAGTAAGGACAACTGTTTACCAACAGATTGAAGAACAGGGAGAGAAATATACAAATCAAAAGGATTTTGGGAATGTGAAGGATATTGAAAAATCTTGGTATAAAAAGTTGGAAAAAATATGGGATGACACGGAGGGACAAGTTATTTTATATCAGGGAGAGTTAGCATTGGTCCCGTTCCATCAAGTGAGTAACGGAAAAACGCGTAGCGGTGCGGAGGTGCTTCAAAGTGATGAATATCCCTATTTACAAATAAAAGAATGCCCCAAAGATGTAGAGTCAAAGCAACAAATGGAAAGTAAATTTATCGAAGTGAAAAACGCAAAGGTGATGGAGTATGATTCTGCAGGATATGCGCTTGTGGTGAAAGTGGGGGAAGAAACTTGTAATGGTGAACATTTCCGGAACACCTATGGTTTGGCTTCCAGTTGTTTTGAGTTGCAAGAATTTCAAGAAAATACTCGAGTGATCACAAAAGGGGTAGGACACGGATTGGGACTTAGCCAATACACGGCAAATGAAATGGCAAAAGAAGGAAAAAAATATAAAGAAATTTTGCAATATTTTTTTGAGGGAACGGAAGTTCAAGAGGTCGCAGAAATTTTGTGGAACATAGAATAACGACATTACTTTCTGGCAAAAATAATGCCAGAGGTGATGAATATGAAAAAAGATAAAAGCTTAATTGTAGGACTTGTTATTTGCTTTGTTGCAGTCATTGCACTTGCAGGTCTTGTCACGTTTCGTAAATCGGAAAAACAGCCAGATGAAAAGTTGGCGCAGACAGAAGAAAAAGAAGAGGAAAACGAAGAACCAACAGAAGTTACGCAAGGAGATGATGTGCAGTCAGAGATTGTCATACCGTCCCCGACGATTGATCCAGTGAAAGAACAAACGCCAAAGTTTTCTTTCTCAGAAGCCGAAACCTTGTTGTGGCCGATTGACGGAAATGTGTTGATGAATTATAGCATGGACCAAACTGTTTATTTTGCCACGTTGGATCAATATAAATATAATCCAGCAGTGATTATTGGAGGTGTCGAAGGACAAGATGTAGTGGCGGCGCAGGATGGTAAAGTTGTGAAAATAGAAACTAGCGTGGAAACTGGAACAACGATTACTATAGACATGGGAGATGGATACCAAGCGATTTATGGGCAACTGAGTGATGTGCGAATATCAAAAGGCGATACCGTTTTACAAGGCGATTTAATAGGAAGCCTTGCAAAACCGACAAGATATTATAGTGTAGAAGGTTGTAATTTATATTTTCAATTATTGAAAAATGGGACACCGGTAAATCCTTTGAACTATCTAGAAGAATAGCAGGGTGTGCACTTTTTTATAGTGCATCTTATAAGAAAGAGTCGTGGTTTTTATAACACGACTCTTGTTTTATGGAAATAACAAATACATTACGACAAAGTGACAGGCACTTCCCCCCATTACAAAGAGGTGAAAAATCTCGTGAGAACCAAAGTGTTTACATTTTTTATTGAAAGCGGAAAGTTTAAAGGCATAGAGAACTCCACCAAGAGTATAGATGATGCCACCGCTCAAAAGCCACCAAAAGGCTGCGGAAGGTAATGCTGAGTAAACTTTTGAAAAAGCCAAAACACAAGTCCAGCCCATTGCAATATAAAGAACGGAAGAAATCCATTTTGGACAATTCACCCAAAAAACTTTTATAACAATTCCCAAAAGTGCAAATCCCCAGACAATAGAAAGTAATGAAATACCGATTTTGCCCTTCACAGAAATCAGACAAATCGGAGTGTATGTTCCTGCAATTAGTACGGAAATCATGATATGGTCGAATTTCTTTAATCGTTGGTTTCCCTTTTTTGAAATATCCAATGAATGATAGAGGGTGCTGGCAGCATATAATAAAATTATGCTGACGTAGAAAACGGATAAAGAAATAATGTATATATAATTCGATTGTTGTGTAGCTTCTGTTAATAAAGGGATTCCAGCAATAATGGATAATAGGAATCCAATGAAATGTGTGATTGCACTTCCTGGTTCTCTTAAAGTTGTTTTGTTCATGTGTGCACGCTCCTGTTTTTATAAATGCATGATGTAGTATTAAAAACTACATACAAAGTATATACATATTACATCACGATGAAAATAAAATCAATAGGAAAACTGGCCTGTTTTTAAAATGCGCAACTGGTACTTTTCGGAAGGCCAGTTGTGTGCTACTCTGTTTGAGTAAATAAGGGAGGTAGAAAAAATGGAAAAAAGGAATGAGAATTTAATTAAATTAGCTGAGACAGCATTAGTAGCAGCTCTTTGTTATGCGGCTTTCACATTTTTGCAAATTAAAATTCCAATGCCAGGTGGAGATGCCACTTCATTACATATTGGAAATGCTGTTTGCGTATTAGGTGCATTGTTACTTGGTGGTTGGCGTGGCGGACTTGCTGGAGCGATTGGAATGTCTATTGCAGATATTATGGACCCAGTATATATTACTGTTGCGCCAAAGACTTTTGTGTTGAAATTCTGTATTGGACTTATCGTAGGTCTCGTAGCACATAAAATTGGAAAAATTCAAAACAAGACAGATAAAACCCATGTTTTTTGGTGGAGCCTCATTGCCACTGTTTGTGGTTTGGGATTTAATGTAATTGCAGATCCATTGGTTGGTTATTTTTATAAGCAATGGGTACTTGGACAGCCACAAGAAATGGCTTCTGTTCTTGCAAAATGGAGTACAGCAACTACATTTGTTAATGCAGTAGTTTCTACTATCTTAGTAGCAATTATTTACAATGCATTAAGACCTGTCTTAATAAAGAGTAAGATTTTAAAGATTAAATAAAAAAAGAACCGTCATTATGACGGTCCTTTTTTGAATTTCTAGTAATTTTCAGCTCTTCTTTCAAAGTATGCTCTTGGGTGTGCACATGTTGGGCACATTTCTGGTGCTTCTTCTCCAAGATGAACATGACCACAGTTGCGGCATTTCCAACCAAGTGGAGATTCTCCTTTGAACGTATTTCCTTCTTGGAGGTGTTTCAAGATTTTGTTGTAACGCTCTTCGTGAGTTTTTTCGACACCTGCTACAAAGCGGAATTTTTCAGCTAAATCATGGAATCCTTCTTCGTCAGCTTCTTCGGCCATACGAGCATACATATTGGTCCATTCGTCATTTTCCCCTTCAGCAGCCCAAGTTAAGTTTTGAGCAGTATCTCCAAGTCCGTGGAATTCTTTAAACCACATTTTTGCATGTTCTTTTTCTTGATCAGCTGTTTCTTGGAAGATTGCAGCAATTTGTTCAAAACCAGCTTTTTTTGCTACTGAAGCAAAATAAGTGTATTTGTTACGAGCCATAGACTCTCCTGCAAAAGCTTCCATTAAATTTTTCTCTGTTTTTGTTCCTGCATATTTAGACATTATTTTATTCCTCCGATTGTATATTTTTACATTTCTTCAAATACGTCTTTTCCTAATCCGCAAATCGGACATAAGAAATCTTCTGGGACATCTTCCCAAGCAGTGCCAGGTGCGATTCCGTTATCTGGATCTCCGGTAACTGGATCATATTCGTATCCACAAGGACAAACATATTTCATTTTTTTCAACATCCTTTCCTATAAATTTTAATCCCATGCATCTTTTTCGATTCTTAAAATTTCGCCAGACACAGCATCAATATAATAGGAATATTCATGCCCGTCATGTTCGAAATCCACTTCCCAAATAGATTTGTTAAGCTCTCGATCAAAATCCGCTTCCAACTCAAACACTTCCTTTTGTGAGGCACCCATATTTTTCAATGCGATTTCAATGGCACTTTCCCGAGAAATATATGAGTTAGAGTCGTTTTGTGAATCATCGATTAAAGTGGATGATTCTTTCTTTTCTTTATTAGTATTATTGTCATTGCTTTCGTTTGATAATTTATTGGTGCAGGCTGAAAGTGCTAACAACAAAAGCAGTGATAATGAAATGATTGTTAACTTCTTCATCGTATTTCCTCCTGAATCAATAGTTTACCTCGTTTTTTCTATTTTATTTAAAGTATCTCTTTAAAAGACCTTCAAATGCTTTTCCGTGACGAGCCTCATCGCGTGCCATTTCATGAACTGTATCATGTATTGCATCGAGTCCTTGTTCTTTTGCACGTTTTGCAAGATCGAATTTACCAGCAGTAGCACCGTTCTCAGCATCTACTCTCATTTCAAGATTTTTCTTTGTGCTATCTGTTACAACTTCGCCTAACAATTCAGCAAATTTTGCTGCGTGTTCTGCTTCTTCCCAAGCTGCTTTTTCCCAGTAAAGACCGATTTCTGGATAACCTTCTCTGTGAGCTACTCTAGCCATTGCAAGATACATACCAACTTCTGAACATTCTCCTTCGAAGTTTGCTCTAAGGTCCATGATGATATCTTCGCTTACACCTTGTGCAACGCCTACAACGTGTTCTGCTGCCCAAGATCTTTCTCCACCTTGTTCTTTAAATTTGATAGAAGGTACGTTACATACTGGGCACTTCTCTGGTGCTGCATCTCCTTCATGAACATATCCACATACTGTACAAACAAATTTTTTCATAATAAATTCTCCTTTTCATATATAATTTTTAATTTTTTCTTTTTGAACTAAATTAGTAATAGTTACTAATATTAATTTAGCACAACCTTTTCTTATTGTCAATTACTTTTTGAACAATTTTCGCAAATTCCATAAAACATCATGGAGTGACTTTCGATAATGCCGTTAAAGTTTTTCCCGGCAGCTTCATTGATGAAATCCAATTCGTCAAGATCGAGATCAATCACCTCTCCACATTTGTTGCAACAAAAATGATAGTGAGGAACCGTTCGTCCGTCGAAATGAACACCTCCGTTTGGAGCAGTAATCTTAATCGCCTCTCCCAAATCAGCCAACAGATTCAGATTGCGATATACGGTCCCAAGACTGATATTAGGGAATTCTTGTCTTACATTCATGTAAACCATATCCGCAGTAGGATGATTGCAAGAACTGTTTAGCAATTCTTTAATGGATTCGCGCTGCCTACTGTATTTTAATGTAGCCACGGCAAACCTCCTTTCAAACAATAATGATAATAGTTACTATAATTATAATATAGACTAAGATTAGACAACTGTCAATAAAAAAATAGAAATGTAATAAATTTGTTAAAATATTACGAAAATGTTACAAAAAGCATTGACACGGGAGCATGCTATTGCTATAATGACAAACGTGTCACGCGTAACATTTGCGTAACATTTTAGAAAAAGAAGTATTTTGGAGGGGTTTATGAATTTAAAATTCATAAAAAAAGGAATTGTTGTTACAGCATTAGTAGTGACAATAGTTGCGCCAGGGGAAAATTTTATAGCAAGTAAAAATGCAGGCGCAGTAGTAATGGCCAAAGAGAAAAAAGTAGAAATTAATATAAACCGTTTGATTAACACAACAGCTGAATTTAAAGAGCAAGAAAAAAGCAAAAAAGATAAGGCTGTATTAAGTGACAAAGAAAAGAAGTTTAATAAGAAACTTCGCGATAAGATTTTCGTGGAAACAGAAAACGGTGAAGCGATCGTTTATTCAGAAGCAAAAGAAGAAAGTGATTGGGTAGGGAAAGTATTTCATGATACGACAGTGACTGTTGTAGAAACAGGAAAAGAATGGACTTTACTTGAATCTGGAAACGTAAAAGGTTATGTAAAAACAGAACAACTATTAATAGGAAGTGATGCAATCAAGCATGCTCAAAATATTTTGGTAACTGTTTATGCAGAACAAGATATGTTTTCATTAAATAAAGAAGAGATTGAAGCGGCTTTTTCTTGCGGTGAAACAAAAGAAGAAGAAATTGCTCGAATTGCAAAGGAGCAAGAAGAGCAACGCATCGCAGCAGAAGCGGCACGTCAAGAAAAGAGAGCTGCTGTAGTAGCATACGCGAAACAATTCATTGGGAACCCATATGTATATGGGGGAACAAGTCTTACAAGAGGAACAGATTGTTCGGGATTTGTAAAAGGTGTATACAGACATTTTGGAGTATCACTTCCAAGAACCTCATCTTCAATGAGAAGTGTTGGTTACAAAGTAAGTGTACAAGATATGCAACCAGGAGATATCGTGTGTTATAGTGGACACGTAGGAATCTACGCTGGAAATGGAAGAATTGTAAATGCAATTAATGAACAAAAGGGAATCGGAATGACAAGTGTTTATTACAAACCGATTATTACTGTTCGCAGAATTTTTTAATACCGTATAATCTAAATCAACACAAAAATCGATGGTTTCTGTGTTGATTTTTTGCTTCTATAATAAGAAAAAATATTCGATTTGTACAATTTGTACAAATATCTGTTTTTTTGTAGAAAAATGAAAGAATGTTGAAAAATACTTTTCCACATGAAAAAAGTGGAAAAACGCGATAAACTCGAGTTTTACACAAAGTTATCCACATTATCCACATAAAAACAGTTAAAAACTGTGGAATACTTTTGTAAAAAAAAGAACGTATGTTTTGTGAATAAATGATGAAAATCACTTTTTGTCGAAAAAAACCTTGCAAAAATATTGACTTTTGAATAGTCAAAATATAGAAAAAGTGCAAAAAATATGTCTGAAAATTTAAAATACTTTTAAAACTTATGAAATTATTGTATAGTATCAATAGAGATTTTGAAGAAAGGTGGAAAAACAGTTTGAAAAAACAAAAAAACACAAAAGTTATAAAGATTATTTTGATTGTTTTCGCACTAGCTTTAGCGATTGTCGGCGGTACGATGTTTATAGAGTATGGAAGTGACGGAAAAGGAAACGGGGAGACCGTTACTGTGGAAATCGAACAGGGAGAGGGAATTTGGGACATTGCAACAAAATTAAAAGAAGAAGGATTAATCACATATAAGCTTGTGTTTTGTTTGAAGGCAAAAAATATGGAAGCTTCTTCAAAATTGCGATATGGAAAATTTGTGCTTCAAAAAGGTTCTGGATTGGAAACAATTATTAATGATTTGATTCAAGGTGGAGCGCAAAAGGAACAGGTAATGTTTACTGTTCCAGAAGGTTATACAATTGAGTTAATTGCTGAAAAACTGGAAAAAGGAAATATTTGTACAAAAGAAGCATTTTTACAGGCGGTAGAGAAAGACTACGATTACTGGTTTTTGGAATTTGTTCCGAAAAATGCAGAAGTCACATATCGTTTGCAAGGATTCTTATATCCGGAAACATATGCAATCAGCGAAGATATGGATGCAGAAGATATTGTGAAGGTGATGTTGGACGAGTTCGGCAAACGATTTACAGAAGATATGCGTAAAAAAGCAGAGAAACTTGATAAAACTGTTTACGAGGTTGTGATTGAAGCATCTATTATTGAAAGAGAGACGATGAAAAACTCAGAAAAAGTCACGGTGGCAGGCGTTATTAAAAATCGTCTTGAGAAAGGCATGAGATTGGAAATGTGTCCAACGGCGCTTTATCCAATAACAAATGGTATCTACGACAAAACGACGGTAACATACGAAGACACAAAGGTTGATTCACCGTACAATACGTATCGAAACAAAGGACTTCCGGTAGGGCCGATTGCTTGCCCAGATGTTTCTTCTATGGAAGCTGCGTTAAATCCAGAAAAACATGATTACCTTTATTATCACACGGATCCAAATAAAAAGGATGGAAGTCATATATTTACAAAAACTTATCAGGAACATAAAGAAACACAGTAAGAGAAAAGATTGATTATTTGGAAAAACCGTATTATAATGAAGAAACGAAAATGATAAGGAGGAGTAAAAATGGTAACAAAAGAAATGACAATTGGTCAACTTCTTATGGAACACCCAACTGTAGCACCAGTATTGATGGAAGTTGGGATGCATTGTCTTGGATGTCCATCAGCACAAGCAGAATCTATAGGAGATGCTGCAATGGTACATGGGATGGATGCAGATGCATTAGTAGAAAAAATCAATGCATTTTTGAATGCATAGTTCCGATAGGATAGAATATAAAAGGGATTTCGCATAAACGAAATCCCTTTTTTAATGTTTAAATTGTACTCAACTGTTGTAATGCATTTGCAGACACAATCACTTCGCAATGCTCCTCCAAATATGCTAAAACAGAAGCGGGAACTTTCTCTAAACATCCGTATTCAGATAGCATGTTACAGATTTTATGGAATTCTGTAGAAGAGTGTTCGGATTGCGTCAGTGCTAACACGTAGATATCGTTTGCGGTATCTTTGTACAAAGTGTTTGCTCCGATGTAAATGTCTTTCAATAATCGACTTGCCAAGATGACAGAGTCTAAAGTTGAAAATGAGAAAAGACGAATTCTTGGAAGAGATTCTGTTTTTTCTGAATCTGCAAATTGCTTTGCGGATTCTACAACTGCATCTTTCACTTTCTTTATTAAATCAAGAATTTCATCTGCGCCCTCTAATTTATCAAAATCCAAGCTTTTTTTGTGCTCTATATTTGGCAATGAGCCACCGAATTTTGAAAATTTATGATCAAGTTCTTCGGGATCGTCCACTTTGGTAATGATGAGTACGATGGAGTCAGAAGATGCTGGGACAGCTTCGATCATAAGAGGTGTATCTTCGGCGTCGAATCCAAACTGAGAAGAAGCTTGTTGCATCATTTCATGAAAAAGAGTCTTTGCTTTCTCTGTTCCACAAACTAATTCACTGAGCTTAAGCTCGCGATCTGCTAAATCAGCACGCGTTAAAGTACAGCGGATTTGATTGTCATTCAGTTTTTCAATCTTCATATTCATCACTTCCTATCTTATATATTATATCTAGTTATTTGTATTAGTATAAACAAAAACAAAAAATATGTAAAGAAAATTTCAATAAACTATGCTTGCAGTTTGTGGAAACAAATGTGGATAGTATGTGGAAAATTTTAAAAAATATCGATTTTATAGGGGACAAATATGGGGAAAAGATATAAACAAAATAGAACTTGCAAAATATTGATGCATCTGCTTATAATTTGAGTACAAGAAGATAGTATGTTGGCGGCTATGTTTTTAATGTAAGGAGGGACGTATTATCTAGTAGTAAAATTTCTATTCTCAATGTAAGTCTTATAATTCATTTATATTTCAAAGATCATTTCAAAAAGATTTAATCAAATCAGATATTCCAAGATAATTTGAATGAAAAACATCTTCTTGTTAGCGGCAGCAATTTTCAATATATCACAATTGCAACCTCAATTAATAAAATTGCTTATGCCATAGCTGCTTCTGTTGGTTAGGAGGAGACATATGAAAGTAGAAAAGTATAAAGAATTGTATGCAGAATTAGAAAAGTATGAAAATGCTGGTGTAAGTATGAAGTTAAATGATTTTCCTGCAAGTCCTATGCAGATTGTAACTGCGCACATGGTGAGCGAAGATTCATCTTATATGAGAGATTATGTATGGGATGAAAAAGGACGCGTTCAAGAATTAGCATTTCACAATATTCTCGAAAGTTAATTTTGTGGAGACACCCCTCTATGAATAGATAAAAAAATTGTCGAAATAGTTAATGACTGACACCAAAAATATGTTATAATGGTTCAGTAGGAGGTGTGGTATGGAACAGAGGATCAGACCAACAACACAAAAAGAAAGAAATAGTAGAAGAGCTTATTTAAAAAAGCGCAGACAAAAAGACTTGTTGATAAAGACTGCTGCTTTTATCGGAATAATAGTAAGTATCATTGTAGGTGCGATTTGCATTAAGAAATTTAGTTCCTCCAAAGAACGAGCGGATTTGAATAAGTATTATGGGATAAAAAAAGAGAATCAGCTTGCTATTATTGTGGATAATGAAGTAGTCGGCGCAAAAGGTATTTTAATAGAGGATGTTCCTTATGTGGAATACTCAGTGGTTCGCGATTTTTTGAATGAAAGATTTTATGTGGATATGAAGGAAAATCTTTTGTTATACACGTTGCCACAAGGAACCATTAACGCACATGTAGGAAGTAAAGAATATACACTTCAAAAAGAAACAAAGCATAAAGATTACGCAATTCTAAAAATGGATGGTGATACTGCGTACATAGCACTGGATTTTGTGCAAGAATACACAAACATTGATTTTTCGTTATATGATGAGCCGAATCGAGTGATGATTGTAAGCGAATGGGGAAAAACTAACGTAGCAACGGTAAGAAGAAATACACAGGTTAGAACGAGCAATGATAGAAAGAGCGATATTTTAACAGATGTATCAAAAAAGAGTATTGTTACAATCATTGAGACAAAAGACAGTTGGAAGAAAGTTCGTACAGAAGACGGAGTTGTAGGATATATCAAATCGAGTGCTCTGAAAAAAGAAGAAGAGCAAACAATTTCCAGAAATTTTGAAGAACAGATTTATCCGAATATCTCGAAAAATTACACCATCAATATGGCTTGGCACGTGGTAACAAACAGCACAGCCAATAATACAGTTTTAGAAACAATTGCCAATACAAAGGGCTTGACGACAATTTCGCCAACCTGGTTTACGGTAAAGGATACAAAGGGAAATATTAGTTCGTTAGCAAGTTCACAATACGTGAATTATGCACATCAATCAGATATTGAAGTATGGGCACTGGTAAAAGATTTTGACGGAGGAATTGATTCGAAGGAAGAAACGTTGGAATTGCTCAGCCGTACAACAAGTAGAGAAAAATTGGTGAGCCAATTAATTTCAGAAGCTTTAAAGCATGATATTGATGGCATTAACGTGGATTTTGAACATATCTCAAAAGAATGTGGAGAACACTATTTACAATTTTTAAGAGAATTGTCGTTGAAATGCAGACAAAATGAAATTATTTTATCTGTAGACAATCCTGTTCCAAGTCAATATAGCACTCAGTACAACTTGGAAGAACAAGGGAAGATCGTAGATTATGTTATCATTATGGGATATGACGAACACCATAGTACATCTTATGAAAGTGGACCGGTTGCGTCGCCAGCTTTTGTAGAAAACGGAATCAAGGATGCATTGAAGGTTGTTCCGAGTGAAAAATTAATTAATGCAGTTCCATTCTATACAAGACTTTGGAAAGAAGTTTTGAAGACAGATGAAGAATTGAAAGCACAGGAAGGAACCGATGCAGCAGAATATCCATATAAGGTGACGAGCACAGCATATGGTATTAAGAAGATTCAAGTCGCAATTGACAATGCAGATGCAAAGATTGTTCGTGACAAGAATACGGATATGAACTATGCTGAGTGGAAAGAAGGCAGTGCAACTTACAAGGTATGGCTCGAAGATGCGGATTCTCTTGAGACGAAGCTCAAGATGATGAAGGAATATGAGCTGGCCGGAGTGGCTGCTTGGAGACTTGGTTTTGAAGGCACAAGTACATGGGAATTGATTTTAAAATATGTAAATTAGGAAGAAGGGCTGATAATTCAGCCCTTCTTGTTTTGTGACAAGAAAACCGACAAAAAGTTGCCGAAATTAATTGAACACACGTTCGATTTGTGCTATCATAACTATATGAGAAGCCCCATGACAGGGTGGTAGCCTCCCGAGTCTATTAAACCAGGAAACTGGAATACATAGGAAGGGAGGTGGCGTGATGACAGCGTATGAAATTGTTTCGACGATTTTAGCCGTGGCGTCCTTAATGGTTGCCGTCGGTATGTTTGTAGTAGCGTTGCTTACCTTTCTCCAAAAGAGAAGGAAGCGAAAATAAAAAATGCCTATCCTGTCTGCACACAGGATAGGCGGTGTCCGTAAGGACGTTTAGCCAGACTCGTGAGGCCTCCACTTTGGAGTGGGTGCTTCTCTTTACAATTAAATAATACCATTAGGTGTAATCAATTTCAACCCCCTTTTGAAGGGTGTGTGTTTTCTTTTATATTCATGTAACAATTATAAAGCGAGCAGAATGAACTGCCCTTCTTTTGCATATATTTATACAAAAACTTTTGGAGTATATGCGTGAAGAAGAAAATAGAATTATTTATGGTATTGTTCCTTCTCATAGGAGCAATTGTGGCCAGTTGGCAATTGAGTGAATTGACGGCGGGCGTATCCAAGGAAACGAAAAAGAAGAAAGAGGAAATTGTGATTGTAGTAGATCCGGGGCATGGAGGGATTAAGTTGCGTCAAAATGGATAAGAGAAAGGTGCCGGTATATCCCTGAAAGTTAAAGAGAATAATGTGTTTTTGGACAAGAACAGAATAAAAATATACAAAAATGTATATAACTTTATAAAAAGTGTTTACTTTGGCGCTGTTTTTGATATAATAATCTCAAAAGGAGGTGTTTTTTTATGTCAGTATACTTATTACAAATGAAAGTAAATGGAATAAAAAATATATACAAGGAAATAGTTTTAAATTTCTACAACAAAACTCTTAAGCAAGAATTTGAATTGAATGATTCCAACATTAAATCTATTTATGGTCCGAATGGTTCGGGAAAGTCGGGCTTAATTAATGCTGTAGATATTTATAAAAAGTTGGTGATAAATGAAAACTTTCTTTCTGACAGCAGTACGACAAAATTACTTGATGAGATGGTAAATAAAAGGAACAATCGCTTTTCAATGGAAATGAGTTTCTTGCTTTATGAAGATGATGGTTTTAAAAGTGCAGTGTATACTCATCGAATCGAATTAGAGAAGGACACGACAGGATATTTTAAAATCGTATATGAGAAGCTTATGACTACTAGGGGCAATGTCTATGATGGAAGCAAGGGGAAGATTACAATTGAAATAAGGAACGGAGAGGTTATCAATACAGCATATCCGGATCTTTATGCAAAGATTGAGAAATGTGTACTGAACTTGTTAGAAAAGCGTAGTGTTGTAAATATTATGTGGGAACGTTTTCCGGAATTTAAGGATCAGGAAAGACTTGTTGATTACCTTTGGAAGTTAATGATACCAATGATTTTATGCGTTGAAATAGATGTAGTGGTCAATGAGTCGGACACTCATTATGATTATCTTATGAAGCAGAAGGTTATTGATTTTCCAAATTTCTTTAAAAATCTTGTATATTCTAAAACGCGTATACGGAAGGACACAGATGTAATTCATAAGGGAGATTTTAATGAATATAAAGATAATATATCTAGACTAGAGAGCTTTATTAAAATTTTTAAGCCGGATTTACAAACAATCGAGGTAGACAGTAAAGAAGATAGTGACCTTTTGCTTTGTGAGAAATATTTTTGTTATGACGGCTATAGGGTGCATAGCGAATTTGAAAGTACCGGTATTAAGAAATTAATCGAATTGTTTAATGCGTTTTGTAATTTGACAAATGGTAAGATTGTTTTTATTGATGAATTAGATGCAAATTTACATGATGTATATCTGTGTAAATTAATAGAGTATTTCTCTGTGTATGCAAAGGGACAGCTTTGTTTTACTACTCACAATCTTACACCGATGGAAGTTTTGAAGAAGCGTAATTATTCTATTGATTTTCTTTCAGAAGAATCAACGCTTACAAGTTGGAAGAAGAACGGGAATTATTCTGTTTCCAAATATTATAGAGAAGGCATGATTCAGAATTCACCATTCAACATTGAAGCATTTGATTTTATTGGATTATTTGAAGAGGATTAGATTATGAGAAGACTAGTGATATTTGTAATCGAAACGAAATCCGATAAAGAGAATAGTGATGGTGTTTATTTACGAGAAACGGTAGAACATCTATACGAATACGATAGAAGCAATACAATTGTGAAGTTTGTTTTTATGAATGGTAAAGGAAACTATAACAAAAGCAGTGTTGTAAATAAGATTGATTCGTATATAAAAGATTCCAAGAAAATTGACAAGGATACAGTATGTTCTGTTCTTTATGTGTTCGACAAGGACAATAATGACACATTTCATGATGATGAGAATTTTAATCGGAGTGTAGTGGATTTTTGTAATCGTAATGGATATCTGCTTATATGGATGAACAAAAACATTGAAGAAGCATATTGGAAGCAGGAAGTCAACCATAAACAGAAGGTAACGATGGCAGGAAAATTTAAGAAAAATAATGAAATCACAAAAGTGGATGTTGCAACGCTTTCTGTGCCAGAGGCTAATAGAAGGTATACATCGAATGTATTGCTTGAACTGGATAAGGTCTTGGATAGAAAGAAGTAGTTTTGATTTTATGGGGCGGTGTTTTGCTACAATAATGCAACAAAAAAAGAGGTTGAATCTTACATTCAATCTCTTTCTTCGGTAGCGTTGTTGCTCTTTCTTAAAAAAGAAAGAAGCGAAAATAAAAATGCCTATCCTGTGTGCCAACGGCATCCTTATAAAAACATAGTACCATTAGGACTATTAGAAATCAAGGAAATTCTTTGCAAAAATGACGAAAATGAGAAAAATGTAAAAAGTCATATAACTTTTTTACCCCTGTCATATAAAAACCCATCAAAAGTTATATAACTTTTGGGATGAGGTGAGTTGCTTGAAGAAAAAGTTATATGAATAGTTATATAACATTCTATGACAAGTCATATGAAAAAAGGCAAAAGTCATGTAAGAAAAGCCGATTTTCATATGACTTTTTATAATATCAGGGGTTTTAGGGGAGTTCTCCTAACAAAAATGCATTGTAATACAAAATGCGTTTCTTGCGATGGACAGAAAACCATCCCGAGGCTTCTTTAAGGGCAATATGGATTTCGTTGATTTTCGGTGGTTTTAATAGTATAATTAGCATATTAAGTTTTACCCATCAACTTCCGATAATACAAAATTATCGGAACATAAGATAAATGGTAGGAGGATGCAATAAATGGCTTCCAATTTCAAATTTTTAGAAACAGAATTCCCGGTGCTTGCGAATTTTGGTAGTTTGGCAGAAAGATATTGTTACACAGACCCTAATTCATGTTTGATGAAGTTGGGCATGATTGGCGAAACTATTGTCAATCTGATGTTCACATACGACAAAATACCTTTGCCGAATGATAATTCTGCCGTGAATCGTATTAATGTTTTATCTTCTGAAGGTCTTTTAACAAAAGACTTGATTGATATTTTACATGCACTTCGCAAAGTGAGAAACAGAGCTGTTCATGAAAACTATGCAGAGGCTTCGGATTGTCCGGTTTTCTTGCAAATGGCTTATAGTTTGTCAGAATGGTTTATGCAAACTTATGGCAATTGGAATTATCAACATCAAGAGTTTGTTATGCCTACAAAGGAAGTAGTTGATGATAGGATTGTTGCATCCGACAAGGCAGAAGAAAAGGCGAGAGAAGAAGAGCTTACACAAGCAGCGTTGGCATGTGCAGAGCAAGCTGAATGTGTTGATAAGAAAGAACGTCAAAAACAGGCAAGCAAAATGGCGAGCCAGCGTCAGAAATCAGAGGCAGAAACACGCTATATGATAGATGAACAATTACGTCAGGTAGGTTGGGAGGCAAATACGCAAGAACTCCGATATTCAAAAGGTGTAAGACCAGCTAAGGGACGAAATCTAGCAATAGCTGAATGGCCGACAGACTCTTCCGTAGGCAAAAAAGGATATGCAGATTATGCATTATTTGTAGGAACGAAACTTGTTGGAATTATCGAAGCGAAAGCAGAACATAAAGATATTCCATCCGTAATTGACTATCAAGGAAAAGATTACCCGCGTAGCATACGAAAAGAAGATGTAGAATATCAGATTGGGACTTGGGGAGAATATAAAGTTCCATTTACTTTTGCCACAAATGGAAGACCTTATCTTGAACAATTTAAAACCAAATCGGGCATCTGGTTCTTGGACTTAAGGCAACCATCAAACGCACCAACAGCGTTGCATGGGTGGATTGGTCCAGATGGTATTATGGAACTATTAGAAAAAGATATTCAGGCTGGCAATGATGCATTGCAATGTATGCCATATGATTTGTTGACAGATAAAGATGGACTAAATCTGCGAGAATATCAAATAAAAGCTATTAAAGCAGCGGAAAAAGCAGTTATCAATGGACAAAGAGAAATATTGCTTGCTATGGCAACCGGAACAGGGAAAACACGTACTGTTCTTGGTATGATTTATCGTTTTTTAAAGACAAATCGTTTCAAACGTATTTTGTTTCTTGTGGATAGAACATCTCTTGGGGATCAAGCTTCGGATGTATTTAAAGAAGTGAAACTAGAAGAACTGATGACGTTGGATGAAATATACAACATCAAAGGATTAGATGAAAAAACAGTAGATAAAGAAACACGCATTCAAGTTGCTACTGTTCAGAGCATGGTAAAAAGGATTCTCTATAACGAAGGAGATGTGATGCCTGCGGTAACAGATTATGACTTGATTATAATAGACGAGGCGCACAGAGGATATATTTTAGATAAAGAAATGGGAGATACCGAGATTCTGTATCGTGATCAACGTGATTATCAAAGTAAATATCGAAGTGTCATCGAATATTTTGATGCAGTTAAGATTGCATTAACAGCAACTCCGGCATTGCAGACAACGGAAATATTTGGACAACCAGTATTCAAGTATACATATCGTGAAGCTGTAATTGAGGGATACCTTGTAGACCATGACGCGCCGCATCATTTGGAAACAAAACTTAGCGCTGGAGGAATTCACTACAAGCATGGTGATACAGTAACAATTTATGACCCTGTTACAGGAGAAGTAACTAACAGCGAATTGCTTGATGATGAGTTAGACTTTGACATTGAGAATTTCAACAAACAAGTTATTACAGAAAACTTTAACAGGACAGTTCTCTCAGAGATTGCTAAGGATATAGACCCTGAGAACCCAGAAGAGCAGGGTAAAACGCTTGTTTATGCGGTTGATGACCAGCATGCAGATATGGTTGTTTCGCTTCTAAAAGAAATTTATTCTGAAACGGGTGTTGATAATGACGCTATTATGAAAATCACGGGCAGTGTGGGTGGAGGTAATCCTAAGAAAGTCGCAGAAGCGATTAAAAGGTTTAAGAACGAAAGGTTTCCGAGTATTGCTGTTACCGTTGATTTGCTTACAACAGGTATTGATGTACCGGAAATTACAACACTGGTATTTATGCGTAGAGTTAAATCTCGTATTTTGTTTGAGCAAATGATGGGACGAGCTACCAGATTGTGTCCAAAGATTCATAAAACACATTTTGAAATTTATGATCCAGTTGGTGTTTATGATTCGCTAGAACCTGTAAATACGATGAAGCCGGTAGTGACAAACCCTACAACAACATTTACACAGCTTTTAGATGGTTTGGAAGAAGTTGACGAGAAGGATGTAGTACAGGCTCAAATTAATCAAATTATTGCGAAACTTCAACGAAAAAAGCGCCGTATGGATGCTAAAACTATGGAGCAATTCATTAGTATGACTGATGGTATGGATCCAACGCAGTTTATCGTTGACATTGAAAAGAGAAGTCCGGAAGATGCGAAGAAACATTTACTTGCGTATAGAGAAATGTTTGCCTACATTCAGGAAACGAAGGCGAATGGTAATAATGCGGTAGTTATTTCTAAAGAAAAGGATAAATTAACAGGGCATACAAGAGGATACGGAAAGAGTGAAAAGCCGGAAGATTATCTAGATGCATTCTCTGAATATGTTAAAACTCATATGAATGAAATTGCTGCATTAAGTATTGTGTGTACCAGACCAAAGGATTTGACAAGAGAGACATTAAAGGCACTGCGCTTAACTCTTGACAGAGAGGGCTTCACAACACAGCAGTTAAATACAGCAATATCAGAATTGACGAATGAAGAAATAGCAGCGGATATTATTAGCATTATCCGTAGGTATGCTATTGGCTCTGCTCTTATCAGTCACGAAGCAAGAATTCGCAGAGCTGTTGATAAACTGAAAAAAGCTCATGATTTCTCGAAACAGGAAGTGAGCTGGATTGGGCGTATGGAAAAATATTTGATGGAAGAATCTGTGTTAAACGTCCAAGTATTTGACGAAGATATTCGCTTCAAAGAAAATGGTGGATTTGAAAAAATCAACAAGGTTTTCCACAATCAACTTGAAAATATTGTTCTTGAATTAAATGAATATCTTTATGATGACGGAGGGAGAATTGCATGACAACACAAGAAATAGTTTCTAAACTTTGGAATCTCTGTAACGTACTTAGAGATGATGGCATCACATATCACCAATATGTGACGGAGTTAACATATATTTTGTTCTTGAAAATGGCAAAAGAAACCGGTGCAGAGGCACAAATACCAGAAGCGTATCGTTGGGATGTTCTTACATCTAAAAGTGGTATTGAATTGAAAAAATTCTATAAAGAATTATTGGCACACCTCGGAGAAAATTGCACAGGTCGTGTTCGTGAGATTTATCAAGGAGCAGCAACTAATATAGATGAGCCTAAAAATCTTGAGAAAATTATTACGACAATTGATGGTCTGGATTGGTTCTCTGCAAGAGAAGAAGGACTTGGTAATCTTTATGAAGGGCTTTTGGAAAAGAACGCAAATGAAAAGAAATCTGGTGCCGGTCAATATTTTACGCCACGTGTGTTGATTGATGTTATGACTAAACTTATTAAACCACAGCCAGGTGAACGCTGTAATGATCCGGCATGTGGTACATTTGGTTTTATGATTTCTGCAAGTCAATATGTTCGTTCGCAGACGGATGATTATTTTGATTTGGACGCTGATATGGCGAAGTTTGAAAGAGAAGAAGCGTTTACCGGATGTGAGTTGGTACATGATACACATCGGTTGGCATTGATGAATGCAATGTTACACGATATTGATGGTAAAATTCTTTTGGGAGATACGTTGTCTAGTGTAGGTATGAGCATGAAAGATTACGATGTCGTTTTGACAAATCCCCCATTCGGTACAAAAAAAGGCGGTGAGCGTGCTACTCGTGACGACTTTACATTCCCTACAAGTAACAAGCAGTTGAATTTCCTCCAGCACATTTATCGTAGTTTAAAAACCAATGGAAAAGCACGTGCAGCAGTAGTTTTACCAGACAATGTTCTTTTTGCGGATGGGGATGGAGAGCGAATTCGTCTTGACTTAATGGATAAATGTAATTTGCATACAATTTTGCGTCTTCCTACAGGAATTTTCTATGCACAGGGAGTAAAAACAAACGTACTTTTCTTTACACGTGGAAAAACAGATAAGCATAACACAAAGGAAGTCTGGATTTACGATTTGAGAAACGATATGCCTTCATTTGGTAAAACAAATCCGTTAAAAGCAGAACATTTTAACGAATTTGTGGAATGCTATGCGGATGGAGATTTGAGCAAGCGTCAGGAAACATATAGTGAAGAAAATCCTAACGGTAGATGGCGTAAATATACGATTGAAGACATTCTTGCTCGTGATAAGACTAGTTTGGATATTACTTGGATGAAGACTGACTCCGGAACGGATGATTACACTCTTTCTGAGCTGTTAAATATGATTAAAGAAAAATCTGAACATATTGCGAAAGCAGTCGTAGAATTAGAACAGTTAATAGGAGAGGTGGAAGAATAATGGATACTAAGGTATTAAGACAAAAGATTCTTGACCTTGCTATCCGTGGGAAACTAGTGCCACAAGACCCAAATGATGAACCTGCATCGGTTCTTTTAGAAAGAATCCGTGAGCAGAAGAAGCAAATGGTCAAAGAAGGTAAACTAAAAGCCAAGGATATTAAGAACGATACTATTATCTTTGTTGGTGAGGATAATTTACATTATGAGAAGTTTCAGGATGGAACAGTGAAATGTATCGAGGATGAGATACCGTTTGAAGTGCCGGAAGGATGGGAATGGACACGCGTATCTTCTATAGTTCAAATTTGTTTAGGATTAACACATACACCTGATTATGTAAATAAGGGGGTGCCTTTTTATTCTGTCAAAGATATTTCATCTGGTGGATTAGATACATCCAATCCTAAATATATATCAGAAGAAGAATTCGATAATTTTCCAAGTGGAGCAAAACCACAAAAAGGCGATATACTGTTTGGGCGAGTAGGAACATTAGGAAAGCCTACAGTTGTTGAAATTGTAGAACCATTCGGTATTTTTGTGAGTTTGGGATTCTTCAGAAAAATATATGAGCCTTTTTCCTCAGAATACATTATGAATTGGATGAATTCCTCTTTATTTTGGAGTCAAGTTGCTGTTAATGTGAAAGGGGCGGTTCTTACTAATCTTAATACGGGATGGTTGTCACGTTTTTTGATGCCTATTCCTCCAATGAAAGAACAAATTAGGATTTCAGATTATGTCAAGATTCTTCTTGATAAGACTAATTTAATTTCCGCAACAGAAGAAGAACTGTTTAATTTGATATCAGCCACTAAATCCAAAATCCTCGATCTTGCAATCCGTGGCAAACTTGTTTCACAAGACCCGAATGACGAACCTGCATCTGTACTTTTAGAACGTATTCGTACTGAGAAAGAAGAACTGATAAAACAAGGTAAAATCAAGCGTGATAAGAAGGAATCCATCATCTTCAAAGGT